>JBGAHE010000037.1:0-56852 GCA_044226365.1 Bryobacteraceae bacterium
CGGGTGGATGTGGTGATGGCGGGCTAGGGTTGTGGTCGGTGGACAATTGGCGGCAGGTGGGCCGTGGGGGCGGTCAATGCCCCCGCTTGCGCCGGCGGTCCCCGCGTTGGCGCCTTTTTTCTGGTGCCGGACACGGCCTATTTTCCGGACACGGCCTATTTTGCCGGACACGGCCTATTACCTACCGTTGCAAGAGGCAGGAGCAAAGAGGAGCCGAGTGAAGATTAACTGCCCGGCCGTGGTTTCCGGCGCCTGGATGTAGCTTGGGTCGCGTTCGCGCTCGGACTGCGAGTCCTCAGCAGGAAAGCGGTAGAGCCGGAATCCCTATTCCGGGAGCGCGAAGCTGTAGAGCACCTGACCTGCCGAGACGGCGATGTACTGTTTGCCTTCCACCGAGTAACTGATGGGCGACGAGAGAATCGAGGCACCGGTCTGGGTGCGCCACAGATACTTCCCGGTCTTGGCGTCGAGCGCCATTAAATTGCCTTCGGCCGTCGCGGCGAACAGCAGGCCTGTAGACGTCGCCAGCACGCCCGCGCCGAGGGAACCCTGGGAGAGCTTGAAGTCCCACTTCACGGAGCCGTCGCGCGTGTCGATGGCTTTGATGCCCGGCACCGGGGGGTCACCGGCCGGCATGGCGCGCCCGCCCCAATAGGCCTTGCCCGGTTCGTAAGTGGATTTCTCGCGGATAAAACGCTGCGCGCCATCGTTGTAGACGACGTAGAGCCAACCGCTGTTGCCGTCATAGGAGGGGCTTTGCCAGTTGGTGCCGCCGACGAGCGTGGGATAGACCACGCGGCCTTCGGGCGTCGAGTCTGAATCCGGAATCACCTTGGGGCGGCCGTCCGCTTCGAAGCCCTGATTCCAGGTTTGCCGCACGTAATTCTTACCCAGCAGGAACTGGCCGTTGGTGCGATCGAGCACATAGAAGAAACCGTTGCGATTGGCCTGCACCAGCAGCTTCCGGGGCTGGCCGTCAATTACGCGATCGACCAGCACGAGGTCCTGGTTCGCGTCCCAGTCGTGACTGTCGTTGGGCGTGAACTGATAGTGCCACTTGCGCTGGCCGGTATTCGGATCGAGCGCCACGACGGAGCACGAGAACAGGTTATCGCCCTTGCGAATTTCGCCATCCATGTCGGGGCCGGGGTTGCCGGTCGCCCAGTAGAGCGTGTCGAGTTCAGGGTCGTAGCTGCCGGTGAGCCAAGTGGGCGCGCCGCCCAGCTTCCAACTGTCACCCTTCCAGGTGTCGTGGCCTAACTCGCCGGGTCCGGGGACGGTGTTGAAGCGCCACACGCGCTTGCCGGTGTTCGCGTCGTAGGCGTCCAGGAAGCCGCGAATGCCGTGTTCGCCGCCGGCGACGCCGACGATGATCTTGTCCTTCACCACCAGCGGCGAGACGGTGATGCTGTAGCCTTCCATGGTGTTCGCGACCTGCGTCTCCCACACGGGCCGGCCGGTGCGCGCATCGAGCGCGACCAGCGCCGCGTCCAGGGTGCCGAAGTACACGCGATGGCCGAGTACGGCCACGCCGCGGTTCACGCGATTGCTTTCAAAGGCATTGACGACCTTTTGCGGCCGCTGATACTTCCAGATCTGCAGACCGGTTTTGGCGTCGAGGGCGAACACCTGCCCCACCACGCCGGCCGTGTACATGATGCCGTCGACGACGATGGGCGTCGATTGCAGGACGGAATCGCCGGGCATTTGCGCGGCCCAGCGCGTCTGCAGTTGCTTCACGTTCGAGGGGGTCACCTGATCGAGCGAGGTGAAGTGCCGGCCGGCGTAGTCGCCCCAGTAGGTCAGCCAGTTCTGCGGCTCGGCGGCGGCATGGCGGATGCGTTCGTAGGTGAGGCCGCCGGGGGGCACGGGCGCGGTGGCGGCCTGCGTCAGGTCGCGCGCGGTGAGCGACTTCAGATAAGCCACCAGATTCTGCCGCTCGTCGGGGCTGAGGCTGGTGGCGGGCGGCATCAGCGAGTTCGGATCGTCGCGCCGGGTGGCGATGCGCTCCTTGTCGATCAGATGGAGTTTGCCGGAGAGGTCGGTGAGTTGGACGGAGAACGTGTCCTCGTTGCGGCGGACGCCGCGGACGGTGGCGCCGTCTTTCAAGGTCAGGTTCACGACGCCGATGCCGGAGCGGCGCTCGCGGCGGCGGCCGGCCATCATCGTATTGGGGTCCAGCAGCTTCTGCATCAGGGCTTCGGCGGAGGAGGCGCCGGCGGCCGAGAGATCCGGCCCGACGATGCCACCGCGTCCGTTCACTTCGTGGCAGCCAACGCAGCGCGCCTTGCCGAAGAACAGCTTCTGCCCTTCGGTGGGATTGCCGGGCACCACTTCGGACGTTTTGGCGCCCGAGGCACTCAAGCTGCGAAGATAGCTCACCAGTTCCCAGCCCTGATCGATCGTTAAACGTCCGAAGGCGGGCATCTGGGTGCCGCGGATGCCGTTGCGGATGTTGATAAAGATTTCGCCGTCCTTGGCGCCGTGTTTGAAGACGCCGGTCGAGAGGGCGGGTCCGCGCTCGCTGCCGGCGGCGTTGCCGCCGTGGCAAGCCTGGCAGGCCTGCACAAACAGTTTCTGCCCCGCGACCACCGCTTCCGGCTTGCCGGCCAGGGGGTTCTTTTCATTCTGCGGCGTATGCTCCTGACCCAGCAGGCAGGACAGGCTAAAAACGATCGACAGGGAACGAAGCATGCTAATGATTATGGAACGACTCTCGGCCTGGGTGATGGGACGGGCCGGCGGCTATCTGGAACGTGAACTCGCCGACACCAAACGCACCTGGCTCGCGCCGTTGCGGGGACGCGTGCTCGAACTGGGCCCGGGCCTGGGCACCAACCTGCCTTACCTCAGCCACGCCGACTGGACGGGCCTGGAGCCCAACGCGGCCATGCGCGCCGCGCTCGGGAAGATGACCCTGCCCGGCCCCGTGCTGGCCGCGCCCGCCGAAGCGATCCCCTGCCCCGAGGCCGCCTTCGATCATGTGGTGTGCACGCTGGTGCTGTGTTCGGTGCAGGACCCGCGGCAGGCCTTGCGTGAGATTCTGCGCGTGCTGAAGCCCGGGGGCACGTTCGTTTATCTGGAGCACGTGGCGGCCGGCGCCCTGGGAACTCGCCTGCTGCAGCACTCGCTGCGGCCGCTGTGCGGTCTGATGGGGTGTCATCCGGTGCGGGCCACCGGCCGACTGATTGCCCAGGCGGGGTTCGCCCAGGTGGAGCAGGAGGCGGTGGAGGTGCGCGGAATGGCCCTGCTGCCGCACATCGTCGGACGCGCCCGCCGCCACCTGCGGTAGCCTGATAGATTAAAGTACCGTTTCTTCCACCTATGGCAACTAAAACTCCAATCACAGTCGCGCACGGCGACGGCATCGGTCCGGAAATCATGGCCGCGACCCTCCATATCCTCGAGTCCGCGGGTGCGCAGCTCGATATTGAAACGATTGAAATCGGCGAGAAGGTGTACCTGAGCGGCAATTCCGCCGGCATCGCGCAAAGCTCCCTCGATAGCTTGCTGCGGACCAAAGTGTTCCTCAAGGCGCCGATCACCACGCCGCAGGGCGGCGGCTTCAAAAGCCTCAACGTCACCACGCGGAAGCTGCTGGGCCTTTATGCCAACGTGCGCCCCTGCGTGTCCTACCACCCCTATGTCAAAACCAAGCATCCGGTGATGGACGTGGTGATCGTGCGCGAGAACGAAGAAGACCTCTACGCGGGCATCGAATACCAGCTCTCCGCCGATGTGATGGAGAGTGTGAAACTGATCACGCGCCGCGGCACCGAGCGCATCGTGCGTTACGCCTTCGAATACGCCAAGGCGAACGGCCGCAAGAAGGTGACCTGCTTCACCAAAGACAACATCATGAAGCTCTCCGACGGCCTGTTCCACAAGGTCTTCGATGAGCTGGGGGCCGAGTATCCGGAACTGGAAAAAGAACATTGGATCGTCGACATCGGCGCCGCCAAGCTGGCCGATACGCCGGAAGCGTTCGACGTCATCGTGATGCCGAACCTCTACGGCGACATTCTTTCGGACGTGGCCGCGCAGATCGCCGGCTCCGTGGGCCTGGCGGGCTCGTCGAACATCGGCATGAAGTACGCCATGTTCGAAGCCATCCACGGCTCCGCGCCGCGCCGCGCCGGCCAGAATCTGGCGAACCCGTCGGGGCTGCTGCTCGGCGGCGTAATGATGCTGGCCCACATCGGGCAGGCCGATATTGCGACGCGCGTGCACAATGCCTGGCTCAAGACGCTGGAAGACGGCGTGCACACCTACGACATCTTCAAGGAAGGCACGTCGAAGGAGAAGGTCGGCACGAAGGAATTCGCGCAAGCCGTGGTCGCTCGATTGGGCAAGGTTCCGGAACAATTGAAGGCCGTCGAATACAAGGCGCTGCCTACGCTGGCCGAACCCGCGCACCCCTCGGTCGGCAAGATCGAACAGTCCGGCGTGGACATCTTCGTGAACTGGACCGAAGGCACCGCCAGCGAACTGGGTCCGAAGGTGGAGAAGCTGAACAACGACAAGCTGAAGCTGGTCCTGATCTCCAACCGCGGCACGAAGGTTTATCCGGGCGAAACCGTCGCTCCGGTGAAGGCCGATCAGTGGCGCTGCCGCTTTGAGGGCAAGGTGGGCGAGATCACGCAGCAGGACATCGCGGCGCTCTATGCGGCGGCGGTGAATCAGGGCTTCAAGATCATTAAGACCGAAGGCCTCTTCTACTACGACGGTCAACGCGGCTATACGCTGAGCCAAGGGCAGTAACGCGTGGCAAATCCACTCGTTGCCGTCATCATGGGCAGCAAGTCGGATTGGGAGACGATGCGGCATGCCGACGAGGTTCTCACTCGTTTCGGCGTGGAACACGAGTGCGGCATCGTCTCCGCCCACCGCACACCCGACTTCATGGTCACTTACGCCAAGGAAGCCGCCGCACGCGGCATTCAAGTGATCATTGCGGGCGCCGGTGGCGCGGCCCACCTGCCCGGCATGGTCGCGGCCCACACCATCGTGCCGGTGCTCGGCGTACCCGTCGAAAGCCACGCCCTCAAGGGCCAAGACTCGCTTCTCTCCATCGTCCAAATGCCCGGCGGCATTCCCGTCGGCACGCTCGCGATCGGTCGCGCCGGCGCCACCAATGCCGGGTTGCTCGCCGTATCGATCCTGGCGCTCCGCGATCCAGCGCTCGCCGCCAAACTCACGGCGTTCCGCGAGGAGCAGACCCAGACCGTTCTGAACACCACTCTCCCGTGATCGCTCCCGGCAGCACTCTCGGCATTCTCGGCTCCGGCCAACTCGGCCGGATGCTGGCGCTCGTCGCCCGCGAGATGGGCTACCGCGTTCACGTCTATTCGTCGGAACCGGACTCGCCGGCCGGCGTGGTGGCCGATGTGGAGTGTGTCGGCTCGTATGATGACGCCGCGCTCGTGCAGGAGTTTGCCCACGGTGTAGATGTGCTGACCTTCGAGTTCGAGAACGTCTCCGCCGATTGCGCGGCGGCGGCCGAAGCGGTCACCATCGTCCGCCCGGCCGGACGTGTCCTGCACATCACCCAGAACCGGATCCGCGAAAAGACCTTTCTGCGGGACGCGGGCATCCCGGTGACGCCGTTCCGGCCGGTGACGACGATCGAGGACGTGGAAGGCTTCGCCTATCCCGCGGTCCTCAAGACCGCCGACTTTGGCTATGACGGCAAAGGACAGCAGAAGGTCGCGACGATCGAGGCGGCGCGGGAAGCCGTAGCGGCGCTGCTGCCGCAGCCGTTGATTCTCGAAGAGTTCATTCCCTTCCGCCGCGAGGTGTCGGTGATCGCCGGACGCAGCGTGCGCGGCGAGTTCTTTCATTTCGGCGTGATGGAAAATGCCCACGCCAATCACATCCTGGATATTGCACGCGGGCCCGTTGAAACCGACGGCGAGCCAATCGCCATCGCGCGGCGCCTGTTCGAAGCGCTGGAGGCGGTGGGCGTGATGTGCGTGGAGTTCTTTGAGACAGCGGATGGGCGTTACCTGGTGAACGAGATCGCGCCGCGCACGCACAACTCCGGCCACCTGACGATCGAAGCCTGCGACATTTCGCAGTTCGACCTGCAACTGCGCATGGTCTGCGACCTGCCGGCGCATCAGCCGCAGTATCTGCGGGGGGCCGGCGCCATGGCCAACCTCCTGGGCGATGCGTGGGCGAATGGCGAACCGCGCTGGGGCGAAGCGCTCGCCGCGGGTGCGCAGCTGCACCTCTACGGCAAGCGAGATCCGCGACCCGGCCGCAAAATGGGCCACTTGAGCAGCGCGGGCCGCACGCCGGAGGAAGCCGCCGCGATCGTCGCGCGCGCCCGGCAGGCGCTGATTCCTCAGAAGCCGTAAAGCTGGGCGGGATTGTCCGCCAGAATCTTTTTCCGGGTGGCGGCATCGGGCGCCCAAAGAGACAACTGATTCAGTACTTCGCCGTCATCGACGCTTTTCAAGGGCGAAACCTCGGTGGGTTGGCGGCCCGAGGCGGCGTCGGGATGCGGCCAGTCCGTCCCCCAGAGAATGCGTTCGACGTTGGCGCCGATCAGCGCCTTGGCTAGCGGAGCGGCACCGGCCAGCGGCGCGCCGACGTTGGGTCCGGAGATCGAGATCTTCACGTAGGCCTTCCCGGCGCGCACCAAGTCCACCAGGTCGCCGAAGCCGGGCTGGTCGACGCCGCCGCTAAAATTCGCGCCACCGAAATGATCGAACACCACCGAGACTGGCGAGGTCATCACCAGATCCTTGATGCTGGTGATCACCGGGGGGCCGACGAACATCTGGATGTGCCAACCGCGCGCGGCCATGCGTTTGGCCGCGGCCGCGAATCGCTCGCGCGGGGGCACGCTGCTCCGCGGACCATTGTTCAGGTTCAGCCGGATGCCGCGCATGCCAGCCTGGTGCATCGCTTCCAAATCCGCGTCGGACGTCTGGTCGTCAATCACGGCCACACCCCGGGCATGCTGGCCACGCGCTTTGATGCCCTCGAGCGTTGACGTGTTGTCGGTGCCATAGATGCTCGGGGTGACGATCACGACGCGCTCAATGCCGAGGGCGCGATGGAGTGCCGCCATCTCGGCCGCACTCGCCGGTTCGGGCGTGTAGCTGCGTCCGGCAAAGAGCGGATAGTCTCCGAAGATGTGCGTGTGGCAATCGCAAGCGTGAGCGGGCAGCTTGAAGCTCACCTTGGTTTTCGGTTGGGCGGCTTTCGCGAGTAAGTGGCGGGTCGCGGCCAAGCCACCCACCAGGGCTGTTCGTCGAGTCGGCATCATGCGTCTCACAGTCTATAGCGAGATCGCAGACGCAGCGAGTCAGGCGCGCGTCAAAATGAGATAACGGACGTCGGCCACCTGACGACCCGCCACCTGAGTGGCGCGCAAGGTGAGCGGGGCCCGGCCCTTCTCGAGCTGGATGCGCCCCAGTAGCAAGGGCCGAAACGCCTTGACGTAGGACTCGGTGCCGCGGTCCACGCGATCTTCCTTCTTCCCTTCGAGAGGCGGATCGTGCGCCACCGTCACCTTGCCACTGACACGGCTCTCGCCCCAACTCAACTCCACGGTGGAGCCGACGTCTGCCGCCGGGCAGGTGTAATAGAGTTCCGCCGAGTAAGTGCCCGCCTGGAGCACTTCCACGTCCCAGGTGATCTGGTCTTCGGGTTTCGTCCAGTTCGTAAAGAAAGAACAGTTCGGCGCCTGCGCACTGCGCTTGATGCCGCCGTGGCCCACGCCATCGCGGGCGGGCAGCCAGGTCGCCGCGGCATAACCGACGGGGAAGGGGCGATCGTCCGGCCCCACCAAGGGAAACACCTGACGCTTGAAGTCCTCCACGGCCTCGCGCAGCCGGGCCGTCTCCTGCGGCTGTTGGGCGGAAATGTCGCGAGTCTGCTCCGGGTCGGCCACCATGTCAAAGAGCAAGCCGTCGGCATCCAGACGATACTGCTGCGTGCGCACGCTTACGCGCTTGTTCTGTTGCGAGAAGATCAGGCGATCCCGCCAAGCGGCCGTTTTGCCCGTCAGCAAAGGCTTCAAGCTGCGGCCGTCGAGCGCCCGGTCGGACCGCCAGCGCAAGCCGGCCAGGTCAGTGAGCGTCGGCAAAAAGTCGATCGCCCCGGCAATCTGCTTCACCTTCGTCCCGGGCGGAATCTGCCCCGGCCAACGCATCAGGCACGGCACGCGCACGCCGCCTTCGTCGGTGGTCCCCTTGCGGCCTTTCATGCGGCCGTTCCAACGCCAACTGTTCGGGCCGTTGTCGCTCACGTAGATGACGATGGTGTTCCGGTCCACGCGCTGTTTCCTTAACGTGTCCAGCAGACGCCCGACGTTCCAGTCGATGTTCTCGCACATCGCGAGCGCCGCGCGCGTGAACGCCGGATCTTCCTGCGAGGCATCCTTGGCCGTCTGCTTCAGCTCGAAGTTGCGAAACTTCTCGTAGAAGCGATCGGGTACCTGCATGGGCGAATGCGGCGAGTTATAGGGCACGTAGCAGAAGAAGGGCTTGGCGCGGTTCCGGGCGACAAACTCCATCGCATGGTCCGTCAGGTCGTCAATGATGTAGCCGTTGCCGCGCACCATCTTGCCGTTATGATCGAGTTCCGGCGTGAAGTATTGCCCCCAATGACCGGACGTAAAGCCGTAGAACTCCTCGAAGCCGCGAAAGTTCGGGTGATACGGCGGCTGCGTGCCGTTGTGCCATTTCCCGAAAATGCCGGTGGAGTAACCCGCCTCGCGAAAGACTTCGGCAATCGTCTTTTCGCCGATATTCAGCCGCTCGGCGCCGGTGCTGACGCCGCGCACGCCGCCGCGCGCGTGATAGCGCCCGGTGAGAAACTCGGCGCGCATCGGCGCACAAACCGGGCAGGCGTAGAAGCGATCGAAGAGGGCGCCGTCGCGGGCCAGCGAATCGATGTTCGGCGTCGAAAGATTCGTGTTGCCGTGGATGCTCAGGTCGCCCCACCCCTGGTCGTCAGCCACGATCATCAGGATGTTGGGCTGCTGCGATTGGGCGGCGGCCATGGCGGCCGCTCCGAAGAAAAGTTCTCGACGCGTCACCTTCACAGCATAATGCGCAGTTTGCGGAACCACGCTTCGGAGGCGTGATTTTGCAGGACGATGGGTGAGCGCCGCGGGAACTCCGCCGGCACTTTGCGCTCGCGCATGCGGGCCAGCGTCTCCGGCGCGTCCAACTGAACGCTCAGTACGCGCTGGCCGTTCAGCCAATGCTCCACGTGCATCCCCTGCCGGATGATGCGCGCCTCATTGAACTCGCCGCAGGGCTTCGCCATCGCTTGCGAGGGTGCGAGAAAGCCGTACAGCGCGCCGGCGGTTTCGAGTTCGCCGCGCGCGGCCGCCCCGTCGGCCACCTGATACTCGAAGCCCCGGCCGCGGGCATGCTTGGTCGTCACTCCGGGCGGTGACCAGACGTCCTCGTGATAGATCAGGTACTTCACGCCGGAGTTGCCGTCACGGGCGATCTTCCACTCGAACTCGAGCTCGAAGTCGCCGTACTCGTCGATGGTCCGGATGTCCTGATAGGTCGGCTTCGCCACGCACGCGTGCAGGCATCCGTCGGTCACGTTCCAGCAGTGCGCCGGGAACTTTCCGCCGCCCACGGCGCGCCAGCCATCGAGCGATTGTCCATCGAACAGGCTCCGGCTCGTGGCGCCCCGCGCCAGCACCGACGCGCCCGCCGCCATCCTCAGCACCCCTCGCCGACTCAGCAACATCCTTCAACTATCGCAAATCGGCGATCCTGGAGTGGTATGGCGTACACCGTCACGAGGCAGGATCCTCGCTACCCCGTGCTCAAGCGCAGCCGCAACAATCGCTGGCCCGCGTCCGATGCCGATGCGGCTGGACAAATCGAAATCTGCTCCACCGTGGAGGAGGCTGCCGAAGCGCTGCAACGCGTCGTGAAAGCCGGCCTGCGGCCCACCATTCGCTCCGGCGGACACTGCTACGAGGACTTCGTCGTCAACAATCCGGGCGGGGCGATTCTGGACCTCAGTCTCCTCACGGCTCCGCCCGCCAATCGTCCAGCGACCGGCCACTGGATCCCGGCAGGCAAAGCCCTCGGGGACCTTTATCTGGACCTCTACAAACGCGCCGCCGTCGCGCTGCCGGCCGGCACCTGCTACACCGTCGGCGCGGGCGGCCACATCAGTGGCGGAGGTTACGGCTTGCTGGCGCGTCTGCATGGCCTCACCATCGATTGGGTGAGCGCAGTGGACATTCTGACCGTCGATGCCAACGGCAAGGTGATTCCGCGCCGAGCGGACGCCAAGCATGACCCGGACCTCTTCCGCGCCCTGCGTGGCGCCGGCGGCGGCAACTACGGCGTCATCACCGGCTTCCATTGCGACAAACTTCCGGCCGCGCCAACCGAAGTGATCACCGTTTCGCTCAACTTCGAGTGGGCCAACATGAGCGAAGAACGCTTCGTGCAGTTCCTCACCACCTACGGCGAGTATTGGGCCACGCGCGGTACCCAGCCCGACACCTGGGGCCTGTTCGCCATCCTCGTCCTCTCGCACGTCTCGGCGCGGACCTTCGGCATGACCGTCCAGTTCTGCAATCCGGACGGCACCTGCCGCGACCTCAGCGTCCTGCACGACTTCCTCGACCGCTTCCTGCCGTGCAAGCCCGTCCCGGCATTCCCGGTCACGCCCGCCGAGCGCCACGCGCCGGTCACCAATCCGAATGCCCCGCCCTGCGCCCCGGGACAGTACACGATGCAGCGGCGTCATTGGCTTGACGCCACCGTCGGCCGCGGCGGAGGAGGTGGCGGTGGCGGCACGCAGCGGGCCAAGTACAAGTCTTCGTACATGAAGCGCAATTTTACGGCTGACGAGGCGCGCATCTTCTACAAGCATCTGCACCGCACCATCCCCGGCGCGGACCTGCGCGGGTCGCTGGTAGCGGTGGACTCCTACGGCGGCGCGGCTAATCACGCCCGCTTCGCCAAGGAGACTGCTCTCTGGCAGCGCTCCAGCATCATGAAGCTCCAATTCCAGTCTTATTGGATGCGCAAGGAGGACGACGCCGCCCGACTCCAGTGGATGCGCGACTTCTTCACCGAAGCCTATGCCCCGCCCCGCGTGGATGCCGCGCACGCTGGCACGCCTTATCCGGGCAACCACTACGAAGGCTGCTACATGAACTACCCCGACGTCGACATGCTGGCGCACAAGTTCTGGCCCCAGCTCTTCTACGGCGACGGCGATCTCTATCCCTTACTGCAGGACGTGAAGCGCCGCTATGACCCGCACAACATCTTCCACCATGCGATGTCGGTCCGCTAAGATGACACGCCGCGGATTGCTGGCCGGGCTGAGCTTGGCCCACCTTGGCACGGCTTATGCGGTGCATCCCACCCGGCGCTTGGTCTACGCCGTTCATGACGTGGCCGAGGTCGATCATCTGCCGCGGGGCGCGGTGGACACGTACGCCTTGGAGCCAGATGGATGTCTCTCGTGGTTGGCCCGCCGGCCGCTGTCCCTGTCCGCCACGTATCCGAAGGACCTCGCCGTGGCACCGGACGGCGAGGTCGTCATCGTCGTAGCCTACGGCGGAGAGGCGCTCAACGTCCTGCCCATCGCCACCGACGGGACACTCGGGCGGCCCACGCAGATTCTGAAGCTGCTTCACGCGCCGCGGCAGGTCCGCTTCGCCGGCCCCGGCGAAGTGACGGTGGAAACCGAGGGGCCGACGCTGCGGTATCGCTATCGGGCAGCGGCGCTGATCCTGGCTCCCGCCCTGGGATCTGACATAATCCGAATAGGTGGGGATGTGGCCGAATAGGTGGGGGGTCTGACCGGATCGGTGTGGGATCTGGTCGGTGGTGTGCTTATGTCCGAAGTCTCCGCTTCCAGCCTCGTTCTCTTCCAAGCCCTGTCGCAGTCCTGCGCCTTGCCGATTCAGGACGTGGTGGAGGTGGTTCCGCTGGCGCAGTTGACGCGTCTGGCTGGCCAACCGTCTCTGCTCGACGGTTTCCTCAATCTACGGGGGGAGATGATCCCCGTCATCCCGCTGTGGCGGCTCTTGAATGGCGCCCCTGTGGAGGCCACGCTCGATTCGCCCATCCTCATTGTCCGCGCCGGCGGCGCGGTCGCGGGCCTGCTGGTGGACCGGGTGGACGGTGTCGCCGACGATTTCGCGCTGCTGAGCGAACGCTCCTCGCACCTCTCCTTCAACGAATGCGCGCAAGCCGAGGTCCGGGTGGACGGAGTGCCGGTGACGGTGCTGGACGCGCAGCGGTTGCTGCTGGAAGAAGAGCGGCAATGCCTCGCTCAATTCACGGCCAGCGCGCAGGATCGGCTGCGCTCGCTGACGGAAGCGGGTTCGTGACCGCGGACCAAGTGCTTTTCGACCCGGGCTACCCCGCTCTCAAAGCCGAGGTTCTCGAACTGACGGGGCTCGACTACTATCAGGACAAAGACCGCGATCTGGCCGCGCATCTCGCTCGCCGGGTCCAGGCGCTCGGTCTGGTCGCTTGCGCCCGCTATCGAGCCGTGATGACGCCAGCCGAGGTCGACCGGCTCGTCAACGAGCTCACCATCGGCGAGACTTACTTCTTTCGTCAACCAGAGCACTTCGCTTTTCTGCGCAGTACGATCCTCCCCGACCTCTTCGAGCGGAACGCCGGCAGCCGGCAGATCCGCATCTGGAGCGCCGGCTGTGCCACCGGCGCCGAGCCTTACTCGCTCGCCATCCTGCTGTCTCTGGATTTCGGCGCGCGGCTCGCCGGGTGGAACGTCTCCATCACGGGGACGGACCTCAACACGGACTACTTGCAACAGGCGCGCGCCGCCGTCTTCAGCAAATGGGCCCTGCGCGAGGTGGACGATGATCTGCGTCAGCGCTGCTTCGAGCCGCAAGGCGCCAGTTGGCGTTTGCGCGACGAGTACCGGCGAATGGTCGCCTTCGACCGCCACAACCTCGTGCAGGACCGTCCGCCAGCCACGGACTTCGACCTCGTCCTCTGCCGCAACGTCCTGATCTACTTCTCGCGGGCTCGCATCGAGCACGTGGTCACCGTCCTGCGCGACGGGCTGAAGCCAGGGGGCTGGCTGCTGGTCGGCCATGCCGAGCCGAGCAGTTCGATCTTTCACGAATACGAACTGGTACAGGCTCCCGGGGTGACCGCCTATCGCCGTCGCTCACCGGGCGAGCGACCCGTGATGCCCGAAATTACCTGGACGCCACCCGAGTGGACGGATCCGCCACCCGCCGACAGGCCCGTTCCCGAAAGCAAGGCTCCAGTGTCCGCGGTTCCGGGCGCCGTCATTTCCATCGAGCAGATTCGGCTGCTCGCCGATCGCGGCGATTGGCTCGCGGCCGAAGCTCTCTGCCGTCGCTACCTCGCGACGCATTCCGTCGAGGATACGGCGTATCTGCATCTGGGGCTGATCCTCGAACATCTCAACCGTCTGCCTGAGGCGCTCGAGGCCTTTCGCCGCGCCATCTACCTGAATCGCAGCCTGACGCTGGCGCACTACCATCTGGGACAGTGCCAGACAGCTACCCGCGACCATCAAAAGGCCCGGAAGAGCTACGGTAACGTCCTGCAATTGCTCTCCGAATGCCCGGACGAGGAGTTAGTGCCCGACGCCGACGGCATGAGAGTCGACGAGTTACGGCAGTTAACTGTCCTCCAATTGGAGCACCTGGAATCCCGGTGATCGATAAGATAAGAGTCGACTGATGAACCCCAAGCATGTCAGCGGAACGATACAGCCGGATGATCTTCGGGCGGACCTCCTCGCGCGTCGAGCCGCAGCCTTAGCCCAGCCGCTCGCCCCCAGCGAGCCGGTCCCGGGGCTCCTCACGCTGCTCACCTTCCGCATCGCGACCAACCTGTACGCGGTCAGCCTGTCAGCGGTTGGCGAGGTGGTTCCGCCACTGGTTCCCTCGCCCGTGCCCGGCGCTCCGGCCGCGGTGGTGGGGCTCATGCAACTGCATGGGGAACTCGTGCCCGTGTATCATCTGGGCGGCTTGGTGGGCTCGGGAAGTTTCGCCGATCCCGAAGGACCGGTGGTCATTCTCAAGTCCGATGGCCAACGCCCTCGCTTCGGACTGCTGGTGAGTGCGGTCGGCGAAGTCGACACGGCGGCGCCCGCTGAGGTACGTACCCTGCAGGGCGCGGCTCCGGCAGTTGGACGCTTGGTGGATGAATCCACCGTACTCATCGATGTCGAGCAGCTGGCTCGCCTCCTGAGAAATGGAAAGGAAGAAGGATGAAGAATATCAAGCTCGGGACGCGTCTCGCCTTCGGTTTTGGAGTGGTGGTCTTACTGAGTGTGTTCCTGGGTATCTACGCCCTGCGATCATATGCGCAGCTACAGGCGTTAATGCTGCACATCGAGACCCGGGATTTCGCGGCCCTGCAGGCCACGGCCAGTCTGATCCGGAGCGAAGACCAACTGCGCAACGCGCGGCAGGAGGCCTTGGTGTCCGGCTTTTTGCGGCGCGATCGGCTGGCCGGCAACTTGCCTGAAGCGGCGCGTCGCCGTTGGCTGAATCTGCACCAGGAGAATGCCAGGCTCCTGGCCTCCCTCGAAAGTTCGCTGAGCCAGTGGGAGTCCTCCGCCGTGACCATGCAGCGCGCCGCCGGATGGCGCAAGGCCCAGAACCTCATCGCCGAAACCCGCCGGCTCTTCGACGCCATTTCACCGGAGGCAGAAGCGATGTTTGCCCTGGTGAGTGCCGGCAATCTGACGGACGCGCATGCCCGCATGGGGGACGTCGAGCGGGCCGCCGCCGCTTATGAAGCGCGCCTCGGCGACGTGCAACGGGCGATTCAGGACAACATTCAGATTGGCCGTGTGGAAGTGAACGACGCCGCCGAACAGACCAGGAACGGCGTGGTGGTGGCGTTGATTCTGGTGGCCGCCTTCGGCGCCGCGCTCTCCTTCTTCCTGCATCGTTCGATTGTCACCCCGCTCAACGATTTTGGCGAAACCGTTGAACGCGTGGGCCAGGGCGACCTCACGGCCACGTTCGCCACCACCGGCCGCGACGAGATCAGTGCCCTAGGTGCCAGCCTGAACCGCATGGTGACGGGCTTAAAGTCGGTGGCGATTCAGACGCGCCTGGTGGCCGAAAGTCTGAATTCCGCCACCGCGGAGATTTTGGCCTCCACGCAGCAGCAGGCCGCCGGCACCGCCGAACAGGCCGCCGCGGTTCAGCAGGCCAACGCCACGATGACCGAGATTTCCCAATCCGGCGCGCAGATCTCGGAACGCGCCCGCCAGGTGGCCGCCACCGCGGAAGCCGCTTCCGCCGCCAGTGCCGTCGGCATGCAAGCCGTGCGCAACACCACCAGCGGCATGCGCAGCATTCAGGAGCAGGCCGAAGCCGTGGCCGAGAACATCGTGGCGCTGAACGACAAGACGCAAGCCATCGGCGAAATCATCGACACGGTGAATGAAATCGCCGAGCAATCGCATCTGTTGGCCGTGAACGCGGCCATTCAAGCGGCGGTGGCCGGTGAACATGGGCGCAGCTTTTCGGTGGTGGCCAATGAGATTCGAAACCTCGCCGCCCAATCGAAACGCGCCACCAGCCAGGTGCGCACCATCCTGGGCGATATTCAACGCAGCATCACCACTTCCGTGATGCTGACTGAAGAAGCCGTCAAGCGCGTGGATGCGGGGCGCGAACAGGCCGGCGTTTCGCAACGGACCATCGAGGAACTCACCTCGAGCATCGAAGAAAGCGTGCGGGCGTTTCAGCAGATTGTCGGCGGCAGCAGTCAGCAGCAGATCGGCTTTGAGCAAGTGACGCAAGCGTTCCGTAACATCGGCATCGCCAGCCAGCAGACCGCCACCAGCACCAAACAACTGGAGACTGCCGCCGCCAGCCTGAACACTCTCGCCGTCCAATTGCGCGACGCGGTGGGGAGATACCACGTGTGAACAGCTTTGACCCGGTGCTGCTGCACATCTTCGCCGCCGAGCAGCAGGAGCTGTTGCAAAGCATGCGCGCCGCCGTCCACCAACTCTCCGGTGGCGACGTCGCCCTGTTTGAAACGCTGCTCCATCGCGCCCACACCTTAAAGGGCGCGGCGCGGGCCGTGGGTCTCGATGCCACCGAAACGTTGATGCACTTATTCGAGACCGTGGCGTTGCGCCTGCGCGGACGCGCCGAAGCCGTCAGTGCGGAGGAGTCTCGCACCCTGCAGGCGTCGCTCGACTATGTGGAAGACGTTCTCGCCTGGGCGCTTGATCAACGCGGTCAGCCCGACGAGAAGGCCATGCTCAGTCGCCTGCACGCGCTGCTGGGCGATGCCGGCGGCGAGTTACCCTCGACTTTGATCGGTCAGGTCCCGGACGCCCCCGCCGACGCCCCGGCGTCCGACACCGCGCCCACCCAGGTCCGCGTGGGAACGAACCTGCTCGACGCCGTCGCCAGCCTCTCCACGCAGTTGGTGATCGGCGTGGGCGACTACTCTCGCGGCGTCGCGCGCTGCGAGCAGTATGCGGAAACCACGGCGGAGACGATCCGCGAATACGAGCGGCTCCGTCGCGCGGCCGCGGGCGTCATCGCCCGGCACCGCGACGATCCGTCGCTCACTCCGTTGCTCAATTGCGTGCGGTTTCTGGATGACCATCGCGCGGCCCTGCTTTCCGGCGCGCGCACAGTGGCCGAGTCGCAGCGCCAGTCGATGTGGAAGCTCGAGCGGCAGATCGAGGAATTGCGTGAGAACGTCGACCGCGCGCAGATGATCCCGGCCGAGAGCGTCTTCGGCGCGTTCGGCGCGATGGTGCGGGCTTTCTCCGAGAGCGAGAATAAGCCGCTCGAGTATCAGACCGAAGGCCTCGACGTGCGTGCCACGCGGCAGATCCTGCAGGCGCTCAAAGAGCCGGTGATGCACCTGCTTCGCAATGCTGTCTCCCACGGAATCGAGCCCGCTGCCGTGCGGGCCGAGACGAATAAGTCACCCATCGGCAAAGTCACCCTTCGCGTCACCGCCCAAGGCAACCAGTTGCACGTTTTCATTCAGGACGACGGCGCGGGGATCGATGGCAAGCTGGTCGTCCAGGAGGCCGAGCGACGCGGTCTGCTCGAGCCTTCCGCCGCGCGCGAGCTCCACCCGGAGGATCAGCTTCAACTCATCTTCCTGCCCGGCATTTCCACCCTGGGCGCCGCCTCCACGTTAGCGGGCCGCGGTCTGGGGCTGGCGATCGTCAAAGAGGCCGTCCACCGGTTGCATGGGCAGATTCGGATCGAATCGCACGCCGGGGCGGGCACCGTTTTCCACATCGCGGCGCCGCTCACCGCCTCCACCCAGCAGGTCCTGCTGTTGAAAGAAGGCGCTTACCTGCTGGCGGTTCCGCTGAACCAGGTGGAAGCCGTCATCCGCCGCGAAGTTGACTCGTTGCTGACCGTCAACGACCAGGAATGTCTGGACTGGGAGGGGCGCACCATCCGCGTGCTGGCCTTGCCGGACGTCCTCACCCTCGGCGGGGATCGCCCGTCGGCCCCGGACGACAGGCTTGAGTTCCTGATCGTCAAGGACGGCCCGCGTCGTGTCGCGCTCTCCACCCGGCAGATTCTCGAAGTCCGCGAAACCATCGTGCGCGATCCCGCACTCGACGATGCCCACCGCGGCTGGAGCAGGGGCGCGATCCCGCTTGAAGACGGCCGCGTCGCCGTGCTCGTCGACCTGGTGGAACCTCTCCGGCGTTTCTCGCCCGCCACGGACGGCCCCCGCCTCGCGCGTCCCCGCGAAAGCGCGCGGCACCGTATTCTGGTCGTCGACGACTCGATCACCACCCGCTCCGTGGAAAGGAACATTTTGGAGGCCCAAAACTATCAGGTGGAACTCGCCGTGGATGGGCTCGACGGCTGGGAACGCGTGCAACGCCATCCGCCGGACCTGGTTATCTCCGACGTCGCCATGCCGCGCATGACCGGCCTTGAGCTGCTCGAAAAAATCAAAAACAATCCCGCCACGCGCGACCTTCCCGTCATACTGGTAACGTCGCTCGAAGCGGCCGAAGACCAACAGCGGGGACTTTCGCTTGGCGCCGACGCGTATCTCGTCAAACGCAAGTTCGACCAACGCGAACTCCTCGCGACCATAAGGCAGATTCTGTGAAACCCATCCGTGTCCTGATCGTGGAGGACTCGCCAGTCTTTGCCGAACATCTCCGCCGCATCATCGGAGCCGATCCCGTCTTCGAGATCGCCGGCATCGTCAGTTCGGCCGAAGAAGCGCTTGAAGTTTTGGACCGGGTGGCCCCGGATGTCATCTCCATGGACGTCCATTTGCCCGGGATGCAGGGTCTTGAGGCCACGCGTCAGATCATGAAGCAGCGGCCCACGCCCATCGTGATCGTTTCCGGCATCGATGCCCAGGATGTGAATCTCACCATGCAGGCCCTCCGGGCGGGGGCCCTGGCCGTGGTGGAAAAGCCAGTGGCTGCCTCGCATGCCGCCCACGACGCGATGGCGTCGCGGCTGCGCACTCAGCTGGCGATCATGAGCGAGGTGAGACTGGTGCGGCAGCGAGAGTTCGGCGGCATGCGCGAGACCGGGCGAACAGCTGTGCCGGAGTGCCACCCCAGCGAGGACGGCTATCAGGTGCTGGCCATGGCCGCTTCGACGGGCGGCCCCAATGCGCTGGTCCGGGTGCTGGCCGGCCTTGGCCCCAAGTTCCCCCTGCCGATCGCCATCGTGCAGCACATGATCCCCAGCTTCGTGGAAGGCTTTGCGGCCTGGCTCTCGAGTGTCGCCGGCATTCCGGTGACGCTGGTCACCGGACCCACGCCCATGGAGCCGGGCAAGGCCTACATCTCCGGCGTTGACGCGCACTTGATCGTGCGCCGCGACGTGGTGACACGAGGAAACGGACTTCGCCCTTCCGTCACCCTGGATCGCCAGCCGCCGGTTGGCGGGCATCGTCCGGCGGCCAGTGTCCTGTTCTCGTCTGTCGCTCGCCATTACGGCACAGGCGGCATCGGCGTGCTGCTCACCGGCATGGGGGAAGATGGCGCCACGGGTTTAAGCGAACTCCGCGCCGCCGGCGGCTACACGCTGGCTGAAGCCGAATCGAGCGCCGTCGTTTACGGCATGCCGGCCGCCGCCGTGCGGCTGGGCGCCGTCTGCGAGTCGCTCCATCTCAATGACATTTCCGGGCGCATCCTCGCGCTCGCCAAACCCGGCGGGGAGCATTCCTGATGACCCGCCAACGCATCCTCCTGGTGGAGGACTCACCCACCCAAGCCACGCGACTTGCTCGCTTCCTGGCTGGTGACGACCTCGAAATCGTTCACTGCCCGACGGCCGAAGCAGCCCTCGAAGAGTTACACGCAGGCGGCGTCGATCTCGTCATCCTGGACTTCCAACTCCCCGGCATGAACGGCGACGAGTTCTGCCGCCAGGTCAGGCTCAACGTCAACACGCGCGCCGTTCCCATCCTGATGCTCACCGGGCGTGAAGGCGCCGCCGCGCAATTGCGCAGCCTCGATAGCGGCGCCGACGATTACCTGCCCAAGACGGCCGATCCCGACGTCCTGCTGGTGCGAGTGCGCGCGCTGCTGCGCAAATCCCGCCACGCCAGCCCCATCATGGAGATCGAGCGCCGCTTTCAACATGCGCGCGTGCTGGCGATCGACGACAGCCCGACTTACCTCTACCTCCTCGCTAAGGAACTCCAAGCGGAGCACTATGTCGTCGAAACGGCCAGTTCGCCTGAGCGTGGCCTGGAATTGATCGCCAGTTCCGCCTTCGACTGCGTGCTCGTCGACTACGAAATGCCCGGTCTCGACGGCGCCGAAGTCTGCCGGCGGATTCGCCAGATGCACCTCGATTCCGAGCCGGAACTGGTCCTCATCATGCTGAGTTCGCATGAGGACAAAGCTCACCTCGCCGAGGGCTTCGGCGCCGGAGCCGACGACTATGTGGCCAAGTCCTCGGATATGGCTATCACCAAGGCCCGTATCCGCGCCCTGCTACGCCGTAAGTTCCTCGTGGAGGAGAACCGGCGCATTCTTGAGGAACTGAAGGAGAAGGAGCTGCAGGCCATCCGCGCGAAGGCGGCCGAAGAAGCCGTCGCGCTGCATGAGTCGATGTCGGCCCGGCTGGCCGCGGCGAATCAGGAACTCGAACAGTTCGCTTCGGCCGCCGCTCATGACTTGCGCGAACCGCTGCGCATGGTCGCCATCTACAGCCAGCTGCTGCAGCAGGAGTTCGCCGGCGCGCTCGACGAAGCCGCCCGTGAATATGTCGCCCGCTGTGTGGAAGGCACGCGACGCATGGACCGGCTGGTGCAAGACCTGCTGCTCTACGCCATGGCCGCCAAAGACGATGGCCCGCCCGCCGAAGCCACCGACCTTGACGAAATGCTCACTCGCGCTCTGGACCATCTCTCCGGCTCCATCGCCGAAACGCACACCGTCATTGAGCGTTCCCCCCTCCCCGCCCTTTTCGTCCACGGCATTCGCGTTCAGCAGCTCCTCCAGAACCTCATCGCCAACGCCATCAAATACCGCCAGCCGGACGTCGCACCACGCATCGCCATTCGCGCCGAACTCCACGGCCAGGAGTGGCTCTTCACCGTGGAGGACAATGGCGTCGGCATCGATCCCAAGTACCAGGAAGCTGTCTTTCAGCCCTTCCGCCGCCTCCACGACCGCGAGACGTCCGGCACCGGCCTGGGGCTCGCCATCTGCCGCCGCATTGTCACGCAGCTCGGCGGGCGCATCTGGGTGGAATCGAACCCCGGGGGCGGTTCGCGCTTCCAGTTCACCCTGCCGGCCGAGTGAGCCTAACGGCTCAGAAACTTACTGATCGCCCAACCCGCCAGCAGACCGAGGGCGAGCCCGCCCCCGCCCACATACATCAACGCCCTCTTGGCTTCGTCCAGCAGGACATTGTTAAACACGTTCGCCGAAAGGTGCAGCGAGACGATCTTCCATTCGCCGTTCAACTTGGCGGCCGTAGCCGTCCACTTCGCACTCAAGGTGAACGGGCCGCGAATCACCGGAAAGTATTCGTCCTCCATCGTGCCGTCCGCAATGGCGACGGTGCCATCGCCCAGAAAACGGGCATGCCCGTGCAGCTTGGCCTTGGTGAGGTACTTCGTGATGATGCGATCCTTGCCCTTCACCATGCGATCGTAATAAGCCAACACATCCGCGGGCCCGCGCGAGACTTCTCCGTTCGCCCACACCACCGTGACATCGGCGTCCATCTGCTGAGCCATGCGCTCCAGGCTTTGGGAGTTGATACTGCCTTCCACCTCATGAAAAATCTTGAGCAGTTGCTCCCGGTCCGCCGCGTGGGGATCGGGGCTAGGGAGATCTTGAGCCATAGCACTCAGTGTAAGCAGGAGAAGGGTGAGCAGTCGCATCTGGGGCCCGATTCAATATCATAGAAGGGTGCCGAGTGTCTACGCATTGAAGCCCGGCTTTCAGAGCCTGCTGCGACCCTGCGTGAACCGCCTGGCGGCCTGGGGCGTTACCCCCAATCAGGTGACTCTCGCCGCCTGCGTCCTCTCGGTCGCCCTGGGTTGGGACCTCGCTTTCGGCAACCGCCTGTGGCTCCTGCTGCCGCTGTTTCTCCCCCTCCGCATGGCGATGAACGCGATGGATGGTATGCTGGCGCGTGACCATGGCCAGGAGACGCGGGCGGGCGCCGTGCTCAACGAATTGACAGACCTGATCTCGGACGCGGCCCTAACGCTGCCTTTCGCCTACGTGGCGAACCCGCTCCCGGTGGGGGTCGCCATCTTTTTCGCCGCGCTCACCGAAGTGACGGCCGTGGTGGGCGGCGGACCGCGGCGGAATCAGGGACCGTTTGGCAAGAGCGATCGCGCCGTCGTCCTGGGATTTTGCGGCGCCTGGTTATGGCTCGGTTGGCCAGCCTCCGCCGCCCTTCGTGACGGGCTGGCGCTGGCGTGGATCGCACTCTGCGCCGCGACAATCTGGAATCGGGGACAGGCATTCGCAGGATGAGCAAATTGCAGACCGGGACGCAGCCCGCCCCGCCCACCTCCCGCCGCGCTGAACGGCTCCGTCCGGTGGAGGAGCACACGTTTGTCACGCCGGACGGCGTCAGTTTGTTTTTCCGCTATTGGCCGGCGCAGAGTAATCGACGGGGGGCGATCCTGCTGCTGCATCGCGGCCACGAGCATTCCGGCCGCGTGGCGCATATCGTCGACGAACTAAAGTTGCCCGATTACGCCTTCTTCGCGCTCGACGCGCGTGCCCACGGACGATCCGGGGGCGAGCAGGGTCCCGAAACGACAATGTCCACCTTCGTCCAGGACCTGGACGACTTTGTGCGTTCGCTGGCCGGCACCTTCGGCGTCGCCGTGGAGGAACTGGCGGTGGTTGCACAGAGTATCGGAGCCGTGATTGCCGCCGCCTGGGTGCATGACTACGCGCCCCACCTGCGCGCCCTGGTGCTCGCTTCGCCGGCGTTCCGCGTCAAGCTCTATGTGCCGTTTGCCCGTCTGGGGCTCACGCTCGGCCACGCGGTGATGGGCAACTTCTTCGTCAACTCCTACGTCCAGGGCAACGCGCTCACACAGGATCCTGAACGAGCCGCCTCCTACGCCACGGACCCGCTGATCAAGCGTCCGATCTCGGTGCGGATGCTGTTGAGCCTCGATCAGATGGCTGCCCGCCTCGTCGACGACGCCGGGGCGATCCGCGTCCCCGTGCAGATGCTAGTCTCCGGCAGTGACTGGGTGGTGCGGCGCCAGCCGCAGCGCGACTTCTTCGATCGTCTCGGCACGGCCGACCGCGAGTGGCATGTCTTCGAAGGCCTTCGCCACGACACCCTGGGCGAACGCGACCGCCATCGGCCCCTCGAAAAAGTCCGCGCCTTTATCGAACGCCAATTCGCCGCGCCGGCCAGACTGCGCACCGACCTGCTGACCGGCAACCCCTTCAGCCAGCGTCAGTATGAAGCGCTGCGCCAACCGCTGCCCTGGTGGTCGCCGCGCGCGCTCTCCTTCGCCAACCAGAAACTCTTCATGCGCACGCTCGGCCGCTGGTCCTCGGGCATTCGCCTGGGACTCGAAACCGGCTTCGACTCCGGCGCCTCGCTCGACTACGTCTATCGCAACCAACCCTCCGGCTTCACGCCCTTGGGCCGACTCTTCGATTGGTTCTATCTCAACGCCATCGGTTGGCGCGGCATCCGCGTTCGCCGGCAGATGATCGAAGCGCTGCTCACCCAAGCCATCGCCAGTCTCCAACAGCAAGGCCGCCCCATCCGCATTCTGGATATCGCCGCCGGCCATGGACGCTACGTGCTCGAAGGCGTAAAGCGGAGTGGCGTGCCCGTCGAGAGCATTTTGCTCCGTGATCTCGGCGCCGACAACGTAGCCGCCGGGCAAGCGGCCATCGCCCGCCAAAGCCTCACCCACGCTCGCTTCGAGCAGGGCGATGCGTTTGACGCGGCTGCCCTCGGGGCTCTCAGTCCGCCGGCGAACGTCGCGATCGTCTCCGGGCTCTACGAACTCTTTCCGGAGAACGAAGCCGTTCGCGAGTCCTTGCGCGGCCTGGCCGCGGCCACCGAGCCTGGCGGCCTGCTGCTCTACACCGGCCAACCGTGGCATCCGCAACTCGAGATGATCGCCCGCACGCTCCACAGTCATCGCGGCGGCGCGCCCTGGGTGATGCGTCGGCGCACGCAGGAGGAACTCGATCAACTGGTGACGGCGGCGGGCTTCCGAAAAGTTACGCAGCGGACTGACCCGACCGGTCTGTTCACCGTCTCGCTCGCGGAACGGCTCTAAATGCAGCGGCCTTACCTCCGGGCCGCCGCTTGGCTGGCTCTGCTCGGCACGTTCTTCTTCGTCAGTTACAACGCGGCCAACGCTTACGCCGCAAGCCTTCCGCACGTGCCCTCCATCGTCTTCAGTTGGGAGCGGCACCTGCCCTTTCTTGCCTGGACGATCGTGCCGTATTGGTCCTGCGATGTGCTTTACGCAGGCTCCTTCGCGCTGTGGCGCACTCGTCAGGAACTGGATCGCCACGCCTTCCGCCTCCTGGCGATTCAGATCTTCTCCGTGGCCTGCTTTGTGTTGTTCCCATTGCGCCTCACGTGGGTGCGGCCACCGCTGGAGGGCCTCCCGGGCTGGCTCTTCGGTGAACTCACGCGCTTCGACCTCGCCTTTAACCAAGCGCCCTCGCTGCACGTGAGCCTCGCCGTGCTGCTTTGGGTTGCCTACCGGCGCGTCCTCCTCGGCTGGCTCCGGCCGCTCGCCGCCGCGTGGTTCTGCCTGATCGCACTCTCAGCCTGGACCACCTATCAGCATCACTTCATTGACCTCCCGCTGGGCCTTTGGGCCGCACTCCTGGTCCTCGCCGCGTTTCCCGAACGATGCTACGCCGAGTCGCGACGCCCCCGGCTGGCCGTCTTCTATCTCCTGCCATCAATCGCCCTCACGTTCGTTGCCTTCGCCTGGCGTGGCGCCTTCTGGGCGGCGCTATGGCCCGCGTTCTCCCTTTCGATGGTGGCCTCCGCTTATTGGACCGGCGACCCCGCCTGGCTGGGCAAACGCGAGGGCCGCATCGCCTTCTGGATGTGGCCTTACACGCTCGGCGCCTGGATCAACTCACGCTGCTGGACGCGCGGTCAGGAGCCGTGGCAGCAGCTGGCCGACGGCGTCTGGCTCGGACGCGCGCCCGGCCCCGGCGCCCCGTTCGCCACGGTCGTCGACCTTACCGCTGAAATGCCGGTCTTCGCCCGCTATCACATCCCCATGCTCGACCTCACCGTTCCCCGGACGGAGCAGATCGCCGCCGCAGTCCAGGCGATTCTGGATGCCGAACGGCCCGTGCTGGTGTGTTGTGCGCTCGGCTATTCGCGCAGCGCGACGGTCGCGGCCGCGTGGCTGCTGGCCGTCGGGCACGTCACCTCCGCCGCAGCGGCGATCGCCAAAGTCCGCCAGACGCGTCCCCACGTGGTGATGGAAAAGGAGGCGGAACAGCGTGTCCAGGCCTATGCCCAACTCGCCGCCCATTCCTGACGACTCAGCCGCCTTCGATTGCCGTGCCACCGCGGCTCTGCTCCGCGCGTTGGGTCCGCTCGTGTGGGCATCGCACGCTGGCGCCGTCGTTGCAGCCCTGCAACACGCCTGGGTACCACTCGTCGGCTGGGGCGTTGTCGTCTATCTGGCCGTCCGCCTTCGCCTCGACGCCGACCTGCTCACGATGCTCGCCGATGACCCGCACCAAGCCCCCGGCCGTCTCGACGTCTGGCTCGTCCGCGCTCGCTTACGCACCACCCCGCCGCCGGCCCGGGGTCTCGCCGAGCGCTGCCAAGGCGCGCGCCGCCTGGCCGGCTATCTGATCGCCGCCTGCCTGTTTCAGGCAATCGCTACCGCCGTCTTCTTTCTGGGCAGCCCACGATGATCGCCTCGTTGCTCAAGTCGGTTTCGCTGTCGGCCGCCCGCCATCTCGCCGGAGCCCAGGCTCATTGGCGCCATGGCGAGTTGCCAGCCGGCCAGCGCATCTACTGCGTCAATCACACCAGCCATCTGGACGCCGTCCTGCTGATGGCCGCGCGGCCCCACCAACTCCCCGCAAGCACGCGTCCTGTCGCCGCCGCCGACTATTGGGGCACCGGCTTCTTCCGCTCGTATCTCGCCCGCCAAGTCTTCCACACCGTGCTCATCGAACGCGGCGGCGCTGACCTCAACCCTCTCGGACCCGCGGTTCAAGCCCTGCGCGACGGCGACTCGCTCATCTTTTTTCCCGAAGGCACGCGCGGCCCGGGTGGCGCGCTCCAGTCCTTAAAGCCAGGCATCTATGCCCTCGCCCGCGCCTTCCGCGACGTACCGATCATCCCCGTCTGGATCGAAGATGCCGCGCGTGTGCTCCCCAAGCGTGCTTTGCTTCCCATCCCCGGCCGCTGCGCCGTGCACTTCGGCGCACCGCTGCATTGGGACGGCCACGAAGACCTCGCCGCCTTTCTTGCTCGCCTCCGCGTCAGCATGGAAGCCCTCCGCCCGACGAACGCTCCCCGGACTCCACGCGCATGACCCCCGACATCCGCGCCGTCTTCGCCGGCCTCTTCGCCGTCCTGGTGATCGCCACCGCCGTCGGCCAAGCCATTGCCTGGCGTCGCCCGTCGCGCACCATGTCGAACGTCAACACCCGCATCTTTGCGTGGTGGGTGATGATCGCCGTGGGCGGTCTGGCGCTCCTACTGGGCCGGCCGGCTGTCACTGTGCTGTTCGCCGCTCTCTCGTGGTTCGCCCTGCGCGAGTTCGCCGCCACTGATCCGTCCGGCCAGCCCGGCCCCTGGTATTTCTTCGCCGTGCCCGTTCAATACCTCGCCACCGCCTTCGGTTGGACCGGGATCGCCCTGCTGCTATTGCCCATCGCCGGCCTCGGACTCGATCGCCAACGTTGGCTCGGACTGCTGCTTTGCGTCTACGGACTCTCGTTCATCCCCGCACTCGAGCGCCCCGAGTGGATGCTCTACCTGGTGCTGATCGTGCAAGCCAGTGATGTATTGCAGTATCTGTGGGGCCGCGCCGCGGGCCGCCACGCCATCGCCCCGCGGATCTCACCCTCCAAGACCATCGAAGGCTTCGTGGGCGGCATCCTTACGGCCACCATCCTCGGTGGCGTGCTTCATCACCTCACGCCCTTCGGACTCTGGGGTGCAGCAGGAATCTCGCTGCTGGCCACCTGCGCCGGCTTCGCCAGCGGACTCGTCCTCTCCAGCCTCAAACGTCAGCGCGACCTCAAAGACTGGGGCACGGCCATCGCCGGCCACGGCGGCGTACTCGATCGTATCGACTCACTCTGCTTCTCCGCCCCAGTCTTCTATGTCCTCGTCCGGCTCCTCGCGACCTAACTTAGTACTTCTGTAAGTAAGCCGCCGGCTCCACGCCGATCTTCGCGCACAACTCCGCAAAAAGCTGTTTCCGTTCCTGTTGATCCTGCGTGTGAAACTTCAGAAAGAACGGGCGCTGTTCCCAATCGAACGCCGACGAAGCCTGACCGTGCAGATACATCAGCATCGCCGCGAAATGCACCGGCGCGCCGTCGTCGCGGGCCAGCACTCCGCGTAACAACGCTTCGATCACCTCTGGTGGATGATACTCTTGCACCTGTAGCAAGGCTTGGGTCAACCCGCCGTAAGTGTCCGCGCCTGCGAGCGCCCGCACCAGCGACGCCGTCCGTTCAGCTTGAGATACTAAATGCGGCGCGTAATTGACCACGGCAATCCGCACCGGATGACTCCCGCGCGCAAGCGCCCTGCGCAGCGCTGCCTGAGCGCGCGGCGTATCGAGCGCAGCCAAAGCCTCCACGTCGCGCCAGTCGTCGATCGCCCGCGATAGCAGTAAGTCCTCGATTTCCGCCCGCTCTGCCGGTGTCGCCGTCTTCAGAATCGCCAGGTCGTACCCTATGCCGTCATGCCAGCGCTCGTAGGTGCATACCATGCTCTCCCGAAACTGCTCCACGGCCGCCGAGCTTCGGACAGGCGGTTCACGCCGCACCGGCTCTTCTGTCGCAAACCGCGCGGCATCGGCCGCGCGCTGCCGGGCCTCGATTTCCGCCCGGATGGCATTCATATCGGGCTCAGGCTCCGGCGGCCGCGGCGGCTCCAGCACAAAATAAAATCGACGCTCGTCCGCAAACTCGCCGGAGTAACTCGACGAGTTACGGTCGTAGAAACTAACCCCCGGCGCGCTCGCGCGCTCGCGAGTCGTCACCGGCCGGGCCAGCTTCACGTAAGCCCCGGCTGGTGGCGCCGGAAACGTGCTCGACACTTCCACGATGCTGTTACCCGCCGCGAGCTCCGCCTCCACTAACTCCCGCAGGGCCGGCGGAAACGCGGCCCACGCCGACAACTCATCCATCGCGCTCGCCTTTCACGAAGTAAGGCTCCATCTCCGGATACTCCAGAATCTTCACGACGCCTTGCTGCGGCCTCGCCCAAGCTTCTTCGGACTGGGCCACCATCGCCCGTGCCAGATCATTCTTATGCACCGACCAATACTTCCGCGGCATCGCCCAATGCACCCGGGGCATTAGTGCATTCAGCCATTCGGGCGTGTTGCTATTGCCCAGCATCACGGCCGGCCGATACAGCCCGAGAAAGTCGAAGTGCAGCGCTTCGATGGCCTTTTCCTTCTCACCCAGGATCCGCGCGTACCGGGTCCTCGCCTCCGGATTGGCGCCCATCGCCGTCATCACGCCCGTCACTCGGGCGCCCGCGCGCTTGGCCGCGCGACAGAACGCGGCCGGATAAGCCACCTCGATCTTGCGGACTTCGTCCTCGGGCATCGTCGCACTGCCCTTCCCCACCCCGAACGCGGCCAGCGCCATGTCCACTTCGCTCACCTGCGCGACAAGTTCGTCCTCGAGCCGGTCCATGTGCACCACCACCTCATGAACCTTCTCGTCCAGCCAGGCCCCGGTCGGCCGGCGCGTCACCACCCACACCTTCGCGCAGCGCGGACTCTGAACCAACAACTGCACGATGCGGCCACCCACATTGCCCGTCGCGCCCAGCACCATCGCCGTGTACGCTGTTTCCCGCTGCATCTCGAATCCACTTTCGCACTCTTTCGCCTGCTCGCCGACTTACCATGGACACAAGCTCATGAATCTCACCGAGACCCTCATCGCCCAAGCCTACGCCGCCTTCAACCAACGTGACATCGATGCCGCCCTGCAACTCATGAACGACAGTGTCAGTTGGCCCAAGGCTTCAGAAGGTGGCCGGGCCACCGGCAAAGAAGAAATTCGCGCCTATTGGACGCGACAATGGCAGGAGTTTGATCCTCAGGTCGACCCCGTCGAGATGGACGAAGACCCCGCCGGCGTCGTTCGCGTCCGCGTCCATCAAGTCGTCAAGAGTCTCGCCGGTGAGTTGCTCTCCGATAGCGAGGTCTGGCATGTCTACACGCTGGTGGACGGCCGCATCGAACGGATGGATGTCGCCGGCAGCGACTCAGCCGTGCCGCAGCCCGCCTTCTCCCGGCCCTAGCATTTACTCCACGCGCAACGCCGCCATGGGATCCATGCGCGACGCCTGCCGCGCCGGCAGATAACCGGCTACCGCGGCCACCAGCACCAACACCATCGTCGCCCCGCCGACGCGGCATTGCCCGCCGCGCGCACGTCGTGCAGAAGCGAGTCTCTCACTAAGCCCACCACCTCCCGCGTCTCGTCATCGTGCGGAAAACACCCGTGAACTCGCCAAGGCCCCCTTGACAATCCTGGTACGCCGCCCGTAAGCTAAGAATTCTTGGCATGGGACGCAAACCCAAAAAGAACGACTCACTCCCCGGCTCCCTGGACATGCTCATCCTCCGGACCCTCTCGCTCCGCAACCTCCACGGCTACGGCATCGTTCAGTTCATCCAGCAATCCTCGGACAACGAACTCCTCGTCGAAGAGGGCTCGCTCTACCCCGCCCTCCAGCGACTCGAACTGAACGGCTGGATCGACGGCGTCTGGGGCACCACCGCCAACAACCGTCGCGCCCGCATCTACCAGATCACTCCCGCGGGCCGCCAACAGCTCGACGCCGAAACGCGTCAATACGCCAAGCTCACTCTGGCCATCGCCCGCGTGATGGGAACCAGCTAGATGCGCCGCCTGCACTATTGGCTCCGCCGCTCCAGCCGCGAGGATGCCCTGCGCGAGGAAATCGACCTTCACCTCGCCGAAAGGACGGCCGACCTCGAAGCCTCCGGCCTCACGCCCGCGCAAGCCCGCGCCGAAGCTCGCCGCCTCTTCGGCAACGTCGGTCTCACCCACGAAGCATCACGGGAGATTTGGATGACCCGCTTTTTGTCGGAACTCGCCCAGGATGTCCGCTACGGCTGGCGTAGCCTGGTCGCCCACCGGGGCTTCAGCCTCATGGCGGTCCTTTCGCTCGCGCTGGGCATCGGCGCCAACACGGCCATCTATAGCTTCATGGAGTCCATCCTGCTGCGGTCGCTGCCGGTGGCCGACCCTGACGCCCTCGTCGTCCTCAACTGGCAGAGCCGCGCGCCCCAGAACCCGGACCAGCAGTGGGAGCACGTGATCCACGGCGTCCAGGGTCTCCTCTGGCCCGGTAACAAAGGCTACCTCGCCAGCGGCATGTTCCCGTACCCGGCGTTCGAAAACCTGCGCCAGGACAATCCCGCCTTCTCCACGCTCTTCGGCTACTTCAACGCCCTCCGCCGCACCCTCACCATCCGCGGCGAAGCCACTACGGCCAACGCCGAGTACGTGACCGGCGAATATTTCGCCGGCCTCGCCGTCGCCCCCGCCGCCGGACGCCTCATCGCCTCTCCGGACGACCGTCCCGGTGCCACGCCCGTGGCGGTCCTCAGCTTCGCCCTCAGCCAGCAACGCTTCGGCAGCCCCGCCCAGGCCTTGGGCCAGCAGGTGCTCCTCGATCGAGTGCCCTTCACCGTGATCGGCGTCGCTCCACCCGAGTTCTTCGGCGTCGACCCCGCCGTTTCCCCCGACATCTATCTGCCACTTCACACCAACCTCCTGGTTGACGGCTCGAGCGCCGCCCGCATGTACGGCGATAGCAATTTCTATTGGCTCGAGATGATGGGCCGCCTTCGCCCGGGCGTCACCCTCGCTCAGGCCCAGGCCGCCCTTGCTCCCCGTTTCCATGCCTGGGTCGCCAATACGGCCACCACCGAGGGGGAACGAAACAAACTACCCGCGCTGCAACTCAATTCCGGCGCCGGCGGACTGGGCAGCCTCCGCCGCCAATACTCCAAGCCCATATTTGTCCTGTTCGCCATGGTCGGCCTCATCCTCGCCATCACCTGCGCCAACATCGCCAACCTCCTCCTCGCCCGCGCCGCCGCGCGCCGCCGCGAGATGGCCGTCCGCCTGAGTCTGGGCGCCGGCCGCTTCCGCGTCATCCGGCAATTGCTCACCGAAAGCGTGATGCTCGCCACCGTCGGCGGCGCGGTGGGCGTTCTGTTCGCCATTTGGGGCGTCCGTTCCCTGACGCTGCTCTTCTCCCGCGGTCAGGAAGACTTCACCCTCCGTGCCGAGCTGAATTGGCCCGTGCTCGCCGTCACCGCCGCGCTCTCCCTCCTCTGCGGGCTCTTCTTTGGCCTTGTGCCCGCTCTGCAAGCCACCCGTCCCGATGTCCTCCCCGCGCTCAAGGACGGCCATACCGGCGGCCCCGGCGGATCTTCGCGCCGTCGCGTCCAGCATGTTCTCCTCACCGCCCAAATCGCCATGTCGTTCCTGATCCTGGTGGCGGCCGGGCTGTTTGTCCAAACGCTCAACCAGCTTCATTCCGTCCAACTCGGCTACGCCCGCGAGAACATCCTCCTGTTCTCCGTCAACGCCCGCCAATCCGGGCACCGCGACCCCGAAATCAACACCTTCTACGCCGACCTCCGCCGCCGCTTCGCCGCGCTCCCCGGCATCAGCGGCGCCACCCTTTCGCACGCCTCCATCATTCATTCGAGCCACGCCGGCGTCACCTACCGCGGCGAGATCAAAATCGGCACCGTCCCGGTAAAAGGCGCCCGCGTCCTCGGTGCCGGCCCCGGTTTCCTCACCACCATGCAGATTCCCCTGCTCGCCGGCCGCGAGATCGACGAACGCGACCGCGCCGGGTCCGCTCCCGTGGCCGTCATCAGCGAACGCCTCGCCCGCCAGTACTTCGGCCCAGCCAATCCCCTCGGCCGCCGCCTCACCTTCGTCGGCGAGAAACGCGACCTCGAAATCGTCGGCGTCTCCGCCAACCTGCGCCACGGCAGCCTGAAGGAAGACAATGCCCTCACCGTCTTTGCTCCCCTCAGCCAGATGTCGCCCGAGCGGATCACCTACGCCCTCCGCACTACCGGCGACCCGCTCAGCTACGTCTCGCGTATCCGCGAAATCGTGCGCGACGCGGATGCCGCCCTCCCCGTCACCGACGTGCTCACGCAGGCTACGGAAATCGATCGCACCATCAACCGCGAAATCACCTTCGCCAAACTCTGTACCGGCTTCGCCCTGCTCGCCCTGCTGACCGCCTGCGTCGGCCTCTATGGCACCCTGTCCTATCACGTCACCCGCCAGATCGGCGAAATCGGCCTCCGCATGGCTCTGGGCGCGCCTCGCACTGCCGTCGTCTGGATGGTGCTCCGCCACGTGCTCCTGTTGGTCGGCGTCGGGCTCGCCATCAGTCTCCCCGCGGCCTTAGGTTCGTCCAAGCTGGTGAAATCGTTCCTCTACGGCACCCAGCCCAACGACCCCGCCACGCTCGCCCTCGCCGCCCTCGTCCTCCTCACCGCCACGCTCCTCGCCGCCTACGGACCCGCCCGCCGCGCCTCCCGCATCGATCCCCTCCTCGCCCTTCGGCGCGAGTAACTGGCCCGCCGCCCCGCCACACGCTATGCTGTACCCACCGTGCTCCGCGAAAATCTGGACGTCCTCAGGATCCTCCTCCGCAAATACGGCGTCTCCGGGCTTTACCAGTTGGTGAAGTCGGACGTCCTGTTCGACTACCTCCACGGTGTCGACACCTTCACCGCCGTCAGCAAGGACGAACTCTTCACCGGCGAACGCCTCGAACTCCAGAACCGCTACTTCCCCTCGCCCTTCGCCCTCATCGACCTTGCCATTCGCGAAGCCGGCGCCATCCTCGGCGACGATCTGCTCCGCTGTCATTTCCTGGATTACGGTTCAGGCAAAGGCAAGGTCGTCATCGCCGCCGCCCGTCACGGCTTTCCGCTTTCCCGCGGCATCGAATACACCGAACGCCTCCACAACATCGCCGTCCGCAACATTCAAAAGCTCGGCCTCGCCGCAAAAACTGAGTTGATCCATGGCGATGCCACCACCTTCTTCCCCACCCCGCAGGACCGCGTCTTATACTTCTTCAACCCCTTCGAAGGCCACGTTCTCGACCAAACCCTGCAGAACATCAAAGCCGTCACCCCCGCCGGCCCCCGCGTCCTGATCGTCTACAACCCCATCTGCGACGACATCTTCTGCCGCTACTTCGAGCGCCTCGCCGAGAAGGTCTCCCAACCCGGTAACGCCCGCTACGCCATCTACATCGGCTAAACTGTGCCACTACTTTCCCCAAGCCAAAGGCATCTCGAGTAAGTTGAATAACTACTCGCCCCCCTCCCAAACAATCAACTAAGTTCCTGCGCCAGCCCGATCAGCACTCCCTCTGGCCCCCGGATGTAACACAGCCGGTATGACTCCTGGTACTGCACCACCTCCCCGACTAACTGCGCACCCCGCCGACACAGTCGATCGAGGGTCTCGTCCAAATTATCCACTGCGAACATTACCCGCAGGTAACCCAGCGCGTTCACCGGAGCCCGGCGATGATCCGCGATCACCGCCGGCTCGAGAAAACGTGACAACTCCAGTCGGCCGTGGCCGTCCGGCGTGCGCATCATCGCAATCTCCACGCGTTGATTTCCCAAGCCCGTGATCCGTCCCGCCCATTCCCCCTCGATCGTCGCCCGGCCTTCCAACTCGAGACCCAGTTCCCGGAAAAATTCCACCGCGGCACCCAGATCTTCCACCACAATGCCGACATTGTCCATCCGCTTCAAAGCCATGTGCCCAATCTACAACGCCTGGTAACCGGCCACCTCCCAACGCTCGCCCTCCCTTCGCTACAATCACGAGCGCCCCCCCATCCCGATGCTCTAGCCCGCCACACTCGCTTTCTAACGCCGCCTGCCAACCGCCTACCTGGCCACCACTGGCGACAGTAAAGCGCTCGGGCCTGCTCGAAGTCCGTCATCCCGACCGCGCGCTGGTCGTGCTCCCCCTCGGTCCGCTTCCCCGCCCTTCCGCCGCCCGATCCGAAGTCCCCCGACTTCCCATGCTCACCTTAGCGCAATCGCCTCTCGCCGGCCTCGCTTCCCCTCGGCCAACTCGCCGAGGCCTGCCTCTAAGTCGGCGACATTCCGCTCATACCCCGATGCCGCTTCTAAGGCTTTCCCGCCCCCACCTCTTTGGCACCCGCTCTGTTTCTCAGTTGTAAAAGCTCTGTGACTTCTCCATCTCCTTGTTGCGCGGAAGAGACCATTCGTCCACACTGATTCTTGCCTCTGTGGCTCGTCCCCCGTCGGACCTTCCGGGGACCCCGCTCGTGCTGCCATGCTGAGCTTCCAGGGCGCCACCGTTTATCCGTATTTACAACCTTTGGCTCCAGCCTCACTGACGTGACACTTGGTTCCAGCCGAAAGAAGGATCATGCTAGCTCTCCGAATTGCCCTGGCCCTCGTGTGCCCGCTCGCAGCGCAAGCTGCAGTCTCGGACTTTTCCATTCAAGTTGCTGGTCCGAAAGCCGTCTATCGTGGCTACCCGCTCTATCTCAAGCTACAGGGCACGGTGCTATCTGGTACTGATACGGACTTAGTCACGGTCGCCGTCACCCGCCTGCCCTCAGGCGTGCAGCCCGATTGGGTCCGCAGTTGCTGCTCCCCGACGCAGATCTATCGGGTTAACGAGCCGCAAATGTTCATTCTCCGCACTGACTCGAATGCCGCCTTGGGCACCAACACCGTCGTCGTGACTTACTCGTTGCCCTCCGGACTCACCCGGCAAGTCTCTTTCGACTTCACCATCCTCAGCGTCGCTCCAGTGTCGCTCCCAGCCTCCCTCCCGGCCAACATCGATCTGCCAGCCGAATCCTTATGGCGCGAGCATGCCAAGTTAGGCCGAAACTTCTGCCTGACTGGTACTATTGGGATCGAAGCCGACGTCTGGTACTATGACGGCGCTCGTACTTACTTCAACGTCAATGACATCCTCGGCAATCAAGAGATGTTCAACTGTGCCGAGTTTCAAAACGCGCTCTATCGCAAGTACGTCTTAGATAACGGCGGTGCGCTTCCCGGCTGGCGGATCTTCCCCCATGGCCTAGCAAAGCATTATGAGAAAACCGCCAACAGCAGTTCGCTAGAAGCCCTGCGCCTCCTGATGAACTCGCCCTGGACCAAGCCCGCTATCGACGGCGTTGATCCCGACGTCATGCGCGAGCTCAGCTACGCGATCAACGTCCACCTCGAGAACGAACGCCTCGGCATGGCTCGCCGTCCCGAGTTGCAAACGCTCGTTGAACAGCTCATCGGGCACTTCGAACAATGCTTTTACTCGCGCCGCCGGCAGTCCCAGCCATTCATGGTCGGCTTGGGGGCCGAAGCGTTAATCGCCTACTGGAATGTCACTCAGGATCCGCGCATCGTCCCCGTCTTAAAGACTGCCGCGGACGTTATGTGGCAGGAAAGCTGGAGCTCTTCGTCCGGTTCCTTCGCTTACTACTACTACACCAACCCCATCACCCGTACCTTCGAAGGTGCCACCGACCTGAACCTCCTCATCGCCCCGCTCTACGGCTGGGTCTACCAGCGCACCGCCGACGTGAAGTACCGCGACATGGGCGATGCCATCTTCACCTCGGGCGTCCAGAAAGCCTGGCTCGGCGGCGGCAAGCCGTTCTCGCAGAACTACCGTTGGGGGCACCGCTACATCGAGTGGCGCCGTCTCACTCTCCCCACTCCCGCCCCTACCCCCACCCCCACGCCGACACCCACGCCCACTCCGACGCCGGCCACCACTCCGGTCCTTACCTTCACCTACTTATTCCCTACGGTCCCCCGAGCCAACGTTTCCTTCGTTATCTGGCTCATCGGGACAGGCTTCGACCGCAACACGGCTCGTGTCACCGTCACCGGTCCTTCCTGCCCCGCTGGCTGCTCTTACGCCCCGAGCCATCGCGAAACCAATCTGCTCTCGGCCAACGTCTCGGTGAACCTCAAGGGGACCTACCGGGTCTCCGTTCAAAACGGCACCAGCGGCCCTTCTGCCGCCCTCAACTTCACGGTGCAGTAGCGCCTCGCTCCTCAACTTGACCCCGCGAAGAACCGTCACCGGTGCCATGCCCATCATGGGCACTGTCGCCGACACCGCCTCGCGCCGCTCCGACGAAATCGCTGCCATTTGCGAGGCGAACCCGTGGACATACACCGCTACCGCACCCGGCTCGGGCCTCGGTGGTCGTCGCAACCTGCTTAGAAAGAGACTGCCCGCGAATGATCGGGAGCTCGCCCGGCGCGACGATCGCGAGACCCGCACACGCCTCCACCGCACCGTCCGCTGCGATCTGCGGAGGCCCTTCCGTTCCTTGAAACTGGAGAGTTCGAAGTTCGCTAAGCACAAACTCCGACTGTCGGCGCGCAAATTCAATGTGTCGCCCCGCCCACTTCTGGAAGTCAGAGTCCTGACAGATCCCGCCATCCCGTAAACTCGAATGCAAGTTTTATCGTTTTCTCGATCACGTTCGCCACCTACGGAACTCATCTTCCGGGCGAACGAGCGGGGCACCATTATTCGACTTCAGATACTTGGCGGGCGCCTGAGGCAGACGATAGAAGGTCAGTGTTTCGTCGATGTTACTTTCCACCCATTGGCAGAGTCAGAAGGCTGGTCCCAACAGACTGCGGTCGCGAGGACGGCCTTCGGGATCGGGAGCCCACAGCTGTCGACCTGATTCCGCTATCGGCTTCCCCATCCCCCGCCCGCCTTACTGCAATTTGAAGTGGACGTCGACTTGCGTGAGGACTTCCACGACTTCGCCGTTGAGGGTGGTGGGGCTGTAGCGCCATTGGCGGACGGCTTCCATGGCGGCGGGGACGAGCAGGGGGTGGCCGGAGACGAGTTGCAAATTCTGGATGGTGCCATCGCGGGCGATGACGGCCTGAAGTTGGACGGTGCCTTGAATGCGAACCTGTTTGGCGAGGGCCGGGTATAGCGGCTTCACTTGATGGATGAGCTTCGCGGCCTGGACCGTGCCGCCAATGCGGATGGGGCCGGACGGTGGGGCGGGTTTGGCGACGGGGGCTTTCGCCGGTTCGGCGGGAGGAGCGACGGCGAGAGGGCGTTGGCCGAGGAAGGAGGGAGCCACAGAGTCCGTGACGATGGCGCCATCGGGAATCAAGGGAGGGGCGCCGACGTCGGTCAGTTGGACGGGGCGAGTGTTGAGCGGATTGATCCGGGAAGGCGCGGTCAGGAGAGGGGGCGTGAGGCGCGGGACGATCGCCGCGGCGGTTTCGCGAATGACGGCGACGATTTTGATGTGAGGCAACTTGGGGGCATAAGTGGGCACCGGCATGGTGGGCAGGACAGTGAGTTGCTCGACGTAATAGAGAGGGAGTAACAAGACCGTCGCGACAGCGGCGGTTTGCACGGTGAGCGAGATGAGCAGGGGCGAGCGACGCCCGGGCGCCTCCAAGGCGAAAGCAGATTCGAACATGGGAAACACTCCGTTCAGCAAAGATTGCGGCGCCAACGGAGGAGACACCAAGCCGGCCGAAGAAGTTCCTGACTTACTCCGCGCGCAGCAAGACGACGGCTTCGCGGAGGCGGGCTTCGTAAGCGTTCAGGGCCTTGCTCAGAACCTGGATTTGCCGATTGGCTTCGTCCCAGCGGGAGAACTCAGCGGCTTCGCGCACGCCGGGCAGCGTTTTGGCGCCGTAGCCGGTGTACTGGCCGGGCGCGCTGATGACATTGCGATACCACGTGCGGCCCGGAAGTCCTTCGGGGGGACACAAGGCGCGCTCGGCGAGATAGAGAATTTCGCTGACGGCGGCGAGGTTGGCCGAAGCGGGCGGTTTGGCGGTGAGGACGTCGAGTTCGGTGGTGAGGAGCTTAAGCCGGCCGATGGCGGAGGAGAGGGTGAGTAAGTCGAGCTTGCCGCGGGCGCCGGGTAACTCGGCTAACTCCTTGACATAGCTTTCGGCGTTGCGGGTGAAGGCGCCGTATTTGAAGGGGAGTAAGGGGGCGTCGGCCAGGCGGAGGAGGCCGGTGGCCATGATGGCGCTGAAGAGGCGGCTGTATTTGAAGCCGGGATCGCCGTATTGCTTGAACCAGGTGGCGGAGTCGTAGATGGAGTGGTAGACGCCGGACATATCGGCGTTGAAGCCATAGTTGGTGGCGGCGATGCCGAGGTGGTGGGCGAAGGGGACGTAGTCCGAACCGGAGCCGAGAGCGCCGAGCGGCAGGTGGGGACGGCCGAGGGTGTTGCGGCGGCGGAAGCCACCGGCGGCGGCTTCGAGGACGGACTTGCCGGTGGCGGGGTCGGTGAAGTCGCGCAGGAGGTCGGCGGTGAAGGCTTCGAGGGGACTGCTGCCGCCAGCAATGAAGCGGCCATCGCCAGTGGAATCGGAATTGAAGTAAACGACGGCTTTGCGGCGGAGTTCGGCAGCGTGCTTCTCCACCCATTCGGTGGAGCCGACGAGGCCGAATTCTTCGGCGTCCCAGAGGCAGAGCTTGATGGTGCGGCGAGGCTTCCAGCCTTGTTGGCGGAGTGCGGCGAGGGCGCGGGCGGTTTCGAGAAGAGCGGCCGCGCCGGAGAGGGGGTCCGCCGCGCCGTTGACCCAGGCGTCGTGGTGGTTGCCGTAGAGGATCCATTGGTCCGGCAGGTCCGAGCCGGGGATGGTGGCGATGACGTTGTGGACGGGACGGGTGGCGGTGTCGAGCTCGACTTTGACGTGGACCTTCGAATCGCCGGGGCCCAGGTGGTAGGTGATGGGGAGAGCGCCGCGCCAGGACTCGGGCGCGACGGGGCCGGTGAGGCTTTGGAGCAGCGGCTGGGCGTCCTCATAGGAGAGGGGGAGGACGGGAATGGTCATGAGGGTTTTGGCTTCAGAGAGCGGGAGACGCTGGCCGCCGGGCTCGGAGGCAAAGCCGGGCGAGAGCGGGTCGCCGGGGTGGATGGCCATGTCGAGCACGCTGCCGCGCTGGGCTCCGGCGGGCGGACGGTAGGGGCCTTTGGGATAGACGTCGCCGATGAAGTAGCCGTCTTCTTTGGGGTCCGAGTAGATGAGGCAGGCGAGGGCGCCGTGGGCGGCGGCGAGCTTGGGTTTGACGCCGCGCCAGGTGCGGCCGTAGCGGGCGATGACGATCTTGCCGCGGACATCGATGCCGAGGCGCTTGAGTTCGTCGTAGTCCTCGAGCGAGCCGTAGTTGACGTAGACGAGGGGGGCGGTGACGTCGCCAGAGGCGGAGTAGGCGTTGTAGGTGGGGAGTTGGTTGCGGTCGTGGGAGTCGGGGTCGGACGGGATCGCGGGCTCGTGGAGCTTGGCCGTGTAGCGGAGGGGGGCGAGCATCTCGAGGGAGCGGCTTTGGGGATAGGGCAAGAGCGCTTCGAAGGATTCGATTTGGGCATCGAGACCGAACTCGGCGAACAGGGCGCGGGCGTATTCGGCGACGGCGCGCGAGCCGGGCGAGCCGGCATGGTGAGGTTCGGCGGCCATGCGGTCGAAGTAGCGGGCGAGCCGCTGGGCGTCAGGGAGGTCGCTGAGGCGGCTTTCAAGTTTCTCCGGGGAGAGAGGGGTCTGGGCAGCGAGGGGGAGGAAGCAGCAAAGAGCGAGCGAGAGCCGCATGGTTCATCTTAGCCGTTGACAGAAGCGCTCGCCGAACGTAGAGTACTTTATATGACAAAGTATACGGATTGGATTCGGTACTTCGAGCAGAACCGGTGGCCGGAGTGGGACTGGAGGGCGAGCCTGACGGCGGAGGAGCGGGAGCTGGTAGGGCCCTCGCTGCGGCAGTTTCAGTTGGGCGAGGGAGCCGATGGGCGCACGCTGCAACGGCTGGGGCGGGAGTTCGCCGCGGCAAGCGGTGAGCATGACTATCCGCGGTCGCTCGAGTTATTCGTGAAGGAGGAACAGCGGCACTCGGCGATGCTGGGCAAGCTGCTGGACGCGGAGGGGATGCCACGCCTGCGGGAGGATCGCGTGGACGGCATCTTCCGGTGGATGCGGAAGCTGTGGCGGCATGAGTTGATGGTGAGCGTGCTGGTGGCGGCGGAGTGCGTGGCGGTGCCCTACTACTCGGCGCTGCATGATGCGACGCGGTCGCCGCTGCTGCGGGCGATCTGCCGGCAGGTGTTGCGCGATGAGGCGATGCATCTGGCGTATCAGGGGCAGACGCTGGCAAAACTGGGGGCGGGGCGAGGGTTCTGGGCGGCGTCCGTGACGCGGACGCTGCATCGGCTGCTGGTGCTGACGGCGACGCTGGTGGTGTATGGGCAGCATCGGCGTTTCTGGCAGAAGGCGGGGTGGCCGCTGCAGGAAGCGGTGGCGAGCGCGTTTCAGGCGTTGGGGCAGGTGGAGAAGCGGCTGCCCGGTAACGCGATGGTGGGAATCGGCTGGACGGCGCCTACGCGGCGTGGGGTGGGAATCGCTTGAAGGCGACGACGCGGAGACGGCGGTAGTCGGCGAACCAGTGTCCGTCGCGGTAGAGGCGGGAGCGGGTGAGGTCTTCAACGCGAGTGAGTAACTGGTTGTGTTGGGCTTCGGGGACCCGGTCCAGGAAGCGGCCGCCGAACATGTTGAGCCAGTCGCGGAGGCCGGTGACGGGGTCATCGAGTTTGGTGGGGCGGTCAAAGATTTCGGCGAAGCGGACTTCGAGGCCGGCCTCGTCGAGGACTTTGACGTAAGCGGCAAGCGACGGGTAATACCAGGGCGATTCGAGGGTGAGGCCGAGTTCCTGGCCGGCCTGGAGAACGGCTTTGACGATGCGGGCGCAGTTCCCTTCTCCGCCAAATTCGGCAACGAAGCGGCCGCCCGGGCGCAGGGCGCGTTCGACGGAGCGCGCGACTTCGGCGGCTTCTGGCACCCAGTGCAGAGTGGCGTTCGAGAAGATGAGATGGAACGGCGCGGGGAACGAGAAGTTGCGGGCATTGCCGACTTGGAGGGTGTACTGCGGATAGACGGCGCGGGCCTTTTCGATCATGGCGGCAGAGGAATCGATGCCGGTGACGAGGGCGCCGTGGGCGGCAAGAGCGTCGAGGAGTTTGCCGGTGCCGCAGCCTAAATCGAGGACACGTTCGCCTTGTTGGGGGTCGGCCAGTTCGACAAGGCCGGCGCCGTGTTGCGAGACGAACTGATGGCGGGAATCGTAGAGGGACGCGTCCCAGGACTGACTCATTATTCCAGTCTATGACGTGATACCGTCAGGAACGAATGACCGCCGATTTGATCCGCCAATTGGAGACGAGCCGGGTGTATGACCTGGAGCAGCCGCGTTATGCGGGAATGCCGATTCATGAGTCGCACCGGCCGGGGTACTTCTATGCGCTGCATCGCCGGCATCGGGACAGCTTCGGCGGGCCGATGAACGGGCCACGGAGCGGGGCGTCGGGCGTGTTGACGATGATGGAGCATTCGGGGACGCATATCGACGCCCTGTGCCATCAGGCGTGCGGGATGGAGCTTTACGGAGGCAAGCATCCGGACCAGGTGGAAACGCCGGCGGGCTTTAGGGAGTTGGGCATCGAAACGGTGGGGCCGCTGGTGACGCGCGGGGTGTTGATCGATGTGGCCGGTCATCAGGGCGTGCCGCGGCTGCCGGAGCTGTATTCGATTACGGCCGATGATCTGGAGTCGGCGCTGGTGCATCGTCCGCAGAAGGGCGATGTGCTGTTGGTGCGGACGGGGTTTGCGACGATCTGGAATGACGAGGCCACATATCTGCGCGCGGCGGGGATGCACAAGTCGGCGTCAATCTGGGCGGCGGATCACGGCGTGGTGGCGGTGGGAGCGGACAACATGGCGTGGGACGTGCCGGGCGAGCGGGATCCGGAAACAGGAGCGACGCTGTTCGGACATCTGTATTTGCTGCCGCAGAAAGGCATCTACATCATCGAGAACCTAGATATGGAGGCGTTGGCGCGGGACAAGCAGACGGAGTTTGCGTTCTTCTGCCTACCGCTGAAGCTGAAGGGGGCGACGGGGTCGCCGGTGCGGCCGATCGCGATCGTTTAGGACTCTGATAACGACGCGGGCTAGGCGCCGTGGCGGTGGACTTCGACGACGCGGCGGCCGTGGCGTTCCGAGATTTCCTGCCACTCTTCGACGTGCTTGGACTCGCGCTGCTCGGTGAGGACTTCGGCGATGGCCTGGGTGAGGTCAGCGGCGGAGAGGCCTTCGCGGACGTCGCGCTCGATGCAGTCGGCCATTTTGTTGGCGGTGGCGCGGTCAACGATGTTCTGAATGAGGGCGCCGCTCGAAAGGTCGCTGAGATGGAGGGGGACGGGGTCGGGGAGGTCTTCGAGGACGAGTTCGGAGAGGATGTGGTCGCGGCGGAAGAGCTCGTGGGCGGCGATGGTGCCCAGGGTGGAGGGCGTTAAGCCATCGGCGAGGAAGACGCCATCGAGGTGGATGGCGAAGATGCGAGCGCAGGCCTCTTCGCCGGGACGCGTGATGCGGATGCGGCGATCGATGCGGCCGGGCCGGGTGATGGCTTCGTCGAGGGCGTCGGCACGGTTGGTGGCGAGGATGACGAAGGCGCCGGAATCGTCCATGCCGTCCATTTCCGCAAGCAAGGCGGGGACGAGGGTGAAGCCGCTTTCGCGGGAGGGGCGGCGCTTGAAGAGGGCGTCGGCTTCGTCAAAGAAAAGGACGGCGGGATAGCCGCGATTCTCTTTCCAGCGGCGGGCGGCATCGAAGAGGGACTTGACCATCTTCTCGGAGTTGCCGACGTACTGGTCAAGCAGTTGGTGGCCCTTGACGTACTGGAAGCCGCCGTCTTCCGGCTTGCGGCGGTAGAGGGCGGCGAGGAGCTTGACGACGGCTTTGCCGAGGAGAGTTTTGCCGCAACCGGGCGGTCCGTAGAGGAGGACGCCGCGGCTACGGCGGCGCTTGAAGAGGACGAAGAGTTCGGGATAAAGGACCGGCCATTGGATGGCGCGGATGAGTTCGCGTTTGGCTTCCTCCTGGCCGCCGATGTCGCCCCAGACGTCATGGAGGGCGTCTTCGAGGACGGGGGAGGCCGGATCGAAGGCGAGGAGTTCGAGGGCAACGTCGTGTTCGGGGTCCGTCCAGCGACGCCAGATACGGCCGCCGAAGTGGATCAGGTAGCTGCGGCCATGAGGCTCACTTTCCTTTTCGATGGCCAAGTCCTCGTGCTTGCCGGGGGCGAGCTGGTCGAGATTGGCGACGGCGGTGCCGTGACGAAAGGCGTAAGGCGAGGACTGGTTGTTGGGGATTTCGATGACTTCGCCTTCGAGCAGCGGCATCTCGTAAGAGCGCGGGGGGACGATGTCGGTAATTTCCCACTGGCAACTGCGCCAGTTGAAGTTGGTGGTTTTGTGGCCGTAGAGCGTGACGCCGGCGCGATCGTCGTCCTCGGTTTGCGAGGGGATCGGCATGAAGTTGGTGGGGCCGGTGCCCATGCGTCCCCAGCGGGCTTTGAACCAGTGGGGCGGGCGCGAGGGGTCGGTGGGGATGAGAGCGAAGGCGGCGGCCTGCTCTTCGAGGCTCAGTCCGAGGATGCTGAGGGTGAAGGCAGGCGGTTGATGCCCTTGCTGACGCGAGGGCGGGTCAAAGTAGTCGTAGCAGAACTCGAGTTCGTGAGCGCCCGGAGGGATGGGCGTGATGGTTCCAGCGCAGGCCATGGGGTCCTGCTCTCAGTTTAGCGAGTGTGACGTGGGCTTACTGATTGGGAGCCGCACCGCCGCCACCGCCACCGCGGACACCACCACCGCCGCCGGAGGCCGGTGCGCCGCCGCTGACAGGAGCCGAACCACCGCCGCCACGCATGCCGGAGTCGCCGCCGGTGGCAGCGGGGCTGGCGGCGCCGCCGACGTAGCCGCCGGAGGAGCGCACGGGCGAGGTGGAGTAGCCGAGGTTCGAGTCATAGGAGGTGGCCATGCGACCGCTACCGCCGAAGGCCGAATAGGGCGAGGCGGCTTGGGGAGCGGCATAGTTGGGATTCGAGGCAATGACCAGATAGTCGTAAGCCTGGCGGGGGCTGTAGTAGCCGAAGCCCCAGGGGCTGGTATAGAGGCCGCGCGTGGGGATGTAGGTGTACATGCCGAAGTAGGGGTTGTACATCCAGCCGCTCTGCGACCAGGAATTGCCCTGCATGTGGACGGAGTTGGCCGCCGAGATGTTGGCCATCGACATGTAGTAGGAGCGACGCTTGGCCCAGCGGTAGAGGGCGTCGCCTTGCTTGGGATCGAACTTAGCGAGGACGACGTCGCCAGCGAGGTCCGCGCTGCGTCCTCTGCCGACCATGACGGACTTGCCGTTGGCAGCGACGGAGGCTTCGCCTTCAAAGACGCGGACGGATGCAGGGTCCGCAGAGACGTGATAGAGGCCCTTTTTGCGCAGGGTGACGTCCGAGTCGCCCGCGGCGACGACGATCGACATCGTCTTGTCGATGTCGCCGACCTCGATGATGGCGGTGCCACCCAGGACGTTGAAGCGGGTGTCCTCCAGGCTGGTGGAGGTCATTTTGAGGGAGGAGTTTTCAGCAAGGCGAACCGAGGAGCCGGGCGCGAGCAGCAGCTCAGCGCGACCTTCCAGGGTCTTGAGAACAGAGCCTTTCTTGAGCTCGGCGAACTTGCCGCCGGGCTTGGTGGAGAGCATGGCGCCGTCCATGGTGACGTCACCTTCCAGGTAGTGGATCAAGCCCGCCTTGGCGGTAACCACGTCCTGAGCGGCCAGCGAACTGGCCAAACCTGCAGCCAAAAGAAAAAGACGCACGTCGCCCTCCTACACTCGGAATCTTCCCGCTTCTGGAGACGTACGTCAAGCCCCCAGGTTGCAACACTTTCCAAGACGGGGGCGGCTCTGTTACGTATAAAAGATATGTTTCGGTACATTCTGCTTGGCGGGCTGGCCGCCGCCCTGTGTTCGCCGGGGAATCTGGCGGCGCAGAATCTGGCGATGAAGAAGCACGTGCTAGCCAATGGAATGACGGTGATCATCCATGAGGATCACGATATTCCGAATGTGGCGCTCTACTTTTTCTACAAGGTGGGGTCGCGGAACGAGAAGCCCGGGACAACGGGGGTGTCGCACTTCTTCGAGCACATGATGTTCAACGGCGCGAAGAAATACGGGCCGAAGCAGTTCGACATCGTGATGGAGAATAACGGCGGGCGGAACAACGGGTACACGACGCGCGATGTGACGGTGTATCAGGATTGGTTTGCGAAGCCGGCGCTGCCATTGATTTTCGATATGGAGGCGGACCGGATCCGGGATTTGGCGTTCGATCCGAAGCTGGTGGAGTCTGAACGTGGGGTGGTGTATTCGGAACGGCGGCTGTCGGTGGACAATTCGCCGGAGGGGTCGCTCGATGAACAGTTATGGGCGGCGGCGTTCACGGCGCACACTTACCATTGGTCGCCGATCGGGTGGCCGTCGGATATCGAAGGGTGGACGATGGCGGATCTGAAGGAGCACTTCAGCATGGGGTATGCGCCGAATAATTGTGTACTGGTGGTGTCCGGGGATGTGAGCGAGGCGGAGGCGCTGGGGTTGGCGAAGAAATATTTGGAGCCGATTCCGAAACGGGCGGGTCCGCCGGCGGTGCGGACGAAGGAGCCGGAACAGAAGGGCGAGCGGCGGGTGGTGCTGAACCGGCCGGCGGAGTTGCCGGTGCAGATGTGGGGCTTCCATGTGCCAGCGACGGCGCACGCGGATACGGCGGCACTGGAATTACTGACGACGGTGCTGGCGCAGGGGCGGAGTTCGCGGCTGGAGCAGCGGCTGGTGGAGCGGGATCAGTTGGCGCTGGCCGTGCAGGCGAACACCAACGAGGCGTTCGATCCGACGCTGCTGAACTTCTATGTGCAGCCGCGAGCGGGCGTCTCGACGGAGCAGACGGAGAAAGCGCTCTATGAGGAGCTCGACCGGTTGGGGACGACGCCGGTGGGCGATGAGGAATTGCGGAAGGCAAAGTCACAATACCTGGCGGGCTTCTACCGGCAGATGAAAACGCTGGGCGGGAAGGCGGGGCTGATCGGCGGGTTTGAGCTGTTCCATGGCGACGCGGCGTTGTTGAATGCGTGGCCGGGGCGGATTGAGAAGCTGACGGCGGCCGATCTGCAACGGGTGGCGAAGGCTTATTTGAAGCCGGAGAATCGAACGGTGGCCACGTTGGTGCCGGCGAAGGAATAATGATGCGCTTGCTGATGGCCTTTCTGATGACGTCGCTGGCGGCCGCGCAGGTGCGGCTGCCAGCCTATACCAAGCACGCGCTGCCGAACGGCGCGGTGCTGTTGCTGATGCCGCGGGCGGAGTTGCCACTGACGACGGTGACAGCGGTTTTCCGCGGAGGCGCGGAGGTGGATCCGGTGGCGGGCGTCGCGGCAGTGACGGCGGAGTTACTCGAGCGCGGGACGCCGACGAAGAATGCGGAGCAGATCGCGCTGGCGTTTGACTCGCTGGGTGCGACGCTCGAGACGCGGGCTTCGGACAGCACCGTGACGGTGGCGACCGAGTTCCTCTCGCGCGATAGTGAGCGGGCTCTGCCGTTGCTTTCGGAACTGATCACGAAGCCGACGTTTCCGGAAGACGAAGTGAAGAAGGTACTGGCGCAGTATCTGGATGCGGCACGCTCCGTGCGCGACAATCCGCAGGCGGCGATCGGCCAGGCGTACAGGCGGTTTTTCTATGGCTCGGGTCATCCTTACGCGCGGCCGTTGCGCGGTGATGAAGCGTCGTTGCCGAAGATTGATCGCGAGATGGTGCTGGCGTATCAGAAGCGGATGCTGGTCGGCAAGAATCTGACGGTGATCGCGATCGGAAGCTTTACGCCGGCCGAGTTGCTGCCGAAGCTGACAGCCGCGTTCTCTGCCCTGCCGGCGGGCGAGGCGTATCAGCCGATGGCGGATCCGGGCTTGAAGCGCGGGGCTCAAGCGCGGCTGCTGTTGATCGACAAGCCAGATGCGACGCAGACTTACTTCTACATCGGGCAGCCGGGCATTCGGCGCGGCGATCCGGATCAGGTGCCCACGCAGTTGGTGAATACGCTGTTCGGCGGACGGTTCACGTCGATGTTGAACGATGAGTTGCGCGTGAATACGGGGCTGACGTACGGGGCGAATTGCCGGCTGGAGTTGAACCGGCTGACGGGCAGCCTGGCGATTACCTCTTACACGAAGACGGAAACGACGGAGAAGACGATCGATCTGGCGCTGGAGTTATTGAAGAAGCTGAACGCGACGGGATTGACGGCGGACGGGTTGAAGTCGGCCAAAGCGTATACGAAGGGGCTGTTTCCGGCGGATCGGCTGGAGACGAACGAGCAGTTGACGCAGGTGTTGACGGAGATCGAGCTCTACGGGTTGAACCGGGGCGAGATCGACGATCTGTTTTCGAAGATCGAGGCGGTGACGTTGGAAAAGGCGAACGCGATCGCCAAAACAAAATATCGAACGGATGGTTTGGTGTTTGTGGTGCTGGGGAACGCCAGCAAGATCCGCGACGTGGTGAAGAAGTACGCGCCGAGCGTGACGGAAATGCCGATTGCAAAACTTGGCTTGGAGCCGTGAGTTCCTGCTAACCTGACTCGCATGAGTCGCACGCTGCTTCTGCTTATTTTCAGTACCGGCTTGCACGCCCAGTCCGCGATTGACTGGGCAAAGATCGAGGCCGAGACACTCACTCACTTCACCAAATTGGTTCAGATCAATAGCGCCGACCCCGGGGGCAGCGAACAGCCTGTCGTCGCGTATCTGAAGGCGGTGCTGGACCGCGAAGGCATTCCGAACAAGATTCTGGCCAATGACCCGAAGCGGCCGAACATCGTCGCAAGACTGAAGGGCACTGGCAGGAAGAAGCCGCTGCTGATTGTGGGGCACAGCGACACGGTGAATGTGGATGCGAAGAAATGGACGCATCCGCCGTTCTCGGCGCATCGGGAGGGCGGCTATATCTATGGCCGCGGCACAGTGGACGATAAGGACAATCTGGTGGCGGCGCTGATGGCGATCATTTTGGCGAAGCGGCAGAACCTGCCGCTGGACCGCGACCTGATCTTTCTTTCGGAAGCCGGGGAAGAAGGCGCCACGCAGGTGGGCATTGCGTTTCTGGCGAAAGAGCACTACCCGGAGATCGAGGCTGAGTACTGCCTGGCGGAGGGCGGATCGGCGGTGCGGACGGCGGGGAAATTGCGTTTTGTCTCGGTGCAGACAACGGAGAAGCGTCCGTTTGGCGTGAAGCTGGTGGCCACGGGCGTGGCGGGCCATGGGTCGGTGCCGTTACGGAGTAATTCGGTGGTGAAGATCGCGCAGGCGGTGGCGCGAATCGCGGCGTATCAGCCGCCGATGCGGTTGAACGATACGACGCGGACTTACTTCGAGCGGCTGGCGACGGTGTCGACGCCAGAGGAGAAGGAACGCTACAACGGGCTGCTGAATCCGGAGAAGACCGATGCCATTCAGGAGTATTTTGCCGTGAACGAGCCGCGGCATAACTCGATGATCCGGACGTCCATTTCGCCGAATATCATCACCGGCGGCTACCGCTTTAACGTGATCCCATCCGAAGCGGAGGCGAGCCTGGACATTCGCGCGCTGCCGGATGAGGACCTGCCGAAGTTACTGGAGACGATTAAGGCGGTGGTGAACGATCCGTCGGTGAAGGTGGTGCAGGCAAACCGGTCCGAGCGTCCGCCAGCCCTGCCGTCAGGACTGGACAACGACGCCTTTCGGGCGATTGAGGCATCGGCGGCGAAGTATTATCCGGGCGTACCGACGCTGCCGACGATGTCGACTGGCGCGACGGATATGGCGTTTCTGCGGGGCAAAGGGATGCAGTGCTATGGCATTGGTCCGATGATCGATTCCGAGGATGGACCGAAGGGGTTCGGGGCGCATAGCGACCAGGAGCGCATTCTGGAATCGTCGCTGCAGACGTTCGTGAAGTTCCACTATGACTTGGTAGAGAAATTGGCAGGTGCGAAGTGATTGTTCCCTTACTTCTGTTACTGGCGGAAACGCATCAGATTACGCCGACGACTTACTATAACTCGTTCGACCATCGGCATCCGCCGCTGGCACGAATCAAGCCGGGCGATACGGTGGTGACCAAGACGATCGACGCGGCGGGTTCCGACTATACGGGCAAGAAAGTGGGAAACACAGGGAATCCGCAGACGGGACCATTCTATATCGAGGGGGCGGAACCGGGCGATGCGGTGGAGGTGCACTTTGACCGGATGCGCTTGAACCGCAATTACGGCTGGTCGGCGTATCGGCTGGGTTTGTATTCGATTAATCCCGAATCGATCGAAGGGCTGTATTCGCGCGTGTTTCGGAAGGGAGCGGTGATTCCGGACCGGGACAGCGTGGTGAAGTGGGATCTGGATCTGGCAAAGGGCCGGGCGAAGTTAGCAGAGCCGAAGAGCGCGGTGCACCCGATGGAGTTCGCGACTTCGCCGATGTTGGGTTGCGTGGGGCTGGCGGCGGCCGGCGTATTTGCCCCGCCCTCGGCGATTTCGGGTCCGTACGGCGGCAATATGGATTACAACCGGATCGGCGAAGGGGCGACGGTGATTCTGCCGGTCACCCATGCGGGCGGCTTGCTCTTCATGGGTGACGGGCATGCGTTGCAGGCCGATGGCGAGCCGAGCGGCACCGGCATTGAGACGTCGATGGACGTGACTTTCACGGTGAAGGTGGTGAAGGGCGGTGCACCGAGTGTGCCGCGTGTGGTGACGGCCGAGTCGATTATTTCGGTGGGAAGCCAGCCGGAATTTGCTTCGTCGCTGGATCGCGGCTTGCGGCTCGCTACGTCCGATATGGTGGAGTGGCTGGTGAAGGACTACAAGATGGAGACGTGGGCCGCGCACTTACTCGTCGCTTACCAAGGGCGTTATGACGTCGTGACGGTGGCGGGATCGATGGCTCTGCGCTTGCCGAAGTCGGCGTTGCCGAAGTAAGTCAGTTACTCAGCGCGTAGGGTGGACGCCGGGTTGACCTTGGCGGCGCGCCGCGCGGGTAAGTAAGCTGAGGCCAGACCGATGGTGGCGAGAACGACGCCGGCGAGCAGCCAACTGGCAGGTTCGAGACGAGCGCCGAGGAACTCGCCCAAGGCATAGGCGATGGGGAGCGTGCACAGCCAACTGGCGGCCACGGCAACCGCGCCCCAGCGGACGGCGGTGCCGGCGAGACTGAGCGGCGAAGCGCCGAGAGCGGCGCGGATGCCGAGCTCACGCGTCATTTCGACGAAGGTCGCAGCAAGACTCGAGGCGAGGCCGAAGACCACGATCAAAGCGGCGAGTCCTCCGAAGAGGACCGCGAGCCAGGCGAGGGCGCGGCGGGCGACCAGCGACTGCTCGACGCGATCCGCCAGAGGCTCCGGGCTGACGCGCTGAATCTCGGGATCCACGCGCCAGATGGCCTGTTCGACGGCGGAGCGCAAGGACTCGGCTGGAAGCGGCGTGCGCAGGAAGTACTGGAAGCCTTCGAGGGCGATCTGGTTAGAGCTCACAATAATCTGCGGCTCGGTGTCGAGCGCGAGGTCACGGTTGAGGGTGTCGCCGATGAGGCCGATGATCTGGTGGGTTTCGTAGGGCTTCATGGCGAAGCCATTGTAGAAGCTGACGCGGAGGCGGTGACGGAGCGGGTCCGCCCCGAGGTAGCGCTCAGCGAAGGCGCGGTTGACGAGGGCAACGCGCGGGGCGCCCCAACGGTCGGCAGGCGTGAAGCCGCGGCCACGCTGCAGGGGGATGCCAAGGAGCGGGAGGAGTTCGGGACTCGCGGCGCTGAAGCGCGCCTGCCGTTGCTCGTCGCGAGGAACGTTCTCATCATCGATGAGGAAGCGGGTGCGGGCCTGGCTGATGGGCAGCGAGATGCCGCCGCCGGCGCCCTGGACACCGGGAACGCGAGAGAGCTCTTCGATGGCGCGGCGGTGGAAGTCGATCAGGCGCTGGTCAGTGTTGTACTTGGCTTCGGGAACGCCGATGCCAGCCACGACGATCTGCTCGGTGCGGAAGCCACGATCCGCCGTAAAGAGGGCCTGGACGTTGCGGGCGATCAGGATGCCGGTGTAAGCGAGCGCGCCAGTAAGCGTGAGCTGGGCGATGGCGAGAGCGAGGCGGACGCGGGAGGTGTGGCGGCCGGAGCGGGTCCGCGCGCCGAGCGCGGCGGCGCGAACGGTGATCAGCGGAAGAGCGGCGCTCAGCACTGCGGCAGTCAGCGCGACGGCGAGCAAAGCGAGGACGCTGAGCCAATTGAGATGGGCCGGCTGCCAGAGTTCGAAGCGCGCCAGTTCAGAGCCGAGAAACGGCGTGGTGTGGAGCAGGGCGAGCAGGAAGACGGTGCCGGCGGCGCCGGCGAAGGCAGCGGCGAACCCGAGCACGAGAGCTTGAGCGGCCTGATCTTTCCACAGGCGCGAACGCTCCGCCCCCAGCGCGAGTTGGATGGCGGCGTGACGCTGCTGCTTGAGCCATTGGGCGAGCCAGATGCCCCCGGCATTGGCCATGGCGACGAGCAACAGAACGACGACGGCCGCAAAGAGCCAGTTGAGCAGACGGAGGCGATCGCCGAGCAGGAGACCGGTGAGGTGGCGGGGCGAGACCTGGAGGCCATCGGTGAAGCGGGACTTGAGCTCTTCGGCGTAGCGGCCGGGGCCAGAGTCCGGCGTGAGGCGGGCGATGGCGTGGAGCGAGCGAGCGTGACGCAACTCGTTCGAGAGCGGTAGGTAGAGGTCGGCGGTGGGCCCACGGTGGGGAAATTCAAACTGCGGCGGCAGCACGCCAGCGACGCGATAGGCGGCGGCGTTGACCCAGACGAGGCGTCCGGCGACTTGCGGGTCGCCACCCAGGAGGCGTTGCCAGGTGCGATACGTGAGCCAGACCGCCTGCTGATTGCCGTTCTGTTCGTGGCGGCGGCTGAGCGGCTCGCCGAGGTAAGGTTCGGTGCCCAGGACAGCGAAGAACTCGCCGGTGACCTGCTGGGAGAGGACGACTTCGACGTGGCCGTGGGGCTCGGTCTGCAGGCCCCAGGTGCGGGGGATGAAGCCGGCGACGGTTTCGACGGAGTTCGTGCGGAGGCGCGCGAGATCGTCACCACTGAGGCCGGACGGTTGGCCTTGCTTTTGGGCTTCGAGGGCAACGAGCCGGTCAGGCTCCGGGAATGGCAGACGGCGAGGGAGGAGTGGCTCGGCGATGGCGAGCCAAGTGCCTGCCACGGCGAGAGCGGAGCCGAGTACGGCCACAAAGGCGGCCGAGGTCGGCCAGTCGCGCAGGCGTTGACGCGCAGCGAAGGAGAGCAAACGCATTCCTTCCAGCGTAGCGGTAAATCTGATACGATCCGTTCGCGGCCGCCCTGTTATGCGTGGCCCGCAAAGGAGCATGCGCCATGATGCACATACTGTTTCAGTTGCTGGTGGGTTTGGTGGTGGGAGTGGTGGCGAAGCTGTTGATGCCGGGACATGATCCGGGGGGGATCATCATTACGGCGCTGATTGGGATGGCTGGGGCCTGGGTGGGCGGCTGGCTGGGTCAGTTGATGGGCTGGTACAAGGCGGGGCATCCCGCCGGCTTCCTGATGTCGGTCGCCGGCGCGATGCTGCTATTACTTGGCTTTCGAATGGTGAGCTAGAGACGCGCGCCGCTGGTGACGGCGAGTTCGCTCAAGCAGTGAGACATCCACCGTTTGGTGAGCTTCTCCTGCACGGTGTTCTGGGAGAGGCGCGTGCGGAGGTTGGTCCAATCGACATGGTCGAGGTTCTGGTCCTGATTGAAGCAGGAGAACACGACCGTCTCTTCACCGGTTTCGGGGTTGCGGTGCGTCTGCAGACACTGGCCGCAGATCTCCTTCATCATGCACTGCATCGGCGAGTTGATGCTGCCCACGGCGTGGTGATGAGGCTTGAGATAGGGGGCGAGGACGCCGTGGCGAGCGCGGGCGACGGCGGCCATCATGCCGTCCGAGCCGATGGCGATGACGCGATCGACCTGCGAGAGCGAGAGGTGCGATTCACCGAGTTGGCCGCTGCCGAAGGCGGCCATGGCTTCGACGATGTTGCCGACGAAGGCTTTGTCCTGCGGACGCGTGGGCGTCATGCCGGGAGCTTCGTCGCAGCACCAGACGATGACGTCGGCGGCGCGTTCGATCTCGTCGACCTTGTAGCGGTCAATGATCTTCTTGTAACCGGCGAAGTAGATGGTCTTCGAACCGGCGGCGCGGAGTTGCTGGCCGATGGAGAACAGCACGGCGTTGCCAAGACCGCCACCGACGAGGAGGGCAACTTCGTCTTTGCCGGTTTCGGTGGGCATGCCGGTGGGGCCCATGAGGATGACGGGTTCGCCGGGCTTGAGCCAGGCGCAGAGGTCCGAGGAGCCGCCCATCTCGAGAACGATGGTGGATAGCAGGCCGTTCTCGCGGTCGACTGAGGCGCCGGTGAGCGCCAGGCCTTCCATGGCGAGGACCGTATCTTTGACGCGCGTGGCGCCGGTTTCGAAGTTCTGCAGGCGATAGAACTGGCCGGGCTCAAAGGAGCGCGCGGCGAGCGGAGCCTTCACCACAACTTCGACGATGGTGGGCGTGAGCCGATGCACCGCGTGGACAAAGGCGCGCAGTTCGTGGTTCATCGTCTGGATGAGTTCCTGCGGCGTGGGGCCCACCGGAGCGTGGCTGGCGAGCAGGCGGGAAACGACCGGGTAGCCCTGCTTGGCGCTGGCCATGGCTTTGACGACGTTGCCGTTGTAGGACGGGTGGAGGTCGCCGAAGAAGCTGATGCCGCGGCCATCGGGGCGGATGGACATCAGGACGTGCGAGGCACTGGGTTTGGCGAGGCGTTCCGGCTTAACAGGCCGCCCGTCTTCATCGACGCTCTGGAACCAGCGGCCGTCGAGGAAGACATTGTTCGAGTCTTCACGGGCGAGAACGGTGTTGGGCTGGGTGCCGGCTGCGACCAGGATGGTGCGCGCGGGCAGTTGGACAGGGCGGCCTTCGGCGGCGAGCTTGCCGGTTTCCGGGTCGAAGGGATGGTGCGTCATGTGGAGCACCTTGGCGGCGCCATAGGCGTCGGTTTCCACTTCGCGCGGCGTGAGGCACTCGGCAAAGTGGATGCCTTCTTCGAGCGCTTTCGACACTTCCTCGTGATTGAGCGTATAGCTGGGCGCGTCCACCATGCGACGGCGGTAAGCGAGGGTCACGCCGCCCCAGGACTGCAGAAGCGAAATGAACTCGGGCTGACGGCCTTCGCGAGCGGCTTTCTCGCGTTCGGCGCGGATGGCGCGGCCGTGGGCGAGAAACTCTTCGGCAATTTCCTTTTCTGCCGGACTCCAGGCCGGAGCTTCGACGCCGTCGCGTTCGAGAGCTTCGTGGCGGAGGAGGAACTTCTCGACCTGCACGACGTAGTAGGCGAGCGATTCGGTGGCGGTGTCGATGGCGGTGAGACCACCACCGATGACGACCACCGGCAGGCGGACCTGTAGGTTGGCGACGGAGGTTTCTTTGCCCGCGCCGGTGAGTTGCAAGGCCATGAGGAAGTCCGAAGCCTGGCGCACACCGTTGACGAGGCCATTCTTCATCGGCACGACGGTGGGACGGCCGGCGCCGGCGCACAGAGCGATGTGATCGAACCCGGAGGCGAAGGCGCTATCGACGGTGAGGGTGCCGCCGAAGCGGACGCCGCCGAACATGGCGAACTGCGAGCGACGCTCGAGCAGGAGGCGGATGACTTTGAGGAAGTTTTTGTTCCAGCGGACGGTGATGCCGTATTCGGCGACGCCGCCGAAGCCGGCGTTGACGCGGTCGTGGAGCGAGTCGTAGAGCTCGTTGATGTCGCGGATGGGACGGAAGGGATGGCGGGCGCCTTCGGCGGTGACGCCGGAGACGTCAGCGGCGAGGGGCTCAATCTTGAGACCGTCGACGGCGACGACGGTGTGACCGTCGTTCATGAGGTGGTGGGAGAGGGTGTAACCGGCGGGACCGAGGCCGACGACGAGGACCTTGCGACCGGAGTCCGGCGCGGGCACCGGGCGGGAGAGGTTGAGCGGGTTCCATCGCGTGAGGAGGCTGTAGATTTCGAAGCCCCAGGGAAGGTCCAAAACATCTTTGAGCGTGCGCGTTTCGATCTGCGGAATGTCGACGGGCTCCTGCTTCTGGTAGATGCAGGCCTTCATGCAGTCATTGCAAATGCGGTGGCCAGTGCCGGCGCAGGTGGGGTTGTCGACGGTGACGATGGCGAGGCCGCCGATGGAGTAGCCGTTCTGCTTGGTGAGGTTGAGCTCGGAGATCTTTTCGTCGAGCGGGCAACCGGCCAGCAGGACATTGAAGGGCGAACTCTTGAAGTTGCCGTCCTTGTCCTTGAGGCCGGTGGAGCAACTGTCTTTGCCCTGGTTGTGGCACTTGATGCAGTAGTTGGCTTGGTCCAGGGCGCCGGCGAGGTTGGCGCCGGGGTCGGTGAGATGGAAGCCTTCGCGATGCCGCCATTCGTGCTTGGGGAACGCCATGCGTTCGACGCCGTCGATGACGACGGTCTGGACGGGGACCAAGTGGTTCGGGTCGAGCTTATGGGGGACTTTGAAGAGGACACCGCCGCGGTGCTTCTCGCGGCCGGCGGGAGTGAGACAAGCCCAGGCGGCATATTTCGCGGCGAGTTCGATCTGCGGCTTATGGTCGTCTTCGGCTTCGAGCCAGCGGGAGACGTAGTGTTCGAAGTTCGCCTCGGTGAGAGGGTCGTTGAAGAGGGCTTCGAGCTCGTCGTGAAGGACGTGGCCGTTGATGGCCATGGCCTTTTCGGGCGTCATGCCGCTGACGGCTTTCTTGGTGATGAACTTGCGTTTAAAAGCGTTGAACGGAGCCAGGGCGTGGTGTTTGGCCTGGAGGTCCTTCACTTGGGCCTCGATGTGGAAGAGCTGACCGATGAAGTCCTCGACGTGAGGGGCCAAGTCGACGAGGAACTCGCCGTTCTTCTTGCGATCGAAGCCGCCGGCAGCGCGGCCTTCCATCAGGGTGTTGAAGAGGGCGACGTCGGCCGCCTTCAGGTGTTCGAGAAAGAGCGAGTCCAACCGGACGAGCGCGTCACGGTTGTAAAGGTCGTGAAAGTGGAAACCAAAGGCCAGTTGAAGGGATTCAGCGCAGGTAGACATTTCTAGTAGTTCGAACGCACGCAGTTCGGGCTTGGAGCACAGGCGTGTATGTATTCAGTGTAAGCGATTCGGGTGGAAGCTTGGCGGTTGGGCGGACGAGGGGCGAGGGCAAAGACGAGGCGAATGCCGAGCTACAAGGTCGAGTGGGTGAGGTGAATTAACGCTTCAATTCGGAGGAGCAGGCGTAGAGTGGGGCCATGCGTATCCTACTGACCCTGCTGGTCCCCTTGGTGCTGTTGGCCCAAGGGGAGGGCGATCCGAACCGGTGCAAGGACGTTCCGTCGCACCTGTTTCTGAAGTCCGCGTTGACGGCGATCGTGAATCAGGGAACAAACGGTGGTTTGGGTTTTCAGATGTGGGCGACGGTGGTGAACCGCGATGGCGAGGTGTGCGCGGTGGCGTTCAGCGGTAAGGATCGCGGCGCACAATGGCCGGGCAGCCGCGTAATTTCGGCGCAAAAGGCGAACACGGCGAATGCTTTCAGCGTGCCCGGCTTTGCGCTGTCGTCGGCGAATCTGCACGCGGCGACGCAAAACGGCGGGACGTTGTACGGCCTGGCGACGAGCAATCCGGTTTCGCCGCAGGCGGCCTATGGCGGCGAGGCCCAATACTACGGCCTGGTGAATGATCCGATGGTGGGGCAGAAGGTGGGCGGCATCAATGTGTTCGGGGGCGGGTTGGCGCTTTACCGGTCTGATGGGACGCTGGTGGGCGGGATTGGGGTTCGGGCGACACGGCGTGCACGGACCATATCATTGCGTGGCGGGTGCGGGACCGGTTGAACTACGACTATGTGCCGGCGGGTCCGGCGGGCGCCGGCAAGGACAACATCATTCACGATTTGAATGGGACGGGGGCAAGCCCGAGCGGGTTTGGTCATCCGGTGTGCGACCCGGGCGCGGCGGGGATCGCGACGAATTTGCCGTCGACGAATCCGGTGGGCGTGGTGACGAACTAGTGAGGCTGGCGGGTTGACGTGATATCGTCAACCCGAAGGAGCCTTCATTGAAGCTGTTGCGCTTTCAGTCCGGCGG
>JBGAHE010000038.1:0-56443 GCA_044226365.1 Bryobacteraceae bacterium
GTCGAAGACAAACCCGCCTTCGAACGCCTCCTCGCCGGTTACATGCGCATTTACAACCCCCAGCACGCCGACGAAGTCGACTTACTCGTCGACGCCGCTTACTGTAAGTGGCGGCAGCAGCGTCTCTGGAACACTGACACCCAGTTAGTCGAAATGGCCATCGCTATCAACCAGCAGGACTTACAGCGGCAACTCCCCAAAGCCAACGCCGCCGCCCACGTCGCCAACGCCACCGCTCTCTGCTCCCCCCACGCCCAACTCAACCGCCGTTACGAAGCCCAACTCCACCGCCAATACCTCCGCAACCTCGCCCTGCTCCGCGAACTCCAAGCCGAACGCCAACACCTCGACTCCACCCTCCCCGACCTCGACGAATCGGAGCTAAATGGGCCCGAAGTCTCTCCCGCTCCTGTCTCCCGGACAGATTCGTCCCGTACCCCCGCGGCCTCGCCCGCCCAGAAACCCAGTTCGCCCCAGCCGCCCAACTCGCCCCAGCCGCCCAACTCGCCAGTCAAGAAGCCCCAGCCAGCCGGCCCTCCCGAGCCCAAACGTCCCGCCGCGTAACCCCTAACGAGGCGCCGTCACCGGCTTGGCCGTGTCGCTCAAGTACGCGATATCGCCGTCGCCGCGCGGGTCAAACGCCACTTCCATAAAGCCGATGCTCATCTCCTCCCAGCTTTGGTCCCCCCAATAAATCGTCTTGGTGGGGTCGGGGTTAAAGCGGTTGTTCGGCGAGTTGTCGAACCAGCCCGTGCATTCGAGTTTCGTACCCTTCGGCAGCGAGATTGGTTCCTTCAGAAAGTAAGTGGTCTGCCAGTTGAAGTCGTAGCGCGGCACGCGCAGCAGCATGTCTCGCCGGCCGTCCGGAAACACCGCTTCAATCTGGAAGGCCTTGCCCCGCAGGTGCATGTGCGGCTGCAACGAAATCAACTTCGCCTCGGCCTTCAACTCCGCATAAGAGAACGTGCGGTGATTCGGTGCCCCCGGCGGAATCGCCAGCTTGCTATCGGCCGGCGTGATCGTCACCACGCGCTCCTGGGGCGGCTGCTTGGCGAAATAGATGCCCAGTTCCGAGTGATCCGTCACTGCTTTCCCGTTGGTCGTAAAGTGGATCTCGAACACAATGTCGGAGCCTTTGCGAATCAGCTTCGCCTGCTTCGGCCCCCAAGGAATCGGCCGGTAGCCCGGTTCGTATCCCACCAGCAACTCCCGGCGGTCAATGTCGCGTTCGTCGGGCCGGCGCGCCCCGCGCTCCGCCGCGGAAGCCACATAGTATTCATTCTTCGGCGCCGTCGCCAGATAGCTCGAACCCGGCGGCCGCACAAACGCGTTGATGTGGTGCATCACGCTTCGCTGGTCGATCTTGAACTCCGCCGCCGCAATCCAGGTATCCTCCGGCAGGTCCGTCGGCGTCACCAGAAACGTATAGCGAATCGTCCCGCTCTCTGGCACCGCGTAACCTGGCAGCTTGATGATGCGGTCCGGCTTGCCCAACGTCCAGGTCGCCGGTTCGCGCGGCGTCTGAATCGTCGGCAGCGATCGGCCTTCTGTCGCTCCGCCATCCACCCACGCCACCAACTGCTGCACTTCGGTCTCCGGCATCAGCCGGTTGTTGTGGATCCGCTTCGACGAGTCCGGATCGGCGTGCCACGGCGGCATCGTCCGATTCAGCACCGCTACCTTGATTGCCTTCGCCCACGGACGGGTTTCCATGTACGAACTGAACGCCATCGGTGCGATCTCGCCCTTCTGATGACATCCCACGCAGCGCCGCTCCAGCACCGGGCGGATGTCGGAATACGTGACGGGCTTCATGGCGGTAAGCGCCAGCAACGGCAGAAGGCTAAGCATGACGCCTTCGAGTTTACCGCCGCCCCGGATGGGCAACAACTTCCAGCACGTTCCGCAGGTACTGCTCGTCGGAGAGATCCTCGGTCGCGGCCGTCGGAAAATCGGCTTCCGCCCGGAACCGGTCGGCGAGTTGCCGGTAGAGTTCCAGCCGCGCTTGTGGCTCAAACTGATCTCGCCGCAGCAGCGCTTCGAAGGTCGTCGCCAGCAGCGTGGCCGGCAGCCGCATCCGCAGCCGCGCCGCCAGATGCGGATAGGCGGCCAGCGAATTGAACTTGCCCGAAGCGATCCGGCTGAAGTCCGGCTCCTCCACCTCGTTCTCCACAATCACCACCGTGTTCGAAGCCAAATCGCCCAGCCGTTGCCGCCGCCGGTTCACGAACATCACCGCCCCGCCCAGCAGGTACAGGATCGGTGCCGAGTCCACTGGCCGCAGCAGGTTCCTCAGCACGATCTGCGCCGGCCGTAGTCGCAAGCCTTCGGCATCCACCACGCGGATCCGCATCAGGCGCTTGCCCACCGTCTGCCCCCGCCAGCGCCACTCCAGCACGATCGCGTAGCCCGTCGAAATCACAAAGAACACCAGCACGTAGAACGCGGCCGCCACGTCGGACCCCGCCACCACCAGGAGCCGGGTCAGATACCCGAACGCCGTCATCAGCACCATGATGCAGAACAGGTCCAGCAGCATCGCCAGGCACCGCCGTACCGGTCCTGCCAGTGGCAGCCGAAACGTCACCCCCTCCGGCGTCCGGATCCGCAACGCATCCGGCTCAATCGCGCGCATGTCGCCCCGCCCGGAACAGGAAGTAGAAAAGGCCCACCAGTTCGATCACGCCCACCGCGATCTTCAGGTCGTACGGCAGCACCGGCTCGTGATACTGCGAGAAGAACGCCTCCATGATGCCCGCCCACACCAGCAGAATGCTCAAGCCGCCCAGCAGGTGCAGCACGTCCGGCATCACCTGGCGGAACCGCTCGCTGAAGCGGCGGCGCTCCCGGCGGCGCAGCAACGCCCCCGCCAGCACCAGCCCCGCCTGCCCACCCAGCAGAATCGCCGGAATCTCCACCGATCCGTGCGGCAGCAGCCAGCCCAACAGGAAACGCGTGAACCCGGCCGTCACGTAGTCATAGCCCACCGCCCCCAGCACCACGCCGTTGTAGAACAGGCTGATCGCCGTGCCAAAGCCCCACGTCATCCCCAGGGCCGCCGTAAAGTAGGCGACACGCGTGTTGTGCGTCATCAGCTCGGCGGAGAACGTCGTCTTCCGGCCGGAGAGCGCATCGCCCTTCCTCTGCGTCTCTTCCTCTTTAGCCACCCGCTCGGCCGGCGTCTGCTTCAAGTGGCCAAAGCCCACCAGCGTGTCCTTCGCCGCGGGGTCGATCGCGAGCGCAAACACCCCAAACGCCGCCCCCAGCAGAAACAAGGCGGAGGAAAGCGCAAACTCGCGCCGCCGCCTTCGAAAAGCTGCCGGAAAGCTCACCGTGAACCAGCGCCACGCCCGCCCATGCCACCCATGGCCGCGCGTCTCGTGGATCTGTCCATAGGCGCGCGCCACCAGCGCTTCCAGATACTGTCGCAGCGCCATCTCGCCCGGCACCGTGCTCAGCTTCGCTAAGCCCGCGCCGCCGCGCTGGTACAGGTAGTGCAAGCGCAGCGCCTGGTCCACGGCCAGCGTGTGCTCGGGGTCCGCATCGAGGCGGGCCAGTATCTGCTCCAGCTCCCGCCAGTACGGCCGTTCGCCTTGGACGAAGCGTTCCAGATCGACGATCACAGCAACTGCCTCTGCTTCAACGCGCGGTACTGCTCAATCAGCTCGTAGGTAAAGCGCTGCGGCGGCAGCAGGGAAAAGTGAATGCCCTCCTGGCGCAAGGTGCGCCCGCACTCGTTCAGCTTCTGCCACGCCAGGTGCGCGGCCAGCCGGTCATAGATCTCATCGGTCTCCGCCGGAGGCTCGCCGGTAAACAGCGGGCGCACGCCTTCGGGCTGCAGCACGTTCACGCACACCAGGTGCTGCCGCGCCAGCAGCCGGGCGTGCCGCGTAAAGTTCTCCGCCAGGATCGGGTCGTCCAGCGCCGTCAGAAACACCAGCATCGCTCGCCGCCTCAGGCGCGTCCGCACTTGCGTGAACAGCTCGTCGAAGTCGGGGTTCACCAACTGCGTCGTCAGGCTCACCAGCGAGTCGCGGCACAACCCGAAATGCGGCGCGCCGGAGCTTGCCCGCAGAAACCGGTGCACCGTGTCGGAATAGGTGATCAGCCCAAAGCGGTCGCCGTCCCGCTGCGCCGTGTCGCCCAGGATCAGCCCGGCCGTCAGATACCGCTCCAGCATCGTCTGCCCGTTCACCAGCCGCCCACTCAAGCGCGAAGCATCGATCAGGACGTACACCTCCTGTGTGCGCTCCACGCGGAACACGCGCGTCACTGGCTTGCCCCGCCGCGCGGTCGCCTTCCAGTCGATCTCGTCGTACCCGTCGCCCGGCAGATACTCCCGCAGCTTCTCGAACTCCCTCCCCTTACCCAACTGCCGCGGCTGCCGCGGACCCACCGTCTGCCGGGAGAGCGCGGCCAAGGCTGTGCGCTCCGCCATCAGATTCGGATACACGCGCAAGCGTCCGGCGGCCGGCAGCCGCCGGCGATGCGCCCACAAGCCCAGCGGCGACTCCGCTTCGAGGTAACAGGCCTCGAGCGCGAACTCCCCGCGCCGTGTCGGCAGCACCGGCAACAGAATGCGGCTCCACACCGCACCCGCCGGCAAGGTGGCCTGCACCTCGACGCCCTCATGCTCCAACTCGCGCGGCAGCGCCAGCCCCGCCCGCAGCGCCAGCGCCTGCTGGTGCGGATTCTCCAGCCGGATCGCCACTTCGCCGCGCCGGTTCAAGGCCAGCCGCGTCAAAGGCTCCAGCTCTGCGCGCAAGCCGCGCAGCACCGACGAACCCAACACCGCATCCGTGGCCAGCACCGCCCCCAACAGCACCAGCAGTGCGCTGCCCACCAGGACGCTCGTCGCGAGCACCGCCGCCGCCGGCAGCGCCACCACGGCAAACACCAGCAGCAGCCGCGGCCGCGGCACGAGTTGGGCCAGCGCGTTCATCTAGCGCGGAACCGCCACCTGCTCAAAGATCTTGGCGATCACCTCGGACACCGTGACGCCCTCCATCTCGAACTCCGGCCGCAGGATCAGTCGATGGCCCAGCACCGGCACCGCCATCGCGCGGACGTCGTCCGGCGTCAGGAAGTCGCGGCCGCTCAAGGCGGCGTGCGCGCGGCTCGAAAGCAGCAGCGCCTGCGTCGCGCGCGGACCGCTCCCCACCATCACGCTTTCGTGCGTCCGCGTCGCGCGTACCAGGTCCACGATGTACTCGAGCAGTTCCGGCCGCACCGTCAGCAGGTCCAGCAACCGGCGCGCCTCGCGAATCTGCTGCGCGCTCAGTACGCTGGCCACTTCGCCGGCCGCCAGGATGTTCTCGGGCGAATGCTGCCCGGTCAGGCGGCGGGCGAGCTCCAACTCATCCTCCCGCTCCGGCCATCCCATCTGGATCTTCAGCATGAAGCGGTCCTTCTGGGCTTCGGGCAACGGATAGGTGCCTTCATGCTCAATCGGATTCTGCGTGGCGAACACCGTGAAGTTCGCCGGCAGCGTGTGCGTGTCGCGGTCAATCGTCACCGTGCGTTCCTGCATTGCCTGCAGCAAAGCTGATTGCGTCTTGGCTGGCGCGCGATTGATCTCGTCCGCCAGCAGGAACTCGGTAAAGACGGGGCCGCGCACCAGCGTGAACTCGTTGCGCTGCAGGTTAAAGACGCTGGTGCCGGTGATGTCGGCGGGCATCAGGTCGGGCGTGAACTGGATGCGCGAAAAGTCGCAGCCCAGCACACGCGCCAGCGTCCGCACCAGCAGCGTCTTGGCCACGCCCGGGGCGCCTTCGATCAGCGCGTGCTGCCCGGTGAGGATCACGATCAGCGCCTGTTCGATCACCGCCGGCTGGCCGATGATCACTTTGGCCGTTTCGCCGCGCACCCGCGTCAGCAGTTCATGCAGGGCTGAGAGAGAAGATTCCATTTAAACTTTACGCTCCAAGGCTTCAGTGGCACGGGCAAAGGCGGTGACCGGGTCCGGGGCATCGGCCAGCGCGCGGCGAACGGCGTCTCGCTTCGCCGAGCGCTGCCCCTCGAGCCGTTCCCACTCGCGCAGGCAGGCGGCGAGCAAATCCCGCGGCGGCACTCCGCGACGCAGCAGTTGCGCGAGGCCCGCCTGCGCGGAGCGCTCGCTTTGCAATTCGAGTGACGCGGACGCTTCCGCCGGCAATGGCACCAACGGAAACGCCGCCTGCCAGACAAACAGCAGCGCCAGCGCCGCCAACGCCACCACCAGCCCCGTCAGGCCATAGCGCCGCACCAGCACCATCACGCCCGCTTCATCGCGGATCCCCAGATGGCTCTCCTCGAAAACGATCCGCGTCGCCGGGCCGACAATGTGCGCGAGCAGCGTGGACGCGGCGTGCTCGCCCAGCGAACGATTGCTGAACAGATCGGCGTTGGCGGCAATCACCAGGGACCCGCGGTCCACTGGCCGCTCGATCAACCGTCCCGGCAACAGCGTGGTCCAATCCGGGCCGCGCGTCACCAGGGACATCGTGGTGGACCGTGAAGTCTCCCACACCGCCGTCTCCTTCATCTCCTCGGTCGGCACGCTGTAGACCAGCTTCAGATCAAGCTCGTCCAGGTCCATGTCGCGCCGCTGGATCAGCACCGGAGCAAACGCCATCACCACGCGCGCCCCGCGCTCGGTCAGCTTGCGCCAACCCATCTCGCCCAACTGGCTCGGGCTCACCTGCAGCAGGAACACCGTGGCCCCGCGCAGGTCCTGCCGTTCCAGATTGCCGAAGTTGCGCTGCACCGGGCGCAGTTGCGCCAGGCTGTCGTGCAGCACGCGCGTGCCCAGCGGGTCCACGCGCAGCGAAGAGCCGGCTGGGTAGATGTTGCCGCCGCCGAAGCGCAACGCCAGGATGGAGGCGAGGCCCCAGCCCAGCGCGGCGACGACCAGGATCAAGCCGAACGGGGCCAGCTTACGCATGCGCCTTGATCCTTTCGAGATTGGTCAGAAACTGTTGCACCAGGTCCGGCGTGGCCAGGTGCTCGCCGTACCAACTGCGTTCGTAGATCTGCAGGTTGTCGGCAAAGCTTGTCTCCACTCCCGCCAGCCCCTTGGCCCGGCGGCGCAGCTCCCGCAGATAGTCCAGGTTGCTCTTCCCCCGATGCACCTGAATCCACTGCTGGCGCGCGACGTAGGCGAGCGTGCCGAGATAGAGGGCGCGCAGCGCGAGCCTCGTCTCGCCCTGGTTCAGCAGGTCGCGGCCGAGCGCGGCCCATTCGTCCTCCGGACGGTCCGTGGGCAGCAGCCTCTCGTCCGCGAGTTCCACCGCCGCCGGCGTCACCGCCTCGGCTTGCGCCACCGCCACCGGCTGCGCGCGCCACTGCCGGATTGCGAGCCCCGCAATTAGCGCGAGGCAAGCCGCGATCAACAGATAGCTCGAGGTGCGCAAGCTCGAACCCGGCGCCTTACCCGAAGAGAGATTGATCGACTGGTTGCGGTTCACCAGACCCTCCAGCCATTCGAAGAACGTCCGCAGGCCGTTGTTGAGGGAACTGAACAGCGAGCGTGTGCCCGCCTGCAGGGCTTCGAGCCAGCCGGGAATCTTCGGGCGCTGTGCGGCGCGCGGAGTGCGCCAGGCGAACTCCGGGCGATCCAGGGTCTGCTTGATGGAGCGGTCGAGCTGCGGCGGCGCGATCGGCGCGGGAGCCGCCTGGCCGGGCAGCGCACACAGCAGCAGCGCGACCGCCGTCAGTCGCAGATTGCGGCGCAGGTCCGCGCCGGTGGAGATCGACTCCCCCTCGAAGCTGCGCAGCACCAGCGTCGCACGCCACACCGGCTCCAGCACGCAATAGGTCACCGCCAGCGAAATGCGGAAGAACGTCCCGCTGAAAATCAGGTTGGTGCCAGCGCGGTTGAACTCGGACTCTATGCCGAACAGCATCCGGCTCAACTCCGGCAGAAACGCCATCAGCACAAACAGATTGAACCAGACCAACGCGCCGAAGATCACAAACAGACCCAGCGCCGTCCAGGTTTGCGAGACGGCCCGGCGCGTCAGCCGGACGGCTTGGCGTAGGCCGGCGCGCCAACTGGCGAGGTCCACCGGACGCAGGGCGGCGCAGTGCTGGTAGAAGGCGGCCACCGGCGCGAACGGCAACAACGCCACGGCCGCCGCCGGCAGCACCACCAGCTTGGTCGGCTGCACCAGGCACTGCAGCAACAGCAGACGTCCCAACGCGACCGGGGCGCCGGGTTCGAGCACACGGCGCAGTTGAATCGAGAAGACGGACTGGGCCGCGAACATCCCCAGCAGCAGTGCCGCTAACAGCAGCGACTCGGCGCCAACGCGCTCCGCCGCCAGCGGGCTCTGCGTCATCTCTTCCCAGAAGTAAAGGAATCCCAGCCAAAACAGGCCCGTGCCGAAGGAGTAGACAATCCAGGCCGCGGGCGGCAGACGGCGCAGCAGGCCGAACGACTGCTCTAACAGGTCCAGACCGCTGGTGGGCTTCATCAGTCCACCACCTGCACTTCCGTCGTGGCCAGAATCAGGGTTTGGCCCAGCCAGTAGAAGAGCGTGAAGGCCAGCAGCAGGCCCAGCAGGGGAAACAGATAGTCGAGCCGCCAGGGCCGGCGTACCGGCGGGAGCGCCGAGACCGGCAGCTTGGCGAGACAGGCGACGCAGAGCAAGCGCCGGTCATGTTCGGTGAGGCACTCGCGGCAGTAGTAGCGGCGGCAGGACGGGCAGCGGCCGGCGGCCTCGCGCAGGTCGTGCCGGAAACAGCGTTGCTGGGCGAGCGCGGTCATCCGGTTTGTTGGTTCTTTCGGTTCAGCAACAGGAGAACACCCACGACGGCCAAGGCGATCAGGAAGCCCTCCATCGCCGTTGCATAGGGCACCAGAATCGGCAAACTACGGATCGGATGATCGTCCACCACGCGCGGCCGCGGCATCGACGCGCGGGTGGCGTTCTGAAAGCTGGCGATGATCCCGACGCCGATGCCATAGACGGCCTGCGTGGCCACCATGCCCCACAGCGTGGCCATCACGCCGCCGCCTACATCCCAGCGGAAGGACCGGACCAATCCTACGATCACCAGCATCAGGCCGACGGAGGACAGCGCGTACTCGATCCAATCGACGGTCAGTCCGTGCGACGCGCGGTGGTTCCACATCGAGAAGAGCGCCGCAAACGCGACCACCGCGTAAGTGAACTCCAGGAACCAACTGCGGTAGGGCTCCTTGCTCGGGAGGGACTCGCTGAGCGAGGGAGGGGGGGCCGCTGGCATGGGTGGCGGCGTGAACTGCAGTTCGGCCAAATCCAAGGCGCCCTGCACCTCTTGAATGCGGGGCGAGAGCCAGTCCAGAAAGGCATCGTAGTGGCCGCGCCGCGCCACGGCCGGAATCCAGTGAAGACCCAGGATCGTCTGGATGTGGACGTCGGCCTGGCGTCCGTAGGCTGCGTAGAGTGCGGCCCAAAGGACAGTGGGAACTAGCGGGATGAGCCAGCCCCAGTGAAGGAAGATCACCAGCGGCAGAAAGCACAAGCAGGGGAACATCGCGGCGGCGAGAAACAGATAATACTCGCTGCGGCGATCGCGAAAGTAAATGCCTTGAATATCTTCGAAGTAATAGCGCTCGTAATGGTCGATGAAGCGCGATGAGCGGATGCTGAGTAAGTGGTCCTCGGCGAGCCAGACGCGGTCGCGCCGGAAAAAGCCGAAGCCACGGCCCGGCAGCGGGGAATAAGTGCGGCTATCCACGCGTGCCTCCGCGGTACAGTAAGGTGCCGAAGGCGGTAATCAACAGCAGCAGCCAGCCTACGACCACCAAGGCGCCGATAGCGAGCGCGAGATAGGCTCGCACGCGGCTGCGCGGCAGCGGTCCTGGCGGCTGTTTTAAGGCTCGAATGCCGAGATAGATGCTGGCGGGCCCGCCAATCAGCGAGGGCCAGACCAGCAGCATGGGTAGCACGGCCGTGGCCAGGGCGATGGTGTCCAGATTCAAACGCCGCGCGATCCAGCGTTCGTCCTCCGCGCGGCGCGCGGCGGACAAGCAATCCGGGCAGGAGTGCGTTTGGCCGAAGGTGAGATCGCAGAGCGGGCACAGAAAGCGGCCGCAGTGGTCGCAGGCGACGGCGGCTCGTTTACTGGCGTGCTGGAAGCAGACGGCCTCGCCGGGCGAGGCGGGTTCCGCCGGCGGGTTCTGCGGTGGATAGAAGGCGGCGCGAAACAGGCGGCCTGATTGCCGCGCGCGGCAGCGGGGGCAGCGCGTGCCCGTGGCGCTCGCCACTTCCGGGAGCGGTAACGCGTAGCCGCAGCCTAAGCAGGCGACGGCGCCGGAATGTGAGACAAGCACAGCCATGCGCTAGGTTTCGTATACCACCACGGTATCGCACACCCGGTCATGCAGGGCTTGCTTACGATCGTCCCAGATCACCATCAGATAGCCGATCCCGAGAATCATCTGGCTGAGTAACTGGGCGAAGTAACGGCCCACGACGCGCTGCCAGGTGAGCGGGGTGCCATCCAGGCGTTGAATGCGCAGGCCCAGGGCCAACTTACCCAGCGTGGCGCGGTGGTGGACGGTGAGATACGCCTCATAGGTGGGATGGATGAGAAAGTAAATCAGCGCCGTGATCGCCAGGCCCCAAGTCGAGCTGGTGGGAAGGGCAAACAGGATGGCGTACTGCACGATCGAGATCAGGATGCTATCGATGAGCCGGGCGCCGCAGCGGATCCAAAAACCGGCGTAGTGCTGCGGCGGCACGCTGAGATCGAGGCCCAGCGAGATGGCTTGAGCGAAGCGGGGCTTGCAGGCGGCGCAGATCAGCCGGCCATCGAAGGGCAGCAGATCGTCGGGTGGTTGGGGTTGTCCGCAGACGGAACAGAAGGCGAGGGGCGGGGGCGTGGCGGAGAAGTCGGTGGGAATCAAGTCCGGGCGTACGGCCGACAGCGGCAGCCACTCGGCCATACCGCTTTGCCACACCAGCGTCGACGCGCGAAGACGTCCGGCCCGCGCGAGCGCTTCGAAGCCGGCATCGTCCAAGGGACCGCGCCGCTCGGTGCCGGCGCCCGCTCCCGACGAGATGGCTTCGGCGTAATACCAGGCCATGTTTTTGCAGGGTACCGCAGTTAGCCAGAGCTCCAGCGGAGACTCAGGAATTTCGCTGCCTGTTCTAGGGTTTACTTCTTAACGACGAGCGTCTTGGCGATGCGGTCATGCAGCGCGCGCTTCTGCGGGTCGAAGGCGGCGGAAACCGTATCGACGATCACCCACAAGCCGTTCAGGAAGGCGATCGCCGGAATCAGGGCGCCGATGATCCCGCCGCCCGCGTAGATGAGATGGCGGATCAGTGCCTGCTGCAGGTTGAGCGGCGAGCCATCGAGCAGGCAGACGCGGAGGCCAAGCGCGAGCTTGCCCAGGGTGCCGCCGTAGTTGCTGGTGAGGTAAGCCTCATAGGCGGCGTACAGCACGGCATTGATCAGCGTGGCCGCGGTGAGCACGCCGCCGCCTTCCATCAGGGCGGTGAAGTCGCCGTTCATGATCGCGGTGACGAAGCCGGTGCCTGCCACCAGAACGATAACGGCAAGTTGCGGGATCAGCAAAACCAGGCCGTCGATGATGCGGGCGAGGAAGCGGATCCAGAAGCCGCCGTAGCGCCGGCCATCGGGAGGCTGAGCCACGTAGACCGGTACCGGCTCGAGTGTTGCCGGCAGGGCGGGCGGTAAGAGGTCGGTCCGCACGGCCGAGGCCGGTTGCCAGTTCGGCATCCCCGGCTGCCAGACGAGCGTTTCGGGCCGGATGACGCCTGAGGCGATCAACGACTCGAACTCGGCGTCCTCGACCGGACCTTTTTGTTCACTGCCCGCAGAATAGAACCAAGGCATGACTGCCATGCTAACGCGAACGCCAGGCCGTTACCGGTAGACAACGAGCGTCTTGGCCATGCGGTCATGCAGTGACTGCTTGCGCGCGTCGGTGCCAAGCACGATGGCGTCGGCCAGGAGATAGAGCATCACGAGCATGCCGACCAGGGGAATGATCTGGAGGAGGATGACGCCGGGATAGAGTGCCACGCGCGTCCGCAGTTGGGTCTGGTCGAGCCGCTGGCCCTGCATGGAGACGACCTTGAGTCCCAGCGCGCGCTTGCCGATGGTGGCTTCCTGCGAGGAGAGCATGAAGTATTCGTAGGCCACCTGGAGCAGGACGCTGCCGAGGACGACGAAGATCACCAGTCCGCCGATGGCGAACGGCGAGATGTCGTTCGTGAAGCCGTAGCCCGGACGATAGCTGGTGGCGAAAAGGCCAAAGAAGAGCGCACCCATGATGATGCTCATGGGGATTCCGAGGATCAGGCCGTCGATGAGGCGGGCCAGGAAGCGGATCCAGAAGCCGGCGAGACGTCCGACAGAGGTAGGGCCGACGTTGAGGGGAGCGGCGGCCGGGACCGTGGCGTAAACGGCCGGCTGCTGCGGCTGGAGGGCCGGCCGGACCGGTTCCGGCTGCTGTACCGGGCGGGGCGGGATGGGCGGCGGCGGGGCTGGCTGCGCGGCGAGCGGCCGTACGGTGGCCAGTGGCTCCCAGTTGGACATTCCCGGCTGCCAGACGTAGGTGTCGGGCCGGATGGTGCCGGCGGAGATCAGCGAGTCAAACTCGGCGTCCTCAACAGGGCCGCGTTGCTCGCTACCGACGGTGTAGAACCAAGGCATGGTGTCGATTATAAGGGCGCACCCGCATTTGTCCAGAGTACCCCCCGCAAAAAAGATGAGAGTTTTGGCCTGCAGAATCCACTAATGGAAGGGCGCTATACTGGGGCTTCTCCCCCCGAGAATGTGAACCGGAGAACTGCGCCCATTTGGGGGTGCACGTGCGCCCGGACGAAAGGGACTCTTCCATGATCGATGAAAAAGAACGGCTGAAGAATCTAACAGCCACTCTCGGGAATATTGAAAAACAGTTCGGCAAGGGCTCGATTGTACGCCTGGGTTCGAGCGAAGCGGTGGTGCCGGTGTCGGTGATTCCCACCGGTTCGATTTCGGTGGATTGGGCGCTCGGCGTGGGCGGCCTGCCGCGCGGCCGCATTTGTGAGATCTACGGGCCGGAGTCCTCAGGCAAGACGACGCTGACGCTGCAGGCGATCGCCGAAGCGCAGAAGCAAGGGGGCATGGCCGCGTTTGTCGACGTAGAGCATGCGCTCGATCCGGTGTACGCGCGGAAGCTGGGCGTGGACGTGGACAACCTGTTGGTGTCGCAGCCGGACTATGCCGAACAGGCGCTCGAGATCACTTCGGCGTTGGTGAGTTCGGGATCGATCGATATTCTCGTGGTGGACTCGGTGGCGGCGCTGGTGCCGAAGGCCGAACTCGACGGCGAAATGGGCGATACGTTCGTGGGCATTCAGGCGCGCCTGATGTCGCAGGCGATGCGCAAGCTGACGGGCATCGTGTCGAAGTCGAATACGTGTCTGATCTTCATCAACCAGATTCGCGAGAAGATCGGCGTCATGTTCGGCAGCCCCGAGACCACGTCGGGCGGCCGCGCGTTGAAGTTCTACTCGTCGGTGCGCATCGACATTCGCCGCATCTCGCAGATCAAAGATGGCGAGACGGTGGCCGGCAATCGCACCAAGGTGAAGGTGGTGAAGAACAAGGTGGCCTCGCCGTTCCGCGAAGCCGAGTTCGACATCATGTACGGCGAAGGCATCTCACGCGAAGGCGATCTGATCGACTTGGGCGTGGCGCGCAATCTGGTGGAGAAGAGCGGCTCCTGGTATAGCTTCCGGGGTGAACGCATCGGCCAGGGCCGGGAGAATGCGCGGCAGTTCCTCAAGGACAATCCGGACATGGCGACGATTCTCGATACCGAATTGCGCGCGCTGCTGAATCTGGGGGCGCGGAAAACGCCGGTAGAAGAGGGCGCGGCGAAGGCGGAAAAGCCCGAGAAAACCAGCGCGGCGACGGCTCGCAAGTAGCGCGACCCGTACCACCCGCACCGTACCAGTCGACGAGCCCCGGAATCGCCAAAACATTTGTAAGTTTGCATGTTTTATCGCAAAAATAGGCATTCCGGGGGCACCAGAGCCCGAAAAAGGCCATTTTTCGGGCTTTTTTGTGTCAATTTGGCTTGCATCACTCCGATGGGTACCGTATGATCATGATCGTAATCGCCCATTGAGGCCGCGCGGATGCGCGACTCATGGTGCACCGAGAGCGCACTTCAGGTGACGCCTCAACGATGTTCAATACGGGAAATCAGTAAAGGAGAATACGATGGCTGACAAGATGACCCAGACTCAGCTGATCGCGAAACTCGCGGAAGGGGCCGAGATCACGAAGAAGCAGGCCAAGGCTGTGCTCGACGGTCTGAGCACCGTCGCGGTTAGCGAAACGAAGAAGAACGGGGTGTTCATCATCCCGGGCATCGGCCGCCTGGTTCGCCAGGAGCGCAAGGCGCGCATGGGCCGCAATCCGGCGACCGGCGCCGCGATCAAGATTCCGGCGAAGAAGGTTGTGAAGTTCCGCATCGCCAAAGCGGTGAAGGACGCGATCGTGCCGCCGAAGGCCGTGAAGGCGCCCGCCGCGGCTCCGGCTAAGAAAAAGAAGTAGTTCGCCATTAGAGCGAAGTAACGATTCAATTCCGGACAAACGAAAAGCCCCGCTCGAAGCGGGGCTCTTTTTTTTCGTCATGGTTGGCCAAAACCGCGGATCCAACCGTTGGTTATCGTGGTCGGAGGGCCGTTAGGCCTTCTTGTCTTCCGACTTGGGATCATCATCCGTCTTCAAGGCGTTCTTGAAGTTCTTGATCCCTTCGCCCAAACCTTTCGCTACTTCCGGAATCTTCCGTCCGCCGAACAGCAGAACGGCGATCACCAGGATGATCAGCAACTCGGTCATGCCAAGAGAACCCATAAATCGCCTCCTAAAGGACACTTTGAGTGTACCATTCGGCGGCCTCAGGTAGACTGTAGCCGATGCAGCGCCGAACAATTCTTTCCGCCGCGCCTTTCCTGCTGACCAGCGCCAAAGGCCAAGCCCCGACCCCGCGGATGGGGCAGGGCGAGCATCAATACGAAGCGCTGCATGACTTCCTGCGGCCGCCGCCGACGCTTAAGTTCGGCAATACACACGGCATTGTGGTGACCGGGGCCGGACGCATTGTGGTGTGCCATACGGTGCACAAAACCAGCGAGTCGCCCGATGCGATTGCCATCTTCGATGCGGAGGGGGCGTTCATCAAAAGCTGGGGGGCGGACCTGCGCGGCGGGGCGCATGGGCTGGTGATCCGGCGCGAAGGCTCGGCGGAGTTCCTCTATCACTGCGACAACGTGAAGGGCTTCGTGCGGAAGACGACGCTCGATGGCGAAGTGGTGTGGATCCGGCAGGCGCCAATCGAAAGTGGGTTGTACGCGAAGGCCAGTGAATACAAGCCTTCGACGCTCGCGTTTGCGCCGAACGGCGATTTCTACGTGGCCGACGGCTACGGCAAGTTCTACATTCATCACTACGATGCGAAGGGGCGGTATGTGCGCAGCTTCGGCGGGTCGCGCGCGGAGATGGATCGATTGAAGGGCCAGGAGACAGCGGCGGGTACGACGATCTGGCCGCATGCGGTTGCCGTGGATGAGCGCGGGCCGACGCCGCGCCTGATGGTGGGCGAGCGGGGCGATAACCGGCGGGTGCAGTACTTCACGCTGGAGGGCAAGCCCGTGGGGATGGTGAAGGACGGCGTGCGTTGGCCGTCCACGTTCGACTTCCGCAACGGCCTGCTGCTGATGCCGGATCTGAAGGCCGTGGTGACCTTGTTTGACCGGCAGAATCGGCCGGTGGCGCAGTTGGGGGACGGGCAGCAGCCGGACGGCAAGACGTACGAGGGCTTGCGCACGCAGGAGCGGAGCGCGTTTACGCCGGGCCGCTTTATTGCGCCGCATGCGGCCTGTTTCGATGCGGCGGGGAACATTCTGGTGGCGGAATGGGTGGAAGTGGGACGCGTGACGAAGTTGCGGAAATTGGGGTAAATCGGCCGGGACTGCTAGCATAAGTTCTTTGTGATGCTGTTGGCATTGGGTTTATTCCTCCTGGTCCCGTTGCAGGCCGCCGATTGGGAGCCGCTCGGACCTGAGGGGGGCAGTGTCCATGTGCTGGCGATTGACCGGTCGAATCCGGGCACGCTGCTGGCGGGGACGCGAAGTGGCTTACTGTTTCGGACGAATAACGCCGCGGCGGCGTGGTCCGAACTGCCGTTGCCGCGGTTTCCGAACACCACGCTGCACGCCTTGGCGGTCGATCCGGATAATCCGCGGCGGTTATTGGCCGGCCTGAACGATCCGACGGGCAAGCACAGCGCGCTGTGGATGAGCGAGGACGACGGCCAGCATTGGCTGCGGAGTGAAGATCTCGCGGGGCGTGCGGTGCTCTCGCTGGCGATTCGCGAAACCGAACCGAGGTTGTTTGCGGCGGGCACGGACCGCGGCGTCTACGTGAGCCAGGATCGCGGCCGGCATTGGCGTCTGGCGTCGCCCGAAGGGCATCCGGAGATGAACGGTATTGTGTCGCTGGCGCTCGATCCGCGCGACCCGGGCACGATCTACGCCGGGACGACGCATCTGCCGTGGAAGACCACCGATGGCGGAGCGACGTGGACGTCGATTCATGACGGGATGATCGATGACTCGGACGTGTTTTCGATTCTGGTGGACGCCTCGCGGCCGGGGCGGGTGTATTCGAGTGCGTGCTCGGGGATCTATTCGAGCAAGAACGACGGCGCGCTGTGGACGCGGGCGGAAGGCATTCCGGCCGATAACCGGCGGACGCATGTGATCACGCAGGATCGCGACTATCCGCACCTGGTGTATGCGGGGACGACGGCGGGTTTGTGGAAGTCGGCGGACTCGGGGCTGACGTGGAAGAAGCTGCATGCGGCGACGGTGAATTCGCTGGTGGTCGACCCGCGCGATGGACGGGTGATGTACCTGGCGACGGACGGCGGCGGGGTGCTGAAGACGATGGATGCGGGACGGTCGTGGATCGAACGGAATCGCGGGTTGGTGAACCGGCGGGTGACGTCGATGGCGGCGTCGGGGACGTCGCTGTTTGCGACGACGATGTACGAGGGCGAATACGGCGGGGTGTTTGTGAGTAAGAACGGGGGACGCGCGTGGAGTCTGCTGGCGAATCAGAAGCGGCTGCATGGCGAGAACATTCTGCGGCTGCGGGTGAGGGGCGCGGAGATGCAAGGGACAACGTTCAACGGCCGCGTGGTATCGCAGGATGCGGGGAAAACGTGGGCGTTCAAGCCGGGCAAGGTGCCGGCGGAAGGGGGAGGCTTAGTGCGGGGGCAGGTGGCGTTCGACATGGCGCGGTCGACGTTGTCGCCCGGTGTGCGATTGGCGGCGACGGCGAACGGGTTGGAGCGTAGTACTGACGGCGGTAAGTCCTGGAGCCATGTCACGCAAGGTTTGCCGGAAGGGTTTGTGCGGGCGGTGGCGTTTCATCCCAAGAATGTGGGTGAGTGTTACGCGGTGCAGTATGCGCGGTTGTACCGATCGCTCGATGCGGGACAGACGTGGGAGTTCTTAGCGGGATCGGATCGGCCTTTGTTATTGGTTTCGCTCTTTGTTCAGGGTGTAACAATTTACGCGCTGAGTGATGACCGTGGCATTTTCCGCCGTCAAGCCGTGCGATAATAAGAGGTTAGTAGTCCGAGATCCGACCATGAAGAAAACTACACTCTCCCCCATACTCACGCTTCTCGCTATTTTTTCACCTCTGCAAGCACAGCAGAAGACGGTGGATACCGGCGAAGTAGGCAAGTACGAGTTCAACGTATTCGGTGGCGGTACCTTTTTTAAGCGGCAGCCCAATACTCCGAACCTGAAGCTGGAAGACGGGGGCACGATCGGTGTCCGGTTCACCCAGAACTACTGGCGCTACATCGGTATCGAAGAAGCCTTCCGTTTGCACGGAACCAATAACGCTGTTTTTAATAATCCGGGTACCGGAGGCACGAATTCCTTCGGCGTCCGCAATCGTGGCTTTACGATCAGCCCGGTGTTTCATTTCACGCCCCGCGAAGAGCGCTTCCGCCCCTTCGTGAAGGCGGGCCTCGGCCTGAACTGGCTTGGCCCCACGGACGATGCGCGCGCCCAGCTTTCGGCGATCCGCAATCCGTTCGGCCAGGCGATCAACCTGGATAGCCACCTCTCGCCGTTGTTTACCTACGGTGGCGGTATCAAGTACAAGATTTCGAACCGTATCGGTTTCCGCGTAGACGCGGACGGCTCGGTGGCGAAGACTCCTTCGTTCGGCATTCCGACGGTGGGTCCCGCTGGCGCGATCGTGAGCGGCAATCGTAAGCTGCTGAATGGTTCGAGCGTGACGGGCGGCTTGAACATCTACATGGGCAAGCTGTACGAGGCGCCGATCGGTGAGTTCACCGTGGGGCAGCTCGAGTCCGCCTCGACCAGCGCTTATGATGGCGACCTGCTGAACTTCAAGGTGCCGGCCTCGAGCACGATCGACGGCGTGACGCCGAAGTGGAACTGGTTCTACGAAGGCAAGCCGGTGGCGGGCCTCGCCGGAGCGGTGGGCGGCGGTACGACGTCCGAGACGCTGGGCATCAAGGCCCCGGCCAAGCCGGGTACCTACGAAGTGAAGGCGATTGTGGAAGCCGACCAGACGGCGGTGAAGCAGCGCCGGGTGCGGAACTTCCTGAAGAAGAATCCGATCGCGGCGGCCGAACGCAAGACGACCTTTACGGTGAAAGAATGGCCGGCTCCCGCTTTGCAGGCGAGTGCGAATCCGCCCTCGATTGCGGCGCCGATGCCGCCGGCGGGTACTTCGCCGGGCGCGTCGATTTCGGTGGCGAACGCCGGAACCTCGACGGTGAGCGCGGCGACCGGTGCTTTTGACCGCGCGCGCGACCTGACCTACACTTTTACGGCGACCGAAGGCCGCCTGACGCCGGGCAACACGGCCGGTGGTACGGTGTCGCAGCCGAATCCGCAGACGGTGATCGTGTCGCTGAAGGACGTGAAGGCGGGCGATACGCCGAACGTGACGGTGATCTTTACGCCGGAGGGCATCTCGGTGCCGGCCGGTGGTTCAAAGACGATCGACGTGACGGCCAAGGTGGTTGACTCGCACGGCACGGAAGCGTCGCAGACGGCGCGCATCACGCTGTCGGTGCCGAATCCGCCGCCGCCGCCCCCGCCGCCGCCGAGCTTGCAGCCGCTGCAACTTGACGACTTGATCTTCAGCTACGGCCGCAGCCGGGTGAACAACTGCGCCAAGCGCGTGCTGGACGCCGCCTACGAGCGTCTGGTGGCCAATGGCGACTACGACCTCGTGCTGGTGAGCCACATCGACGAACGCGAGAAGCGGATCCGCACGCCGCGCAACGCGAAGTCGCTCGAGCAGCAGCGCATCCTGAACTCGGCCGCTTATCTGACGGCGGGTACCCAGCCCTGCAAGAACCTGGATGCTTCGCGCATCAAGGTGATGAACGCCGGGACCGACCAGACGAACGAATCGAAGGCCCTGCTTTGCGTGACGTCGACGACGGAACGCGCGAGTGATCGCGTGCGCCAGAACGATGCCAACGCCAAGAATCGCCGCGTGGAAGTTTGGCTGGTGCCGCGCCCGGGCAAGGGCCCGATGCCGGCCGGCCTGAACCTGCAGGATCTGGCTCCGGCCGATCTGCCGAAGGGCTGCCCGCGGTAAGCGTCCTGTTCGCCAAATGAAGAAGAGAGCCCGGGCTTCGGTCCGGGCTTTCTTGTCGAGATAGTCTGAAAGGTACCCATGAATGTCAGCGTGATTCTTCCCGCCGCCGGCTTTGGCACTCGCATGGGCGGTGGCAATCGCAAGCAGTTTTTGCAGTTGGACGGAGTGCCGGTGCTGGTCCGGACGGTCCGTAAATTCGCCGCGGCGCCGGAAGTGGGCGAGATCATCCTGGCGGTGCGCCCGGAAGATCAGAAGGCCGTGGAAGAGATGTTGGCGAAGGAGACGCCAGGTAAGCCGGTGCGCATTGTCGAAGGCGGGATCTCGCGGCAGGAGTCCGTGGAGAATGCGCTGCGCGCGGTGAGTCCGGACGTGGAACTGGTGGCGGTGCACGATGCGGTGCGACCGTTTGTCGATCTGGAAACGATCGAGCGCGTGATTGCCGAAGCGGCGCGCACGGGCGCGGCGATTGTGGGCATCGTGCCGGTGGATACGGTGAAGCAGGTGCATCTGCACAAGATCCGGGCGACGATTCCGCGCGAGAAGCTGATTCTGACGCAGACGCCGCAGGTGTTCCGCCGGGAGTTGCTGCTGGAGGCGTTTGCGCGGGCAAGGGCGGATCAGTTCACGGGGACGGACGAGTCGTCGCTGGTGGAGCGGCTGGACCAAGTCGAGGTGAGCGTGATTCCGGGGAGCGACCGCAACATCAAGATCACCAAGCCGCACGACCTGAAGCTGGCGGAGCTGTTTTTGAGCGAAGAGCAGGGCTGATGCGAGTTGGCCAGGGCTGGGACAATCATCGGTTGAAGGCCGGGCGGCCTCTGATTCTGGGCGGCGTAACGGTACCGTGCGAGTTTGGACTCGACGGACATTCGGACGCCGATATCCTACTGCACGCGATTACTGATGCGCTGCTGGGGTCGGTGGCGTTGGGCGATATCGGGATGCACTTTCCTGACACCGATCCGCAGTGGAAGGGCGCTGACAGCGGGCAGTTCGTGCGGCACGCGAAGAGTCTGGTGGAGCAGAAGGGCTTCCGGCTGGTGAACGTGGACAGTACGGTGATTCTCGAGCGGCCGAAGCTGAAGGACTATCGCACGGCGATTCGGGAGAACGTGGCGAAACTGTTGGACCTGCCGCAGGAGGACGTGAACGTGAAGTTCAAGACGTCCGAGCGGGTGGGGCCGGTGGGTGAGGGGTTGTCGGCCGAAGCACAGGCGGTGGTGCTGATCGCGCCGAGCGGGGGATGATGTTCGATTCGCTGCTGGAGAAGAAGCTGCTCTTCTGGGTGCACACGCTGGGGTGGTTCAGCGGGTCCCTGGCGGTGCTGCTGGTGCTGCGGTGGAGCTTGCTGAGCCTGCTGCGGCAGCGGACCGGTAATGGCGCCAACTTCGCGGCGATTTTTCATGACACGGTGCGATGGCCTTCGTTCCTGTGGGCGATGGCGGGCGCGCTGCACATCGGCTTACGGTTTGCGGAACTGACGGAGCGGCAGGACCGGCTGATCGCGAATTGGGTGGTGGTGGTGTTGATCATCAGCATGACGCTGGTGGTGGCCAACAGCCTGACCCGGTTGCTTTCCGTGTACGGCGCGATGCGCAACGTGCAGTTTGCGACTAGCGGACTGTCGCGCACGATGACGTTCGTGCTGGTGTACAGCATCGGTCTGCTGAGCATGCTGGGTTATCTGGGCATCAGCGTGACGCCGGCGTTGACGGCTTTAGGCGTCGGCGGTTTGGCGGTAGCGCTGGCGCTGCAGGAGACGCTGGGCAACTTCTTTGCGGGCGTGCTGATTCTGATCGAAAGCCCGATTCAGGTGGGCGACTTCATCAAGCTCTCGTCGGGTGAAGAGGGCACGGTGAGCGATATCGGGTGGCGGACGACGCGCATGGTGATGGGGTCCAACAACATCATCGTGATCCCGAACAGCAAGATCACGTCGAGCATCCTGATCAACCATAGTCTGCCTTCGCGGATGATGGTGACCGAGATCGAGATTCATGTCGGGCACGGCGCGGACGTCGAGGTGGTGGAGCGCCTGGCGCGTGAGGCGGCGAAAGAGGCAATGGAGGCGGGGGAAGGCGTGCTGACGGAGCCGGCGCCGAACTTTCTTTGCGATCCGGGGACGCTGCCGACTCACTTGCAACTCAAGCTGACGTTAGCGGTGGCGGATCGCACGCAGACGGGGTTGGTGCGGAGCGCGGTGCGGATGCGGCTGCTGAAAAAACTACAGGCGGCCGCCGTGCCGTTTCCGCTGGGCGACCGCCTGATTGGTTGGCCTTAAAAGAGTCGGTTAGGCGTTGCGGGCGAGCGCTTCGCTGTTCCAGCCCTCCACCATCTGAATGCAGGCGCGAATGTAGCCGAAGGCAAAGGCGAAGGCCTGCTGATGGCGGGGATCGCCATCGATGTTCGGTACGTGGTCCGGCATCACCATACCGTCGAAGCCCACTTCCTTGTAGGTCTTGATGCATTCGAGGAAGTTGACGTCGCCGTCGTCGGGGAGTACTTCCTGGAAGTTGAGGAACTTGCCTTTAATGTTCCGGAAGTGGACGTTGAAGATCTTTTTGCGGGTGCCGAAGTAGCGGATGATCTCGTGGATTTCCTTGTTGGGATTCTCGAGGTCTTCGGAGATGGTGCCCTGGCAGAAGTTCAGGCCGTGATAGGGGTTCTCTTTGATGCTGACGAAGCGCTTGAGGCCTTCGAAGCTGCCGAGGACGGTTTCCACGCCGCGCCAGCCTTTGCCTTTGGGCATGCCGGGGTCATGGGGGTGGCAGGCGATTTTGACTTTGTACTCGGCGGCAACGGGGACGACGCGCTCGAGGAAATAGGTGATGCGCTCCCAGTAGAGGTCCGCGGGGACGGGGCCGGCTTCGGTGAGCGGCGGATCCTGCTTGCCCTTGTCGTAGACGAAGGTGCTGAGCGAGGCGCCGCCGCGGCCGATGGTGCGTTCGGTACGGACCACGCCGAGGATGCTCATGTTGTACTTGGCGGCGGGGATGCCGGCGCGCGAGATGTTGCGAATGATGTTCTGGATATCTTCGATGTCGCGGTCGCGCTGCGGGCTTTTGCCGAGCATGATGTCCGGGTACTCGTGCTTGGTGATGTAGGCCGAGCTCAAGGGCAACGGCACCATGTCGAGGTTGATCTTGTGCTTTTCGACGCGTTCCTTGAGGCGCTTGAGGTTGTCGACGCTCCACTTTTCGTCGAATTTGCGGGAGGGCAGCGTGCTGCAGATGCTGGTGAGGCCGAAGGCCGCGAACAAGCCGAGGCTGACATCGTCGTCCGCGTTCTGGGTGCCCAGCTTCATGACGCCGGGGCGGCCGGAGAGCGAAGGATGGAAGGACTTAGCGGCCGCCGCGGCGGCCGGAGAAGCATACGCGGCGGCAGCGCCAGCGGCGGCTGCACTCGACGCGGAAGTGGTCAAAAATTTACGGCGCTTCATGGTGCGGACATCATATCGCAGCGCTGTGAAGGGTGGTGACCTCGATTTCGCGGGATTCGTCGGGCAGGCGGGTCAGGCGGACTTCGAGCCGGTCGGCGGGCCACAGTTCGGGGAAGCGCTCGCCCCATTCGATCAAAGTAAGGGCAGGACGGTCGAGGAGGTCGTCGAGGCCTAAGGCAGCGACTTCGTGGGCTTCATCGAGACGATAAAGGTCGATGTGGAAGACGCGGGGCGGGTGGCCGTACTCGTGGACGAGGGTGAAGGTGGGGCTGGTGACGGGGTCCGGCACGCCGCGGCCTTCCACGATGCCCTTGGTGAGGGTGGTTTTGCCGGCGCCGAGGTTGCCGATCAACAGGACCAGAGCCTGCGGTGGCCATTCGGCGGCGAAGCGGCGGCCGAGGGCGATGGTTTCTTCTTCGCTATGCGTTTTGTACGTCGCGGATGGCATGGGGCAGATAGGTGAGCAGGTCCGTGGCGAGGACGCAGCGATCGGTGAGGACCTGGGCGGCATGTTCGCCGGCGCGACCATGGAGCCAGACGGCAGCCAGCACCGCCGCTTCCGGGCGTTGGGGGTGCTGGGCCAGCTGGCTGGCGACGAGGCCGGTGAGGATGTCGCCTGAGCCGGCTTTCGCCATCGCGGGCGAGCCGGTGGGGTTCACGTAGACTTTGCCATTGGGGAAGGCGATGAGGGTGCGGTGGCCTTTAAGGACGAGGATGACCTGATGAGCGGTGGCGTAAGCACGGGCGTCGGCGACGCGGTCCCCGGTGCTTTGCGGCTGCAGGCGGCGCATCTCGCCGGGATGGGGCGTCAGGACGCGCAGGCCGGCGGCGGGGGGCAAGGTGGGCAATTGCGCGAGGGTGTTCAGGGCGTCGGCGTCGACGACCATCGTTTGGCGGGCAGTTTCGTAAAGGGACTGCGCGAGGGGATCGATGCCCAGGCCGGGGCCGACGGCGAGGACGCTGTAGGGCGTGAGGTCCTGAAGGCTGGTGGCGGTCATCAGTTCGGGGGGCAGCTGAGTGGCCGAGCTGTGGACGGAGACCCAGCCGGCGCCGGATTGAAGCGCGGCGCGGCCGGCCATCTCGGCAGCGCCGGCTTTGCCGGGGGCGCCGCCAATCACCAGGACGTGGCCGTAGTGGCCTTTATGGGTGAGCGGCAGCCGGGGGGCGAGGAGATCGGCGAAGTCCGGTAGGGTGGTGAGGAAAAGGTCGCTTTCGCAGAGCAGCGGGTCGGAGCCGATTTGGGCGACGCGGAGTTCGCCCTGGCGGTCGCAGTTGGGGGGCAGGACGTGGCAGATTTTGGGGGCGGTGAAGGTGACGGTGAGGGTGGCTTCGACGTAGGGGCCGCCGCTGGTGGCGGAGTCGGTTTCGAGGCCGGAGGGATGGTCGACGGCGACGATGGGGACGCCGCGCTGATTCATCGAAACGATGTGTTCGGCGATGTTCCCGCGGGGCGGGCCTTGGGTGCCGGTGCCGAGGAGGGCGTCGACGATCAGGGTGGGGCTGAGCGCGAAACCGAGCTTGGCGCCGGTGGCCTGGAGCATCCGGCGTTGGGCGGCGGGGTCGCCGGTGAGCTCTTCAGGCTTCGTGGCGTAGACGACGTCGACCTGGGCCTGATCCACGACGGCGAGCAGGCGGGCGATGGCGAGGCCGTCGCCGCCGTTGTTGCCTTTGCCGCAGTAGACGCGGATGCGGTGCTCGGAGAGCGGGCCGAAGCGCTGGCGCATGGCTTCCACGACGCGATGGGCGGCGTTCTCCATGAGGATGAGCGAGGGGATGCCGCGTGCGATCGTCCGGCGGTCGACCAGACGCATCTGTTCGGCCGTGAGGACGTGGGTCATGACTTGGGCCACTCGAACTTGAGGTTGGCCTTGGAGATGTTGGCGAGGGGGATGATGACGGGGGCGTCATCGACGGTCAGGGTGACGGCGTCGTCGGCCAAGCCGGCGAGGCGGCCGATGAGGGTCTTGTGCTTGCCGAGGGGCTCTTTGAGGACGAGCTTGGCGAGTTGGCCGGTGAAGCGGGTATAGTCGCGCGGGGTGTGGAGCGGCCGCTCGATGCCGGGCGAGCCGACTTCGAGCTGATAGCCTTCCTCGCCCGGGATGACGTCTTCGGCGTCGAGCGCAGCGGAGACCTGGTGCGAGACAGCCTCGCATTCGTCGAGCGAGACGCCGCCGTCGGCATCCTTGTCGAGGGTGATGCGGAGGAGGCGATGGCGGCCGCCACCCACCAACTCGACGCTCATCACTTCCAGGCCGCGGCTCACCGCTGCCTGCTCCACAATTTCGTTCAGCCGTTTTTGAGTTGCTTCGCGCAAAACCCCTCCCAGTGTCAACGTAGCAGAAGACTGTAACCAAAAGGCTGCGGCGCCCATCTGTCGATTCGTTACACTAATGGTGGGTTAGGCCGCAAGCGTAGTCGGCCGACCGGCGAGGGCTACAAGAAGTTGAGCTTAAAAATGAATGATGCGCCGGCAACGTTCGAACCGGCCGAGCGATGGTCCGCGGTAGACGCCAACGAGCTGTATGACGTCAGTCGTTGGGGCAAGGGCTATTTTTCGGTGGGCCAGAACGGGCACATGTGGGTGCACCCTTCGAAAGAGGCTCACCGGAAGATCGATCTGAAGAACCTGATCGATACGCTGCGGCTGCGCGGCATCCAGACGCCGATTCTGATTCGATTCGGCGAAGTGCTGCGGCACCAGCTGGACGAGATCAACGACGCCTTCCAGACGGCGATTCGGGAGAACGCTTACCAGGGGCGCTATGTGTGCGTTTACCCGGTGAAGGTGAACCAACAGCGTCACGTAGTGGAAGAGGTGCTGGCGCACGGCAAGCAATACGGGTTCGGGCTCGAAGCCGGGTCGAAGCCGGAGTTGATGGCCGTGCTGGGCATCACCGACGGGACGACGCCGATCGTCTGCAACGGCTTCAAAGACGACGAATACATCGAAATGGTGATGCTGGCCAAAAAGATTGGCCGCAACATCACGCCCATCATCGAGAAGTACACGGAACTCGATCTGATCTTAAAGTATTCGGAGAAGGTGGGGGCGCGGCCGACAATCGGCGTGCGCGTGAAGCTGGCGGCGCGCGGTTCGGGCCGGTGGAAGAGTTCGGGCGGCTATCGCTCGAAGTTCGGCCTGACGGTGAGCGAAGCGCTGAACGTGCTGGCAGAACTCAAGAAGCGCGGGATGGAAGACTGCCTGACGCTGTTGCACTTCCATCTGGGCAGCCAGATTACGAACATTCGCCAGATCAAGGGCGCGGTGACCGAGCTCGCGCGCATCTACGCCGATTTGAAGCAGCAGGGCGCGGGCTTGCAGTATCTGGACGTGGGCGGCGGCCTGGGCATTGACTACGACGGTTCGCAGACGGACTTCGAGTCGAGCGTGAATTATTCGCTGCAGGAATACGCCAACGACGTCGTGCATCATATTCAGCACGTGTGCGACGAAGAGAATGTGCCGCACCCGACGATCGTGACGGAAAGCGGGCGGGCGATCGCGGCGTATCACAGCGTGTTGGTGTTTAACGTGGTGGGCGTGTCCGGGTTCGGCGAAGCCGAGCTGCAGGATGTGCCGGACGACGCGGAGCAGCCGCTGAAGGACTTGCAGGAGACGCAGCGTTCGCTGACGATGAAGAACCTGCTCGAGAGCTTTCACGACGCGCAGCAGGCGCTTGATTCGGCGCTGAATCTGTTCTCGTTGGGCTATATGTCGCTGGCGCAACGGAGCCAGGCGGAGAACTATTATTGGGCGATCTGCCGGCGCGTGCTGACGATGGCGCGGTCGCTGGACGTGTTTCCGGAAGAGCTCGAAGGGCTCGAGAGTCTGCTTTCGGATACGTACTTCTGCAACTTTTCGCTTTTCCAATCGATGCCCGATAGCTGGGCGATCAAGCAGCTGTTCCCGGTGGTGCCGATTCACCGCTTGAATGAGCGCCCGATGCGGCGTGGCGTGCTGGGCGATATGTCGTGCGACTCGGACGGCAAGATCGATCAGTTTATCGACCGGCGCGACGTGAAGAAGACGCTGCCGCTGCATCCGTTCGGCGAAAGCGAGTACTACCTGGGCGCGTTCCTGGTGGGCGCGTATCAGGAGATTCTGGGCGATCTGCACAATCTCTTCGGCGATACCAACGCCGTACACATCAAGCTGAGCGATACGGGGACCTACGAACTCGAACACTACGTGCCGGGTGACACCGTGCGCGAGGTGCTGGATTACGTACAGTTCTCTTCGAAGGCGTTGCTCGAGCAGTTCCGCCGCGACGTGGAAGTGGCGTTGCGCGAAGGGCGCATCGGCTACGAGGAATCGGGGCGGTTGCTGCGGTTCTACGAAGACGGATTGCAGGGCTACACCTACCTGGAAGACGCCCACGTTAAGTAGAGTCCAGGTCGTTTTAGTCACGCCGCGGAATCCGCTGAATATCGGAGCGGTGGCGCGCGCGGTGAGCAACTTCGGGTTCGAGAGTCTGCGGCTGGTGGACGCTTATCGCGTGGCGGTCGACGAGGTGCGGAGTGCGCCGGGCGCGGGTCGGATTCTGGAGGGCGCGCGCGAGTTTGCGACGGTGCGCGAAGCGGTGGCGGATTGCGAACTGGTGGTGGGTACGGCGTCGATGGACTTGCGCGAGTCGCGCATGCCGCTGGACCGGCTGGAGGATGCGGCGCCGCTGATCCGGGGAACGGCGGGGAACGTGGCGCTGCTTTTCGGCTCCGAGAAGTACGGGCTGTCGAACGACGACATCAGTTACTGCCATCGGCTGGTGCGCATTCCGACTCGGCCGGAGCACGGGTCGATGAACCTGGGGCAGGCGGTGGCGGTGTGCTTGTACGAACTGATCCGGGAGCCGGGGCTGTATCCCGCGGGGGTGCGCCCGCAGGCGCCGGCCGAGCAACTGGACCGGCTGGCGGATGGTCTGTCGACGGTACTGACTGAAAGCGGTTATGCGCAGATGCCGGCCACGACGCACAAAATTCGGCGTTTGCTGCGGCGGCTGCAGCTTTCGCCCAAGGATGCGCAGGCGGTGCAGGGCATGGTGCGGCAGGTGCTCTGGAAGCTTCGTTATCCTAAAGAGAAATGACGAAGTGCGAACGGACTTACGAGTTGGCGCGGCCGCTCGATGATGAGTTGCTTGAGCAGGTGAACAGCCTACATGGCGTGGTGGGAATCCAGAAGTTGCGAGCGGCGCCACAGCTCGATGCGATCACGGTGGGCTGGGACGCGGCCCGCTTATCAATTCCGCAATTGGAGAGCATACTGGCGCAGCGGGGATTGCCGCTGAAGCCGTTTGTACCGCCGCCTCCGCCGGTGAAGCCGGAGCCCCCCGCTGAAGCGAAAGCATGAAGATCGCCCTAGCCCAGTTCAACCCCACGGTGGGCGCGCTGGCGGCGAACGTGGACCGCATGGCCGCAATGGCGCGGCAGGCGGCCGCGCGCGGGGCGGACATCGTGGCGTTTCCGGAGTTGGCCGTGTGCGGCTATCCGCCGCGCGACCTGCTGGAGAAGCCGAGCTTCGTGGCCGGCTGCGCGCGCGAGGTGATGCGCCTGGCGGACCTGACGCAGGATCTGCCGCTGGCGATCATCGTGGGCACGGTGGCGCCAAATGCGCTGAGCGCGGGCAAGCAACTGGCGAACGCGGCGCAGGTGCTGGCCGGCGGCAAGCTGATCTTTGAGCAGCGCAAAATGCTGCTGCCCACCTACGACGTCTTCGATGAGAGCCGATACTTTGTGCCGGGCGAGAAGCAGACGATCTGGGAGTATCGCGGGACGAAGATCGCGCTGACGATTTGCGAAGACGCGTGGAACGATAAGCAATATTGGGACCGGCCGCTTTATACGCGCGATCCGGTGGCGGAGTTGGCCGCGGCGGGCGCGGAGGTGCTGATCTCGATTAACGGGTCACCTTACCACTACGGCAAGCGCGCGCAGCGGCGGGGCATGTTCGCGGCGCTGGCGGAGCGGCATCGGATTCCGGTGTATTACGTGAACCAGGTGGGCGGCAACGACCAGCTGGTGTTCGACGGTTCGAGTTTTGCCTTGAGCGCGGCGGGCGAGAATCTGGCGACGGCGGCCTCATTCGCGGAAGACCTGGTGGTGCCCGGCGATCTGCACGCCAATCTGGCGGACGAGACTGAGGCGATCTATGACGCGCTGGTGCTGGGCACGCGCGACTACATCGGCAAGTGCGGCTTCAAGCGCGTGTTGATCGGGCTTTCGGGCGGCATCGATTCGTCGATCACCGCGGCGATTGCCGTCGATGCGGTGGGCGCGGGCAACGTGATTGGCGTGTCGATGCCGGGTCCGTTTTCGTCGGAGCATTCGCTGAGCGATGCGCGGGCGTTGGCGGAAGCGCTGGGCATTCGTTATGAGGTGTCGCCGATTACCGAAGTCTGCGAAGTGTTCGAGCGGGTGCTGGCGCCTTTGTTCCAGGGATATGCGCGCGACGTGACGGAGGAGAATCTGCAGGCGCGTTTGCGCGGCGTGACGTTGATGGCTTGTTCAAACAAGTTCGGAGCCATGGTGCTGACGACGGGGAACAAGAGCGAATTGGCGGTGGGTTACTGCACGCTTTACGGCGACATGTGCGGCGGCCTGGCGGTAATCAGCGATGTGCCGAAGACGCTGGTGTACCAGATCTCGCGGGTGGCCAATCAGCGGCATCCGGGAGCGATTCCGGAGAATGTGTTCACGAAGCCGCCTTCGGCGGAATTGCGCCCGGATCAGAAGGATTCGGACTCGCTGCCCGAATATGACGTGCTGGACGCGATTCTGAAGGGGTACGTGGAAGAGAGCAAGAGCCCGGCGACGATCGCCGAGCAACTGCAACTGCCCTTGAATCTCGTGCGGGATATTGCGCTGAAGGTGGATCGGAACGAGTACAAGCGGCAGCAAGCGGCTCCGGGCTTGAAGGTGACCACCAAGGCTTTTGGCATTGGCCGGCGCTTCCCGATTGCGCAGCGCTTTACCGAATAGCGCATGCGAGAATTTTTCGCGATTATCGCCGAGAGTTTGCGCGGCGGGCACCGGGACTATACCAGCGGATCACTGACGCGGGCGATTGCGTTGCTCTCGATCCCGATGGTGCTCGAGATGGCGATGGAATCGATGTTCGTGGTGGTGGACATCTTCTGGGTGGCACATCTGGGCGAACAGGCGGTGTCCGCGGTGGGCATCACGGAAGCGATGTTCGCGATCGTGTTTGCGGCGGCGATGGGGTTGAGCGCGGCGGCCACGGCGACCGTGGCGCGGCGCATTGGCGAGAAGGATCCGGAGGCAGCGAGCCATGCGGGCGCGCAAGCCATCATCCTGGGCGTGCTGGTGTCGCTGGCGTTTGCGATTCCGGGCGCAATCTGGGGCGCGGAGCTGCTGGAGTGGATGTCGGGCTCGCGCGAACTCGCGGCTTACGGCGGTCACTTTACGCGCATCATGCTGGCGGGGACGCCGGGCGTGATGCTGCTGTTTCTGAATAACGCGATCTTCCGCGGCGCGGGCAACGCGACGATTGCGATGCACGCGCTGTGGCTGGCGAATGGCTGCAATATGGTGCTGGACCCGCTGTTCATCTTCGGGTGGGGGCCGGTGCCGGCGATGGGGGTGCACGGGGCGGCGATCGCGACGACGACGGGACGGTCGCTGGGGGCGTTGTACGGTTTCTGGCGCCTGGCGCAAGGCCGGGGCGAGTTGAAGCTGCGGTGGCCGCACTTCGCGTGGGATGGGCCACTGATGCGGCAGTTGAGCGGGATTGCGGCGCCCGCGGGCTTTCAGTATCTGGTGCCGACGGCGAGTTGGCTGGGGTTGATGCGTATCGTGGCGGCGTTCGGCGTGGCGGCGACGGCGGGCTATACGATCGCGGTGCGGATCATCGTGTTTGTGCTGCTGCCGGCGTGGGGGCTGTCGAATGCGGCGGCGACGCTGGTGGGTCAGAACCTGGGGGCGAAGCAGCCGGAGCGGGCGGAGAAGTCCGTGCTGGCGTGCGGCGTCTACAACATGGTGTTCCTGATGAGCGTGTCGGCGGGGCTGATTCTGTTTGCGGAGCCGCTGGTGCGGGTGTTTACGGAGGAGGCCGCGGCGGTGCGGGTGGCGGTGGAGTGTTTGCGGATCCTGAGCTACGGCTACGGGTTCTATGCGTGGGGGATGGTGCTGGTGCAGGCGTTCAACGGGGCGGGGGACACGAAAATTCCGACGATGGTGAACTTCGTTTGCTACTGGCTGTTTCAGTTGCCGGTGGCGTATGCCTTGGCGCATTGGTGGGGCGCCCAGGAGGCCGGAGCCTTCTGGGCGGTCCCGATGGCTGAATTTCTACTGGCAGTGGTCGCGTTTTGGCTCTTCCGGCGAGGAAGCTGGAAGCACACCGTGGTTTGAACTACCGGGCCAGCGTGGCCCGAATGTAGTTTCCGTCGGTACGCGAAGCGGGCTTGGTCTTGATGATGCGGGCCGAATCGACGGCCACCAAGCGGGTAGCTTTTTCCCAGGGTTCCGGGTAAAAGGTCACTTCGATGGGCTCCTGATCGCTCAACAACAACGCTTCATCCTCGGGGGTGACACACATGACGACCCACTTGGAACCATCTGCCCGTTTGTGGACCTCAAAGACCTGATAGGTCTGATTGGCGAACATGGGGCAGGCATTGAAAGGGGCGTAGGTAAAGCCGTAGATGCCCGTCGGTTGACGGTCTAAAGCCGAACCTTCGTGCTCTCCCTTCACAACTTTCAAGCCAGCGCGCAACTCTTCGCGGCTGGCAGACTGAACGACCGATGCTGACATTAAAACTCCCTTCGCCTATTCTACCGATTCATCGTCGATACTGGGCTCAAGCATGCTTCCACGCGTAGTGTTCATTTTTACCGGCGGCACGATATCGATGAAGGTCGATCCGGCCACCGGCGGGGCGGTTCCGGCCCTGGCAGGACGGGAAATTCTGTCGTTCGATCCGGGCTTGGTCAAGCTGGCCGAGATCGAGGTGATTGACTTCGGACGGCTGCCGGGGCCGCATTGGACGGTGGAGAAAATGTGGGAGCTCTCGGAACTGATTCGGGAGCAGGCGGCGCGGGCTGAGGTGACGGGCATCGTGGTGACGCATGGCACCGATACGCTTGAGGAGACGGCGTACCTGGTCGATCTGCGGCACACGTCGCCCACGCCGGTGGCGTTTGTGGGCGCGATGCGGAATACGTCCGAACTGAGCTTTGACGGGCCGGCGAACGTACGGGCGGCGCTGCGCACGGTGATCGAACCGGAGGCGCGGGGGCAGGGCGTTTTCGTGGTGCTGAACATGATGATTCACGCGGCGTCGGCGGCTACCAAGTCTGACACGCAATCGCTCGAGACGTTTGCGAGCCCGGTGTTCGGTCCGTTGGGGATGGTGGATACGGATCGGGTGCTGCTCGCTCGAGCGCTGCCGCGGCGGGCGCAGATCGACACTGTGACGTTTGAGCCGCGGGTGGATTTGCTGCTGACGTATGCGGGGTTCGACGGGCGGTTCATCGAGGCGGCGCGCGAGAGCGGGGCGCAAGGTTTGGTGCTGGAAGGGACGGGCCGCGGCAATGTGCCGCCGGCGGCGCTACCGGCGCTCGACCGGGCACTGGGGGCGGGTTTGCCGGTGGTGCTGGCGTCACGTTGCGCGCAGGGTCGGGTGCTGGACACGTATGCGTACGAGGGCTCGGGCTACGATTTGCGGAGGCGAGGGGTGATGTTGGCCGGGGCGCTGACGGGTCCGAAGGCGCGGGTGCATCTGATGCTGGCGATGGGGCGGACGCGGGAGCCGGCGGAGTTGAAGGCACTCGTGGAGCAAGGCCGGTACCGCGGATAAACGGTATCGCGGATAATAGGGATTGGTGCCCCGACGAGTCCTTTTCACTTTTGGCCGCCAGGATCCGATCTGGAAGCAGAAGGTGGTTCCCTACATCGATGCCCTGCAAATGGCGGGGGTGGAGCCCGTGCTGTGTCTGCCGGGGAGTTCGCCGCAGTTGGCGAACTATGCTGGTTTGGTGCTGGGCGGCGGGACCGATATTGCTCCGGCGCGGTACGGGCAACTGCCGGGGCCGGAGACGGAAGATGCGGATCTCGAACGGGATGAGCTAGAGTTGGCGCTGCTGCGGGAGGCGACCGAGCGGGGGCTGCCACAACTGGCGATCTGCCGCGGTCTGCAGTTATTCAACGTTTTTCACGGTGGCACGCTGCATCAGCACATTGGCGACGCGCATCGGCAGAAGGGTGTGACGGACGCGCATCCGGTGAGGGTGGCGGCGGAAACGAAGCTGGGCAGGATTGTGGGGCAGAACGAGTTCACGATCAACTCGCGGCATCATCAGGCGGTGGATCGCGTAGCGGCGAACTTGACGGTTTCGGCGCGGGCGGCCGACGGTACGGTGGAAGGGCTGGAATTGGCGGGGGCGCCGTTCGCGGTGGCCGTGCAGTGGCATCCGGAAGATCGCGCGCGGACCCATCTGCCCGATCAGCGTCTCTTCCAGGCGTTTGCGCGTGCCTGCTGACACGCGCGTCGCCGGGCGTCCGACGGCGCGGAAGTTCTTTTCCCCGCGCGGCATCCTCGCCGAATGGCATCCGAACTTCGAGCATCGGCCAGGGCAGATGCAGATGGCCGAGGCGGTGGAAGCGGCGCTGGCCGATCAGCGGCATCTGATCGTGGAAGCGGGCACCGGCACGGGAAAGACGCTGGCTTATCTGATTCCGGCGATTCTTTCGGGCAAGCGCGTCATCATTTCGACGGGCACCAAGAATCTGCAGGAGCAACTCTTCTACAAGGACATTCCGTTCCTGGCGCAGCACTTTCCGAATCCGCTGCGCGTGGCGTATATGAAGGGGCGCAACAACTACGCCTGCCGCCAGAAGATCATCGATGCCGAACGGGAGCCGATTCTTTCGGGGCTCGAAGAGGTGAGCGACTTCAAGATCATCAAGGAGTGGGAACTGGAGACGCAGACCGGCGATCGGGCCGAGTTGCGCGACCTGCCCGAGGACTCGACCGTGTGGCACAAGCTCGACGCCCGGCGCGAGCTTTGCACGGGCCAGAAGTGTCCGCAGATCGAACGCTGCTTCATCACGAAGATGCAGCAGGAAGCGGCGGCGAGCGACCTGATCGTGGTGAACCACCATCTGTTCTTCGCCGATCTGGCGGTGAAGCAGACCGAATTCGGCGGCGTGATTCCGGAATACGAGGCCGTAATCTTCGACGAGGCGCATGAGATCGAAGATGTGGCGGGCCAATACTTCGGCATCACGGTGAGCAATCACCAGATTACGGATCTGGTGCGGGACGTGAATGCGACGGCGCGGCGCAAGGACTTTGGCTCCATCGAACTGGACCGGACGCTGGTGGCGCTGGGCGATGCGTCGGAGAGGTTCTTTGCGCAGTTTCCGCAGTTCGAAGGGCGGATGGGTTTCGCGGAGCAGGATAGCTTTCTGCAGAAGCATCGCGAGCAGTACGACGATCTGCTGCTGGGGCTGGAACTGTTGGGGACGAATCTGCAGTTGGTGAGGAATCAGCCGGAAGAGGTGATTCCGCTGTTCCGGCGGACGGAGGATTTTCGCGCGCGGCTGAAGTATTGGATGGAAGCGCCGGAGAAGACGACCGTCTATTGGATTGAACGGCGCGGGCGCGGCATCTTCTTGCAGGCGACGCCGATTGACGTGTCGTCGATGCTGCGCGAGATGCTGTTCGATCGTATTTCGTCGATCGTACTGACGTCGGCAACGCTGGCGGTGGGCGGCAACTTCGAGTTTCTGGAGAAGCGGCTGGGGCTGACGTTGAACCGGAGTTTGATCGTGGAGGGCAGCTTCGACTATCAGCAGCAGGCGTTGCTCTACGTGCCGCAGGATCTGCCGGATCCGCGTTCGCCGGGGTTCTCGCGGGCGGCGGCGGAGGAGATTCTCCAACTGCTGCGGCTGAGCGAGGGACGGGCGTTCGTGCTCTTCACGAGCTATCAGCAGATGACGCACGTGCGGGAGTTGGTGGACTATCGGCTGGATTACCCGACGTTGATTCAGGGATCGAAGCCGCGGACGGTGCTGCTCGAGGAATTCCGGGCGACGCCGAATTGCGTGCTGTTCGCCACGTCCTCGTTCTGGCAGGGCGTGGATGTGCAGGGCGATCAGCTCAGTTGCGTGATCATTGATAAACTACCCTTTGCGGTGCCGAGCGACCCGGTGGTGGACGCCCGGATCCGCGCCTTGCGGGAAACGGGCGGCAATCCTTTTTACGACTATCAGATTCCGCAGGCCGCCATTGCGCTGAAGCAAGGGTTTGGCCGCCTGATTCGGGCGAAGACGGATCGGGGGGTGCTGGCGCTGCTCGATCACCGAATTACGAAGACACGCTACGGGCAGGTGTTTTTCGATAGCTTGCCCGATTATGGCTTTACGATGAACCGCGAGGATGTCGCCCGCTTCTTTTCCCATGTTTGAAATCGTCGTCCAACATCATTTTTGTGCCGCCCATGCGTTGCGCGGCTATGACGGCAAGTGCTCGAACATCCACGGCCATAACTTCGTGGTGGAGGTGCGGGTGACGGGGGAGCGGTTGGACGCGACCGGCATCCTGGTGGACTTCAAGGACATCAAGGCGGAAATGACGCGGATCATCGACGGGCTGGATCATCAGCTGTTGAACGAACTGCCGGCGTTTGCGGCGATCAACCCGTCGAGCGAGAATATCGCGAAGTACTTTTACGACGAACTCGTAGCCACCTTGCCCCCGCACGCGCGCCTGGCTGAAGTGCGCGTGCAGGAGACCAGTAGCTACGCGGCGATCTACCGGCCCGCTTAGAAGCGGACCCGCAGGCCGGCCCAAGCCGCCCGCGGCGCGCCGGGAGCGAGGAACGTGGTGTGCTGGAGCGGAAACTCCCCGTTCACCGCCGGGAACGGCCGCGACTGGAAGTTCCCGGCGGCGTTGAAGCCGGCCGGGCCCAACTGCGCAGCGGAGTAATAACGGCGATTGAAGAGATTGTTGGCCTGCACGAACAACTGTACGAAGCGGTTGACGTTGTAGCGCGCGCCGGCGTTGAAGACGACATACCCCGGCGAGGTGCCGGAGCCGAGGTAATAGGTGCGGTCGGCCTGATGCGCATTGTTCTCGTTGCCGCGGGCGTAGGAACTCGAAACGCCGACCAAGCCGAGATCGACCGAAAGAGGCTTGAAGATCTGGAGGGTGGTATACGCCTTGGCGGTGTGTTGCGGGGAGAGCGGGATGTTGTTGCCGGGGTGGACCTGGATGAGCCCTTCGAGGCCGCGTCCGGCGTTGTTGCGGCTGTTGCTTTCGCCGAGGACCGTTTCCGCGCTTTCAAACGAGGCGTTCATGAAGGTGTAATTGGCGCCAATCAGGACGCGGCGGACCACGCGCGCGCTGAAAGCGCCCTCGAGGCCCTGACGCAGCGTCTGGCCGAAGTTCTTGAAGTAGCCGAAGCCGGTTTGCGGCGAGGCGATGAAAAGGATGTCGTTGCGGTTGTCGGCCCGGAACCAGCCGAGGTTCCAGGTGAGGCGGCTTTCGGTGTCGGTGCTCCGCAGACCCGCTTCGAGGGTACGGGTCACCACTTGCTTTAAGGGTGGATCACCGGCCATGGCATTGGGGAGCTTGCAGGGGTTGTTGGGGTCAGCGCAGCCGAGTTCGATGGACGTGGGGGCGCGATTGCCTTCGCTGTAGCTGCCGTAGAAGTTCACCTGGCTATTCACGCGGAAAGTGAAGCCCGCGGCAGGGTTGAAGCGCGTGAAGACATGGTGGCCGGTGAGCGATTGAGGGCCGGAGGGCAGGATGCGGTCGCGGTTGTCGATGACGGTGCGGTTGAAGCGGCCGGAAAAGGTCAGATTCAGGCGGCCGGCGCGCACGGTGTCGGTGGCGTAAAAGCTGGTGGTGTGGACGCGGCCATTGAGGTCGACGCGAGTGTCGTAGGGCTCGCCGTCCGTATCGCCGCCAGTGACGCCGTCGCCGAAGGCGGCGACGCCGGTGATGGTGCGGTCCGGGTTGAGGTAGCCGAGCTCGGAGGACTGGCGGAAATCGAGGGAACTGCGATCAAAGGCGACGCCCGCGGTGAGCTGGTTGAAGCGGCTGAACCAACCGATTTGGCCGGCGGCGCCGTAGTTGTGCTGCTCAGTCCGGGTGCGGTTGATCAGGCCATTGCACTTTTCGGCGGGCTCGTCGCGGATGAGCGCATTGCCGATGCAGCGCCAGTAGGGGAAGGGGGTATTGGCCGCGGTGGCGCCGGAGGCCGGAACGCCCGTATAACCGGCCGCGGCGAGAGCGGCGCGCTCGGCGGCGCCGGGCTGATAGAGCGACTGATCGAGCGATTCCTCGTTGATGTCGCCGTTAAAGGTGTTGGTGCGGATGGAGCGGTAGTAGACGTTACCGAAGAAGGTGAGCGAGCTGCTCACGTTGTGGCGGGCGGTGACGTTCACTAGAGGCGAGCGATTGCCGGTGATGTCGGGCCGGGTGTAGACACTGCGGTAGTCGCGGTTGAGGAACTGGAGGTCCTGGAGACCGTTGCCGTTCAGGAGGTTGTTGGCGTAGCCGACGCTGACGCCGAGGCGCGTACGGTCGTTGCGCCAGCCGGTTTTGCCGAAGAACTGGCGGACGTTCGAGGGTGACGAGTCGCGCCAGCCGTCTTCGAAGAAGAGGTTGCCGGCGAGGTACCAATCGAGGCCGTGACGGTTGGCGCCGCCGTGCTCGAACTCGGCGACCTTCCGGCCGAAGCTGCCGCCGCTCAGCGTGAGGGCGGTTCCGGGAGCGCTGACGCCGTCCTTGGTTTCGATGGCCAGGGCGCCGCCCAGGGTGTTAAGGCCGAAGAGGGGATTCGAGCCGGGCATCATGGTGATTTCGGAGATGGCAACGCGGGGGACGAGGTCCCAGCTCATGACGTCGCCGAAGGGCTGATTCAAGCGGACGCCGTCCATGTAGACGGAGAGTCCTTGTGGGGTGCCCAGGAGGGGAGAGGCTGTGTAGCCGCGGTAGTTGACGTCGGGCTGGAAGGGATTGCCTTGGACTTCGTTGACGAAGACGCCGTTGAGGCGGCGGTTCATCAGGTCGGCGAGGTTGATGGCGCCGCTGGCGGCGATTTCGCTTTGGCCGAGCGATTGGGCCGTGACGGGCAGCTCATCGCGGGTGAGGCCGGTGCCGGGCAGGGGCGTGGTGCCGATGACCGTGACGCTGGCCGAGGCGGCGCCGACGGCGAGGGTGACTTCGCGGGTGACGGTGGGCGCGTCCAGGTTCACCAGGAGGGATTCGGTGGCAAAGCCGGTTTGGCTGATCTCGAGGCGGTAATGCCCGCTGGCGAGGCCGGTGAAGGTGTGGCGGCCCTGGGTGTCGGTGGTAAAGCGCTGGTCATGCCGGGTGGCGACGCTCTCCAGCCGGCCGGAAGCTGCGACGGGGGCGCCACTGGGGTCTTTGACGAGGAGGCGAAGTTCGTTCGAAGGGGTTTGGGCCCAGAGGGAGAGGGCCAGAAGGGCAGTCAGGACAAGTCTCACAAAAGGATATTCCCAGGGGCAGGTGTTTGTTCAGTGTTTTTGTTAGTAGATTGAAAGATTCGTTGAACAAACGGCCACGATGAGGAATTTAGAGACAGAGCTTCAGCGCCCGGCGGCGACGCTGGAAGACGAAGTGACCGAACTTTTCCGGCTGTATCGCGCGCCCCTGCTGCGCTATCTGCTGACGTTCGGCGTGACGGCGGGCGAGGGTGAAGAGATCGTGCAGGAGGTGTTCTTGTTGTTGTTTCAACATCTGCGCCAGGGCAAGAGCCGCGAGCATCTGCGCGGGTGGATCTTCCGCGTGGGGCACAACCTGGGATTGAAGGCGCGTCAGCGGGAGGCGCGGCGGCCGAGTCTGGATCTGGATGAGCAATATCCTTGCCCGGAGCAGAATCCGGAGCAGCGGGCCGAGCAGAGCGAGCGGCAACGGCGCTTGCTGGCGATGGTGGCGGCGTTGCCGGCGCGGGACCGGCAGTGTCTGCATTTGCGGGCGGAGGGCCTGCGGTACCGCGAAATTGCGGAGGTGCTGAATCTGTCGCTGGGGTCGGTGGCGCTGATCCTCAGCCGATCGGTGCTGAAGCTGACGCAGGCGGAGCGAGTCTCATGAAGCGGCATTGTAGCGACGAAGATCTGATGCGCTGGACCGACGGCGAACTGCTGCTGAGCCGCGAGGCTGAGGTGGCCGCGCACCTGCGGGCGTGTGCGGAATGCCAGGCGCGCCAGGCCGAGTTGCAAGGTGGGCTGGCGGACTTTGTGCAGGCGCACGCGACGCGGCTTGAGCAGGCAGTTCCGGAGGCGCCTTGGGCTGAAGCGCGCCTGCGGTCGCGGATGCGGGAGGCGCCGTTGCCCGAGCCGGGTCCGAGGTATGCGTTGCCGGCGTTTGCGCTGGCGGCGACGATGACGATTGTGGGCCTATGGTGGCTGCATCTTTCGGGCGGCGCGGACCTGCATAAGCCAGATGCGCGGCTGACGCCGGGGGCGACGGTGGCGGTGTCGCGCGAAGAGGTCTGCGCGGTGCCGGATGCCGATGAAGCGCGCGTGGTGCCGGCGTCGCTGGCGGGGCAGGTGTTTCAGAATTACCGGCTGCAGCCCAAGCCGCGGGCGTACGAGGTGGATTATCTGATTGCTCCCGCGTTGGGCGGGGCGACCGATGTGCGGAACCTGTGGCCGCAGCCCTACAGCGGCGTATGGACGGCGCATGTGAAGGACGCGCTCGAGGATCGGCTGCGCGGACTGGTGTGCGACGGAACGGTGGACCTGGCGACGGCGCAGCAGGAGATCGCGACCGACTGGATCGCGGCGTATCGCAAGTATTTCCGCACGGACCGGCCGCTGGCGATGCACAGCGCCTATCTGAAGGATCGGCCCTGGGAATAACTACAGATTCAGCAGGTTGATCCGCTTTTCGCCATCGACGAAGGCGGCCAGTTTGCCATCGAGCGAGAAGGCCACGGCCGGGACTCGATGCGCCGCGGGCACCGTGCGAAGGACTTTGCCGGTGGCGACGTCGCGCAGGCGGACGTCGACCGGATGCTTCACCGTGATGGCATTGAAGCCACCGGTGAGAATCAGCTTGCCGTTCGGCGAGAACGCCATTGAGGCGATGAGTTCGTTGTGATCGGCGTACTTCCGCTGCAGCTTCCAGGTTTTGGTGTCCCAAAGATAGAGCGTGCGATCGGCGCCGCCGGTGGCGAGCAGCTTGCCATCGGGGGAAAAGGCCATGGCGAACATGGCGACCGGCAGTTCTTCAATCAAGGCGACCAGTTCGCCGTTCTTCGTGTTCCAGGCGCGGACATTCGCGTCGTAGCTGCCGGCCACGACGACTCCGTTGTCGGGCGAGACAGCGAAGGCGGAGGTGCCGCCCAGGCCGGCAGGGATGCGAACCCGCTCGCGGGCGTCGGTTTCCCAGATGTGCACGAACTCTTCGCTGCCGTTGCCTTCGGGGCGATCGCTGCTGATGAACAGCCGGCGATCCGGGGTGATGGTGAGTCCGCTTACCTGACGGGCGGAGCCGGGGAGGCGGATGCCGATCTTGCCGGTCTGCAGGTTCCAGCTTTTGAGCTCGCCATCTTTGCCGACGGCGGTGAGGACGTCGCTGCCGGGAGGCATGGCGCGGACACGATCGCCCTGATCCCAGGCGATGGTCTGTTTGACGGCGCCGGAGGCGAGGTCCCAGACGCGGGCTTTGCCATCGGAGCAGGCGCCGGCGAGCAGGCCGGGGACGGAGGTGAAGGCGAGGTCAAAGACCACTGCTTCGGTGGAGAGGACGCGGTCGGCAGCCACTTACGCTTTCTCCAGGATGATGTCGAAGGTGATGGCGCAACGGGGCGTGCCGGGTGCTTCGATCAGGGTGACGGGCCGGATCAGGTCGCGGTTGCTGGCCATCTTCTTGTAGGTTTTGTCGGGGTTGCCTTCGAAGAAGGGGTCGGTGGCGAAGTAAGCCTGGGTGATCAGCGGCTTGTGGCCGGGCGCCGTGATCATGTAGTGGATGTGCTGGGCGGGGCGGTCGTCGTAGTGGCCGGGCAGGATGGTTTCGAGCGTATAGTCCGACGACTGGTCGATGATGATGCCGGCGCGATAGCGATAGGCTTCGAGGTCATAGAGGCCAGCGTGGTCGGCGTGCCAGACCTCGACGCGCGCGCCGGGGAGCTTATCGCCTTTGGTGTTGAGGACCTTGCCGGAGACGCGCAGCGGGAAACCGGGCGAGCCGGCGGTATGGAGGACGCGCGTATTGGGCGCACCCTTCTTATAGAAGGGCCCGAGGACTTCGCGGGGCGTGGGCATGGCAGCTTCGGTTTCGCCGGCTTCCCAGGCACTGGCGAGTTGAACTTGCGAAAGGGGTAAGGCAGAAAGCAACAAACCGCGGCCGATACACTGTTCCACGATCTCGCGTCGAGTGAGTTTTTTCACAGGACCTCCGGGCCAAAAGTGTAACGGAGCCATGCTTCGAAAGCAACTGTAGTACTGTTAAGGTTTGCAGCGCCTCTCCGCCATTTTGCTGCTGGTACTGTTCGGCTTCACGCTGACGATGCCCTTGCTGCCGGCGGATTCCGAAACCAAGCTTCCTCCGTGCTGCCGCCGCGACGGCAAGCATGGGTGCGGCATGAAGATGAAGTCGTTGCCGGTTTCGAGTGGCGTCGCATGGCGCGCCAGCGGCTGTCCGATGTTTGGCAAAGGGACGGTGACGCCGGCCGATGCCAAGGAATTCGCGGCTCCGAAGACGGCGACGTACGCGGCCCTGTTACTGGCGCGTCCGGCGGCGTTGAAGCAGACCGAAGCCCGTCAGCGCATCTCCTTCAGCCGGTCCAGGCAGAAGCGCGGTCCTCCTTCTTTCCTCGCATAAATCGACGCAGATTTGTTTTCCGAGGAGAGAATTTATGTTCCGAAGCCTATGTTTATGGGCGGCCGGATCCTGCCTGCTGTTGGCGCAGGAGACGGTGCATCACGCCAGCATCAGCGGGCGGGTGGTTGACCCCAGCGGGGGAGTGGTGAGTGGGGCGCAAGTGAGCGCGCGCCAAGTTGAGACCAACGTGACCCAAGCCGGCGAGACGGATCGGGACGGGCGTTTCCGTTTTCCCTACTTGAAGATTGGGGCTTACGAAGTGAAGGTGAGCCGGACCGGCTTTACCGACGCGGTGCGTTCACTGACGGTGAGTGCGGGTGGCGCCTATGAACTCGCCTTCGCCCTGACGGTGGGGACGGCGCAAACCAATGTGACGGTGGTGAGCGAGGCGGCGCTGCTGGAAGCGGCGCGATCGCAAGTAGCCGGTACGGTGGCGCAGGCCGAAGTGGCGAATCTGCCTTTGAACGGGCGGAACTTTTTGGATATTGCGCTGCTGATCCCGGGCGTTTCGCCGACCAACACGGGCAGCAATCAGTTGTTTGCGGAGACGTCGGCGGTGCCGGGCCAAGGACTTTCGGTGGGCAGCCAGCGCAACTTCTCGAACAACTTTGTGGTGGACGGCCTTTCGGCCAATGACGATGCCGCGGGCTTGAGCGGTGTGTTCTACGGGCTCGATACGGTGCAGGAGTTTCAGGTGGTGACCTCCGGCGCGCAGGCGGAGTTGGGCCGCGCGTTGGGCGGGTTCATCAATGTCGTCACCAAGAGCGGGACGAACCGGCTGCGGGGCGATCTGTATGGCTATTTCCGCAATCAGCGTTGGAACGCGGCGAATCCGCTTTCGAACAGCAAGCTGCCCTCCACGCAGGCGCAGTATGGCGCCAGTCTCGGCGGGCCGGTGGTGCGGGACCGGACCTTCTTCTTCGGCAACTTCGAACGCCGGGACCTGAACCAAAGCGGCTTGATCACCATCACGCCGGCGAACCTGGCGGCGATCAATCAGCGGCTGGATGCGGTGGGCTTTAGCGGTCTACGGCCGACGACGGGCATCTATCCGAACCCGGTGCATCTGTCGAACGTGCTGGCCAAGGTGGACCATCAGTTCAGTGCGCGCGACCAGTTCAGCGTGCGCTACAGCCTCTATGACACCAATAGCAGCAACTCCCGCGGCGCGGGCGCGCTGAACGCGGCGACGGCTTCGCAAGGGATCGACAATGCTGACCATACGCTGGCCGTGAGCAACATTCTGACCCTTTCGCCGCGGACGGTGAACGAGACGCGAGGGCAGTACACGCACAGCGACCTGCAGGCGCAGCCTTCAGACCTGGCCGGGCCGTCGGTGAACATTTCCGGCGTGGCCGTGTTTGGCCGCCTGTCGAGTTCGCCCACCGGGCGGTTGAACCATCTGGTGGAGATCGTGAACAACCTCTCGCATCAGGCCGGGGCGCATGCGTTCCGCGCGGGTGGGAACTTTCTGTACAACGACACGACGATCCAGTTTCCGCGTTCGGTGCGCGGCGCCTACACGTTCTCGTCGCTGGCGAACTTTCTGTCGGGCGTCTACAACAATGCGGGCTTTACGCAAACGTTCGGCAACACGGTGGTGGCGCAGACGAATCCGAACGTGGGGTTCTACGTGCAGGATGAGTGGAAGGTGCGGCCGTCGTTCACGCTGAACGCGGGGTTGCGTTATGACCTGCAGTTCCTGCAGACGATTCGGACGGACCGCAATAACGTCTCGCCGCGCGCGGGCTTTGCGTGGTCGCCATTTGCGTCGCGGCGCACGGTGATCCGCGGCGGCTTCGGCCTCTATTACGATCGCGTGCCGCTGCGCGCGCTGGCGAATGCGTTGCTTTCGAGCGGCAATACGACAACGATTACCAACACGAGCCAGTTGAGCATCGCCGTTTCGCCGACGCAGGCGGGCGCGCCGGTGTTTCCGAACATTCTGACGGTGGCGCCGCCGGCGGGGCTGGTGAACTTCACAACCATGGACCGCAATCTGCAGAACGCCTATTCGACGCAAGGCAGCCTTGAGTTCGAGCAGCAGTTGGGCGCGAAGAGTTCGTTCAGCCTGGCCTATCAGCGGCTGCGCGGCGTGCACCTGATCGTTTCGATCAATCAGAACGTGCCGACGTGCGTGGCGGCGGGCACCAACAACGGCTGCCGGCCGAATCCGAACTATGCGAACAACAGCCAGTACCGGTCGCAGGCCGATTCGGTTTATAACGGCTTGCACGTCTCGTTTCAGCAGCGGCCGGTGCGATGGGGCAGCTACCGGATCTCGTATGCTTACTCGAAGTCGATGAACAACGTGGGCGAGTTTTTTTTCAGTTCGCCGATTGACCCGACGAATATCTGGCGCGACTACGGACGATCCGATGACGACCAGCGGCATCGGGTGACGTTCAACGGGGCGATCAACTCGCCGATGGGCGCGGCGCACAATGCCTGGGAGCATTTGACGCACGGCTTCCAGTTGAGCGGCTTCCTGCAATACTATTCGGCGTTCCCGCTGAACATCACCACCGGGGTGACAACGGTGCAGGGCACCACGGGACGGCCGATCGTGAATGGCGACTTCATCCCGCGCAACGCCGGCGTGGGCAATGATTTCTTCAGCGTGAATGCACGCGCGAGCCGGACGTTTACGCTGACCGAGCGAGTGCGGATGGAGACGATGGCGGAAGCCTTCAATCTGCTGAACCACCGCAACAATCTGACGCGGAACGGCGTTTTTGGCGCCGGGACGTATCCCACGAACCCCTCGGCCACCTTTGGCCAGATCAACGCCGTGCAGGATCCGCGCGGCATTCAGTTAGCTTTGCGATTCCGCTTCTAGGAGGACGTCATGTTCTTGCCCATTCTCTTGCTGGCCGCGCATATCGAACCAGCCAACGTCAGTGTGCCTTACCGCCAGCCGCAACTGGCGGCGGGCCACGGCGAAGTGGCGATGGTGTTTGGCGGAGGCTCGAGTCTCTACTTCGCCTCGTCTTCGGACCAGGGGCGGACGTTTCGCGCGCCCGTGAAGGTGGCTGAGGTCGGTGCTCTCGCCCTCGGCCGCCATCGCGGGCCGCGACTCGTTATTTTAGAGGACGCGATGGTCGTGACGGCCATCGCGGGGGCGAAGAAGGCGGAAGGGCCGCACGCGCATGGGTTGCCCGAGGCGGGCGACTTGTTGACGTGGCGGTCGACGGACCACGGAAAGACATGGCAGCGCGCCGGCACGGTGAACGATGTGCCGGGCGCCGCGCGGGAAGGTCTGCATGCGATGGTGGCGCGCCGCGATGGCTCGCTGTTTGCCACGTGGCTCGATCTGCGGAGCGCGGGGACGAAGCTCTTTGCGTCGGTGTCACGCGATGGCGGCGTGAGCTGGCAGAAGAACGTGCAGGTGTATGCGTCGCCCGACGGGACGATCTGCCAGTGCTGCCATCCGAGCCTGGTGGCGGATGGCGATCGGGTGCTGGTGATGTGGCGCAATGCGGTGGGCGGGTCGCGCGATCTCTATTTGACGGTGTCGAGCGATGGCGAGCATTTCGCTGTGGCGAAGAAGCTGGGGCAAGGCACGTGGAAGCTGAACGCCTGCCCGATGGACGGCGGGGCGATCGCGATCGACCGTGGGCAGACGATCTCCGCGTGGCGCCGCGATGGCGAAATCTTCCTGACGGATGCGGCGGGCGTGGAGAAGAGCGTGGGCAAGGGGAAGGACGTCGCGATGGTGGTGGGCAAGCAAGGGCCGTATTTGGCGTGGACGCAAGAGACGGGCCTGCAGGTGCTGACGCCGAAGTCCGGCACCGCGACGGCGCTGGCGCCGGCGGGCGGCTTTGTGACGCTTTTGCCCTTGCCCGCGGGCGGTGTGCTGGCGGCGTGGGAAGCGAACGGGTCGGTCGAGACGAAGCTGCTCGACTAGTTTAAAGCTTGGGAGCCGTAAACAGCGTTTGCGGCTCAAGCGAGAGAATCAGGAACTTCTTGCCGTCGCGTTTGAGCTTGAGGCGAATCAGTTCCCGCCGGCGTTCGCTGGCGCTGACGGCGGTGAACGGTTTCACTTCGAGATACCAATCGACGGTCGCTTCCACCTGATCGCCGGTGGCTTTGAGTTCGAGCACCTGGGCGGAGCAGGAAACTTCCGCCACCTTCAGCAGCGCGCGAACTTCGGTTTCGAGCTTGCCGAAGCCTGGCATATTGCGATCGAACCGCTTGAGGAAGCCGTTGGCGTTGTCGCTCGACAGTTGCGCGGCCGCGTCTCCGAGAAAGTCGGAGACGGCCTCGCGATCGTCGGCGAAGGCGAACAGCAGCCAGAAGCTAAGTACGATAGCTGCCATTGATCTCGATGTAGCCTTCGGTGAGGTCGCAGGTCCAGAAGGTGGCCTGGCCTTGCGCGCCGCCGCGGATGCGGAAGCCGATGGAGATGTCGCTCTCCTTCAGTTTTTCGGTGAGGGCGGCTTCGTCGAAATCGACGGCGAGGCCCTTCTGGCAAACGGGGGTCTTCTGGAAGGAGATGTCGACGGCGCGGGGATCGAACTTGATGCCGCTGTAGCCGGCGGCGGCGATGATGCGGCCCCAGTTGGGGTCGGCGCCGGCGATGGCCGTTTTGACGAGGGGCGAGTTGGCGATGGAGCGGGCGATGCGGGCCGCTTCGGCATCAGTCTTCGTGCCGGTGATTTCGATGGTGACGAGCTTGCGCGCACCTTCGCCATCGCGGGCGATCTGCTTGGCCAGGTTTTGCAGCACGACGGTGAGCGACTCTTCGAAAGCCTTCAGATCGCCGGGCGCCACTTTGACGCCGCTGGCGCCGTTGGCCATCACCAGCACGCAGTCATTGGTGGAGGTGTCGCCGTCGACGGAGATGCGGTGGAAACTGGCGTCGACGGCGCGCTTCAGGATGGGTTGCAGCTTGGCGGGGGCGATTTCGGCGTCGGTCATCACGAAGGCGAGCGTGGTGGCCATGTTCGGATGAATCATGCCGGAGCCTTTGGTCATGCCGGCGAGGTGGACGGTGCCGCCTTTGAGCTTGAGACCGGCGGCGAGGGACTTCGGGACGAGGTCCGTGGTCATGATGGCGAGGGCGACGTCGTCGAAGCGTTCGGGCTGGGCATCGGCCACCAGACCCGGGATGGCTTTCACCACCAGGTCACCTTTCATTTCCACGCCGATGACGCCGGTGGAGGCCGGAAACAGCAGCTTCGCCGGAATTTTGGTGGCCTTGGACAGAGCGCCGAGAGTCTCTTTGACGACCTTGTCGCCGGTGCGCGTGGCGCAGTTGGCGTTGCCCGCGTTCACCAGCACGGCTTGCACGCGTCCGCCCGCGGCGGCGAGGTTGGCTTGCGCGGCTAGGACCGGCGCGGCCTTCACGACATTGGCGGTGAACACCGCGGCGGCCGAAGCCGGTTTGTCGCTCCAAATCAGACCCAGGTCATTACGCTTCGTTTTGCGCAAGCCGGCATACACGGCCGAATAACGAAAACCAAGAGGCAAACTCATCCCAATCTCTCTCCCTGCTGAATCCGCGCGCCGTTCAGGAAGCCTTCCACAGGCATCCGTTTCTTTCCGGGCGGTTGAACTTCGAGTAACTCCAACACCGTATTATCGCCGCAGCCGACATAGAGGCGGCGTTGCTCGACGAGTAATTCTCCTTCGGCCAGGCCGCTGCGATCGGCGAGGCGCATGCGGCCGAGGCTGAGCGGTTGGCCGCGGAAAGTGGTGGTGGCGCCCGGCCACGGGTCAAACCCGCGGGCGCGGCAATGAATTTCGCGAGCGGGGCGGGCGAAGCTGACGCGGCCATCCTCTTTGGTGAGGATGCGGGCGATGGTGGCTTCGGCCGGGTTCTGCTTTTCGGGCACGATCGTGTCGAGGCGGGCGAGCGTGTCTAGCAGCAGATTCGCGCCGAGGATGGCGAGGCGGGCGCCCAACTCAGGGGCCGTCTCCTCCGGGCCGATTTCGGTCTCCGCCTTGAGCAGCATGTCGCCGGTGTCGAGGCCGGCATCGATCTTCATGGTGGTGATGCCGGTGACGCGTTCGCCATTAGCGATGGCCCATTGAATGGGCGCCGCGCCGCGGTACTTGGGCAGCAGCGAACCGTGAACGTTGATGATGCCGTGGCGAGGCAGGTCGATGATCGACTGCGGAATCAATTGGCCGTAGCCGACGACGACCATGACGTCGACGGCGTCGGCGGACAGTTGGTCATAGTCGTGGCGGAGTTTTTCGGGCTGGCGGACGGGCAGGCCGAGACGTAGGGCGGCTTCTTTGACGGGGGGCGCCGCGAGGGTTTGGCCGCGGCCTTTGGGACGATCGGGCTGGGTGTAGACGGCGACGATTTCGTGGCCCGCCGCGGCCATCGCCTCAAGCGTGGCAACGGCAAACGTGGGCGTGCCTAGGTAGATGGTGCGCAACCGCTATTCCCACTCGCCGGCCTTCTGCATCTTGCGGATCTTGCGTTTGATCAGGTCGCGCTTGAGCGGGCTCAGGTAGTTGATGAACAGGACGCCGTTCAGGTGATCGGTTTCGTGCAGGATGGCGCGGGCCAGGAGTTCTTCGCCGGTTTTCTCGAAGGTGTTGCCCTGGTGATCCTGGGCGCGGACGGTGGCGATCATCGGGCGGGTGACGTTCTCGCGGAAGCCGGGAATGCTGAGGCAGCCTTCTTCGCCGGTTTGCGAGCCGGAGCGGAACGTGATCTCGGGGTTGACGAGCACGAGGCGCTCGGAGGGATCTTCGCCGGCGCTGGTGTCGATGATGGCCAGGCGCATCGGCAAGCCGATCTGCGGCGCGGCCAGGCCCACGCCTTTCGACGCCCACATGGTGTCGAACATGTCTCTGACGAGCTTTTCGAGTTCGGGCCCGAAGTCGACGACGGGTGAGGCCGGCGTCTCCAGCACCGGATCGGGATATTTGACGATGCGGTAGACCATGTCTTTAGTAATTCTTTACCTGCTCGAGATAGCCGCGGTAGTTGCGCTCGGTTTCGAGGAGCGAGTCGCCCCCAAACTTTTCGAGAAACGCTTGCGCCAGGACGATGGCGACCATGCTTTCGCCGATGACACCGGCGGCCGGAACGACGGCGATGTCGCTGCGTTCGTAGGCGGCCAAGGCCGGTTCGCGCGTATCGAGGTCCACGGACTCCAGCGGCCGGCGCAGCGTGGAGATCGGCTTGAGCAAGCCGCGCACCACGATGTCCTGGCCGTTGGTGATGCCGCCTTCGATGCCGCCGGCACGGTTGGCGCCGCGGTGCCATTCCTTCTCCGGCTTGTTGTAGTGAATCGTATCCTGCACCTTGGAGCCGAACGACGCCGCGCCGTCGGCAGCCGAGCCGATCTCGACGCCTTTGACGGCCTGCATGGAGACGATCGCCTGGGCGAGCCGGCCATCGAGGCGCGAATCGTAGGTGATGTGCGAGCCGAGGCCGGGAGGGCAGCCGTGGGCCACCACTTCGAAGACGCCGCCCACGGTGTCGCCGGTGCGATAGGCTTCGTCGACCACGGCCTTCATGGCCACTTCGTCCCCAGCGTCGACGCAGTTCAGCAGGACTTCGTCGCGCTGGTTGAGCGCCTTCACTTCTTCAAAGGTGGCGGGGCGGTTCAGTTTAGCGGAGCCGACGCCGACGACGTGGCTCCAGACTTCGATGCCGAAGCAGTACAGAAATTCCTTGGCCAGGGCGCCGACGGCGACGCGGGCCGTGGTTTCGCGGGCGCTGGCGCGTTCGAGCAGATAGCGAACATCGTCGAAGTTGTACTTGATGGCGCCGGGGAGGTCGACGTGGCCGGGGCGGGGACGCTTTACTTCTTTGCGCTTTTCGGCGGAGCCGGCGAAGTCCACCACCGGAAGGGCTTCGGTCCAGTTCTTCCAGTCCTTGTTCTCGATGAGGATGGCGATGGGCGCGCCGATGGTCTTGGAATGGCGGATGCCGGCCACCACGTGGACCTGGTCGGTTTCGATCTTCATGCGGCCGCCGCGGCCAAAGCCTTGCTGGCGGCGCCACAATTCGCGATTCACGCGGTCAAGGTCGATGGGGATGCCGGCGGGCAGCCCGGTCAAGGTGGCGACCAGACACTCGCCGTGAGATTCACCTGCGGTTTCGTAACGGAACATGGATAGAGGAAAGCGGTGGGAAAATACCGGTTCATTCCAAGGTAACATTCCGGCCGCGAACAAGGAACTGGTCCAGGTCCGGGGCGAGCGGTGCGCGGAACTCGATTTCGTCGAGAAAACGCAGGCGCGAGGCATGTAAAGCCTGCCTGGGCAACACGAGTTTGCTTAGCAGTTCGGGCGTGAGGCCGTGGTCGATGAAGTCTAAATAAAGCTGGGCGTCGGGGCCATAGATCTTGTCGCCGACGATCGGGTGGCCGAGCCAGGCGGCGTGGGCGCGGATCTGGTGCAGACGGCCGGTGCGCGGGCGGACAGTGGCGAGGGTGTAGCCGGGGCCGTACTCAAGGGGTTCAAAAGCAGTGAAGGCAGACGCGCCGTCGGGGCGGACGTGCTGCTTGGTGCCGACGACGGAGTCCGGATCGCGGCCAAGGGGCTGATCGACGAGCACGGGCTCCCGTAGATGGCCGGAGAGAATCGCCGTATATTCCTTCTCCACCATGCGTTCCTGGATGGCCAGTTGGAGGACGGAGGCCATGCCGTGGTTCTTGGCAAAGACGACGATGCCGCTGGTTTCGCGATCGAGCCGGGAGGGCATGTGCAGACGTTCGAGCCCGAGGTACTCGCGGCAGGCGCCAACGAGGCTGGACCAGGGGCCTTGCTTCGAAGGATGGCAGGGGATGTCGCCCGGTTTGTTGACGGCGAGGATGTCCGCATCTTCGTAGACGATCGCGGCGCGCACCTCTTCCGGCGTCAACAGCCGGAGGGACCTCGGGAAGATAGACTGGGTCAGATGAACGCCGCCTTCGTCCTTCAGTTTCTCTCGGATCTGGCTCAGCACAACGATCGGGAATGGTTCGCCACCCAAACGGAGCGTTACCAGGAGGTGCGGGCTCAGTTTCACGACTTCGTGGGGGACATCCTTCACGAATTGGCTGACATTCGTCCGACCTTTGGCGAGGTGGATCCGGCCAAGTGTATTTTCCGGATTTATCGCGACATTCGCTTTTCGAAGAACAAAACGCCGTACAAGACGAACGTGAGCGCCGTGATTGGTGAGGGTGGCAAGAATACGGAGGACCCGTGCGGGTACTTCCAACTGGAGCCGGGCGGGAAGTCGTTTGTGGCTTGCGGCCTGTATCAGCCATCGACGGCGGAGCTGCATCAGGTCCGCCAGCGGATGGCGGAGGATCCGGCGCCGCTGCGGGCGATTTTAAAGGGAATGAAAAAGTACTACCCCGACGGCTTCACTGGGGAGCGGTCGGCGCGGCTCAGGGGCTTTGCTCCGGACCACCCTGCCTACGGCCTATTGGTGTACAAGAGTTTCGTTCTGACGCGGCACTTTGCGGACGATGCAGTGCTTGGACGGACATTTCGACGACAGTTAAGTGCTTCGCTCAGAGCGATGTTGCCGCTTCTAGACTGGTTGAACGAGGCGCGGCGGGATCCGGATGCCGGACCAGCCCTGCGGCTGGATGAGGCAAAAGCCTCCAGGCGCCGTTGATCGATTTTCGGCAATTGGGACCACCAGAACGTGGTGTACGTGCAATCACCCTTGTATTGATCGGGATGATGCATTTTGAGGCGATTTCGAGGCCGAACGGCTAGTAGAGCGGCTCGAAAGATGCAAAATATGGCGCAAATGGCGCCCAATCCAAACGTTTCAATCAAAAATCTGATTGACTTGATTGCTGCGGGCGCGTTACATTCAACTGTCACGTCCGACTCTTAGTCGTACAACCATGCCGTCGTGTACAGGAGGTCCCTGAATGACCTTTCAGATTGGTGAAAAGGTCGTCTACCCCAATCAAGGGGTGGCTACGATCGAGAGTATTAGCCAGCGGAACTTCGGAGGGCAGTCCGAAAGGTACTACCTTTTGCGGCTCGCCTATAGCAGCATGACAGTCATGGTTCCTTTCTCACACGTCCACCAGGTGGGCTTGCGGAAAGTTACCAAGAACGTCGAAGTCACCCGTATGCTGGAATTTCTGGCGACCGGGAAGCCGAACTGCTCGAACGACTGGAAGCACCGCTTCAAAGAGAACAGCGACCGGATGGCTCACGGTTCACTGCTCGAGATTGCCGAAGTATTTAAGAGCCTCTTAATTCTGCAGGCTGACAAGCCGCTTTCTTTCCGCGAAAAGAAGATGCTGGAGCGTTCGCGCCAGATGCTGCTCGCGGAAGTGTCCATTTCCCGATCGCTCCGTGACCCTGAGGCGATTGCGCTGATGCAGCGCGCGCTGGCCAAGGCCAATCTCACGTTCCCGGAGCCGATGTAAACGCATTCTTTGAGAGCTAGATAGACAAGATACGGAGCCACCGCAAGTGGCTCCGTTTTTTTGTTTTCCCCGAGGCTTTGGCTTCAGGGAGAGGCCTTAGACGACAGCTCAGGGACCTTACGGAAACCTAGGTTTCTAAGGGGTTTAGCTGGTAGCGCCAAACTGCGGTCCCCCGTACTATGGAGGCACAGCAGAAGTAGGTCCCGATGCGTTGTCAGTACTGCGGAAAGCGGCTACCCCTATTCCGGAAGCTTAAGGACGGCGAATTTTGTTCCGCCGCTCATCGCGCGCAGTTCCTTGCCCAAACGGATCAGATGGGCTTGGCGGCGTTGCAGCAGCAGCGGGAGCGCACCCTACAAGCGAGTCAGAAGCCGACGAAACCGGCGGCGCCGGCGTCGCAAGGCGACTTTTGCGATCGCTTCTTACCGTCCGATGTCCGGCCCTTGCCCTTGCGCCAACTAGCGGGCGTTCCGCTCGAACGCGCTGGGGTGGCGATTGCGCCCTTCCTTCCCGAACATGAGACGGCGCCGACTCCGGCAGCCTGGACTTTACCGGACTTCAAGCCCAGCTTGGCTGCGGATCAGGTGCTTTCGGCATTGAACGATGTGGCGGTGCCGGCCGATGAGATGAAGCCCGCGCTGGAGCCGGTGAGCAAAGCGGCGCCGGTCGACCTTTCCTTTACCCAGAACTTCGCCGAGCTGACGACGGCCGGCATGTTTGCTCCGGACGCGGCGCATAACGACGATACGACAGCTGCGCTCCCCGTACCGGCGCAGTGGTTTGCGGCGAATGGCGAATTGACGAGCGCCCGATTGAACGTCGGGCCGGATCAGGCGCGCGTGGTGGATCCGGAAGAGCCGCCCGCCCGATCCACCTGCCTGCCGTTGCGGCTGCCCGCGGCTTACGCGCCCGCGGCCAATTTGATCGGCATGGGCACGGTGCAGCAGACGGTGCAGCAACTGGCCGTGCGGTGTCTGAGCTGGATGACGCAGCCGGTGCGGCCGACGGCGGTCCGCCGTTTGCGGTCGGCCGGACTCGAGCCGCTGGCCGCACAGCCGGTGACGTCGGCTACGTTGATGCCCGTGGCGATTGGCGCTTACCGTCACCCGAAAATTGCGCCAGCTTACGCGGTCACCTTTCCGCGGGCGCGTTACGAGCTGTGCTTGGCGCCGGCGGCGGGTCCGTCGTTCGCGTTCAATGCCCGCGTGGTGGAGCCGGAACAGCGGGTCGCCGGGACGTGTCCGATCGCTGTGCTGACGCCGGGCGTGCTGCTGGAACAGGCTCAGGCGCGCTTGTCTGACCGGCTGGAAGTTGTCGGCGACCTGACCGACCTGGTGCGTCCCTCGGGCGGACTGGCGCCGCCGTCGCGGCTCGCGTGGCGTCATGAGCCGATTCGGCTTAACGCGATTCGGACTCTGGCGGTGCGCCCGCTGCCGATCGCGGTGGAACGCCGGTTGCCGGCGCGTCCGCAGGTGACGACCGGTCCGCGGCGTCCCGACCAACTGCTGCGGCTCAACTCGATTGTCCGTCCGGCGCGCTATGACCGGCCGGCCGGTGATGACGCACTCAGCTTCCATCTGGAGCCGCGCGTGGTGCAGCCACGGCTGCGGACGAATCCGGACCCGGCGCGGCAGGGTCTCCCGGGGCTCAAGACGAAGCGCAAGAATCAGGGCGACGCGGCCGTTTCGTCCATCAAGATTCCGGTTTTGCGGCGCTTTTGGGATCACGCCCCGGCGGACATCCGCTGGGTGGCATTGATCATTCCGCTGGTGTTTTTCCTGGCCTGGTATAGCTGGACGCCGAACGGTAAAGCGCTCAACAAGCAGGCGGAGAAGGCGGACCTGGCGGTTGATACCTCGGGCATGCAGACCGTGCTCGCGTCGTTCAAATCGCGCATTGCGAGCCGGGCGGCGGTGGAACTCGGCGACGATTTCCGCGCGGGGCTGGGCGAGTGGCGTGGCGATCGGCCGGATTGGGCGGAGAACTGGTCGTATGATCAGGCTGGATTCGTGCGGCCCGGATCGCTGGCGCTGTTTACGCCCACGGTGACCCTGCAGGATTACACGTTCGAATTCATGGGCCAGATCGAGTCGCGCGGCATGAGCTGGGTGTACCGGGCGACCGACGCGAAGAATTACTACCTGGGCAAGTTGGTGGTGGTGCAGGGCGGTCCGGTGCCGGAGATTGCGCTGGTGCGTTCGGTGGTGAAAAACGGCCGGGAATCGAAGCGGAAGCAGGTCCCCCTGCCATCGACCCTGCGAGCTGACACGCTCTACCGCGTGCGCGTGGAAGTAAATGGAAACGACTTTACCACTTCAGTTTTGGGACAAGTTGTCGATACATTCACTGATACCTCGCACTCCCAGGGGGGAATCGGATTTTACGGCGGCCACGGCGAGATGAGCCGGATTCGCTGGGTGGAAGTGTCCCACCAATACGACACGCTTGGCCGGCTGTGCGCCATGTTGGTGCCCTATGGGGTATCGGCGTCGTCAGTCGCACCGCCGAAAGCGGTGGGCCAGTAGTTTTTTGAGGAAAGATCGAGGGAACACAGACCATGAACCTGAAAAAAGGGAATCAGCGCGGCGCACAGAACGCCCCGGAAATCCAAGTAGCCTCCCGTCAGCACGGCCCTGGGGCTGAAGCCGCCGCGGTACTCGCGCGCGCCGTCAGTTTGCACCTGGAGGGGAAGCGGAAGGAAGCCCTCAAGGATCTTACCGACGCGATCGATTCCGGTCTGCAGGACGCCGAACTGTATTCGGCGCGCGGCCACGTCCAGTTCGAACTCGAGATGTATGACGAGGCGGCTCGCAGCTATACCCGGCTGCTGGAGCTGGCGCCCGATCATGTCTCCGGCATCTTCAATCTCGCGGTTTGCTACGAGAAGCTGGGCCGCTGGGAAGAAGGCGCCCAACTCTTCGAACGTTCCGTGCGAGCGCAGCCGACGCGCGTGGAAGCACGCCTGGGCCTCGCGATCTGCCTGCTGCAGGCGGGTAAGGCCGAAGAGTCCTTGCATCATTGCGATCAGGTGCTGGCGACCGAGCCCGAGCAGGAAACAGCGTTCTTCGGCAAGGCCGTAGCGCTGCAGACCCTCAACCGGCTGGACGAGGCGGCGGCGCTCTATCAGCAGGTGCTCGCGCGCAATCCGAATTCCGAAGAAGCGCTCACCAATCTGATCACCATCGGCCTCGCCAAGCGTGACGACGACCTGACGCGCGACGTGGCGGAGCGTCTGCTGGTGCTGCGTCCGTTCTCGCAGGCGGCGCTGGAAGGCTTGGCCACGGTGGCGTTCAACGCCGGTGACTATGAAGCGGCTGTGCGCTGCTGCCAGAAGCTGGTGGAAGCGACGCCCGATCACTATGAGCGTTGGTTCAACCTGGCGGTGGCCTATCAGAAGCTGGGCAAGACCGATCAGGCGGCGAGCGCCTATGCCGAAGCTGTGCGGATCCGTCCGGACTCCGAGCAGGCGCAAGTGCAACTCGGCCTGCTGCGGCAGCAATCCGGCGACCTCAAGAGCGCCCGCGACTGTTACGAGTCGGCGCTCGGCAAGAATCACAATCTGCCTGAAGTGCAGTACAACCTGGCGGCGCTCCTGGAGCGTCAGGGCCAGGCGGATCAGGCCGAACACATCTACGGCGAATTGCTCGACAAGCGTCCGGATTGGCGCGAAGTGTGGTTCCGTTTGGGCTATCTGCGGCTGGAGCGCGCGGACATGCGCGCGGCCGTGGAAGCTTTCGAACAGTGCTTACGTCTGCGTCCGGACTGGTTCGAAGCGCAGGTGAACCTGGGCCTCGCCTACTGGCGCGGCGGCGATCGCGAGGCGGCCGCGGGGGCGTTCGAACGCGTGCTGCAGATTCAGCCGGAATCGCTCGATGCGCTCAAGGCGCTGGCGGCGTTGGCGGTCGAAAGCGACGACCATCACAAGGCGCTCGACTATCAGGCGCGGCTGATCGAACTGGGCGAACGCACGCCGGAGCTCTACTACAACACGGGCTTGCTGCTGCAGAAGTCGGGCCAAGTGGATAGCGCGATTCAGCACTATCGCGAGGCGCTCAACGAGCGTCCGAACTTTGCCGAGGCGCTGCTGAACCTGGGCCATGCGCTCAAGCAGCAGGGGCAGCAGGACGAAGCTCGCAACTGCTGGAAGCAGGCGCTCGAGGCGCGGCCCGAACTGGCAG
>JBGAHE010000039.1:0-56462 GCA_044226365.1 Bryobacteraceae bacterium
GGCGTCGCACGTCGCCCGCACCGTTCGCTCGGCCAGCGTCCGCGCGCTCAGGTCCGAAAGACAAGCCAGCCGCCGGGCCGACACCATTTTCGGCGTCACGTCCGTCGACGGGCAAAACAGACCGCCCACATGCCCGCTCTCATCCCGAATCGGGCTATAGGAGAACGAATAGAACGTCTCTTCCAGAAATTCGCCCCGGCTCATGAAGAGGCGCACTTCGTCGACGAAACTCGCTTCGCCATGCCGGAACACCTGCTCCGCGAGCGGCCCGCAGACGTCCCAAATTTCCTCCCACACTTTCGAAGCCGGCTGACCCAGCGCTTGCGGATGCTTCGCTGGCCCCAAAACGTGCAGGTAGGCGTCGTTATAGAGGAACGTCGCCTCCGGTCCCCAGCCGATCCACATCGGGTGACGCGAACCCAGCAACAGGCTCACCGACGTCTTGAGCGATTGCGGCCAGCTCTCGATCGGGCCCAGCGGCGTGCGGCGCCACGGGAAGCTCCGAATGCGCTCCCCCATCTCGCCCGGACCGGTGAGGAACTCCTCACGCGCTCGCGTGCTGCCCGGCGTCAAGATCGAGCTCCTCGGCCCTCACAGGCAGACGGGTGGTGCTGGAAGCGGGTAAAACTCATGAGGACTCTCCGACGGGTCTCTTCCACATTTATCACTCTTCATCCGCCCTTGGTTTTTGGTCCTCCCGCCGCGCGAGAATAAAGGGAGTGAGTGCGCTTGAGTTCCGGGATGTGCGGAAGCAGTATCTGAGCGACGGCGCAGCCGTAGCTGCCGTCGATGGAGTGAGTTTGACAGTGGAATCCGGCGAGTTGGTCGCCTTGGTCGGCCGCAGCGGCTGCGGCAAATCGACTTTGTTAAATCTTGCCGGCGCCATGGATTTTCCGACCTCGGGCACCGTTCTGGTCGCCGGCGAAGTCACCACCGGTCTGGACGACTCGGGCCTGACCCGTTTACGGCGGGAGAAGGTCGGGTTCATCTTCCAGTCGTTCCAACTGCTCCCCAATCTCACCGCCGCCGAGAACGTCGAGTTGCCCCTCTTGCTCAGCGGACAGACTGGCGCGCGCGCCACCGCGCTTGAGCGCCTGGAGCGCGTGGAACTCGATGGCCTGGGCCATCGCTATCCGCACCAGCTTTCCGGCGGACAAATGCAGCGCGTGGCCATCGCCCGGGCGCTCGCCCACCGCCCCCGGATTCTGCTCGCCGACGAGCCCATCGGCAATCTGGACTCTGTCACCGGCCGCACGATCCTCACCCTGCTCCGTCGCATCGTCACCGAAGAACGTGCCGCCATCCTCATGGCCACGCACAGCGCCGAATCCACCGAGATGGCCGACCGCGTGCTCGAGATGCGCGACGGCCGGCTCCTCCCATGATTCGCCTCTTCGGACGTCTGATCCTGCGGCCCCTGCGCCAGGAGCCGGTCCGCACGCTCCTCACCATCCTCTCCGTCGCGCTCGGCGTCGCCGTCGTGCTCGCCATCGAACTCGCCAGCGACGCCGCCGCCGGCTCCTTCCGCTCCTCCATGGAGACCCTCGCCGGCGAAGCCGACTACGAGATCACCGCCGTCGGCGGCCTGCCCGAAGAGCTCTATGCGCAACTCGCCACCTTGCCTCTCGCCATCCAGGTGCGCCCGCGCATCGAAGATCACGCCTGGCTGGTGGACTCGCGCCAAACCATTCCGCTGATCGGCGTGGATCTGGTGGCCCATGCCCTCGATGCCACCAACACCACCGCCGTCCCCGTGGCCGGCGCTGAAGGCGACCTGATGCTTTCCAGTGCCACGGGCCGCCGCGCGGGCGACATTGTCACCCTGCGCATCAACGACCACGACCATCGCCTCAAGGTGCGCGCCGTCGTCGCCGCCGGCACCCCCTTCGCCGTCGTCGACATCGGGCTCGCGCAGAAACTCGTCGGCCGGGAAGGGAAGTTGGACCGCCTGCTGGTGGATGGCCCGGAATCGGCCGAGCCGCTCCTACGCCAACATCTCGCCTCCGGCATCACGCTCGCCCCCTTCGGCGCGCGCACCGAAGAGAATCGCAAGATGCTCGCCGGCTTCCGCTCCAACCTGGTGATCCTCAGCTACATCGCTTTGGTCGTCGGCGCCTTTCTGATCTACAACACGATCTCTGTCTCGGTGGTGCGCCGGCGCGGCGAGATCGGCATTCTCCGTGCACTCGGCATGTCGCGCCACACGGTTCTCGCGATGTTCCTGGCTGAAGCCGCCCTGTTCGCCGTCGCCGGCACTTTGGTGGGCGTGCCGCTGGGCCGCCTGATGGCCGAAGGCGCCGTCGGGGCCATCGGCGCCACCGTTCAGAACCTTTATGTGTCGAGCCAACCCGGCGACATCGCCTTGAGTTGGTTCGCCTCACTCAAGGCCGTACTCGCCGCCTTCGTCGTCACCCTCGCCGCGGCCTGGGCTCCCGCCCGCGAAGCCTCGGGCGTCGCGCCCGTCGAAGCGATGGCCCGCGGCCGCAAGGACTACGACGTTGCCGTTCGCCAGTATCGGCAACTTGCCTGGGCCGGGGCCTGCGCCGTACTGGCTTATCTTTCGTCGCAACTGCCTCCGCTCGGCCGCCGGCCGCTGTTCGGCTATCTCGCGGCGGCTCTGCTCGTCCTCGCCGCTGCCCTGGCGACGCCCGCCTTCGTCCACGCGATCGTCCGCACCACCCGGCAGTTGCTGCACCGGCTCCTCGGCGTCGAAGCACTGCTCGCCAGCCGCAGTTTGGACGCCGCCCTGCGCCGTACCTCCGTGCTGATTGCCGCGCTCATCACCGCCGTCGCCATGCTCGTCAGCGTCGGCATCATGGTCGGCAGCTTTCGCGAAAGCGTCATCCACTGGATCGACTCGCAACTGCAAGCCGACCTCTTCCTCCGCCCCGCCGCCCCCGCCGGCGCTGACCGTTTTCCCACCTTGAGCGTCGGCGTCGCCGAACGCGTGGCCGCCCTGCCCATGGTCACCATGGTCGATCGCTTCCGTGCTTACCCCATCCGCTTTCGTGGGCTGCCCGTTACCTTGGGCTCCGGCGACGCTGATGTTGTCCGCCGCCGCGGCGCTTTCCATCTGATCGATGGCGACCCCGAAGCTGCCTACCAGGCCATGATGACGTCCGACGCCGCCATTGTCAGCGAGCCCTTCGTCAGCAAGCACGGCGTCCGCGTCGGCGAAACCATCGAACTGCCCTTGGGCAATCAACTGCGCCCCGTCCGCATCGTCGGCGTCTATACGGACTACGCCAACGAACGCGGCACCATCATCTTCCACCGCGACCGACTCCTGCGCTATCTGCCCGATCCCGCGCCCTCGAATCTCGCCGTCTACCTCAAGCCCGGCACCTCGATCCCCGCCGCGCAGCGTGCCATCGAGGACGCGCTTGGCGAGGCCCGCGTTCTGGTGATGCCCAATCAGACCCTGCGCCGCGAAGCGATCCTCATCTTTGACCGCACCTTCGCCATCACCTACGCTCTCGAACTGGTGGCCGTCTTTGTCGCCATCGTCGGCGTGGCCGGTGCCCTGCTCGCCCTGGTGATTGACCGCCGGCGCGAACTCAGCCTGCTGCGCTTCCTCGGCGCCGCGCGTCATCAGATCCGCCGCCTCATCCTTTGCGAAGCCGGCCTGATCGGCGCCCTCTCCGTGCTGGGCGGCGTGATTCTGGGCGGCGTGCTCTCGCTGATTCTGGTCTACGTCATCAACAAGCAGTCCTTCGGCTGGACGATTCAATTCCACTTGCCGGTCGCGATCCTGTTGGGTGCGCTGGCCATCATCTTCAGCGCCACCGTCCTGGCCGGCCTCTATCCGGCGCGCGTGGCGCTTTCGCTCAATCCCATCGAGGTGATTCACGAAGAATGAGACTGCTCCTCCTGCTCCTTCTCGCCTCCACCCTCTCGGCGCAGTACAAGGCCGCCTTACCGGGCTATCGCTTTGAGTTTCCGCGCGACCATTTCAACCATCCCGACTTTCAAACCGAGTGGTGGTATTGCACCGGCAATCTGCAAGACCACCGCGGCCGCCAACTCGGCTTCGAGCTGACCTTCTTCCGCCAGGGCGTCGACCCGCAAGCACCCGCCGGTACCTGGTCCGTGCGCGACGTTTACCTCGCCCATCTCGCCCTCACCGACATCTCCGGCCAGCGCTTCTATCACGCCGAACGCCTCAACCGGCCCGGACCCGGCCTCGCGGGAATCGCCCCGCCGCGCATCTGGAACGGCAATTGGCAACTCGTCTGGACCAACGACCGCACAATTCAGTTGCAAGCCATCGACCCGCGCTTTTCCTTCTCGCTCACCCTCGAAAGTCAGAAGCCGCCCGTCATCCATGGCGAAAACGGCGTCAGCCAGAAAGCCGCCGGCGAAGGACGAGCGTCGCACTATGTCTCGCTCACCCGCCTGAAGGTGAACGGCGAAGTGACGCTCGAGGGCGAACGCCGTCGCGTGCACGGCCAGGCCTGGATGGATCACGAGTTCTTCACGCATCAGCTTGAAGGGGGCCAGGTCGGCTGGGATTGGCTGAGCCTGCAACTCGACGATGGCCGCGAACTGATGGTCTTTCAGCTTCGTCGTCAGGACGGCACCATCGACCCCTACTCGAGCGGCACGCTTATCGAACGTGACGGCCGCACCACGCATCTTCGCAACATCAAGCTCACGCCCGGCCGCCGCTGGAACGGCTATCCCGTCGAGTGGACCGTCGCTGCCGCCGGCTTACGCCTCCAGGTCGCCGCTCGCCTGGATGCGCAGGAACTCGTCAGTCAGCGGCCTGAATCGCCTTCCTATTGGGAAGGCGCCGTCGCCATCTCGGGCGACGCCACCGGCTCGGGCTATCTCGAAATGACCGGTTACCGCACGCCCGTCAAATTCGGCGGCCCAGCCCCCCAAGGCCCCAACGCTCAGCCGCGCAAAGCCCAGTGATCCTCGCGAAATTCGGCCTTCTCCTCATTCCACACGCCGAACTTCGACGCCATCTGCCCGCCATCCACCAGCAGCGTGGCGCCCGTCACGTAGCTCGCCGCGTCGCTCGCCAGAAAGACAATCGCCTGCGCCACTTCGCGCGGATCCCCGCCGCGCCCCAACGGAATCGCGCGGAAGTAATCCTTCAGAATCGCCGGCTGCGCAAAGGACCCCTGCGTCAGCGGCGTCCGGATCAGCCCCGGGCACACCGCATTCACGCGAATACCCCATGGCCCCAACTCGTTCGCCGCTGTATGGAGAATGCCCAGCACGCCCGCCTTGCTCGCGTTGTACGCGATCAGCTCGGCCTCGCCGTCGTAGGAGTTCGTTGACGCCGTCAGCACGATCGCGCCGCGCCGTCGCGGCTTCATCCGCTGCGCCGCCACCTGCACCGTTCGGAACACGCCGGCCAGGTTCACGTCGATCGTCCGCGCGAAGTCGGCGTCCGTGGTCGTATCGAACGGCATCGCCTTGCCGATGCCCGCATTCGCCACCACCGCGTCCACCGGGCCCACCTTATCAAAAGCTGCCTCGAGAGTTTCGCGTTTCGTCACGTCCACCTCGGGCAGGTCGAAAACGTGCACCGTCGCCCCTAAGTCACGCAAAACAGAGACCGTCGCGGCTCCAATGCCGGATGCGCCCCCCGTCACCACCATCGTTTGTCCGGCAAAAGAGATCATGCGAATTTCATCTTCGCAAATGATCGTGATATTCTGGAACTTCGGGCTCGTAGCTCAGTTGGTTAGAGCGCTTCCTTGACACGGAAGAGGTCGGATGTTCGAGTCATCTCGAGCCCACCATCCACTCCTTTACGGAAATTCCCTTTGCTGGAAATCGAAGTTAAGCTTCGTGTGCCTACGGTGGCCGCTGCTCGCCGCCTGCTGATCCAGCATGGCTTCAAGATCTCCACCCCCCGCCACCTCGAGCGCAATCTCCTTCTCGACACCCACCCCTCCACGCTGCGCTCCAGCGGCGTCGTCCTTCGCGTTCGTCAGGCGCTGGGCGAAACCGTCGTCACTTACAAAAGTAAAGGCGCCGTCGAAGGCCGCCACAAAGTCCGCGAAGAACTGGAGATCGGCGCCACCAGTGCTTCGGCCACTCTCGCCATCTTTGAACGCCTCGGCTACCGGCCCACCTTCCGGTACGACAAATATCGCACCATCTTCTCGCGCGATCGCGAACGCGGTCACGCCATGCTCGACGAAACCCCCATCGGTCCGTTTCTCGAACTCGAAGGGCCACCCAATTGGATCGATCGCATGGCGCGCGCGCTGGGTTTCACGCCCGACGACTATTTAACTGCCAGTTATGGTGCACTTTGGATTCAGCACTGTCAGGCCGCCGGTCTCCCCGTCTCCGACTTTGTTTTCCCCCCTCGCCGCAAGGGCTAGGCTGTTCCCCTAGAATGGTGAAGTGTCAATTGATTCCGCCGTCGCCGACGCAGTTAAGCAACTGAATCGTGTTCGTAGTGAAATTGGAAAAGTCATCGTCGGCCAAACGGACGTCGTTGACGGGGTGATCATCTGCCTGCTGGCCGGTGGGCACGTTCTTCTCGAAGGCGTTCCCGGCCTTGGCAAAACCACCCTCTTACGGACTCTGTCGCGCGTCCTGCACCTCAAGTACAGCCGCATTCAGTTCACGCCCGACCTCATGCCCGCCGACATCGTCGGCAGCATGATCGTCGAATCGGACGACCGCGGCGGCAAGCAGATGCGCTTCCAGCACGGGCCGATCTTCGCCCACCTGGTGCTGGCTGACGAGATCAACCGCGCCACGCCCAAAACGCAGTCCGCGTTGCTCGAAGCCATGCAGGAACGCACCGTCACCAGCGGCACCACCACCCACGAACTCGATAGCCCCTTCCTCGTCATGGCCACGCAGAATCCCATCGAAATGGAAGGCACCTATCCGCTGCCCGAAGCCCAGCTCGATCGCTTCCTGATGAAGATCCTGGTGCAGTACCCCACGCGCGAAGACCTCTCGCTCATCGTCGAACGCACGATTCAGCGCGAAACCATGGAGCTCGAAGCCCAGGTGGACCGCGACAGCATCCTCGCCCTCCGCAAGCTGTGCCGCGAAGTACTCGTCGCTCCGCACGTGAAGAACTTCGCCGTTGACCTCGTGCTCGCCACCCAGCCCGGCAGTTCCTCCACCCACCCCCTGGCTGAAAAGTACATTCGCTACGGCAGTTCGCCGCGCGGCGCCCAGGCCCTGGTGGAATGCGGACGCGTCCTCGCCCTCATCCGCGGACGCCTCAATCTGAGCACCGACGACATCGTCGCCGTTGCCCCCAGCGTCCTCCGCCATCGCGTCATCCTCAACTTCGACGCCCACGCCGACGGACAGACCCCCGAAACCGTGCTCGGCAAGATCATCGAAAGCACCAAAGTGGCTGCGTAGTCCGGAGGAAGCATCTTGGCCGACGACCTCCAGATCGACCGCGCATTCCTCGAAAAGCTTGAGCGCCTCACGATTCGGTGGCGAAAGTCGTTCCCTGGACTCGTGGGCGGTCACAACGCCTCCCGCTTTTCCGGACCCGGCCAGGAATTCCTCGACCATCGCAACTTCCACCACGGCGACGACCTCCGCGCCGTCAACTGGCGAGCCTACCTCCGGCTCGACAAAATGTTCCTCAAGATGTTCCAGGTCGAGCCGCGCGTGCCCGTCCGTATGCTGCTCGATGCCTCGGACTCGATGACCACCGGCTCCGGCCCAGGCGCCCGCAAATTCGACTATGCCCGCCGCCTCGCCGCCGCGCTCACCTATGTGGCCCTGGTGCGTCTCGATACCATGTCCATCCAGCCCTTTCGCGAAAAGCTCGGCGACGCGATTGGCTGTGGTGGCGGCCGTCATCAGTTCGCTCCGGTCGCCAACTATCTTCGTGGCCTCGAAACCGGCGGCAAAACCCGCTTCTTCGATATCTGCCGCCAGTTCATCTCCGAAAACACCCAGCGCGGCCTGGTGATCGTCATCTCCGACTTCCTCGACGACGAGGACTGCCTCAAGCCCCTGCAATATCTCTCGGACTTCGGCCACGAACTGCTCCTCATCCAACTCTGGGCCGACGAAGATCGTACCCCGCCCTGGTCCGGCGAACTCGTCCTCACCCAGGCCGAGACCGGCGAAGAGATGGAAATCTCTTTCGACGAATCCGCGCGCGCTTCTTACACGGCCTCCTTCGACGAATACGCCGAAAAGATTGAGCGCCTCGCCATCCGCAACGGCGGACGCTACGCCGGCATTCCCACCTCCATGTCCATCGAAGAAGCCATCTTCGGTCCGGTCATGCGAATCCCGGAAGGACTGCGCGGCTAAGTGTTCTTCTTCAATCTCAGCCTGTTCGAATTTCTCGGTGCGCTGGCCGCCGTTTCCGGCGTGGTCGTCGCGCTCTACCTTCTCGATCGCTCCAAGCAACGGCAGACCGTCGCCACCTTCCGCTTCTGGCAGCCGTCGCCGATGCCCACCGAACAGCGCCAGCGCAAGCGCATCCAGCAACCCTGGAGTCTGCTGCTGCAACTCATCAGCCTTGCCCTGCTGCTTCTCGCGATCGCTCAATTACGCTGGGGCTCCGCCGAGAGCGGCGCGCGCGACCACGTCCTCGTCATCGACACCTCGGCCTGGATGTCCGCCCGTTCCGCCAACGGCACCTACATGGATCAGGCGCGCACCGCGGCGCAGGCCTGGCTCAACTCGTTGCCCGCCGTCGACCGCGTGATGGTCATCCGCGCCGATGCCGCGGCGTCCCCGGCTACCGCCTTCGAAAGCAAGCGCGAAGTCACCCGCCGCGCCATCGCCGCCTCGCAACCCGGGGCCTCCGCCCTCCGGCTCGATGCCGCGCTCAAGCTGGCCGAATCCGTCCAACGAAATCACGGCCAAGCTACCGGCGAGATTGTCTTTGCTGGCGCCGGCCGTGTCCCCGAGTCAGAAGTGGAAACGCTTTCCGTCCCGGCCAACCGCTTGCGGCTGTTGCCGGTGCGCGGCCGCGTCGACAACGTCGGCATCCGCCGCATCGGCGTCCGCCGTTCCCGCCGCGATGTCGAGTATTGGGATGTGCTGGTCGCCGTCCGCAACGACGGTCCCGCGGTTCGCACCGTACCGCTCGAAGTCCGCTACGGTGGCGCAGCCGCGGCCATCCGCCAGTTGACCCTCGCGCCCGGCGCCGAACAGCAGATTGCCTTCGAGTACCGCACCAAGTCCGGCGGCACCTTCGAAGCACGCCTGATTGCGAACGACGGCTTCCCCGCCGACAACCGCGCCATTCTCGACCTTCCCGAAGACCGCCAATTACTGGTCACCGTCTACACCAACGAGCCCGCCTTGATGGCGCCCGTCCTCAATGCCAATCCGCGCCTCCGCGTCGAATACAAGTCGCCCGCGCAATATACGGCCAACACCGAAGGCGTCGTCATCCTCGACCGATTCACGCCCCCCACGCCCCCCACCGTTCCGTCGATTCAGATCGAAGCCCGCGGCCAAAGCGCCGTCACCCAGGCTCGCCTTACGCGCTGGCACAACGAGACCTCGCTGGGCCTCGGCCTCCGTTCGCAGGACACCACGCTCGACGCCGCCCAGGTCTATAACCTCGCGCCCGGCGACATCCCCATCGCTGACGTCGCCCAAGGCTCGGTGATGCTCGCGCGCACCAAGCCCGCGAAGACGGTCCTCATCGGTTTTCAACCGCTGCGTTCCTCCCTCAAGTACGAACTCGCCACGCCGTTACTCTTCGCCAACGCCTTGCGCTGGCTCGCCCCCGAAAGCTTCCTCCGCTGGGAGTTGCAGGCGTCAAGCGTCGGCACCGTCAGCGCTACCGTGGACGAAAGCACGGCCTCGCAGATCAAGGTCGTCGACGACCAGGGCCAGTCCCTGCCGTTCTCGCGCGACGGCTCCGCCGTGCACTTCTTTGCCGGTAACCCCGGCACCGTCCGCCTCACCGATGGCGAACGCGAAACCGTCTACTCGCTCACTTTGCCCGAACCTGCCGAAAAAGACTGGGTCTGGCCCGCCACTATCCGCCGCGGCGTGCCGCGCGCCGGCACCTTCCTCGCCTCGTCTCGCGAACTCTGGTACGGCCTCGCCATCCTCGGCGCCCTCGGGCTCTTCGCCGAATGGTGGTTCTTCGGCCTCGGCCGCCGTCTGCTCTCCGGCGTCCGCTCCACTCCCTCGTTAACCGAAACGCCGTTGAGGAAGGCTTCATGACCTTTGAACGTGCCTGGGTACTGCTGTTTCTGGCCTTGCCGGCCGCTTGGGTCATCTTCCAATGGCGCGCCAGCGGACTCGTCGCGCATGGCCGTCTCCGTCTCCTGCTGAAAGCCCTCTCGGTCGCAGCCGTCATCGCTGCCCTTGCCGAACCGCGCGTCGAAACCACCGAGTCAAAACTCGCCGTCGCCGCTCTGGTCGACACTTCCGCCAGCATCAGTTCCGCTGACCTCGAACGCGCCAATGGCGTCGTCAATCAACTCAGCGACGAAAGCGGCCGTCACGATTTCCGCGTCGTCCCCTTCGCCCGCTCGGCCCGGGCCCGCGCCGCGGGCGAAACGTCATTAAATCTCACCGCCGGTGAAGCGGGGCGGGGCACTGACCTCGAATCCGCCATCCGCGAAGCGGCCGCGGCTCTGCCGGAGCGCCGCGTCCCCCGCCTCGTTCTCATCAGCGACGGCAAAGAAAACCGCGGCAGCGTCATGCGCGCCGCCTGGCAGATGCGCGGCCTCGGCATCCCCATCGACGTTTACCCACTCAAGGGCCGTCCGCGCCCCGCTCTCCGCCTCGATGGCGTCGGCCTCCCCGCGCAAGCCTTCGCCGGCGAACGCTTCTCCGTCGAACTGCACGTCACCTCGCCCCAAAAGACCGAGGCCACCGTCGAGATCACCGCGGAAGGCAAGGTCCTCGGCACCAGCAATGTGACGCTGGAAGCCGGCGAGAACACCGTCCGCGCCGCCGCTGCTCTCTCCGAACCCGGCGCCGTCGACCTCGGCGGCAGCGTAAAGGCCGGCCCCCTTGGCGAAGTTCGCTTCGCCCGCGCCATCACCTTGCGCAAGCCGCGTCTGCTTTACCTTTCTCAGGACCCCGCCGGTACTGAAGCCAACCTCGCCGCGGCCGCTGCCGCCGGCCGTTTCGACTTTGAGCGCAGCGAGGACGCCGCCAACGCCCCTCTCGCCGGCCGTCAAATCGTCGCCCTCAACAACATCGACCTCGAAGCGCTCCCCGACTCGCGCAAAGCCGAACTCGAGAACTTCGTCAAACAAGGCGGCGGCCTCGTCGTCATCGGCGGCGAACGCAACATCTATCTCGAAAAGAAGAAGGACCTGCCCGAGAACGCTCTCGAACGCACCCTCCCCGCCAAGCTCGCGCCGCCGCGCTCGCCGGAAGGCACCTGCGTCATCCTCATCGTCGATAAGTCTTCCTCCATGGAAGGCCGCAAGATGGAACTGGCCCGCCTGGCGGCCATCGGCGTGATCGAGAACTTGCGCCCCATCGACATGGTGGGCGTGCTCATCTTCGATAACTCCTATCTCTGGGCCGTGCCCATTCGCAAAGCCGAAGACAAGTTACTCATCAAGCGACTGGTGGCCGGTATCACCCCCGATGGCGGCACGCAGATTGCGCCCGCGCTCAGCGAGGCCTTCCGCAAGGCCGTCCCCGTCAAAGCCACCTTCAAACACATCGTGCTCCTCACCGACGGTATCTCCGAAGAAGGCGACTCCATCTCGGTCGCCAAGGAAGCTGCCTCGCTCCACATCACCATCTCCACGGTGGGTCTTGGCCAGGACGTCAATCGCGCTTATCTTGAGAAAGTCGCGTCCTTCTCCAAGGGCCGTTCTTACTTCCTCATTGACCCGTCGGGCCTCGAACAGATCCTCCTGCGCGACGTCATGGAGCACACGGGTTCCACCGCCATTGAGCGCCCCGTCGCCCCGCTCGTCACCAAGCGCACCGAGATTCTGGAAGGCGTGGGCATCGAATCGGCGCCCGCACTCAAGGGCTATGTGAAGTTCGAAGCCAAGCCCACCGCCGAAACCATTCTCTCCATCGATACCGGCCCTCAAGGTCAGGATCCGCTTCTCACCCGCTGGCAGTATGGCCTTGGCCGCGCCGCTGTGTTCGCCTCTGACGCCAAGTCCCGTTGGGCCGAAGACTGGATGAAGTGGCCCGGTTACGAGAAGCTTTGGACCAACTTACTCCGCGACTTACTCCCACACGCGAGCGAAGGCGAAGTGAGCACCGAATACGACGCCGCCACTGGCACCCTCGTCGTCCATTACCGGCTCGCTCCCGGACTCACCGAACCCACCGCACCCCCCACCATTTACGCCCTCGGCCCCGATAACTTCCGGCAGCCGCTTACGCTCGAGCGCCTCGCCGCCGGCACCTATCGCGGCCGCGTCAAGATTGGCGATACGCGTGGGCTCTTTCGCCTGCGTCCGCTCGAAGAATCGCGGGCGTTTCCCGAGACCGGGTTCTACCGTGACGAAGAAGAGTTGAACAGCTACGGCGCCAACGAAGAGCTCTTGAAGCAGGTGGCCAGCTACACCGGCGGCCTCTACAATCCCCCGGCCGCGGACGTCTTCCGCGGCGGTGGCCGCTCCATCCCGGCGATTGTCGAACTGTGGCCCTCGCTGCTGCTCGCCGCGATCGTCCTCAGCCTTCTCGAATTGCTGCTCCGCAAATGGTCGGGCCTGCGGCTCTGGAATCCTGCCCGCGCCTGAGCCTGTCGCGCAGCCAGTTGCTAGGATAGTGGGTCATGTCCGACGACGACCATCAAGTCACCCGCCTGCTCACCCAGGTTGCCGCTGGTCAACGCGGCGCGGAAGAGCAACTCGTCAACGTCGTCTACCAGGAACTCCATCGCCTCGCCCGCGCTTACATGCGTCGTGAGCGCGCCGGCCACACGCTGCAACCCTCGGCTCTGGTGAACGAAGCCTACGTCCGCTTGATCGGCGAGCGCGATGTGCAGTGGGAGAGCCGCGGTCATTTCTACGTCACCGCCGCGCGCACCATGCGCCGCATTCTGATTGACCACGCGCGTTCCAAGCAAACCGCCAAGCGCGATGGCGGTCAGCCCGTCACCTTGAATGAGGCTCTCGTCGCCTTGGACCCGCAGCACGAACGTGCTGCCGAAATGCTCATGCTCGAAGACGCTCTTTCCCGTCTCGAACAACTGGACCCCCGCCAATGCAAGATCGTCGAACTCCGCTTCTTCGGCGGCCTCACCGTCGAGGAGACCGCTCAGGCTCTCGACATCTCTCCCAAAACCGTTAAGCGCGATTGGGCCGTGGCCCGGGCTTGGCTGCAGGCTGAACTCCGCGGCGCGTAAGCTCCAGCAGTTGTCTCACCTCTGCCGGCAGTAAGTCGCGATACTCACCCGGCGCGAGCTTGCCTAACCTCAATTCCCCTATCGCAACGCGCCACAGCCGCAACGTCGGATACCCCACCGCCGCCGTCATCCGGCGGACCTGCCGGTTCTTTCCTTCGCTGATCGTGAGTTCAATCCAACTGGTGGGAATATTGGCCCGATAACGAATCGGCGGCACTCTTGGCGGCAGTGGAGGAATTTCTGTCGTCAGGAGTGCCGCCCGCGCTGGGCGCGTCCGAAAGTCTCGGAGGGTAACCCCGGACGCAAGCGTATCCAGCGCTGCCTGCGGAGGGATGCCTTCTACTTGTGCCCAGTAAGTCTTCGGATGCTCGTATCGCGGATCCGTCAACCGGTGCTGCAACCAACCATCGTTGGTGAGAAGAACCAAACCCTCGCTATCTCGATCCAGGCGGCCGGCCGGGTAAAGGCCGGGCACCGGGACATAATCCTTGAGCGTCCGGGCCGGCGAGCCCGGTTCCGGAGTAAATTGAGTCAGTACGTCGTAAGGCTTGTTGAACAGTAAGTAGCGGTGCATCCTGCTTACCCGCTGCTTCTCAGATTCGTGCGCTGTCCACGAAGTTTCAAATAACCTTCGATCAGCGCTTCGGCCCCTAGGGAAAACTCCTGATCGAAGCGAACCTGCAGTTCTTTCAGCTCCGCATGCTCCGCGACAACGCGCCGGATGCGGGCCGGCTTATTCGCGCGCAGATAGATCCCCATGATCAACGCGCGCATGAGTAACAACAGTCGAATGCCGCTGCCGGCCTTGAGCGCCGGGAAGCACTTCTCCAGTGCCTGTCCCACCGTTCTCAACTGCGCGAGCGTTCTTCGCTCAAAGGACAAAACTGCCTGATCCGACGCCCCACGGTCGAGGAGCGTTTCCACCAGCGGCAGCAGTCGGATCAGTTCGCGGCGGGTTTGCAGACTGCGCAGGATGGTGCCTGCCAGCGCGCGCGGGGTCACCGGACGTCGCAGGTTCGCGAAGCGGCCGGTGAGTTCGCCGAGCCAGTGCTCAAGCAGTTCGTCGAGCACCGCCAGGAAGACTTCTTCCTTGGTTGCAAAGTAGAGATACAGCGTGCCCTTGGCCAAACCGGTGCGGCTGGCCAATTGCGCCATCGTGAACTCTTCCAAAGCGCTTTCGCGCCATAAAAGTAGAGCGGTCTCCAGAATCGCCTTCCGGCGTTCTTCCTTTTGCTCCGGCTGCCGCGCTCGCGAAGTCGGGGCAGACGAATAGCTGACCACCAGTCAGATATTAGCTGACCCTCGGTCAGTTGTCAAGCAATGCGGCCAATCGGGGATAATGAAAGCCCATGAGCAAACGGATTCTCATTGCGGGGGCCAGTGGCGCCATCGGTTTGTCCACGCTCCGGGCGGCCAAAGAGGCCGGCTACTGGGTCCGCACGCTCTCGCGCCGCATGACGAACTACCCCCTGCTCGCGCGCTACGCCAACGACGTCGTCCTTGCCGACGCCACCTCCACCCTCGCCATTCAGCACATCTGCGAAGACATCGACATCGTCATCTCGGCCTTGGGTGCCTCGGTCAGCGCCGGCGCCAGTGAGCGCCGCTCCTTTCGCGCTGTCGACCTCGCCGCCAACCGCCATCTGCTCGAACTCGCCCAGCAGTCCGAACAAGTCAGCCGCTTCGTCTACGTCTCGGTGCACCTTTCGCCCGGCTACACCCACACCGCCTACGTCCAAGCCCACGAGGACTTCGTCGATCGCCTCCAACTGTCCAAGATGCGCCACACCATCATCCGGCCCACCGGCGTCTTTTCGGCCTTCACGGAAATGTTGGCTTACGCCCGTTTTGGCTTCCTGCCCGTCGTCGGCGATGGCCAGGCGAAAAGCAATCCGATTCACGAAGACGACGTCGCCCGCGCATGTCTGGAGCGCCTCGAAGGCGAGTCCTGCCAGATCGACGTCGGCGGACCCGATATCTTCACCCGCCGGGAGATCGCCGAACTCGCCTTCCGCGTCCAGGATCGCGAGCCGCGCGTCTGGCTCATTGGCCAGGGTGCCTTTGGCTGGCTCGGCCGTCTGGCCGGCCTCGGCTCCACGCGGAAGCGTGAGTTATTCGAATTTCTGGGAGCCGTATCCACCACCACGTGCATCGCTCCCACTTACGGGCAGCAGCATTTGGAAGCTTACTTTCGCTCGCTGACTAGCTTGCGTGGTTAGCGGAGTTTCATGTCGTTCGTTCTCATCCGATCTCTACTGATTTCGATTCCGGCCAGTCTTGGCTACACGGCCGTCCTCGTTACTTTTTCTTTCCTCGTCCAACCCTTCACCACGCGCGACCAGCAAGTCCGCTTGTTCCGCTATTGGGCTCGCTGCATGCTGTGGATCTGCGGCGTGCGCCTCAAAGTCGTCGGGCTTGAGAACCTGGATCCCAACCAGAACTACATCTTTTCCTCGAACCACCTCAGCCTCATCGATACGCCCGCCATGGTCGCCAGCGTCCCGCGCCCGCTCTGCTTTCTCGCGAAGAAGGAACTCTTCTCCGTCCCCTTCATGGGCTGGTATCTGCGTCGCCAGGGCCACGTGCCGATCGAACGCTCTGACCCCAAGGCCACCCTGCGCAGCATGGCTGAAGCCGCGCGCGTGATCCGTGAAGAACGCAAATCGCTCATCTCGTTTCCGGAAGGCACGCGCTCCATGGATGGCGAGATGTTGCCCTTTAAAGAGGGCACGGCCCTGCTGGCCTTACGCTCCGGCACGCCGATCGTCCCCATGGCCATCATCGGCACTGACGCCGTCATGCCCGCGAAGGCCCTGGAAATCTATGGCGGCGACGTCCTGATGCGTGTCGGCCAGCCGTTGCCCGTCGAGGGCATGGACGCCAGGCAGCGCGGCGAACTCACCGAGCGCCTGCGTCAGGAAATCATCGCCCTACGTGGTGAGCTTCCAAACTAACGCTTCCATCACCGAGCGATCGTCCGGCCGCGGCTCGCGGAACGCCATGTCGGCGATGTAAAGGTGCCGGATCGCCCGCGCCACGCGGATACGCGGCATCTTCGCCACCGTCTCCGCCACCTGATCCGCCCGCGATTTCCACATCGCCACACCCAGCTTCTGAAAGTGGCTTTGGATCTGGAACGAGTTCTTCAGATTCGCTTCATGCGCCGCCAGCGCCAGGCGAAATTGCGTCGCGAGGAACGTCAGCGCCAGCGGCAGATACTCGCCATCGCGCACCAGCGTATCGAGCACCGCGAGCGACTTCAGCCGGTCCCCGCTCCCGATCGCACTCACCAACGCGAACACTGTCGATGAACTCGCGTTCGGCACTAACTCCGCGATCAGGTCCATCGTCACCGTGCCGCCCGGCCCACAATGCAGGCTCAGCTTCTCGATCTCGTTGGCGATGCGCGAAGCGTCCGCGCTCAGCGCTTCCACCAGAAACTCCGCTTCGTTCGCCCCCAGCGTTAGCTTCCGCGCCGCGGCTAACTTGCCCGCTAACTGACGGGCTGCGGCCGCCGTGTGCCGCGGAAACTCCACCACGTTCGGAATCGACGCATAGAACTTGCGCACGCGATCGCTCTTGGCCTTATCCTCGCCGTCAAAGTCAAAACGCTGGCTGTCGAACACCAACGTTACGCCGGGCGCCGGATTCTTCACAAACTCCTTCAACAGCGCCGAATCATCCTTCTCCTCCGATGCGGCCGTCAGCCGCTTCGGCAACGCGCCTTCCGCACTGGAGGCCCACACCAGCCGCTGCGACGCGAACAGCGAGAACGAGTTCGCATCGTCGAGCACCGCCGCCAGCGACATCTGGTCCAGGTCGTGGCGCGTAAACCCCTCTTCCTGTAAGTCCTCCGGCAGCGCCGCCAGGCGCAAGGCCTTCCGGCACCGCGCCCGCTCATAAGCATCCGGACCCAGAAACAGATACACGCCCGCCGGCGCCTGCGACTTGATCGAAGTGAGAAACTGCTCCGGCGTCATCGCCTAGAACATCTCCAGAATCGCCGAAACCGTATTGCGCGCCACGCCATGGCTCAGCCGTTCAAAAGCCGGTGCGCTTTCGTCAAAGTAGGCGGCGGCGTCGGTGGAAATCTCGTAACGCTCCCGATAATCGAGCGCTTGCTGCTGATACAGAATCTTGCCCGTCGCCCGCTCGCGCAGCGTGATCTGCATCACCACCTGCACCTGCACGCCGGCCGCGCGGCCAGTCAGCGGGTCGTATGTCGTCGGAAACGTCGTCACGTGCGCCACCGCCCCGTTCAACACCATATCGGCGTCGTTCTCATTGGCCACCACCTGATAGCGCGTCCGGGCAATAAACTCCTGGGCCAGCGCGTTCGGCAGCCGGTCGGTCAGCTTGTACTGCATCGTCACGTTGCTGAACGCCGGAATGGCGATCGTATGCAAGTGCTTGGGGAGTAAGTCGGCTTTACCGGCGATCTTATAACCGCAGCCTACCAGGGGCAGAAAGCCGAGAAAGATACGGCGGTCCATGTTAGTTCACTCGGCCTCGCCCAAACCAGGAAGTGAGAATCACCAGCACGTTATCGGCGATCAGCCGCAAATTGTCCGCGCCGATCCAGAACCAGTAAGCATTCGGCTGCTGGCGATCTTGCTTGATCGAGATGATCAGGCCCGTCTGCCCCGCCACGCCCACGTTGGTCGCCGGCTCCACGTCCGTCCCGCGCACTTCTACCAGCTCGTTCGCCACCCGCTCCGCCAACTGCTCCACGGGTCCCGCAAACTCAATCCACGCCGACATCATCAGACCATGGAACACGGGTGCATGGAGCACGCGGAACGACGGCATCGGTCGCCCCGCCAACATGAGTTCCAGTTGCTCCGCCAAACGCTCCTCGATCGCCGCTAAAGGCTCTCGCGCATTCTCGCCATACGCGGACAACAGGTTAAAGCTCGCCTGCGTGTCGAACACCGCTTGCGGCAGCGGCTTGAACGAGAGCAGGTTGATCGTCTGCTGCTGCAGTTCGTCGATACCGTCTTTGCCGCGTTCGCTTGCTGGCTCGAACACTTCGAACACCGCGCGCACCGGCGTTTCCGGCAATCGCGCCAGCAACAATCCCATCGCGATCGCGGCCGGATGCGGCGTATGCACCGTGCTTTTCGCCTGCATCGGCCCGGTCACCATCGGCGCCACCAATTGCCCCCGGCGGCTCGCCGTCAGGTCAATCAACCGCGCGTCCTTGGGTAGCGTCACCGCAGTTGGCGCGGCCAGCACCACGACCTCGGCGCCCTCCAGACTTTCCAGCGACACGTGCTCCATGGCGACCAGATCATCCTGCGCGCGCGTGAAGATGTCGCCTTCGTCTTCCTCGGTATTCAACTGCCGCAACGTCAGATCCAGATGGCTGGCTTCCAACACTTCGCGAATCTCACGGCCCAACAGCGTTTGTGCGCCCACCACGGCGATGACTTTAGCCAAGGACGGCTCCCTCCGGACGGCGCGGCGGTGGCTGCCGGGCGAACTTCCGCTTCAAGATCCCGCCAATCCGCACCAGAATCCCGCTGACCGCATAGGAAATCGCAATCGCAAACAACACCACCTTCGAATAATTCCAAATCGCGAAAATCAACGAGCCCAACGCCACAAAACTGATTGGCGAACGCGGCTGCAACAGGTTCAGATCCTTAAAGCTCCGATAGCGCCACGTCGACACCATCAGGAACGAAAGCATCAACACCAGCGTGATCCAGCCGATCGTGTACGTCCAATGCTGCAGCGGCACGCCATCCAGCGAATACACTACCGCGGCCAACAACCCGGCCGAAGGCGGCGTCGGCAAACCCACGAAGTACTTGCGATCCGGCCGGCCCGGATTCTTCGGCACGGGATTCGTCTGTACGTTAAAGCGCGCCAGGCGCATCGCGCCGCACAGCAGGAACAAAAAGCCGATGAAGTAGCCCGCGCGCAACAACTGGCCGCGGTCGAACGGCAGCCCCGCCGGGTCCACAAAATTCACGCCCCACGCAAACGCCAGCACCGCCGGCGCCAGGCAAAACGTGATCACGTCGGCCAGCGAGTCCATCTCGCGGCCAAACTCCGTCACCGTATTCGTCATCCGCGCAATGCGGCCATCCAACCCGTCGCACACCACGGCCATGCCGATCAGCAGCGCCGAGAGATCGAAATGCGGATTCGGCACTTCCAGGTTGCCGGGCAGGGAGGCGAAGCGCGCCCCTTCGAACGCCTTCATGATCGACAAAAAGCCCATATAGATGTTGCCGGCTGTAAACAGCGTCGGCAGCGCATAGGCCGCGCGTCGCGGCCGGCGCTCCGGGGACTTGGGGTCGATCAACTTGTCAGCGATCATTTACTTTCTCTTCGCAATCACGGTTTCGCCGGCGGAGACCCGCTCCCCGACCTTCACCGCCAGTTGCCATTCGGGTCCAAACAGCAGGTCCACGCGCGAGCCGAACTTGATCAGCCCGATGCGCTCGCCGCGCGCCAGCCGGTCGCCGGGCTTCTTGTCGCACACAATGCGCCGCGCGATCAGCCCCGCAATCTGGCTGAACTCCACCTGCGTCCCGTCGCCCTCCACCACCAGCGTATTCTGCTCGTTCTCAATGGAGGCCGCCGGTTCGCTCGCCACCAGGAACTTCCCTGGCTTGTACGTCACCTTCTTCACCTCGCCCGCAATCGGTGAGCGGTTCACATGCACGTCAAACACATTCAGAAAAATCGCGAGTCGCGTGCGGCCATCGGCTTCCGGACGAATCAACACCACTTTGCCATCTGCCGGCGATACGGCCAAGCCCGCGCCGCTGGGCGCCGTGCGCTCCGGATCGCGGAAAAACCACAAGCAGAACAACGCCAACACACCGAAGGGAATCGCGGCCCAAGGCCGGGTAAACGTACCGAGAAGCAAGCCTCCGCCCACGAGAAACGCGGCGTAATAGAGGCCGGTGGAAACAATCATCAAGTCTTATTGTCGCAAGAACTCACGCCAATAGCGACCATTAGCGCACGCCGCCGGGCAGCCTTTTGAGGAACGCTTTGGCCTCCGCATAGCCCTCAAACTGTCGCTCCGCCGCCCGGAATTCCTTCGAATGAATCACCCGCCGCGCGCCGCGATGCTCCACCGGAATCTGCACGTGCAGCATCTCGTGGTACATCACATAATCCACCACCAGCCGCGGCACATGCGGATGATCCAGCAGCCGGCTCACCACAATCGTGTCATGATGCGGATCGTACTGCCCCAGCAGCGTCCGCGCCCGTTGTTTGCTCCATCCCAACTGTGGCCGCCTCAGTGCGCCCCCAAAGTACCGCGCATTCATCGCCTCGAACACTTCACCCAGGTCGAAGAAATATCCTTTGGGCGCCGCCATCTGCTTGCGTCCCCGCGATTGGCGCATCTGGCTCAAGTCCTCACGCAACTCTTCGCGCCCCACGAACTCCCGATACCGGTACTGATGCTCCGCCGGGATCGGCTTCCGATACAGCTTGCACAACAGGATGTACAGTAAGGACTCGATCACCTCGTCCGGCGCCCCGCGCAACAGATCCGAAATTCGCACCGTGAGGCGCCCTTCGCGCAAGCGAATGCGGCTGCTCAAATTCGTGAACGGGCGAAATTCCAAGCGGATCGCGGGCAGGTCGGTTCGGGGCTTCAGCTCGCGGAAGATGCGCGTCGCCATCTCTTCGGGGGATTCGACGAGCACCCTGCTCTCGACTTGCATCTTTTCGTGAGGGTACCATGGAGAGTTACTGGTGACAGGCCTTCCCGAACGCCCTGTTGCGCACCACGAGGAGAGAGCATTTGCCCGGAGCAAAGATCACGGCGCTTGGTTGTTGGACGCCGCCCCGCCTGTTGACAAATCAAGACCTGGAAAAAATGGTGGAGACCACCGACGAGTGGATCATCACCCGCACCGGGATTCGTCAACGCCACATCGCCGATCCCGAGATCGCCACGTCCGACATGGCCTACGAAGCCGCCAAGATCGCTCTGGCCGCTCGCGGCATTCCCGCCACGGACCTCGACGCGATCCTCGTCTGCACCGTCACGCCGGACATGTTCTTCCCCTCCACCGCCTGTCTCGTGCAGAACCGGCTCGGCGCCAAAGGCGCCTGGGGCTTCGATCTGGTGGCCGCCTGTTCCGGCTTTATCTACGGCCTCACCACCGCCGCTCATCTCGTTAAGGCCGGCAGCCACCGCAAAGTGCTGGTCATCGGCTCGGACACCATGTCCCGCATCATTGACTATCGCGATCGCGCTACCTGCGTGCTCTTCGGCGATGGCGCCGGCGCCATGCTCATCGAACCGGCGGACGAGGACGACGCCGGCTTCATTGGCTTCGTGAACGAAATCGACGGCTCGGGTGGCGACGCCCTCAAAATGCCCGCCGGCGGCAGCCGCCGTCCGTCTTCTCACGAAACCATCGACGCCCGCGAGCACTACGTGCATCAGGACGGCCAGGCCGTCTTCAAGTTCGCCGTCCGCAAAATGTACGAAGCCTGCAAAAGCCTCCTCGACAAGCACGGTTACTCGCCGAGCGACATCAAGGTGCTGGTGCCGCACCAGGCCAACCTGCGCATCATCGCCGCCACGGCCGAACGACTCGGTCTGCGCGAGGATCAGGTCATCATCAACATCAGCGAATACGGCAACACCACCGCCGCCACCATCCCGCTCGCCACTCGCGACGCCGTCAACACCGGCCGCCTGCAGAATGGCGACTTAGTCCTGTTCGCGGCCGTCGGCGCCGGCTTCACCGTCGGTGCGAACCTCTGGCGCTGGCGCATCTAGTTACAGCCGCAGATACAACTGCCGTTCGTTCAGGTAACGCACCATCCGCAGGCTGATCACAAAGTAAATCGCGAAGGCCAGGCTCGCCCACCACAGCGGTGAGTCCTTGGGCGCCAACGGCTTCACCAGGTCGTCGACCATCATGTGGATCAGATACGCCGCGAGCGCATTTTGCCCCAGCGTCGCGAAGACGCCGTTGCTCCAGCCGCGCCGGTCCACCAGCCAGATGAAACCCGCGTAGAGCGTCATTGAAAAGCCCGCCGCGAACGTCTGATACGACAAGCTACCTGCTCGTTGGCTCATCGTCCAAAGATCCACCGGCGCCACCGGCGGCCAGAATGGCGGCGCGGCCCAGCCATTCAGGCAGGAGATGGCGTATCCCGCCAGCATCGTCGCGCCGCCCCACCGCACCAATCGCCCCGGCTCGCGCACCAGATCATAAGCCAACGTCCCGGCGATCGTCGGGAGTGTCCAGGTCAGAAACCCCAGCAGGCCCCCGTCGATCACCCGCTTCGCCTGCAGTAAGTCGTACCAGAAAAGATGAGAAAGCAGTAAGTGCAGCAGCCCGCTCCCCACCGCAAAAAGAATGCGCGTGCGCCCACCCCCCGCCACCACCGGCAGAATCCACAAACTCGTCACGGCGATGTGCACCAGCGCTTGAAACGGATTCCGCCAGAACGCATTCAGGATCGCCGCCCCCGATAAGTCCGCGAACTTCGTGTAGCGCCCGTCCAGGTGATACACCACCAGGCCGAGTAAGATCAAGGCCAGGCATCGCCACACCGCCTTGCGATAGCCGTCCTCCCGCTTTCGCAGCATCACCAGCCGCAGCGAGAAACCCACGGCAAAGAAGAAGCCGGGCATGATCGTATCCGCATAACTGCAGTAAGTGTTGTGATGCTTGAAGACCGGATGCACCGCGGCGAAGCCACCGACAAAGTTCACCAGCCACATGCCGGCTACCGTGTAGCCGCGGAACTGATCCATGGACGCGACGCGGTTCATCTAGCGTCGCGAATACACCACGCGTCCGTCGAAGACCGTCGTCAACACTCGCGTCTCGTGGAGCTTCATCGGATCCACCCGGAACGGATCCTGCGAGAGCACCACCAGGTCTGCCCACATGCCCGGCAGTAGTTTCCCCTTCTCGGACTCTTCGTACGACGCCACCGCCCCCGCGCCCGTATACGCCTGCAACGCCGCTTCCACCGTCAATGCCTGATTCGCCACCCAACCCCCCTCCGGCCGGCCATCCACCGTCCGGCGATTCACCGCACTGTGGAGCCCCCGTATCGGGTCGAAGCTGATGCATGCCGGCCAGTCTGACCCAAACGTTACCCGCGCCCCGGCCCGCTGCAACTCCCGCCACGCGAACGCCCGCGGCAACCGCGACGGACCCACCGCGCGTGCCCACACGTCCACCGTATCCGGATCCGCATGAATCGGCTGCATCGACGCAATCACGCCAATCTGCCCAAAGCGCGGCACATCCAGCGCGCTCACCGTCTCGATGTGCTCAATGCGAAACCGCCGATCCGTCCGCGTCTGGTGAAAGCGCAGCCCATTGCGCCGCACCGCGTTCTCATACCCGTCCAGCGCTACGCGTACCGCGCGATCGCCAATCGCGTGCGTCGCAATCTGCAAGCCCAGCCGGTCCGCGCGCACGCACATCTCATTGAAGTCCTCCACCGTCCACTTCGTCTCGCCGCGCTGATTGCCGCGCCCGGCGTAGGGCTGCAGCATCGCCGCCGTATAGCCTTCAATCACGCCGTCCAGCATGATCTTGATGCCCGACACCCGCAGCATCGCATCCGAGTACTGCCGTCGCAGTGCGGCATAGTCGTTCAGCGGCGCCTCGCGCCGTTCCACCGAAATCGCATAGCTCACCCGCGCCGTCTGCTTGCCCTTGCGCCGCAACTCATCGAACAGCTCGAGCTCCTCCTGCGAGCCGCCGGCAATTTGCATGGACGTGATTCCCAGCGACGTCGCCAGCCGGAATCCCTCTTCCAGCGTTCGCAGCTTCGCCTGGCGCGTCGGCTCCGGAATGTGCCGCTCCACCAGCGACATCGCATTTTCTTTCAGATACCCGGTCGGCTCCCCCGTCAGCGCATCGCGCTCCACCTCGCCGAACCCGCGGAAGTCGGCCCGCCCCACTTCAGCCAGTCGGAGCGCCCGCGAGTTCGCCCAGCCGGCATGACCGTCGTACGCGCGCAGAAATGCGGGCCGATCCCGCACCGCCGCATCCAGATCTTCCTTCCGTGCCCGCCGATCATCCGCAAAGCACGTGTACTGCCACCCCGTCCCCAAAATCCACTCGGCTTGCGGATTCCTCTCCGCATACTCGCGGATGCGCCGCTGCATCTCATCCATCGTGCAGGCGCCCGTCAGGTCCACTTCACGCAGACCGCGCGCGCCTTCCAGCAAATGCAGGTGCGCGTCGTTGAACCCCGGCATCACGAACTTCCCGCCCGCGTCGATCACTCGCGTTTTCGGACCCGCCGCGCGCGCTAACTCGTCGCCGCCGATCGCCGTGATCGTCTTGCCAGTCACCGCCACCGCGCTCACCCAAGGACGTTGCGGCGACCCCGTCCAAACGCGGCCATTCTTCACGATCAAAGTCGGCTGCCCGACCGCCGCGCCCACCAAACTCAGGATCCAGATCCACCGGAACATGGTTGATCTATTATCCAGGTTTGCTGCCGCCCGGCAAGTGTCCTGCGGACTGATCCGTTCTAGCTCTCGCGGTCCACGGCCTGAATCAGCGCCCGAATGTAGCCATACACAAACGCCGTATATTCGCCGCCCGTCTCACTCGGCGAGTACACCGTGTGATCCGGATGCACCATGTACGGGTAATCCACTTCTTTGTAAGTCTGCATCGCCTTGAACATATCCACCGCGCCCTCGTCCGGCGCCACTTCCATGTACTCCTCGCGATTGCCGCGAATGTTGCGGAAGTGCACGTTGAAGATCTTCTTCCGCGAGCCGAAGTAGCGGATCACGTCATAAATCTCTTTGCCTGGGTCCTGCAGCATCTCCGACACACTACCCTGGCAGAAGTTCAGGCCATGATACGGACTCTCCTGAATCGAGACAAACTTCTTCAAGCCCGCCACCGTTGCCAGCACCGCCACCACGCCCTGATACCCTTCCGGCGGCACCGGCGAGTCATTCGGATGGCAGGCCATGCGCACCTTGTATTCGCTGGCCACCGGGATCACGCGGTCCAGAAAATATGTGATGCGTTCCCAGTAACGATCGGCATCCACCACGCCGGCCCGCGTCAAAGGCGGCTCTGCCTTGGCGTCCTTCAACTTGAACGCGCTGTACTGCGTATCGCCCCGGCCCGCCACGCGGTTGGTCCGCAGCACGCCCAGGATGCTCATGTTGTACTTAATACGGGATCTTCGCCGCCGCGCAGTTCTTGATCATCGTCTGGATCTGTTCGATGTCGCGATCGCGCTCTGGGCTCTGCCCCAGCATGATCGCCGGATGCCGCTCGCGGTCGATGTGGCTCGAAGGCAGAAACGGCGGATTCAGAATGTCCACCGTCATGCCGTACTTGTCGGCGATGTCCGTCAGCTTCTTCAACTCGTCCACCGTTGCGTACAGCCGGCCGTCGGCGATCTCCGCCGTCGCCACTACGTTTTTGATGCCCCACCGCCCCAGCGACTTGAACCCTTGCTCCGGATCGCGCGGCTGGCCCGTTCCCCGCCGCGGACCTCGCCCCTCGCCCGCCGGCGGACCGCCCGGAAACGGACCCCGTCCCCCGCCTTCGCCAAATCCTCCGCCCATCACCGTCGCGCCCAGCTTCATCAGTGCCCGCTTCGACTTGGTTCCCTTGGCTTCGCCCGGGATGGCGGTCGCCGCGGCCAGCGCGCTTGACGCGAAGAAATGACGTCGATCCATATTGCTCAAATTCCTCCTGAGCCGTTTGTCCAGGCCATCTGGCCCCGGCCATCGTACTTGGCCATCCCCGATGTGTCAACGCCCAGACGTTCGATAATTTCGCAGGAATTTCAGCGGCATTAAATCGAGATCGTTTCAATGCACGATTTACGGGCCTTGTTAACGAAAGTGTCCTAAGGGTCTTCTGTCGCGACGCCGATCTTGCGCACGAGATGTCTTCCCCGAAAGATCAACTACGCCTCGACGTTTTGCGCCGGTATGAGATTCTCGACACGTTTCCGGAAGTAGCCTTTGAGCGAATCACTCGGCTCACGGCCAGTATCTTTGGAACTCCCATGGCCCTCATTTCGCTGATCGACGAAGATCGCCAATGGTTCAAGAGCCATTTCGGTCTGGAAGCCTCGGAAACGCCGCTCGATATCTCTTTCTGCCGTCACGCCATTGAAGAGCCCACCGTCTTTGTGGTGCCCGATGCGACGAAGGATGCCCGCTTCGCCCAGAATCCCGTCGTCACCGGCGACCCCGGCATTCGTTTCTACGCCGGGGCGCCGCTCAAGTCGCCCCGCGGCGCCCAAATCGGCACGCTCTGTGTGGTCGATCAACTCCCTCGCCGTCCCCTGCGTCCCACCGAAGAGCAGATGCTGGCTGACCTTGCCGCCATCGTCATCGATCAGATGGAACTCCGGTTAGCCTTGCGCCGCACCGGACGGCCGGACCCGACGCGCGACAGAACGCTGGATGGCAGCGCCGGCATGTTGGAGGTCAGGCAATGAGTTTAAGGACGGCCGTGATTGGCTCGCAGGAAAGCGAACTGTTGACGTTGGAACAGGCGCTCGAAGTCTATGGCGTCACCATCGCCCGCCGCTATCCTTACTATCCGGACGAAGGCGAGATCCAGCGCTTCCTGCGCGCGGTGGACCCCGACATTCTGTTCATCTCCACCGCGGTGCCGGAGCGCATGGAAGCCGCGGTCCGCCAGACCCTGCAACTCGCTCCTCAGCAGGAGATCGTCCTGCTCGATACCGCGGCTGATGCCAACACGCTTCGCCGCGCTATGCAGTTGGGAGTCCGCGAGTGTCTGGGCTTCCCTCTGGTGGAGGACGAACTGCGCGGCGCCGTCGAGCGGATCATCATGCGCCGGCGCAACCAGCCTCAGCGCGCCGCCGGCACCAACTGCCTCTACACCTTTTTCCCGGCGCGTCCCGGCGTCGGCGCCACCACGCTGGCTATGCAAATCGCTCTGGCCCTGCCCTCCGCCGCGGACCATCGCAGTCTCCTACTCGACGCCGATCTCGACGCCGGCATGATTCAGTTCCTGCTGCGGGCCGAATCGCCCTACTCGCTCATCGAAGCCATGGAGCGCGTCTCCGAGTTGGACGAACATCTCTGGCCGCAAATGGTTTCCGAACGAGGCCACCTGGACATTCTTCAGGCTGGTGAATCGAACGAAGACTATCGTCCCGACCTCGGTCTGCTTCAACACGTCCTCGAGTTCGCCCGCCGCCAGTACAGCGCCATCATCGTGGACCTGCCCGCCGCCATCAACCGTCTGTCCACCGAGCTCATGCAGCAGAGCAAGGAAGTGTTCCTCGTCACCACTACCGAAGTCGCCTCGATGCACATGGCCCGGCGGCGCTTCCTCGCGATGAAGGACCTCCAACTGAAGGATCAGGTGCGCCTGATTGTCAATCGGGTCGAGAAGAACGGCACCGTGTATTTGGATCACGTGGCCGACGCCGTCGGGCTGCCGGTCCACGCGACCTTCTCGAACGACTACGTCGAGGTGCAGAAGACCGTCCTCAACGGCACGCGCATCAACGAAGCCAAGCCGCTCGGCCGCCAACTCCGCGACTTCGCCGCCGCCCTCACCAAGGACTCGGTGCCCACGCCCGCTCCCAAAAAGCGCCGCTACCTCGAGATCTTTACGCTCGCTCGGAGCCGCGAAGCCCGTTGGGGAGAAGGCTAACGCGCGCTTCGCATCTGGCGATACGCCTCTTCCAACTGGCTCTTCGCTTCCGCATTCAGCGCTTCCGGCAATTCGGTGGGCGCGTATTGGCGACACAGCGCGATCGTCTGCTTCAAGCTCTCGACAAACTCGATGCACGGCGCGCAGTCCTTTAAGTGCTCTTCGAGCTGCGCGCAGGCCTCCGGCGGCAGTTCGAGATCCAGGTAGCTCGATAACGCCGCAAAGATCTGTCGGCAATCCTCCGTCGGCTGATGCTGGCTCAATGGACCTCCACCTGTGCCCCTCGCAAGCGCGCGTCCAAGTGTTTGCGGATCGCCAACCGCGCCCGGTGCAGACGCGTCTTCACCACTTCCTCGCTCACGTCCAGAATCTGCGCCGTCTCCTGCGTGCTCAGCTCTTCCATGTCCCGCAGCAGGATCACCGCCCGGTAAAGCTCCGGTAACTCGCGGATCGCGTTCTGCAACTCACGATGCATCTCCGCCCGCAGCGCTTCATCCTCCGGCAGCCTCGACCAATCCGCAATCTCGAGCTTCAACTGCCCGCCCTCCGCCCGTTTCGCCGGCATCAGCGAATCGAGCGAGATCTCCTGATTCGCGCTCGGCGCAAATACACTGCGCCGCCGCTTGATCAGGCACGCATTCTTCGCAATGCGAAACACCCACGGCCGGATCCGTTCCGGCTCGCGCAATTCGGCGAACTTCTCAAACACGCGCAACAGTGTCTCCTGCGCCACTTCCTCGGCATCCTCGCGCTGACCGCACATCAACCAGCTGTAGTTGAAGATCTTGGCGCGGAAGTGCTCCACAAACTGTTCGAACGCACCTGGTTCGCCGGCCATTAATCGCCGGGCGAGCGTTGTTTCGCCTTCCCGTTCCATGTCTTGCGATTGTAGCTGGGCCGGCTCGGCTCATGCCTTTCCGGATTCATTCGCCCGCCAAAGGTGACAAAAAATAATTGCTTCGCCGCTGTCACGTTTCTCCCCTAACTGCATCTTGCACGGCGAGTACCCGCATGAAACCACTGTTTGCTCTGGCGCTTGCTGTCACAGCCAGCGCCCAGGATCCCCTCAGTTTGAAAGAAGCTGTCGCCCGCGCTCTCGCCGGACATCCCGCGCTCGCCGCGTCGGCCGCGGCCCGCGATGCGGCGCACGAAGGCGTCGTCCAGGCCCAGAGCGGACGTCTCCCCAAAGTCAATTACTCCGAGTCCTGGACGCGTAGCGACAACCCCGTCTTCGTCTTCTCGTCCCTGCTCACGCAGCGCCAGTTCACCGCTTCGAACTTCGCCTTGCCCACGCTCAATCAGCCGGACTTCCTCAATAACTTCCAGTCCCAAATCATTGCCGACCAGACCCTCTACGACGCCGGCAAAACCAAACGCGCCACAGATCTGGCCAGGCTGGCCGAGAATCACTCCGTCGAGTCGCTGCGCCTCACCCGCATGAGCGTCGTCGCCCAGGCGGCCCGCGCTTACTACGCCACGCTCCTGGGCGCCGAGCAACTCCGCGTCACCGCTCAGGCCCTGCGTTCCGCCGAATCCGACCTCGAACGCGCCGAAGCCCGCCGCCAATCGGGGCTCGCCACCGACGCCGACGTCCTCTCCCTCAAAGTCCACGTCGCGAAGATCCACGAAGAACAGATCTCCCGTCGCGCGGACCTCCAAGTCGCCCAAGCTGCTCTCAACGAGGCCATGGGCCGGCCGCTCGACGACGCTCACACCCTCACCACCCCCCTCACCGAATTGCCCCTTCGCCTCGACGCCCCTACTGCCGTCGAAGATCGTCCCGAAGTCCGCCAGGCGCGCCTCGCCCAAAGCGTCGCCGCCACCCGCCAGGCTGATGCCCGCTCCAACTATCTGCCTCAGGTCTACGCGCGCGGCGTCTTCGAGGCGGATCGTCAGCGCTTCATCAACCGCGGCGGCGCCAACTGGCTCGTCTCCATCGGCCTCCGCTGGAATCTCTTCAACGGCTTGGCCGACCGCTCCCGGATTGCCGAAACCGTTGCCGCCCAGCGCCAGGCCGATGCCGACCTCCGCCGCACGGAGTCCGGCGTCCGCCTCCAGGTTCGCCAGTCCTGGGCCGCGCTCGAAGCCGCGCAGCAGCGCATCGCCACCGCGCGCGCCGCCGTCGCCGCCGCTCAGGAAAGCCTGCGCATTTCGCAGAATCGCTACGCCGCTGGCCTCGCCACCGTCACCGATCTTCTCCGCACTGAAACCGCGCTGCTCGAAACCCAAACCCGCGAGTTGGCCGCCGTCCATGACCAGCGCGTCGCCGCCACCCTGCTACAACTCGCCGCCGGCACGCTGTCGGCCGAATCGGAGGTATTCAACTAATGCGAACCCTGCTGTTGGTTTCGCTTCTTGCTCTGGCGGCCTGCAGCCGCCCGGAGGCCCCGCCGAAGCCCGCGCCGTCGGCGCCCGTCGCCGTCACCACTGCGACCATTGCCCTGGGCCCGGTCGTCTCCTCTTATGACGCCACCGGCACCGTGCGGGCCAGCGTCACCGCCACCGTCTCGGCGCGCCTGATGGGCTACGCCAAAGAAGTCCGCGCCCGCGTCGGTGACCACGTCGCCGCAGGACAACTGCTCGTCCTCCTCGACGCCCGTGACCAGGAAACGGGCGTGCGCCAAGCCGAAGCCGTCCGCGAAGAATTCCGCCTGGCCATCCCCGAAGCGGATAGTGCCGTCGCCGCGGCGAAGGCGCAAACGGAGCTCGCCGAACTGACGCTGCAGCGTCTTCAGGACCTCTTCCAAAAACGTTCCGTCACGCAGCAGGAGCTGGACGAAGCCGTCGCCCGTCGCAAAGCCGCCCAGTCCGCCTTCGAAATGGCTCGCGCCCGCCGCAGCCAGTTAGACGCCAAGCTCACCCAGGCCGAACAAGGCCTCCACCTCGCCGGACTCCAGCAAGGCTATGCCCGCGTCACTGCGCCCTTCGCCGGCGTCATCACCACGCGCACCGTCGAACCCGGCACCCTCACCATGCCGGGTCTGCCCCTGTTCACCCTCGAACGCGACGGCGCCTTCCGCCTCGAAGCGAATGTCGAAGAGAGCCGCCTCGCCACCGTCCGCCTCGGCCAATCCGTCCCCGTCTTCCTCGGCGATGCCTCCACGCCGCAATCCGGCCGCGTGAGCGAAATCGTCCCGCTCATTGATGCCGCCACGCGCACCGGCCTCGTCAAAATCGACCTGCCCGCCGTCCCTGGTCTCCGCTCCGGCCTCTTCGGTCGTGCCAGCTTCGCCGCCACCGCCCGCGAAGCCCTCCTCGTGCCCCTCGCCGCGCTGGTCGAACGGGGCCAATTGCAATCCGTCTTTGTCGCCGAAGGCTCCACCGCCCGCCTGCGCCTGGTGACGCTCGGCACGCGCACGGCGCTGGGCGCCGAAGTCCTCTCCGGCCTCTCGCCCCACGAAACCGTCATCAGCCCCGTGCCGCCCGGCCTGCTCGACGGCGCGGCGATCGAGGTGCGGCGATGAGCGCTCGCCTAGGCCCTTCCGGACGCCTGGCGCACGCCTGGATCGATTCCAAGCTCACGCCCCTGGTGATCGCCGGCTCCCTCCTGTTAGGGCTCTTCGCCGTCGTGCAACTGCCGCGCGAGGAAGAGCCGCAGATCGTCGTCCCCATGGTCGACGTCTTTGTCGAGATGCCCGGCGCCAGTCCGCGAGAAGTGGAAGAGCGCGTCACCAAGCCCATGGAAAAGCTCCTCTGGGAGATTCCCGGCGTCGAGTACATCTACTCCACTTCGAGCCCCGGCTCCTCGGTCGCCATCGTCCGCTTCCTCGTCGGCCAGAACGAAGCCGAAGCCATCGTTCGCCTCAAAGAAAAGCTGAACGCCCATCGCGACCTCATCCCGCCCGGTGCCTCCGCCCCGCTGGTGAAGCCCCGCTCGCTCGACGACGTCCCCATCCTCGCTCTCACCTACTGGAGCGACCGTTACAGCGACTTCGAACTGCGCCGTCTGGTCGCTCAGGTCCACGACACCGTCACCCAAACTCCCGACGTCTCCGTCGTCCAGATCATCGGTGGCCAACGCCGCGAACTGCGCGTCACGCTCGACGCCGGCCGCCTCGCCGCCTATGCGCTCACCCCACTGCAGGTGGCCCAATCGCTCGAAGGAGCCAACCGCAAATTGCCCGCCGGCGAGTTCACGCGCGGCAATCAGCAGATCCAGCTCGAAGCCGGCCAGTTCCTCACCAACGCCGAAGACGTTCGCTCCGTCGTCGTCGGCGCCGCCGCCGGCAAGCCCATCTTCGTCCGCGACGTCGCCCAGGTCACCGATGGCGGCGAAGAGCCTTCGGAGTACGTCCGCCACATCGCCGGAGGCCGCGCCCACTCGGCCGTCACGCTCGCCATCTCCAAGCGCAAAGGCACCAACGCCGTCACCGTGGCCGAAGACGTCCTCGCCCGTGTCCGCCGCCTCGAAGGCCAGATGATCCCCGCCGACGTGCACCTGACAATCACACGCCACTACGGCGAAACCGCCAAGGACAAGTCGAATGAACTCCTCGAGCACATGCTCATCGCCGTCATCTCTGTCAGCGCGCTGATCGCTCTCACCCTCGGCTGGCGTGAGTCGCTCATCGTCTTCACCACCATTCCGGTCACGCTCGCGCTCACTCTCACGGTCTTCTACTTCTACGGCTACACGCTCAATCGCATTACGCTGTTCGCCCTCATCTTCTCGATCGGCATCCTGGTCGACGACGCTATCGTCATCGTCGAGAACATCGTGCGCCATTGGCGCCTGCCTCGGAATCAGGGACGTCCGCCGTATGAAGTGGCCGCCGAAGCCGTGGACGAAGTCGGCAACCCCACCATTCTGGCGACGCTCGCTGTCGTCGGTGCCATCCTGCCGATGGCCTTCGTCGGCGGGTTGATGGGCCCCTACATGCGCCCCATCCCGATCGGCGCCACGGCGGCCATGCTCTTCTCGCTGGTCACCGCGCTCATCGTCGCGCCCTGGGCTGCGGTGCGCATTCTGCGTCCCATCCAGGCTGGCCACGAACCCGGCCACGAGGACCTCTTCACGCGCTTCTATCGCCGCACCATGGGCGCCCTACTGCACGAGCCCCTGCGCCGCGCCGCATTCCTCGGTCTCGTCGCCGTGCTGCTGCTCGGTTCCTGCTCGCTCTTCTACTTCGGCCTGGTGAAAGTGAAGATGCTGCCCTTCGATAACAAGAGCGAGTTCCAGGTCATCATCGACATGCCCACCGGAACGCCGCTCGAAGAGACGGCCCGGATCGCGCGCCTGCTGGCCGCCGAAGCCCAAAAACAGCCCGAGGTTGTGAACCTGCAAACTTATGTGGGCACGGCCTCTCCCTATAACTTCAACGGCCTCGTCCGTCATTACTATCTCCGCCGCGGACCGCAAGTCGCCGACTTACAAATCAACTTACAAGCCAAAGACCACCGTCACTTACAAAGTCACGAGATTGCCAAGCAAATGCGCGTCCGTCTGCAGCCCCTCGCCGAAAAGTGGGGAGCCCGGATCAAGGTTGCCGAAGTCCCGCCCGGACCACCGGTGCTCCAAACCCTGGTCGCCGAAATCTACGGCCCGGACCTCACCGAACGCCTCAGCCTGGCTGCCCGCGTGCGCGATGTCCTCCACCGCACCGCCGGGGTCGTCGACGTCGACTGGTACGTCGAAGACGATCAGCGGAAGCTCGAACTCCCCATCGATGAGGAAAAGGCCGCCCTGCACGGCATCTCCGCCGACGAAGTCGCCCGCACCCTGCGTCTCGCCGTTGCCGGTTACCCCACCGGGCTCCTCCACGCTCCCGGCGATCAAGAGGACGTCCCCGTCACCCTTCGCTTCAACCGCGCCACCCGCGCCAACCTCGATCAACTCGGCGCCATTCGCGTTGGCCGCGGCTCCACCGTTGCGCTCAGTGAGTTGCTCCGCCCGCGTGAATCCGTCGTCGAAAAGAGCATCTATCACAAGAACCTGATGCCGGTCACCTATGTCACTGCCGACGTTGCCGGCGCGATGGAGAGCCCGGTTTACGCCATCCTCGCCCTCCTGCCCGAAGTCGCCAAGATCCGTCCGCGCGAGGGCTACGAACTGGTGCAGAACATGGCCGCCTTGCCCTCCGACGGCAGCCGTTACGCGATGAAGTGGGATGGCGAATGGCACGTCACCTATGAAGTCTTCCGCGACCTTGGCATCGCCTTTGCCGCCGTGCTGATCGTCATCTACGGCCTGGTCGTCGGTTGGTTCCAGTCCTTCCTCACTCCACTGGTGATCATGGCGGCCATCCCGTTCTCTCTCGTCGGCATCATCCCCGCGCATGGTGCCATGGGCGCGTTCTTCACCGCCACTTCCATGATCGGCTTCATCGCCGGCGCGGGCATCGTGGTCCGCAATTCCATCATCCTCGTCGACTTCGTCGAACTGCGTCTCCAGGAAGGCCAGCCCCTGGATGAAGCGGTCATCGAAGCGGGCGCCGTCCGCTTCCGGCCCATGCTGCTCACCGCCGCCGCGGTGGTCGTCGGCTCGTCGGTGATTCTCTTTGACCCCATCTTTCAGGGCCTCGCGATTGCGCTGATGGCCGGTGAGATAGCCTCACTTCTGCTCTCGCGCATGACGGTTCCTGTTCTCTATTTCCTGGCACGCCGAAGGAGGGCGACTGTATGACGGTAGACCGTTGGCTGCGTTTGGTAGCCGGCTTTTTTGTGATGCTGTCGGTAGCTTTGGGGCATTACGTGAATCCCAACTGGTATTGGTTCACGGCCTTCGTGGGGGCCAATCTCTTTCAATCCGCCTTCACGAACTGGTGCCCGATGATGACGTTCTTACGGAAGCTGGGCGTTCGCGGCTAAACCGCGAGAGCCTGCTCAATGTCGGCGATGATGTCTTCCGCCGCCTCAATGCCGATCGAAAAGCGCACCAGGTTATCGGTAATGCCCAGCCGCGCGCGCTGCTTGGGCGGCACATCGCGATGCGACGCCACCAGCGGATACAGGCACAGCGTGTGGACATCGCCCAGCGAAGTCCCCGGCACGGCCAGCCGCAGAGCGTCCATGAAGCGGAAGACATCCGGCTTCTCCGCGCCGCGAATGCGGAAGCTCACCATCGCGCCGTAGAGGCCGTCCACCAACAGCCGGTCGATCACCGCGCGGTCGGGATGCTGCGGATCGTCCAGGTAGTGCACCAGTTCCACCTTCGGATGCTGGCGCAGCCAGGCCGCGATCTTGGCCGCGTTCTGGCATTGGCGCTCCATGCGCAACGGAAAGGTCTTCACGCCGCGCATCGTCAAATACGCTTCGAACGGTCCGATCACCGGCCCGTAAGTCCGCGAGAGTTGGCGGATGAACGGCTCATGTTCGGCGTCATAGGTGATCAAGCCCGCCAGCACGTCGCCATGCCCGCCCAGGTACTTTGTGCCCGAGTGCACCACCACATGCGCGCCATGTTCCAGCGGACGCACCAGCATCGGCGTGGCGAACGTGTTATCCACCAGGAAGACGCAATTGTGCGCCCGGCACAGCTTGCCCAGCGCCGCGAGATCGGCCACCCGCAGGGTCGGGTTCGACACCGTTTCCATCAGCAGCACGCTGGGCTTCTCGTCCACCAGCGCCTTTTCGACCGCCGCTAGATCGCAGATGTCGACGAACGTGGTGGTGGTGCTGAAGGGCTCCATCACCTTGGTCAGCATGTTGATCGTCGCGCCGTAAAGCTGGCTCGCGCACAGGATCCGCTTCGGACGGTCGAGCAGGATGGCGTGCAGCGCCAGATGCAGCGCCGCCATACCGGAGGCACAGGCGATCGTGCCATGCCCGCCCTCGAGCGCATTCACCACTTCTTCCAGCGCCGCCACCGTCGGGTTGTCATAGCGCAGGTAGGAGTAGCCGTGGTCCTCATGACCGAAAATCTTGTCCACCACTTCCGACGAATCGTAAAAGTAGGTGGACGACAAATGAATCGGCGTGGTGGACGGCGTGTAGTCACGCCGCTTCCCGGCGCCAAGGCCAGCGCGTTTGCGGTCGCCGGCATGGACCGCTTTCGAATGAATGTTCACGATTTCCGTTTCCAGCGCGCTCCGTCCTTCGTGTCTTCGAGGATGATGCCCGCTGCCAGCAGTTCGGCCCGGATCTCGTGGTGGACGGCGAATGTTCACGATTTCCAAGGCGAGCGGCGCCAAAGCGCGTTTGCGGTCGCCGGCATGGACCGCTCCGATTTCCTTCGTCCTTCGTGTCTTCGAGGATGATGCCCGCTGCCAGCAGTTCGGCCCGGATCTCGTCCGACCGCTGAAAATTCTTGTTCTTCTTCGCCTGGGACCGCTCGGCTACCAGGGCGTCGATCTCCGCATCGGCGAGTCCGCCTTCAGCCACCGTCGGCTTCAGCACCTCAAACACGCCTTCGAAGCGCTCGAGCACCCGGCGCGCGCTCGCGATATTTCCTGCCTTAAAGTCGCCGGCATCCATCGCCGAGTTAGTGTCGCGCACGAATTCGAACACCGCGGCCAAGGCTTCAGCCGTATTGAGGTCGTCGTCCATGCCGGCTTCGAAATCCGTCAGGGCTTTCGCCGCCCGCTCTTCGAGCGCCGCATTGGTGCCCTCGGGATACTTGTCCGTCTCCAGGCGCAGCGAGTAATTGCGCAAGCGCTCGATCGAAGTCGCCGCCGCCTTTAAGCCGTCGAAGCTGAAGTTCAGCTTTTTGCGATAAGGCACCGAAGCCAACAGATAGCGCACCGTTTCCGGCGCATGGCCCATCTCCATCAGCTCGCGCAGCGTGTAGATATTGCCGAGCGACTTCGACATTTTCGAGAAGTCCACCAGCAGGTGCTCGCAGTGCAGCCAGTAGCGCGCAAACGGCTGGCCGCTGCACCCTTCCGACTGGGCGATCTCGTTCTCGTGATGCGGGAACATCAGGTCGATGCCGCCGGCGTGGATGTCGAGCGTGTTGCCCAGGTACTTGGTCGCCATCGCTGAACACTCGATGTGCCAGCCGGGGCGTCCGTTGCCGAACGGCGTTTCCCAGAACGGCTCGTTGTCCTTGCGGGACTTCCACAACACGAAGTCGCGCGCGTCGTCCTTGTCGTACTCGTCCACATCGACGCGGGCGCCCGAACGGATCCCGTCGAAGTCGTTGTGCGACAGCTTGCCGTAGCTGGGGAACTTGCCGATCCGGTAGTAGACGCTGCCGTCGCTTTCGTACGTGAAGCCCTTCTCCTGCAGGGTCTCGATCATGGCCACCATTTCCGGGATATGCTCGGTGGCGCGCACCATCCGCCACGGCGGCATGAAGCGCATCTTCGCGCAATCCTCGATGAAGGCCTTCTCGTAGCCCGCCGTGTACTCGCCCATGGGAATCCCCTTGGCCATCGAGTTCCGGATGATCTTGTCTTCCACGTCGGTGATGTTCATCACGTCGTGCAGGACAAAATCACGCGCTTTCAGCCAGCGGCGAAGAATGTCATTGAAGGTAAAGGTCCGCAGGTTACCGATGTGCGCGTAGCTGTACACGGTAGGGCCGCAGGTGTACATGCGGACCGTGTTGTTCTCGGACGGAACGAAGTCCTCCACTTGGAGGGTCAGGCTGTTGTAGAGGCGAATGCCCATAGGGGTCTGAAGTATAAGTACTTATCGTACTATGCGGCTTTGGGCATTACGCGCTTCGGTCAATTTCTGGGTCACCGCGGTCTTGAGGACGGGCGTCAGATCCGGCGCCAGACGCGTCAGCGTCGTGACGTAGCCCGGGTTGCCCGAGGTGCTGAAGTTCAGATACAGCGTGATCGTGAAGCCGGCCAACTGCGGGTACTTGTCCGCCAGGCCTTTGCCGATTGCCTTGACGTAGGCTTCCGGAGCGGCCGTGCCGCCGGTGTTGCGGATGAACTGGGTCACGTCGCTACGAATGGCGGCCACGTCGACGAACTGGTCGTCGGCTACCGTGTCCAGATAAACCACCGTCAGATTGGTCTGGGCGATGCGGGTGCCGAGCGGCTCCACCGACGCAATAAAGTCTGAACTGATGAGAGCGCGGGGGGCGTCTTGACCGACCAGGGAGAGCGAGACCAGCAGAAACGGAAGCAGGATACGCATCCTTCCAATTTAGCGTGCCGACGGTTGGGGTACCGGAGGCAGCGAAGTACCGGTGCCAACGGTTCTGCCCCTCCGCCTCTGGAGGGCTTAGGCTGTGGCACATGCGCACCTACCGCACCGTGAGTTTGCTCTACGCGCTGAACTTTCTGGTGGCGCTGTCGGTGGCGCGCTGGGGCTTCGCGCTCGGCTGGCTGCTGCTGGCGGTGGGCTACGCCTTGATGGCCGGTCTGCCGGGCTGGCTTTGGGCGGCTTCGCGCGACCGTAAGTGGGACTCACCCCGTTGGGTCGGCGGGCACTTCTGCCTCAACCTCGCCATCGTGGTTCTCTTTATCGATCTTCTGCAGGACCGCCTCTTTCCATAGCCCCCACAGTTCGGGTAAGATGAAGTTGTCGGTCGCACCGTGCTGGGAGATCGTCTAACGGTAGGACCGCAGACTCTGACTCTGCTTATCGGGGTTCGAATCCCTGTCTCCCAGCCATTCCTCTTTTCCCCTCAAAAAACTGCTGCAATAAGCGCTGGCATTCCGCCGCCAGAATCCCTTCGACAACTTCCACCCGGTGATTGAGCAGGTCGCTATCGGCCAACTGAAACTTGCTCCGCACCCCGCCGAAACGCAGATCGCGGGCGCCGAAAACCAGCCTGGAAACGCGCGCATGGACGATGGCTCCGGCGCACATGATGCAGGGCTCAAGCGTTGTGTAGAGCGTGCAGTCCAACAGGCGGTAGTTGCCCGAGGCGAGGGCCGCTTGGCGTAGGGCGAAGATCTCGGCATGGGCCGTGGGGTCGAGGTTGGCGATCGGGGCGTTCGAGCCCTCGCCCAGGATGCGCCCATCTGCACTCACCAGCACCGCGCCCACCGGCACTTCGCCACGGTCCGCCGCGGCTTCGGCCAGCCGCAGGGCGTGGCGCATGTACTGCTCGTCGGTGAGCACTTAGAAGTTGAAACGGTCCAGCGTCACGCCGAGGAAGGCGACGCACATCTCGTCTTCGGTCCCTTCGCCCCAAGTGACCCGTTTGGGCGGATTGCTGGGGTTGCGCGGGTTGCCGGTCGAGTTGTCGTACTTGCAGGAGAGCTTGAGCGTGGTGCCTTGAGCAGCCGCTTGCGGCTCGGTAAAGGTATAAGGGCCTTGCCAGTTGAAGTCCCACTTGTCGATGAAGATGAAAGGCTTGGACTCGGTGCCCCGGGTGAGGTCGATGCGAATCTCCTTACCCAGCAGGTGCATATGAGGGAACAGGTTCACGACGTGGGCGTCGAGGAAGAACGGTACCGTAAAGCTGGTGGTTTCGACGTGGTCGGTGACGTTGGGTGGGATGTTCAGCTTCTGTTGCACCAAAGGCAGGAAGAAGAGCGGCTTCTGCACGCGGGACTTCGCATAGTAGATGCCGACGCGGGTCTGGTCCGGGTCGCGGTTGACGGCCGTGTAGTAGTGCACCTGCATGACGATGCGGGCCTTTTTGCTAAGCGGGATGCCGACGCCGTCGGGCAGGAGATGGGCGCGGGTGCCGGGAGCCCAGCCGCCCAGCGTGTACGCCAGGTTCGAAGCCAGATTCGCCAGGTCCGTCAGGTTGAGGCTGCCGCCGATCGGGGTGCCGGGGCCACCGAGGCAAGTGTAGCCGGGGCCTTCTTCGGCGGCGTCGAGTTCCTCGGCCTTCCCGGTCTGGTCCAGGTAGAGGATCACGTGATGAACGGCGGACCGGTTGCCCGGCAGGATGTCGACGGCGGAGACGTATTTGTCTTCTTCAAGCTCAGTAGGGAGGACGAAGCAGCGGTAAGTGTCCTTGGCGCGCGGCGGGGTAAAGGCTTCGGGCATCTTCACCACCAGGTCCGGGTCGCCGAGGCTCCAGTCGCCTTTGGAGGGCAACGGTTCGGGCATTTCGGCCGGATCGCCGAGCGGAGTGCCGTGCTCAATCCAGGAGATGAGGTCGAGCTTTTCAATATCGGTGAGGGCGAAACTGTCCCGAAACTCGCCGTGGCCGGCGACCGGCTTCCAGGGCGGCATCAAGCCGGCGTTGACCACGCGCTTGATGTCCTCGCTCCAGGCGACGGCATCGTCGTAAGTCGTTAGAGCGAAAGGGGCAATGTCATTCGGGCGATGGCATTGCTGGCACTTGGCCTGGACCAGCCGCGAGATCTCGCGGGCGTAGGTGACTTCGCCAGCGAGGGGCAAGGCAGCGAAAACGGTAAGCAGAAAGAGACGGTGCATGCGGGTGTTAGTGGGAAGCGCCCTTTAAGCAACTATAAACCCAGCTTGGGGAATCGGACTCACATTGAATTGACTTCATTATTAATTTTGCTTAAATTTGTGTCACTGGGGTGAGTCGCTGCAATTTGGTGGCGAGTCTCCATGCGTGATGGGTTAGTGGCCCCGCGCACTTTGTTTGGGGGTGTGAAGTGAAGCGCTTCATCACTTTCGCAACGATCCTGGTCTGCCTGTCCCTGTCGATGGCAGCCCAAACTACTTCTGAAATCCTGGGGCTGGTGACGGATGAATCCGGCGCCGCCATTGCCGACGCCAAGCTTTTGGCCAAGAACGTCGATACAGGCCTTACTTATTCAGGCGCCACCGGGGAGGCCGGCCAGTTCCGGCTACCTACGTTGCCGCCGGGAAAATACGAACTGACGGTCGAGAAGACCGGGTTCGCGAAGTACATTCAAAACGCGATCGAACTGCAGTTGGGCCAGCGCGCTGACCTGGCCATCAAGCTGAAGGTGTCCTCTTCGGCTGAGACCATTACGGTCTCGAGCGAAGCGCCGCTGATCAACACGACCAACTCCGAAGTCGGGGTGAACTTTGACAGCAAGCGCATCTCGGAACTGCCGCTCGCGCCCAATCGCAACATCCTGAACATTGCGTTGCAGGTGGCCGGCGTCAGCCAGCTTTCTTCGGGCAACTCGACGTTCGCCTCGGGCGGCGTGGCGTTCTCGGTGAACGGCATGCGGACGCGCTCGAACAACTTCATGATCGATGGCGCGGACTCGAATAACTCGTCGCTGGGCGGGTTGGTGCAGGAGATCAACAATCCGGACACGATTGCCGAGTTCCGGATGATTACCAATCAGTTCCTGCCGGAGTACGGCCGCTCGGCCGGGTCGGTGGTGACGATGACGACCAAGAGCGGGACGAACTCGTTCCACGGGTCGGGTTACTGGTTCTACAATTCGAACGCGTTCAACTCGCGTTCGAACCTGGACAAGCGGACGTTCACGAAGGCGCCGTGGCGCAATGAACACCAGCGGGCGTTTACGATTGGCGGCCCGGTAATCAAGAACCGGACGTTCTTCTTCGGTTCGTTGCTGCGTTCGACGGATAACCGTTTCGCGTCGGGCACGGCGATTGGCGCGGCGCCGACGGAGGCGGGCCGGCAGGTGTTGCAGTCGATTGCGGCGAACCGGCCGCAGATCCGGGCGTTGCTGGACAATCTGCCAGCGGCGCAGAGTTCGGTGGGCGCGTCGGTGACGGCGGTGGCCGATGGCCGGACGATCACGGTGCCGACGGGTACGTTGTCGGGCGCGGCGCCGAATACGTTCGCGGCGTGGCAATTGTCGGGGCGCATCGATCACCGGTTCAGCGAAAAGCACAACCTGTTCGGGCGCATCATGTACGACAAGCGGCAAAGCGTCAGCGGGCAGGCGGTGCCGTCCGGCTTGACGACGCAATCGCCGGCAGAACGCGGCGCTTACAACATCGGGTTGACGAGCAACTTCCGGAGCAACATGTTCAACGAACTGCGGCTGAACTATCAGCGGTTCACCAACAGCAGCATCGCGGCGGACACCAAGGCGTTGACGATTCCGAGCTTCGAAGTCGCGGCGTTTGGCCTGGTGGGCTTCAACGCGGCGGATTCGCGCACGGCAGTCGGCCTGGCGGTGAACCTGCCGCAATCGCAGATCAACAACAACTACCAGATCTCGAACAACCTCTCGATTTTGAAGGGCACGCACGCCTTCAAGATGGGCGTGGATATGCGGCGGGTGGAGCAGGTGCAGGACTTCAATCCGACCCTGCGTGGCCGCCTGAGCTACGAGACGTTGCAGCAACTGGTGGACGACACCCCGGCGGTGCAATCGATCAACGTGCTGCAGCCGGGCCTGCCAACCTTCCAGAACTATCGCTATTACGACTACTTTGCTTTCTGGCAGGATGAGTGGCGCGTGAAGCCGACTTTCACGCTGACCTACGGCATCCGTTATGAGACGCCGGGCAATGCGTTTGCGTGGCTGCAGAAGGTGAATGACCAGGTGGTGGCGCGCAACAACAACGCGCCCGGCTATCGCATGGATCCGGCGCCCGCGCGCGACCGGAACAACTGGGCGCCGCGCGTGGGCTTCAACTGGCGTCTGCCGAAGATGGGCTTCATCACCGGCGACGGCAAGATGGTGCTGCGCGGCGGTTACTCGCGGACCTACGACCTGATCTTCAACAACATTGCGCTGAACATTTACAGCGCGTGGCCGTTTACGCAGGTGGAGACGCGCGCGGCGAATACGCCGGGCGGTTTCGCTTACATTGACGGTATCCGGGCGGGTTCGATCCGGCCGCCGGCTCCGTCGCAGCCGAACCAGATTGCGCGGACCATCGTAGACGCGGGCTTCCGGGCTCCGCTGGCCGAGCAGTTCTCGGTGAACCTGCAACGCGAAGTGGGCGGGGGGATGGCGTTGACGGCGGGCTGGATTGCGACCAAGGGTACGGCGCTGTTCCAGTCGCTGGACGGCAACCCGACGGTGCCGGGTTCGGTGGGCGCGACGCGCGTGGATCCGAACCGCGGCGTGATTCGCCATCGGGCGAACAGCGCGGCGTCGATCTACCACTCGTTCCAGACGAGCTTGGAGAAGCGGTTCAGCCGCGGGTTCCAGTTCTCGGGCCACTATACGTGGAGCACGTTCATTGACGATGCGTCGGAGGTGTTCAACGCGTCGGTGGCGGGCGAAGTGGCGGTGCCGCAGGATTCGTTCAATCGGCGGGCGGACCGGGGACGGTCGACGTATGACCGTCCGCACCGCTTTACGGTGAACGCCCTGTGGGAGTCGCCGTGGATGAAGGACCAGAAGAACGTGGCCGGCTACATTGTGGGCGGCTGGAGCGTGGGCGGATTCGTGACGTTCCAATCGGGAGCTCCTTTCTCGGCTTTGGCCGGGGCGGACCCGGGCCGTCGTTTGTCGGGCATCGACTCGCTGATCGGTAATTCGATCCGGGCGAACGTGGCGACGAACCTGGACTTGTCTTCGATGTCGCTGGAGGACATCCTGATCGCCGGCGGGCGGAATCTGTTCAGCGCGCCGACGGTGACGAGTCCCCTGGGGAATGCCGGCCGCAACATTCTGCGGGCGGACGGCATCAACAACCTGGACTTCGTGATCAATAAGCGGGTCCGGATTCCGGTGGAAGGCCACTCGTTGAACTTCCGGTTCGAGTTCTACAACGCGACGAACTCGCGGGACTTCGGCATTCCGACGGCGGCGATCAATTCGGCGGCGTTCGGCAATCAGTGGAACACCAACGGAGGCAACCGCCGCATCGTGATGGGCGCCCGGTACGCGTTCTAAAAAGCGCTGGAGAGAGAAAAGGCCGTGCCTTCGGGCACGGCCTTTTTCTATTTGACGAAACGAACCCGGGACTTATTGATTCAAAATGACTTAGTATTTTACGGGCTCGCCGGGAAGGTAGAGGACCTCCACGGGTTGAAGGTAGCATGACGAGGGTAGGAAACCGTGGGGCGGGAGCGGCGCGGAGGAGCGTAAGTAATTCAAACGGCGCGAGTTCCGGGAGAAACTCGCGCCGTGAAAAATCCGTGAACGGCTATTCGTTGCGGAGGGCGGTCATCGGGTCGAGCGAAGCGGCCCGGCGGGCGGGGGCGTAGCTGGCGAGCAGGCCGGCTAAGGCGAGCAGGGCGACGGCGCCGGCCATGGTGGCGAGGTCGTAGGGCTTGAGCCCGTAGAGCATGCTGGCGGCGCCTTTGCCGGCCCAGAGGGCGAGGGCGGTGCCGATGATGAGGCCGACGACCATGAGGAGGCCGGTTTCGCGGAGAACGAGGGCGATGACGCTGCCGCGGTCCGCGCCAAGGGCCATGCGCACGCCGATTTCGCTTTGCCGGCGGGCGACCATGTAGGCGATGACGCCGTAGAGTCCGAGAGCGGCGAGCAGGACGGCGAGAACGGCGAAGGCGCCGGAGAGCATGGCCATGAGCTGTTCACGCAGGAGCGAGTCCTGAATCTGCGAAGAGAAGGAGCGGAACTCCAGGGCCATGGTGGGATTGACGGCGAGCAGGGTTTGACGGACGGCGTTGATGGCGGCGCTGGGGGAGCCGGCGACGCGCAGAACGAGATTGGTGCCGGGGGCGGGGCGATCGTCCTGGGCCATGGGGAAGAAGGCGACGGGCCGGAAGTCCTCGCGGAGTTCGTAATACTTGGCACTCTTGACGACGCCCACGATCTGGTAGAGGGTTTCCGGCTTGCCGGCGGCGGCTTCGCGATGGAAGGTACGGCCGACGATGTCGACCTGGCCTTTGAAGAAGCGGCGGGCGAAGGTGTCGTTGACAATGGCGACGGGCGGGGCCGAGGCGTTGTCGCGATCGTCGAACTCACGGCCGGCGAGCAGCTTGGTGCCCATGGTTTGGAAGTAGCCGGGGCTGACGCGGTTAAAGAGGCTGTTGAGGCCGCTGCCGGCGGCGGGCTGGCGATCGGGGCCGATGTCCTGATCCCAGCCGCTGCCGCTGACGGGCGTCATCATGACTTGGGCGACGCCGATGATGCCGGGGAGGCCGGCGACTTTGTCCTGGAGTTCGCGGTTGGTGACGAGGCGGCGCTCGGCCGGGATGTTGGCCTTCTCATAGTTGAGGTCAACGTGCATGACGCCTTCGGCCTGGAAGCCGGCTTCGGTACTCAAGAGGTTGGTGAGGCTGCGGACGAACAGCAGCGCGCCGACCAGCAGGACGAGGGAGAGGGCGACTTGCGTGACGACCAAGCCGCGGCGGAGGCTGAAGCGTTCCCGGCCGGCGGTGACGCTGCGGCCGCCGGAACGGATGGCCGAAGCCGGGGCCATTTGGGTGGAGCGCCAGGCGGGCAGGAGGCCGAAGAGGAGGCAGGTGATCAAGGCGAGAGCGGCGGTGAAGCCGATGAGGCGCCAATCGAGAGTCATATCGACGTAGAGGGGATCCTGGCGGGTGGTGATGAAGCCGATGAGGCTGTGGCTGAGGAATTGGGCCAGCAGGATGCCGCCGACGGCGCCGGCCGCGGCGAGCAGGAAGCTTTCGGCGAGCAACTGACGGATGAGGCGGGCGCGCGAGGCGCCAATGGCCAAGCGGACGGCGAGTTCGCGTTCGCGGACGGAGGCGCGGGCGAGGAGCAGGTTGGCGAGATTGGCGCAGGCGATGAGCAGGACCAGTCCGGTGGTGGACATGAGGACGATGAGCGAGGTCTCATATTGGCGGCGGAGTCCGGAGACGCCAGCGGAGCCGTCCTCGGCGCGGAGTTTGTTGCGGAGGAAGCGTTCGACGAGGTCCTTTTTGTAGGAAGGGGGCACGGTGGCCTGCATGAGGCCGGGGGCGAGGGCTTCGAGTTGAGCGGTGGCTTGCTGGATGGTGAGGTTGGGCTTCAAGCGGCCCATGAGGGAGAGCCACCAGGCGTCTTTGCGATCGGCGCGCGTGTCGTCGCCGGCGCGGGTGAGGAGACGGTCCGCACAGAGAGGCAGCATGACATCGTAGCTGCGGCCGACTTCGACGCCGAAGAAGGAGGGGGCCGAGACGCCGATGATGGGAAAGGTCTGTCCGTTGACGTGGACGTTTTTGCCGACGATGGATCGCTCGCCGCCGAACTGGCGTTGCCAGAAGGGATGGCTGATGACGGCGCCGGGATTGGGGCAAGCGCGGACGTCGTCTTCGGGGGTGAGGAAGCGTCCGAGTTGGGGCCGGACGCCCAGGACGTCAAAGAAATTGCCGGAGACAAAGACGCCTTCGGCGTAACGGGGTTCGCCGCCATCGGCCAGGTTGAAGCGGGTCGCGCTCCAGGACATGACGCTATCGAAGGTCTGCTGGTGTTGGGTGAGGTAGTCGACCTGGGCGGAGGTGAAGCGGGCGCTGCGGGTAGACCAATTCCCGGAGCGCGAGGACTTGGGGGGATAGTCGATGACGGCGAGGCGGGAGGGGTCTTCGACGGGGAGGGTGCGCAGTCGCACGGCGTCGATTAATTGAAAGATGGCGGTATTGGCCCCGATGCCTAGGGCGAGGGAAAGAACCGCGACGGTGGTGAAGCTCGGAGCGAGCTTGAGTTGGCGAAAGGCGTAGGCAAGGTCCTGACGCAGGGTGTCCAGCATGAAGGCTTGGACGATGGGCGCGGGCCAAAAGTTTGGTGCGTCTCCCGATTCCCGAATTCGGACAGCGGGGGCGCTGGAAGCTTACTTTTTGACCATGGCGTCACGAATCTTGATGGCGAGGAAGTTCTCGACTTTGGTTTCGTTGCGCGCGACGTCGTAATAGGCGGCTTTGTAGAGCTGGTCTTTGCGGGAGATGAGGGTTTCGCGGATGTCCTGCTGGACGCGGGGGTCGTTCAAGTCGCGCTGGCCGGCGGGTTCTTTGGAGATGACTTTGAAGATCCGATAGCCGCCGTTGGTGCGGACGATGGGCGAGTGCTGGCCGGCGTTGAGCGAGAGGACCATTTTGCGGAGTTCGGGGCTGGCTTGTTCGAGCGAGGATTCGCCGACGAAGCCGAGGTCGCCGCCGTTGGCGATGGTGTTGGGGTCTTCCGAATAATTCTGGGCGAGCATGGAGAAGTCTTCGCCGGCCCGGAGACGGGCTTCGATCATCTGGATCTTCTTCATGGCCTGGGCGTCGTTCTGGGCCTTGTCGTTTTTGAGGTTGCGGACGTTGGGGTCGGCGTTGGGCGACACGGCGATTTGGGCGAGGTGGATCTGCGGTTCGGGGAGATTGAAGCGGGACTTGTTGGCCTGATAGAAGGCGGTGACGTCGCCATCGGTGATGTGGATGTTGGCGCTGATCTCTTTATTGAGGAGCTTCTGGATGCTGAGGTCGCGACGGAGCTGGGCCTTGAGGTCGTCGAGCGACATCTTGCGGTTGGCGAGCTGCTTGTTGAACTCTTCGGCGGTGTAGGCGGCGCGCATCTCGGTGAGCTTGGCTTCGATGTCGGCGTCGCCGGCCATGAGGCCGAGTTTTTCGGCGCGCTGGAACATGATCTCGGCGTCGATCATCTGGCGGAGCATGTCGAGCTTGTTGATCTGGGTCTGGTCGTCCGTGGGGGGATTGGCCAGATTGGCGGCCTGGATCTGGTACTGCTTGTCGAGCTCGGCGTAAGTGATGGGGCGGCCATTCACATAGCTCGCTACATCCGGGGGGGCCGTCTTGGTGCAACTCGTGAGAGCAACCAGAACGAGCGCCGGGATCCAGAGAGAACGAGAAGGCATGTGTCAACCATTCTATTCCCTCCTAGGTGAGAATAGGAAAAATGCGGAAAATAACAGCCTTAGTCGCCCTGATCACCGGGTGGGCGGCGTTGGCCCCGAGTCAGGATAGTGCGTATTGGAAGCAATGGGGCGACGGACAGGCGGAAGTGGCGACCTATGAGCTGACGTTGCCGAATCATCGGGGCGTGGCGGTGGCGATTTTCATCCCGGAGAATTTGTCGAATCAGACGCGGGCGCGGGCGATGCCAGGGCGGGGCGAGACGATTCCGGTGATGAAGCTGAATCTGCTGAAGGATGTTCAGGCGGGGCTGTCGGTGTGGCGGGATCAGTTGTCGGCGTACGCGACGTTGACGCCGGTGAATGGATTGCCGGCGGGGATGCTGACCAAGACGATGTACTCGCGGCAGGATTGGGTGGGGACGGCGATGGGGCAGGCGCTTTTGCAGCAGAAGAAGGTGAGGGTGACGGCGCACGGCTATCTGGACGGGGACGAGGCCCGGGAGCTTTCGATTCCGCCGAATGCGATGACCGAGGACGGGTTGTGGTTCTGGGTGCGGGGATGGGCGCAGCCGATGTTGGCGACGGGGGAGATGAAGGCGGTGCCCATTTTGACATCCGCGGAGCCGGGCAAGGGGATGCTGCAGTGGACGAATGCGCAACTGAAGCATGCGCCGCTGACGAAGAAGATTGTGGTGGAGGCGCAGCAGATCGATGCAGATCTGTTTACGGTGCAGTTCATGAATGGGGCGAAGAAAGATTTCTACGTGGAGCGGGGCGGGCAGCGGCGATTGCTGCGGTGGGATTTTTCGAATGGGGAGCGGGGGCAACTGATCCGGTCCGCGCGGATGAAGTATTGGGAACTGTCGGGCAAGGCGGGGGAAGAGGCGCTGCGGAAGTTGGGGCTGCTGCCGCGGCCGGCGAGGACGCTGTAATGGCGCGCCGGGCGTTGGTGACGGGAGGGACGCGAGGGATCGGTCTGGCGATTGCGCAGACGCTGAGGCGAGAGGGGATCGAGGTGATGGTGTGCGGGCGCAAGGAGGTGGCGATTCCGGGGATCGAGGCGGTGACGACAGACGTGACGGACGCGGGGCAGTTGCGCGAGTTGGCGGCGCGGGCGGGCGCGGTGGATGTGCTGGTGAATAATGTGGGCGGGTCGCTGGGCGGTGGGTCCTTTACGGCGTCGACGGAGGCGCAGTGGCGTGGGGCGTTCGAGTTGAATGTGATGCCGGCGATGATTTTGTCGCAGGCGCTGTTGCCGGGGATGCGGGCGCGGGGCTGGGGGAGGATTGTGAACATCGCGAGCATCTGGGGACGCGAGGGCGGCGGGGGGGCAGCTTACAACGGGGTGAAGGCGGCGTTGATTTCGATGTCGAAGTCGATGGCGACGGAGGTGGCGAAGGACGGCGTGCTGGTGAATTGCGTGGCGCCGGGGTCCGTGATTTTTCCGGGCGGGAGTTGGGAGAAGCGACAGCAGGCGGATCCGGTGGGGATCGGCAAGTTCGTGGCGGAGCAATTGCCGCGGGGACGATTCGGCGAGCCGCAGGAAGTGGCGGAGCTGGTGGCGTTTCTCTGCAGCGACAAGGCGTCGCTGATGGTGGGGGCGTGTCTGGTGGCCGATGGTGGACAAGGGCATAGCAACATCTAATGGCTATAATTGCGGGCATGCCAGTTGACGACGATCAACTGCAATCCACGAAGCTGGAAGCGCTCGGGCGGCTGGCGGGTGGCGTTGCGCACGACTTCAATAACCTGCTGACGGTGATTGAAGGGTATGCACGTATGCTGCGCGATGAGCCGGAGCTCGAGCGTGAAGAAGCCGCGGAGTACGTCGATGAGATTATCCGCGCGGCGAATCGGGCGAGCGATTTGACGCGGCAATTGCTGGCGTTCAGCCGGCGGCAGGCGGCGCAGCCCAGGGCGCTCGACCTCAACGAAATCGTGCGGAACACGAGCGGCATGCTGCGGCGCGTGATCGGTGAGGACATTCAACTGCAGGCCGATCTGGCCGAGGAACCGTGCATGGTGCTGGCGGATCCGTCGCAGATCGATCAGGTGTTGATGAATCTGGTGGTGAACGCGCGCGATGCGATGCCGGAGGGGGGCGTGATCCGCTTGGGGACGCGGCGGCTGGGGAGTTCGGTGCGGCTGGAGGTGCAGGATCATGGCGGGGGGATTCCGCCGGAAGTGCGCGAGCGGATGTTTGAGCCGTTCTTTACGACGAAGGAGAGCGGGAAGGGTACGGGGTTGGGGTTGTCGCTGGTGCATGCGATTGTGAGGCAGTCCGGCGGGCGGATCGATTTGGAGTCGGCGATGGGGGAAGGGACGACGTTCCGGATCGATTTGCCGTGGTATGCGGGGGAGGCGGATGGCGAGTCCGCGGGGGCGGAGGCGGAGTTGCCGCGCGGGCGCGAGACGGTGCTGGTGGTGGAAGACGAAGAGCCGTTGCGCGCGCTGATCCGGCGGTTGCTCGAGCGGGGTGGGTATCGCGTACTCGAAGCCGGAGATGGCGAGGAAGCGCTGGCGGTGGCGCGGGGCAGCGAAGGGATCGATTTGCTGCTGACCGATGTGATGCTGCCGCATCGGAATGGGCGGGAAGTGGCCGAGGCGGTGGCGGCGGTGTTTCCGAACGTGCGGATTTTGTTTATGTCGGGGTACGGGGAGAATACGCCGCCGGGTGCGGCGCGATTGGAGAAGCCGTTTGGGCCACCGAAACTGGCCACGACGGTGCGTGAGATTTTGGATCAACGTTAGATCGGACTCGAAATGCAACGACGAGATTTTTTGACACTGACTGCCGCTGCCGCAATGACGGCGGCGGAGACGGCGCCACCCAACGTGGTGATGATTTATTGCGATGACCTGGGCTATGGCGATTTGGGCTGTTACGGGTCGAAGATTCCGACGCCGAATCTGGACCGGATGGCGGCGCAGGGTGTGCGGTTCACGCACTTTTATTCGGCGAATCCGGTATGTTCGCCGTCGCGGGCGTCACTGCTGACGGGGCGTTATCCGACGCGCGTGGGTGTGCCGCGGGTGTTTTTCCCGGCGGATAAGACGGGGCTGGCGCAGGACGAACAGACGATCGCGAATGTGCTGAAGGCGCGGGGGTATGCGACGAAGTGCGTGGGTAAATGGCATTTGGGGCATGAGCCGGCTTACTTGCCGACGTCGCGCGGGTTCGATGAGTATTTCGGGATTCCGTATTCGAACGACATGAATCCACGGCTGATGCTGAAGGACAAGGAGACGGCGGAGCAGGTGGCGGTGCTCGAGACGATCACACCTCGCTATACCGAGCAGGCAGTGTCGTTCATTGAGCGGAACAAGACGAAGCCGTTCTTTTTGTACATGCCGCATACGTATCCGCACATTCCGCTGGCGGCGTCGGAGCGGTTCCGGGGCAAGTCGGCGCATGGGTTGTACGGCGATGTGATTCAGGAGATCGACTGGAGCGTGGGGCAGGTGCTCGAGGCGCTGAAGAAGAACGGGCTCGAGAAGAACACGCTGGTGATGTTCTCGTCGGATAACGGGCCATGGTTCCAGGGGAGCCCCGGGCCGTTGCGCGGGCGGAAGGGACAGACGTACGAAGGCGGCGTGCGGGTGCCGTTTATTGCGCGGATGCCGGGTAAGATTCCGGCGGGGCGCGTGCTGGATGCGATTGGGTCGACGATGGACATTCTGCCGACGGTGGCGAAGCTGACGGGGGCGTCGCTGCCTACGAAGCCGCTGGATGGCGTGGACATCTGGCCGCTGCTTTCCGGGCAGAAGAAGGAGCATACGCGCGAGGCGCTGCTGTACTTCGACAACTGGGATTTGCAGTGCGCGCGGCTCGGCAAATGGAAATTGCACGTGGGCCGGTATAACAGCTTCATTTATGGACCGGCGCCGGCGACGGGTCGGGTGAATCTGCGGCTGCGGCCGGCGGAACTCTATAACCTGGTGGACGATCCGGACGAGAGCTTCGATGTGTCGATGAAGTATCCGGAGATTGTGAAGGACCTGGAAGCGCGGATTGCGAAGGCTTTGCCGACGTTTCCGGAAGAAGTGCAGAAGGCGTGGCGGGATACCGAAGGGCGGAAGACGGGTCCGAGCGAGCCGGGGCGATTGCCGCGGTTGCAGGGCTGAGCGCGGTCTGAAGTTAACTCGATACAATCAGGTCTGACCCATGAAACCAGTCGTTACTTTCGGTGAAATTATGCTCCGCCTGGCACCGCCGGGCTTTGAGCGCTTCCTGCAGTCCCCGCAGTTCCTGGCCACGTTTGGTGGTGGCGAAGCGAACGTGGCGGTGGCGCTGGGCGGCTTCGGCTATCCGGCGCGCTACATCACGGTGCTGCCGGACAAAAACGCGATCTCGGATGCGTTTATCGGCGAGTTGCGCCGCTTCAATGTGGACCCGTCGTTCATTGTGCGCGGGCCGGGCCGTTTTGGCATCTACTTTGTGGAGCCGGGCGCGAATCAGCGCGGGGCGAAGGTGTTGTATGACCGCGATTACTCGTCGATTGCGCAGGCGGGTCCGGGAGCGGTGGATTGGGCGAAGTCGCTCGCTGGCGCGGGCTGGTTTCATACGACGGGGATCACGCCGGCGTTGAGCCAGGCGACCGCGGACCTGGCCGTGGAAGGCATGCAGAAGGCGCGCGAGATGGGCCTGACCGTGTCGTGCGACTTGAACTTCCGCAAGAATCTGTGGAAGTACGGCAAGAAGGCGAGCGAAGTGATGCCGCGCCTGGCCGAGTTGACCGATGTGCTGATCGCGAACGAAGAAGACTGCCAGATGGCGCTCGGCGTGAAGGTGGACGTCGATGTGCATTCGGGTGAGCTGGATCGGGCGCAGTATCAGAGCCTGGCCGAGGCGGTGCTGAAGTCGTATCCGAATGTGAAGAAGATCGCGATCACGCTGCGGGAGAGCAAGAGCGCTTCGCACAACGGCTGGAGCGCGTGTCTGCACAACCGGAAGGACTTCCTGTTGAGCAAGCACTACGAGATTACGCACATTGTGGATCGCGTGGGCGGCGGCGATTGCTTCGCCGGCGGGCTGCTGTGGGGCCTGCTGACGAAGGATAACGATCAGGACGCGCTGGAGTTCGCGGTGGCGGCTTCGTGCCTGAAGCACTCGATTCCGGGCGACTTCAACCGCTTCTCGGCGGAAGAAGTAGAAGGCCTGATCAAGGGCGGCGGATCCGGCCGCGTGCAGCGGTAAAGCGGCGTTGGTCGAGCGGATTCTGAGAGGGGAGGCGCGGGCGGTGGCTCGCGCCGCCACTCTGGTGGAGAACCGGTCGGCCGAGGCGCGGGAGTTGTTGAAGGCGTTGTTTCCGCATAGCGGGAAGGCGCTGGTGATCGGGATTACGGGACCGCCGGGGGCGGGGAAGAGTACGCTGACGGATCAGTTGGCGCGGGTGGTGCGAGCCGAGGGCGGCAAGGTGGGGATCATTGCGGTGGACCCGAGCAGTCCGTTTACGGCGGGGGCGATTTTGGGGGACCGGATCCGAATGCAGTCGCATTATGCGGATGAAGGGGTATTTATCCGATCGATGGCGACGCGGGGAGCTTTGGGCGGGTTGGCGGTGGCGACGGGGGATCTGGTGGTGTTGCTGGACGCGGCGGGCTTTTCTACTATTCTTGTCGAAACCGTGGGAGTGGGGCAGGACGAAGTGGAAGTCGCGGGGCTGGCCGATGCCACGCTGGTGGTGCTGGTGCCGGGCATGGGGGATGACGTACAGGCCCTTAAAGCGGGTATTATGGAAATCGCCGATGTCTATGTGCTGAACAAGGCCGATCAGCCGGGCATTGAGAAGCTGCAGAGCGAAGTGGAATTTCTGTTGGGATTGGCCCATCGACCGGACGGCTGGCAGCCGCCGATTGTGCGAACCGTGGCGCACGAGGGCGCAGGAATCGCAGAAGTGCTTGAAAAAGCGAGAGGTTACGCGGCGCGCGAGGGCCGCGACCGGGCTCGGCCGTGGCAGGGTCGCCTGAGGGCGATGCTGCGGGAGCGGCTGACCGAGAAGCTACCGGCGGCGGTGGTGGAGCAGGCGGCGGGCCAAGTGGCGCGGCGCGAGCGGGATCCTTACACGATCGTGAGCGAATGGGTAGGACGGATCGAACGTGGACAACCAATTTCCGATTGACCATTTAGGGATTGCGGTGGCGTCGCTGGAGGGCGCGCTGCATTTCTACCGCGATCAGTTGGGGTTGGAAGTGACGGCGCGCGAGACGGTGGCGAGCGAGCGGGTGAACGTGGCGATGCTCAAGACGGGCGAGAGCCGGATTGAGTTGCTCGAGCCGACCGAGCCCGACTCGGTGATCGGTAAGTTCCTGGAAAAACATGGACCTGGGCTGCACCACGTGTCATTGCGGGTGCCGGATCTGGAAGCCGCAGTGGCGCGGCTCAAGGCGGCGGGAAGCCGTGTGTTGAATGAGCCGCGCATTGGGGCGGGCGGCCATCGTTATGTCTTTATCCATCCGGCATCGACCGGAGGAGTACTTCTGGAATTGGTGGAGAATTCGTGAGCGCAAAAGCGAAGATCGGGATCATTGGCGGCAGCGGACTGTATTCGATGCCGGGGTTTGAACTGCAGGAAGAGGTGGTGCTGGAGACGCCGTTTGGGGCGCCGTCGGACGCCTACATGGTAGGGAAGCTGGCCGGCAAGGACGTGGCTTTTCTGCCACGGCACGGCCGGGGACATCGCATTTCGCCTTCGGAGCTGAATTTCCGGGCGAATATCCATGGAATGAAGCAGTTGGGTGTGGAGTGGATTCTGTCGCTGAGCGCGGTGGGGTCGCTGAAGGAAGAGCACCGGCCGCTCGATTTTGTGATTCCGGAGCAGTTTTTCGACCGCACACGTGGGCGGGTGTCGACCTTTTTTGGTGACGGTCTAGTGGCCCACGTCAGCTTTGCCGATCCTATTTGCAATGAGTTGGCACAAACCGTCCACGAAAGTTGTGGCGACTTGGGGATCACGGCCAAGTTGGGGGGGACGTATTTGTGCATGGAGGGCCCTGCGTTTTCGACCAAAGCCGAGAGCAACGTGTACCGGAGCTGGGGTATGGACGTGATTGGCATGACGAATCTGCAGGAGGCGAAGCTGGCGCGGGAGGCCGAGCTTTGCTACGTAACGGTGGCGATGGTGACCGACTACGATTGCTGGCACGAGGATCACGATGCGGTGACCGTGGCGGACATCATTGCGAATCTGACGAAGAATGCCGAGAACGCCACCAAGTTGGTGAAGCACGTGGTGGAGCGGCTGGAGACGGACAAGTTCCGGACCTGCAAGTGCTCTTCGGCGTTGGCGCACGCGCTGCTGACCGATCCTAAAGTGGTGCCGCCGGCAACGAAGAAGAAGCTGGAGTTGATCGTTGGAAAGTACCTTAACTAACCCCATCGCCGAGCATGTGCTGGATCAGTGTGTCGCTGGACACATGTGGTCGAAAGAGGACGTGAACGCCATCCGGGGCGACGCCTCACTGATTCGCGTGGTGGCGGAGGGACTGGCCGACCGGTTCGATCCCCGGCTGTGCGATGTCTATGCCGAGATGTTTTCGTGGGTGCTGGCGCAGGAAGCGCGCGATCTGAACGAGAAGGATCTGCTCGATCATTACCGGCGGATGCGGCGTCCGCGGTTGTATCAGGGGAAGGCGCCGGATTCGGTGCGCGACGTGTACGTGCTGTCGCGGGTGACGCTGGGGGCGGATATCGCCGTGACCAGCGTGATGATTGACGGGCTGAAGCGGCGGTTCCGGAATGCGACGGTGTGGCTGATCGGCGATCGCAAGTCGTATGAGCTGTTTGAGAATGATTCGCGCGTGGGCTTCTATCCGATGCCGTTCAAGCGCGGGGCGCCGCTGTACGTGAATCTGATGGAGCGGTTGAACCTGAAGTCCGGGATTCTGGTGGATCCGGATAGCCGGATCAGCCAACTGGGTCTGTTGCCGGTGTGCCCGGAGGAGAACTACTACTTCTTCGAGAGCCGGGCTTACGGGGCGGGGGGGAATGCGGCGCTGCCGGTACTGGCGGCGCGCTGGATCCGCGAGACGTTTGGCGTGGACTCCAAGGCGTATATCGATCCGATGTCTAAACCGCGGCGCGAGAAGTTCATCACGGTGAGCTTTGGCGTGGGCGAGAATCCGGCCAAGCGGGTGAATGATCCGTTCGAGCGGGAGTTGTTGCGGAAGCTGGCGCAGCGCGGGATGCCGGTGGTGGTGGATCGCGGGCCGGGCGGCGAAGAAGCCGACCGGGCGGATCGGGCGGCGGCGGGGATTCCGGGCGTGGAACTGCATCGCGGGAGCTTTGCGCAGTTTGCGGATCTGATCCGGCAGAGTGCGTTTTATGCGGGTTATGATTCGGCGGGTTGTCATGCGGCGGCTGCCTCGGCGATTCCGCTGATGGTGTTCTTCAAGGGCGCGGTGAATCAGACGTTCTTCGAGCGGTGGAAGCCGGCGGGCGTGGGGAGCATGGACGTAATTCGGATTGACGAGACGGAGCCGGATCCGGCGCGGATTCTGGCGATGGTCGATTAGGAGTGGCTGACAGACCGGGGGGCTGTCGCACTTAGCGTTTGAGGAAGAGGATGGCGGAGCCGAGGAGAAGGCCGAGGGCGGCCTGGTATTCCTGGTTGCGGCGGTATTGACTCCAGCGGAACGGCTCACCGCTTAGTCCGGTGCCGAAACGGGGCCAGAGGAGCGGGACCCGGCGGGCGTATTCGGGGAAGTCCTGGGGAAACAAGTTGCGCAGATGCTGTTCTTCCTGCTCGATGGTGGGGAAGTAGATCAGGAAGAAAGCGGCGCCAAAAAGTAAGGCGAGCTCCCAGCGGCGGGTGGCAAGGACGAGTCCGGCAGCGACGGTGAGAGTTCCCAGGTACAGCGGGTTGCGGGTGATGGCGTAGGGACCACCGGTGGCAAGGCGCTGATTCTTGTACAGACAGCCGGCGGCCCAGGCGCGCAGAGCCAAACCGGCCAGCGCCAAGGGGAGGCCGAGGGCGAGGGATTGAGCGTTCGGTTCGGCGAGCCAAGCGAAGGCGCCCACCAGGACGAAGCCCAGGGGGACGCGCAGCCTTTGGACGGCGTCAGCGTAGGGTTTGGGAAACCAAGTGGGGCGCGAGGGCGGCATACACCTG
>JBGAHE010000178.1:0-6335 GCA_044226365.1 Bryobacteraceae bacterium
CAGTACGTTTCTGGAAGCGCTAGAACGCAAGGATTATAAGGCCGCTTACGCGACCTGGGGCTGTACGGACGCGAATCCTTGCCGGTATTTTGCGTACTCCAAGTTTCTCGAAGACTTTGGGCCGGAGGGCCGCTATAAGGACCTGAAGTCGATGAAGGTGACCCAGAAGTGGTCCTGCGTGGGCGGGATTATTCGGGTGCTGCAGTTTGGTCCGGACAACGATGTCGACCTGCTGGTCGACTATGAGAAACGCTACGTTTCTTACGCCCCGCCACGCAATATGTGGCGGGGGTGCACGATCCTTCCTTAGGCTGACCTAAAAGCGCTGGCGAATGTAGTCCTGCGTTTGGCTCGCGTTCAGCGAGATGGTGGATGACCCATTCCGTACAAAAAAGAACTCGTTCGTCCCGTCTTTGACGTAGGCGGGCGATTGCGAGGCGCTGCATTCGACGACCAGAACGCGCTTGTCCTGGTAGTCGGCGAAGTGCGGATGAATGTGGAGCGCGTACTGCGGGCCGATGCGGTCTTTGATCAGAGCGCTGAAGTGCAGGTTCATACGGTCTTCGTTGGCGAAGCAATCCGCATCGATACCGACCGGCGTGCCGTCGTCCGCGACGCCGACGACCAGAGTGCCGCCTTGGGAGTTGAGGAAGGCCGCCACGGTTTTCAGACACGACATTTCGATGCGTGGGTCCTTAGAATTCGTGTGGAGATTGGTGCTGAGCGTGGATTTGAATTCGCGCTCCTTGGTCTCGCCGGCTTGGATCAAGTCGGCGAGGTTGAGCAGAGACTGGCCGGAGCCGGGGTGAGCGGGCCGGAGGTGTTCGGACGCATCCTGCATGACCTTGGCCATCAGTTCGCGCCGCCGCATGAGGAACTCCTGATAGTTGAGCGTTTCCCAGCCAAGGGGCAGGGCATGCCAGTAGTACATGCGCTCGGCCTCCTGCCGGTCGACCTTTTTGAGGAGTGCCGGCAGGTAGGAGGCGGGTGAGCCATGAAGCGAGGTGCCGTGATCGAGGTCGTCAGTGATGACGCAGTTGGCGATTTGGTTGGTGTCGCGACTCTTTACGTAGCCCAGGGAATCGAGGTGCTTTTTGGAGAAAAGCAAGTGGCGTTCCTCGCCGCTGCGGCGCGGGCGCAAGGCGGGGTCGATGGTCTCTTCGATGGGTTGCGAGGAGAAGAATGCCTTGGCATTGAGGAGGACAAGCGAGGCATAGTAGGCGAACAGTGACGGGCTTCGCATCGAAGAGGTGGCGAGGTCGTTGGGGAGGCTGATGGTCCAGAAGTCGTTGGTGAACGTGGCGTCGCAGGCGCCATCAAGGATGCGCAGGAAATTGTCCGGACCTTCGGCGCCACGCAAGCGCGCCAAGTCGAATTCCATGGTGGATTCCGACGAGCCGGCGTAACGGCCGGTGAGACTGGACATGAAGAACCAGCGGCCAATGACGCGGCGGAGCGATTCCTCGGGGACCTGATACTCGCACTTGCCGAGGAGATAGAGCGTGTAGCAGAAGAGGAGTGTGTTGTCAGAGGTGACAAAACGCTTGCCGACGTAGCCGGCTTGGCGGATGGCACGGAGGAAGTCGTGCCAGTTGTCGAGATGGAGGACCTTCTTTTGAGCTTCGCGCAGGATCCCGAACTGGGCTTCGCGCCGCTGATCGCTGAAGTCGCCGGTCTCGAGATCCTTGCCACGCAAAAGGGAATAGACGTGCTGCAGCCGCGCGCGTTTGAAAGCCACGCCGACCGAGACACGGAGCAACTGATCGGGCGAGGGCTCGATGAAGTGGTTGTAGGGCGACAGCCGATCGCTGGACGGCGTTTTGGCCTGCCGGCAGAAGCGCTCCAGTTCGCTGCGTCCTTCATCCCAGAAGACCGACATGAGCGTGAGAATGAAATCGCTCTGGTTTAGCGAAGTGCCGGTGCTGTTGATGCGGACGAAGACGTCCGCTACTTGTTCTTCGCTCAGACTATACGCGAGCTCGAGGGCGGTGAAGGGGTAGCTCTCGAGAGCATGAACGCGCTGGATCGCTTTGCGGACTTTGCGCTTTTCCGCGTCAGAGATGGGCTCGACGGCGGCCAGGTACTCGTCGGCCAAGTCGAAGAGGTCGGTGTTCCAGATGGCAGAGATGTTCGGGATGAAGTACTTGTTGTTGCGAATGGCGGCGTCGGCGACTTCGAAGCGTTCCTTGAGCGGGTTGAAGGCGATGTCGATTTTTTCAGAGGAGTAGTCGTCACGGACCACGGATTCCCCTTGAATAACAGCAAAAAGCGACGTGAGGCGCTGCTGGCCATCGACGATCAGGAGGCGGGGAGCTTTCTGCTTGCCGGTGGAGCCGATCGACTTGGCATCGTGGCTTTCGACGTTCTGCCAGAACAGGAAGAAGCCGACCGGGTAGCCACGGTACATCGAGTCAAACAAGTCCCGGACTTTGATGTTGCTCCAGACGAAGGGGCGCTGAATATCGGGTAGCCCGATTTCGCCGGTTTTGATGTTGTCCACGAGCAGCCGCAAGGTGTAGCGGACTTCTTTAAATAATGTTTCGCTCAAGAATTCCTCCGATTTTTCTGGGTCTTGGCTACGATACTTGATGAAAAAACTTTCAGCCAGATCTGCAGATGCGGTAGTCACTCCCTGCCAAGGGGGGGGATTTCTAACGCCGTTGGAGGCAACTGACAAGAGGCGCCTGCTAGAATTGCAGCGCTGATGCGGACTTGGGGCGTAGTTGTGTTTTTGCTGGCGCGGGGAGTGGGGGCGCAGGGGCCGGAGGAGTTTGTGGGGGCGGGGCGGTGTGCGGGGTGTCATCCGGGGCAGGCGGCGAGCCAGGGGAAAACGGGGCATGCGCGGTCTTTGGTAGAGGCGGGGAAGCATCCGCTGGCGGGGGCGATCGCCAAGGGGGTGGTGCATGAGCGAAAGCCGAACTTCCGGTTTCGCTTTCGGCGAGCGGGCGAAGAACTGCGCGTGGCGGGGTACGATGCCGAGAATGTGATGGACATTCCGGTGGAGTGGGCGTTCGGGGCCGGGGATCAGGCGGTGACGCTGGTGACGCGGATCGACCGGGACTGGTATCTCGAACACTACCTCTCCTACTACCGGGCACTCAACGGCATGGCGCCGACGGCGGGGCATGCGGTGCTGAAGCCGAAGACGCTGCCGGAGGCCATGGGGCTGCCTTACAAGAGCACCGATCCGCAGGTGGGGATTCTGGGGTGCTTTGAGTGTCATTCGACGGGGCCGGTGTCGTTGGGGACGGAGAACGTGCTGCGGCCGAAAGAGCTCGGGGTGCGCTGCGAGAGTTGTCATGGGGCGGGGCGAGCGCATGTGCGGTTGGCCGAGCAGGGCCAAGTGACCGAGGCGCGGGGGGCGATCCGGAATCCGAAGCTGCTGACGGCGCGCGAGCAACTGACGGCGTGCGGACGATGCCATCGGCCGCCGGCGAGCGACGGCACGAGGATCGATTGGAACTATGTGTGGAACGTGCGGCATCAGCCGGTTTACCTAGCCGAGAGCCAGTGTCTGACCAAGAGCGAAGGGCGCTTGAGCTGTCTGACTTGCCATGATCCGCATGGTTCGTTGCGGCGGAATGACGCGGCATACTATCGGGCGAAGTGTGTGGGATGCCATGACGGAAAGTCGGCGAAAACCTCGATTGCAACCGTTTGCGGCGATGGGAAGGGGACGGCGGATTGCGTGAAATGCCACATGCCGGCGGTGTATCCGGAGGCGCCGTTGAAGTTCGCGAATCATTGGATCGGCGTCTATCGCGGGGGAGAACCGCGGCGACCGCGCTGAGGTGGATTTACCAGAGGTGAATATTCAGTCAGTAACTTTCAATTGACGTTAATAATTACCGCATGATGTAATCCCTGAGATTTTCTTCATCTCGCTATTTGGGAAGGGGTACGTTCGCATGCGGTGTTGGTTGATATTCATGAGCGGGCTGTTGCTCGCGGCGTCTTTGGGGACTGCGCAGCAATTGACGGGGACGATCACCGGAACGGTGACCGATTCGTCCGGAGCGCTGCTGCCGGGAGCACCGGTGAAGGTGACCGAAGTGGGCACGGGCCTGGTGCGGACGGCGCAAGCCGATGAGGGCGCGCAGTTCAGATTCCTGCTGTTGCCGGTGGGGACTTACCGGGTGGAAGCGTCGCTGGAGGGCTTTAAAAGCTTCCGGCGGGACGGCATTGTGGTGGAAGCGGATCGTTCATTGTCGGTGGCGATTGCGCTCGAGGTGGGATCGGTGGCCGAGGTGGTGGAGGTGACGGGCGGCACGCCGCTGCTCGAACCGAACACGTCGTCACTGGGCACGGTGATGGACAAGCAGAAGGTGGACGATTTGCCCTTGAACGGGCGCAACCCGATGGGGTTGGCGAATCTGGTGCCGACGGTGCGCGGGATTGGGTACTTCGGCGGGCAGGTGCTCTCAAGCTGGCGCATGGCGGCGGTGAGCATTGGCGGCGGTTCGCCGATGCACAACGACTTTCTGGTGGACGGGATTGCGGCGACGAAGATCGGGAGCGCGGGCGCGCAGGTGTATCCGACGGTGGAGTCGACGCAGGAGTTCAAGATTTTGACCAATGCGATGTCGGCGGAGTTCGGCCGGACGGGCGGCGGGATTGTGAGTGTGGTGACGCGCTCGGGGACGAATGAATTCCACGGCAATCTGTTCGAGTATCTGCGGAACGACAACTTCAACGCGAACGAGTTTTTCAGCAACAAGAGCGGGGCGAAGCGGCCGTCGCTCGCGTATAACCAGTTCGGCGGTTCGCTGGGCGGGCCGGTGATCAAGAACAAGGTGTTCTTCTTCGGTAACTTCGAGGCGTTCCGGGAGCGGCGCATTTCGCAGACGATTCTGACGTCGGCGACGGCGTTGCAGCGGGCGGGCAACTTCTCCGAGACACGCACGCAGGCGGGCGCGCTGATTCAGATTTATGATCCGGTGACGACGGCGCAGGTGGCCGGCGGCTACACGCGGCAGCCTTTTCCGAACAACATCATTCCGGCATCGCGCATCAGCGACATCGCGCGGAAGGCCATGAGCTACTATCCGGAGCCGAACCTGCCGGGGCTGCCGTTTACGAACGCGCAGAACCTGTTCCTGCAGGCGGGCGGCCCGATCGATCGCAACACGGCGACGGGCAAGGTGGACTGGAACATTTCCTCGGCGCGGCGTATCAACGGGCGCTATACGTGGGATAGCTTGAACTGGCAGTTCCCGCGTTTGTTCGGCACGATGGCGGAACCGGACGGTCGGCTGGTGAAGATTCCGCGCAACAGCGTTTCGATGAACTACACGGACGCTTTGACCCCGAGTCTTTTGCTCGATGTGAAGGCCGGATTTGCGCGCGAGAACGAGCACTACGTGCTGCCGAGCCAGGGTTTCGATATCACGACACTGGGCTTCTCGGCGTCGCTGGCGCGCGAAATGTCGGTGGCGGAAGGCGCGCGATTCCCGACGTTCAGCGTGGCGGATATGACGACGCTGTCGGGCCAATCGAGCGCGGGCAGTCCGTCGGTGTCGGCGCAGGTGAGCGCGAGCGCGACAAAGATTCTGCGGTCACAGACGATTAAGTTCGGCGGTGAGGACCGGTTCTACAGCATCAATCCGTGGGGCCGCAGCAACTCGAGCGGCAGCTATACGTTTACGCGCGGGTTTACGCAGGGTCCGAACCCGTTGGTGGCGAGCGCGACGTCGGGGTTCGGCGTGGCGTCGTTCCTGTTGGGGACGCCGGCGAGTGGCCTGGCGACGCTAACGCCGGATCGCACGCAATCGATGAAGTATTACACGCTGTTCCTGCAGGATGACTGGAAGGTGACGCAACGGCTGACGCTGAATCTGGGTGTGCGCTGGGAGTATGAGTCGCCGATGACGGACCGCTACAACATCCTGTCGAACTTCGATCCGAACGCGACGGCGCGGCTGGGTACATTGCCGTTGACGGGCGGGTTGACGTTTCCGGGGGTAGGCGGAGTGAGCCGCAACCTGACGGACCCGGATTTTAACGACTGGGCGCCGCGCTTCGGCTTTGCGTATCGTGCAACGCAGAAGCTGGTGGCGCGCGGCGGCTACGGCATCATGTACATTCCGACGGCGCCGCTGATCGGGCCGACGACGTCGGGCTTTACGTTCAACACGCCGATGGTGTCGACGCTGGATGGCGGATTGACGCCGAATGATACGTTGGCGAATCCGTTTCCGAGCGGGTTGACGAATCCGCCGGGGGCTTCGCAAGGGGCGCTGACGGGGCTGGGTACGGGCATCGCGGGACAGTTGCGCGACGTGCGGCGCGGCTATAGCCAGCAATGGAACACGACGTTACAATACGAACCGTGGAAT
>JBGAHE010000040.1:0-55783 GCA_044226365.1 Bryobacteraceae bacterium
CTCAGCATGAACTGCATCTGCCGCGACGTCCCCGTCCCCGTCGCCCCGTCGTTCGCCGTCGACACGATCGTGCCGAACGTCGACGACTGCCGCGTCGCCACCGGATTGCCGTACTGCGCGCGGTTGAACACGTTGAACGCTTCGGCCCGGAAGTCGAGCGTGAACCGCTCGCTCACCCGAATCTTCTTCGTCACGCCCAGGTCCGCCTGCCACAAGCCCGGCCCGCGGAAGCGATTGCGTCCCGTGTTGCCGTAAGTGCCATTCGCCGGGAGCGCAAACGCCGCCGGATTCAGCCACAAGCCCGGTCCGGCATTGGCCACATAGATGTCGCCGCCAATGTAGTCCGCCCGCTGATTCTGCGTCTGCCCGGAAGGCACCGTCGCCGCCGTCCGGCTGATCGTCACCGAAAACGGCGTCCCCGTCCGCGCGGTAAACAAGCCGCTCAAATCCCAGCCGCCGTACCAGTGCTTGCGCGCGAACGGCACCTGATACACCATGTTCGACGTAAAGGTGTGGCGTAAGTCATAATCGGCGTCGCCGCGATCGCAAGCCCGGCAGGCAATGTTCTGGATCTGCCCGCCTTCGCCCGATCCCGCGTTGTCGCTGATCGCGTGTCCCCACATGTACTGCGTCTGGAACAGCCAGCCCTTCGCGAAAGACTTTGTCAGCGAAGACTGCAAACCGTTGAAGCTCGTATTGCCGTCAAAGCGTTTTTCGTCGATCTGGCCGAACGCCGTCAAAGGTCGTGTCCGCGTCACCGGATTCAGCGTATTCACGTAGGTGCGCGTCAACTGATTCCGCCCCACGTTCCCCACATACGCCACCTGCGCCACCATGCTGCCCGGCAGTTCCTGCTGGATCGAGAACGTCCACATATGGCTCTCCGGCTCCTTGCGATCCCGCTGCACGCTGCGCGGCGTCTGCCCCTGCGAACGCAATTGCGTCAGGAACGGCGTCACCGGATAGCTCAACGTCGGCGCATCCGCCGCCGTCAGCGAGAAATTCTCCGGCAGGCTGTCGATCGCCGCCGTCACGTCATCATTCTGTCCCGGCCCGAAATAACGGCCGTAACCCGTGCGGAAAACCGTCTTGCCGCCGAACAACTTCGGCGACCACGCCAGCGACACGCGCGGCGCAATGTTGTCGTTATCGCCGAAAAACCACGGCGTCCCCGGCGCGCAGAATCCTTGGCAACGCACCGCGTCAAACACCCGGCCGCGTCCCGCCACTTCGTGCGACACCGTATATTGCTCATAGCGCAAGCCCAGGTTCAACGTCAGCGTCGGCAACAAACGCATTTCATCCTGGAAATACACCGAATGGAACGTCCGCCGCACGCCCACCGTGTCCAGCCGGCTGCCGATCGAGACGCTGTTCAACGCATTCCGCTGGAACGCGTCTAAGTTGGCAAAAGAAATACTCGTCGCCGGACCATTCCCCACATTCAAGTGAATCCGCCGAATTTCGCCGCCCAGCTTGATCGTATGCTTGCCGCGAATCCACGATAAATTATCCACCACCGAGTAACTGCTCGGCTTCTCGATGATGTAAGTCGTCGGCTGCGTGGAAGTGAATCCGGGAATCGAAACTCCCTCTGGAATCAAACCGACGTCATTGCGCGTCAAAGCCGAACGATTAAAGCCCAGCTTCACTTCGTTCACCGTCGCCGGCGTCCAGATTTGCTGCCACTGCGTCGTCACGTTCGTCGGACGGATATAGGAGTCACGCGTCTCGAGCAAACCGTTCCGGATCTGGCTGATCAACCCGTCGGTCATCGCAAAACGGAAAAATAAACTGTGCCGGTCATTGATGCGATGATCGATGCGCGCCATCCCGCTATGTTCATTGCGGCGTTCGGGAGTCTCCGCAATCAGCCGGTCGACATTCGCATTCGCCCCGGGCACGTTGCCCACTGGAAACGCATTGATGACTCCCTGCAGCGCCGCCGGCGCGTTGCGCCGAAATGATGCCGACGGCACCAGGCCATCCGCGCGCGCAATCGTTAGGCGCTGGAACAATCCTTCATAGTTGGCAAAGAAGAACGTCTTATTCTCAATAATCTTCCCGCCCAGGTTGCCGCCGAACTGATTCAGGCGGAACGGCGGCGGATTCAAGCCGTCGAACGGCCGCCGCGCGTCAAGCGCCGAGTTCCGAAAAAACTCATACATCGACCCGTGATAGTCATTCGTCCCCGTCTTCGAAACAAGGTTCACTTGCGCGCCGCCCCCGACCCCGCCTTCCGCGGTAAAAGGCAGTGAGTTCACGCGAAATTCGGCGATCGAGTCGGTCGAGATCACCAACCGCAAGTTCCCTTCCTGGCGCGGATCCTTAATTCCCGTCGCGTCCACCCCGTCAAACGTCCAGTTATTATCGTCGCGGGGACGGCCGAAGAAGCGAATTGAATTTTGATTGCCTTCGCCCACATTCACCGCTCCCGGCGCCAACATCATCAGCGAAGCCCAGTGGCGTCCGTTGAGCGGGATGTTACGGATTTGTTGCTCGCCGATCACCGTGCCGATCTCCGCATTCGTCTGGTCGAGGGGAGTCACTTCGGCAGCGACCTCCACCGCCGTACTCACCGCCCCCACCGTTAACTGTACGTCGAGCGTGCGGGACTGGCCGACGGCGAGGACCACTTGCTCAAAGCGAGCGGTGTTGAAGCCTTCTTTGGCGATGGAGACGGCGTAAGTGCCCACGGGCAAACCGGGGAACTGATAAACGCCGCTTTCGTTGGTCAGCAGATCGCGGCGAAAGCCATTGGCGGCGGACTCGAGAGAAATGCGGGCCGCGCCCATCTTGGCGCCCGTCGCGTCAGAAACGGTTCCGGAGAGAGTCGCGCGATCCACCTGAGACCACGCGAGCGTTGCCCAGCACATCGGCAACAAGAGATAACGTGAAACGAAATTCATCTCCCCTTAGAGTAGGAGTTGAACCCGCAACGCCATTTGTCAATCCGATGACAGTTTTATGACAGCGCGTAGCGATTCGCGACTTAGTGGAACAGCACCGCGGCCACCTTCTCGGTGATGAAGGCCTCGAGGATGTCCCCGGGCTTCACGTCCTTGAAGTTCGCCAGCGAAATACCGCACTCGAAGCCCTGCTTCACTTCCGCGGCATCGTTCTTGAAGCGCTTCAGCGACTCAATGCGGCCCGTGTGCACCACGACGTTATCGCGCAGCACCCGCACCTCACTATTCCGCGTCACAAACCCGTCCTGGACGTAGCAGCCGGCTACCTGACCCACCTTAGTGATCTTGTAGACCTCGCGGATTTCCACGCGGCCCTGGTAGGTTTCGCGGACCACCGGCTCGAGCATGCCGGTCATCGCCTTCTTGATCTCGTCGACCACTTCGTAAATGATCGAGTGCAAGCGGATGTCGATCTTCTCTTTGTCCGCCAGCGTCTTGGCCGTCTTTTCGGGACGGACATTGAAGCCGATGATGATGCCGTTCGAAGCCGTCGCCAGGAGGACGTCGGTTTCGGTGATCGCGCCCACGCCGGTGTGGATGACGCGGATGGCCACCTGTTCGGTGGAGAGCTTGGCGAGCGTGTCGCCCAGCACTTCGGCGGAGCCGCCCACGTCGGCCTTGATGATAACGTTGAGTTCCTTCGAATCGCCTTCGTTCATCTGGCGATGGAACTGTTCGAGCGAGAGACGCTTGCGGCGCGCCATGTCGATGTCGCGGGCCTTGCCTTCGCGGAACATGACGATCTGCTTGGCCTTGGTGGTGTCGGTGACCACCTGGAAGGTATCGCCGATCTCGGGGAGTTCCTCGAGACCCAGCACTTCCACGGGCTTCGAGGGTTCGGCTTCCTTCAACTGCTCGCCGCGATCGCCGTTGAGCGCGCGGACCTTGCCGAAGACCGAACCGCAGATGAAGTAATCGCCCACCCGGAGCGTACCGTTGCGCACCAGCACGGTCGCCACCGGACCACGGCCGCGATCGAGCTGAGCTTCGAGCACCGTCGCCAGCGCCTGCCGGCTCGGGTTCGCCTTGAGGTTCGCGATTTCCGCGACGATCAGAATCGTTTCGAGCAGCGTATCGATGCCCGACTGCGTCTTCGCCGAAACGGGAATCATTTCGATATCGCCGCCCCAATCGGTGGCCAGCAGGCCGCGATCAGAGAGTTGCTGCTTGATGCGCTCGGGCGTGGCGCCCGGCTTGTCAATCTTGTTGATCGCCACAATCAGCGGCACCTTGGCCGCCTTGGCGTGGTCGATCGCTTCGAGCGTCTGCGGCATCACGCCGTCATCGGCCGCCACCACGAGGATGACGATGTCGGTGACCTTGGCGCCGCGCGAACGCATGCGGGTAAAGGCTTCGTGGCCAGGCGTATCGATGAAGGTGATCTTCTGCCCGTTCTTTTCCACCTGATAAGCGCCGATGTGCTGGGTGATGCCACCCGCTTCGCGCGAAGCCACGTTGGCCGTGCGAATCGCATCGAGCAGCGACGTCTTGCCATGGTCGACATGGCCCATGATCGTCACCACCGGCGGACGCGTCTGCAGGTCGGAGGTCGATTCCTCGATCTCCTCATTGAAGGTCGTCTCTTCTTCGTAGCTCATGCGCGTCGCCTGCGACTTGAACGCGGCGGCGAGCTCTTCGGCGACCTTGAGGTCGAGCGGCTGGTTGATGGTGGCGAACACCTTCATGTCCACCAGCTTTTTGATGACCAGCGCGGTCTTCACGCCGAGCTTTTCGGAGATGCCCTTGACGGTAATGCCTTCGGAAATCGTGATTTCCGAATTGGTCGCCACAATCGATTCCTCGCGCTTGGCGCGGAACTGCAGCCGACCCTCCTGCTCTTCCTTCTGCTGCTGCTTGCGCGCGGCAGGCTTGGTAGCATGACGGCGGCCGGCCTCGGTGGGCGCAGCGACATTGGCTTCCGGACGCAGCGGCGTGGTGGGATGCAGCGGACGACGCATGCCCGGACGGCCACCGGGGCCGCCCATCGGCTGCCCGGGACCACTGCCGGGCGCCCCGGGACGGGGCGGGAAGCCTTGCCCCGGACGCATGGGTCCGCGATAGATCGGTTGTCCCGGCACCGGAGCGGCGGGACGAGTCGGCATGGCCGGACGGGCCGGAGCCCCCGGCGCCGCTTTCGGCTGATTCTGTTGCTGCAGACGCGCCAGGATGTCCGGGCGCGGCGGGACCACCGGGCGCGCGGCCGGCTGTCCGGCGAGCGGACGGCCTTGGGCACCCTGCGGCGGGTTGAACGGCGCGGGCGGCGAAGCCGGCGCATTCGAAGAAGGCAACGGAGAAACCTGTCCGGGAGGCGCGCTCACCGGGGGACGAGGAATCGACGGCGCACTCGGCGGACGATACGGCTGAGGCGCGCTGGGACGAACCGGCGGACGCGGAATGGCCGGAGCGCCGGGGGACGCACTGGGACGCGGAGAACCGGGCGAAGCGCTGGGAGCGCCAGGCGCGGAGGGCGACGGCGGCTGCGCAATCGTCGGACGCGGCATTTCCGGAGGCAGCGGCGCCCGCGGACCCTGTCCGGGCAGCGGAGCCCGCGGGCCTTGAGGCGGACGGGCCGCCATCGGACGATCACCAGAACCAGGAGCCGACGGAGCCGGCGCCGCGGGGGCAGCCGGAATCGCCGGAGGACGAGGCAGCGGCGGACGCGCCATCAAGGGCGCGTCGCTCGGACGCTGCGGCGCGCTGGGCGTCGCCGCGCGGGAAACGGGAGCCTGACCCGGCTGAGCCGGAGCTGCGGGAATGGGCGGCGCCGGGATCGACGGAGCGGGGGCCGAAGGGGCCGCCTGCGGAGCCGGAGGCGCCGGCGCGGCCGGAGCTGGGGGAGCCGCAGCCTGGGCGGCCGGAGCCGGGGGCGCGGCGGGCGGCGCCGGAGGGGCCGCCGGCGGAGTCGGCGTCACGCGCGGAGGAATCGGAATCGAGGGTGCTCCGCCCGACAACGGCGGACGCACGGGCATCGACGACCGCACGGGCGGCATCGGGATCGACGGCACATGCCCCGTGGGGGCATGCTTGATTTCAGGTTTGGCTTCAGACTTCAACGGTTCAGGTTTGGCGGCCTCGACCTTGGGAGGTTCGGGCTTCGGCACTTCGGATTTGGGGGCTTCGGGCTTAGGAGCTTCGGCGCGCACCGGTTCGGTGCGGACAGGTTCAGACTTCACAGGGGCGGCTTCTTCCGCTTCGTGCTCAGGGAAGTCGGGACGCGCGTCTCCGGACGCACTTCCGGCGGCAGCCCGGCGGGCATCGAGCCCTTCGGCAAAATGGGCACGGATCTTCCCGGCGAGATCGGGTTCGATCGCGCTCGAGTGAGTCTTCTTGTCAGCGACGCCGAACTCGCCCAACGACTCGATGATGGTGCGGGAGGGCACCTCGAGTTCGCGCGCGAGTTCATTTATACGAATCGTACTCATAGCATCACGGGAATGAAACTACCCGCTGTCACTGTCCTCTCGCCAATACCTGGCAACGCCGCCGCTTTGCTGATCCGGGACTCAGCTAATCGGTTCTGTTTCAGCGTTTTTTATCGTAGCAGATTCATCCATCGAGCCTTCAATCGTTTCGACGGATCCGGCACTCGTCTCTGTTTCCACAGCTTCCGGGTCTTGCTCGGCAGCCGCAGTTTCCACAGTTTCCTCGTCGGCGGGCGTTTCCGCCGCCGGCTCCTGGGCCTGATCGTATTGACCGTAATAGCTGTTGACCGCCATCCCGATCTTCTCCAGACCTTCCTGATCCACACCTTCGACGGCCAGCAATTCTTCCGGCGTCATCGAACCTAAACGTTCCACCGTGGAGACGCCGCTCGCAATGAGGCTCTCCACCAAAGCGTCAGTGACGCCATGATCCAACAGGACGGAAATCGGCGCGCCGGACATCGTAATCGCATTGAGCGCGCTTTCGGCTTCCTGCCGCTTCTCTTCTTCGCTCTTGATGTCGATCTTCCAGCCGAGCAGCTTGGCGGCCAGGCGGACGTTCTGCCCGCGCTTGCCGATGGCCAACGACAATTGCGTGTCGTCGACAATCACTTCCATGTGCTTGCCTTCGATGTCCAAGATATTCACGCGGCTGATTTTCGCGGGGCTCAGCGCGTGGGTGGCAAACGAGACCGGGTCTTCGCTGTATTCGATGATGTCGATCTTCTCGCCGCGCAGTTCGCGGATGATCGATTGCACGCGCATGCCCTTCATGCCGACGCAGGCGCCGACCGAGTCGACGTCGCGGTCGCGCGACTGAACGGCAATCTTGGTCCGCTCGCCGGCTTCACGCGCGCACGCGCGGATCACCACCGTGCCGTCGTAAATTTCGGGCACTTCCTGTTCGAACAGGCGCTGCACCAGCATGCCGTCGGCACGCGAAATCAGCACGCCCGCGTTCTTGCCGGTCTTATCCACCGCTTTGATGACGGCGCGCACGCGCTCGCCCACCGAGAAGCTCTCCAGGCGCGACTGCTCCTTCTTCGGGATGCGCGCTTCGGTTTTGCCCATGTCGACCACCAGGTCCGGACCTTCGACGCGCTTCACGACGCAGTTCACCAACTCGCCGACACGGTCGGCAAACTCGACATAGACGTTCTCGCGTTCGGCTTCGCGGACCTTCTGCAGGATCACCTGCTTGGCCATCTGCGCGGCAATGCGGCCCAGAGCGTCGGTGGGTTTGGGGATGCGTAAGGTCGTATCGACCGCGGCATTCTTATCCAACTTACGGGCCTGATCCAGCGTCACTTCGTTCAGCGGATCTTCCACATTCTCCACGACCTTCTTCAACAGATAGATCTGCACGGCGCCAGTTCGGGGATCAAAGTCGGCTTCGAGTTCTTCGTTGGTTTTGAAATGCTTCTTGGCCGCCAGCACCATGGCATCTTTCACCGCATCCAGAATGATCTGGCGGTCGATGCCCTTCTCTTTACTTAGAATTTCAATTGACTGATAGATGCTGGCCATAGGTTTGCCCTCACGAGTTCACAAATTGCACTTTCGAATGGAAAAACAGGACGAGCCGAAAGGTTGGGCTTACGCCCGGAACGGCCCCAGGCGGGTGAGACGGAAGGCCCAGACGGGTTCCGTGCTCGAAATCAAGCGTTGATCTGGCAGAAAAATCAACTAAAGCCTCAATCCTTTAGATTCAACTGGCTTACCAAACGTCACCAATAAAAAAGTCGGCTCTCGCCGACTCCACTGGTTCGCTACTAAACACAGTATACACCTTCCGCCAAATTCCGCCTATTTCCCGCCGGCTCGGCCGGGCAGCAGTTACCCCAGGCCATCCAGTACTGGCGCACCGTGCGATCCTGGCGAAAGTAGTCGCCCGGGGCAGTTACCCGCCGCGGCGAAAGGTCGAATTGCCATGAAATCAGTCACTCCCCGCGTACTTGCGTTCCTCGTCGTCACGACTTTTGCCGCCCTGGCGCAGACCGTCAGCAGCAGCACACCTGCCGGGTTCCCCACCTGGGCGGACCTGGACGCGCCGGCGGGCTTTGACCCCGACCGGGTCCGCGTGACGCTCGACGGCCGCCCCGCCCCGGCCAAAGTGGAGTGGCGCCGGCCGAAGGCGCGCATTTCGTGGCTGTCGCTGGGCCCGGGCACCTACCGCATCTCCTTCGACGGCCGCACGCGCGAAACCGAGCCCGCCATGGTGGGCACCGGCGACCGCGTCACGCTCGGCCATCCGGGCGCCCGCGGCCCCCTGGGCGTCGGGCTCTATGCGCACCCCGGCGTGATCGACTACGACAACGACGGCCGTTGGGACCTGATCGCCAACTGCCCGGACCGGCCGTTCAACGGCATCTACTACCTGCACAATCTCGGCACCAACGACGCCCCGCTCTACGACCGCCCCGTCTGGTGGGGGCCGGCCGTGAAGGACCCCGTCGTCGGCGACATGAACGGCGACGGCCAGCCCGACCTGGTTTACTCCGGCGGCTACTTCAACGACCTGAAGCGCCATCAGCTTTCGCAGCCCGTGAAGCTCGAACTACCGCGCACCTACCACGTGGGACGCGACGACCTTTGGTTCCCCGTCGATTGGGATGGCGACGGCAAGGTGGACATCCTGAACGGCGTGAGCGACTGGCGCGACTACGGCTGGGACGACGCCTGGTCCGATCGCGGCGAGTGGCAGCGCGGCCCGTTGCACGGCTACGTCTACTTCTGGCGCAACCTGGGGACCAGTCAGACGCCCAAGTTCGTGACACCGGTGAAGCTGCCGCTGGACCAATACGGCACGCCCGCGCCGAACGCGATTGACTGGGATGGCGACGGACGGCTGGACCTGGTGCTCGCCAACTTCCTGGACCAGGTGTTTCTGCTCAAGCCCGGCGAGACGACGCCCAGGCCATTCGACTTCCGCATGGACCTGTGCATGATTCAGCCGCGCGCCTTCCGCTGGCAAAAGCAGGGGCCGCCGTCGCTGCTGGTGGGCGAGGAGGGCGGCCGCGTCGCGCTGGTGCATCCGCAGCAGCAGCCGGTGTATCTCGAGCAGGTGGATCCGTTCGTCAAGAGCCTGTCGCTGGCGCGGCCGGTCGCCTTCGACTGGAATGGCGATGGGAAGCTCGACCTGATCATCGGCAACTCGGCCGGCTATGTCCAATACTTCGAGAACACGGGCACGCGCGAGCGGCCGGCGTTTACGGATCGCGGCAACCTGACGGCGGCGGGCAAGGTGATCCGCCGCGTGGCTGGCGCGAATGGGTCGATTCAGGGCCCGGCCGAAGCGAAGTGGGGCTACACGAATCCGTCGGTGGCGGATTGGGACGGCGACGGATTGCCGGACCTGATGGTGAACGACATCTGGGGCGACGTGGTCTGGTATCACAACACGGGTACGCGGACGGCGCCGACGCTCGCGGCTGCGCAAAGCGTGGAGGTGGAGTGGACGGGGCCGGCGCCCAAGCCGAGCTGGGTCTGGTGGACGCCGAAGCCCAAGCAACTGGTGACCCAATGGCGCACCACGCCGCGCATGGTGGATTGGAATCGCGATGGACTCACCGATCTGGTGATGCTCGACTGGCGCGGCTATCTGGCGCTCTACCGTCGCGAGAAGCGGGACGGCGATCTGGTGCTGCTGCCGCCGGAACGCATCTTCGTGGAGCCGAACGGACGCTTCCTGCGCCTCTCCACCGGCTATGCGGGCTCCAGCGGCCGCCGCAAGGTGGATCTGGTGGATTGGGACAACGACGGCGATCTGGACCTGATTACGGACTCCGACAACGGCCCGCTGCTCTACGAAAACGAAGGCACGCAGGCGAAACCGGTGATGCGCAATCGCGGCACGATCCTGAAGGCGCCGCTCACCGGCCATAACCCCACGCCGAACGCCGCCGATTGGAATGGCGACGGCAAGCTGGACCTGCTGGTGGGGGCCGAAGACGGCTTGCTCTATTACTACGAACGGACGTACATCGAGCGGGCGAACTCAGCCGCCGCCCACTGACTTGAGCTTATTGCAGAGGTAGGTGGCACGGTCCAGCGCGACCTTGGCCTGGGCGAAGTCGCCGGCTTCAATCAGCGCGGCGCAATCCTGAAGGAAGCCGTCCATCTGATACGTAGTGGCGAGGTCCGAGGCGTTCAGGTCCATGCCCTGCCGCCGCAGGCGCTGCGCGAGCGCATCCATATTCTGTTGCGAGCGGAAGACGCGATTGGAGACGGCAATGAACTGCGGCCGCAGATCGTCCCAGGCGGCGCGCTGCTCAGCGGTGAGCTTGGCGAGGTCGACGCGCGGTAAGGGCAGTGGCTTGCGGCCGTTGTCGGGCACGGGGCCAAAGTCCGCGGCTTCGAGACCTTCGGGAGCCCGCACGCGCGGACGGAAGCCGTAGCCGTAACCGTAGCCATAGCCGGCGCCCATCGTCGCCAGTTGGAGGGCGTAGCGCTCGACGTCGCGTTCGGACCCGAAACCGCCCAGATACATGCGCCGCGAGATGCGTCCGGCGCCAGCGTAGCCGAACGCCGCGCCGGCGGTGTAGCCGTAGGAACGCAAGGCCGGCCGATTCTGGTAGTCGCCGAGCTGGCTGTAGACGCCGGCGAAGCTACGGCCTAGGGCAGGGTTCGCGTACGCGCGCGGCTCCACCATGGCGAGCCAGGCAAGGCTGCGGCGCGCCAGTTCGCGATTGCGCTGATAGTCGCCGGGGGTGAAGCCGCCGAGCATCGGCACAAAGCCTTGGAAGCTGTTCCCGATCGTATTGGCCCGCATCATCAGCACGTCGTCCGGCACGGTGGCGCCCTGGGTTTGCCAGGCGGTGAGGTTCCGGTCGAGCGCGTCATGTTGGGCCGTATACTGGCCAAAAGCAAGCGCGAGGATGAACAGATTGGTCATGTCAGTTCACTGAACCCGTCAGTTGCGGACAATGTCGCCCACTTTCGCCGCGCCGCCGGAATAGTTTCCCACCGCGATGCGCTCGCGGACAGAAGTGATCACCAGTTCGCCGATGCGGTCGGTTTGGACGTCGAGCACTTCGCCGGTGGCGGGGTCCTTGATCTCTTTGCCCTTGCGGAAAACGGTGAGCTTCATGCCGTTGACGATGCCCGCCGCGGAACCGGCGTTAATCGTGAGGCTGGCGCCCGATACGTCGGCGACCATCGCTTCCACTTCCACGTCTTTGGCCGAGGAAGCGGCGCTTGCCCCGCGATTGCTCAGGTCGGCGGAAAGCTTGCTGACGGCGTCGATGACGGCTTCGCCGATGATGGTCTCGCCGAAGTTCGACGCGTTCGAGCCGAAGCTGCCGCCCACCAGCGTGCCGCCAGTGAAGAAGCCGGCCATGCCGTTCTTGCTGGTGCGCTGCGATTCGCCGCGCGCCTCGCCCGAAGCGAGCACTTCGGACGATTCGTTGTCCACCAGGCGATAGGCCAGCACCACGACGGCCTTGCCGGTGCTCTTCGATAAGCCGGCCGCGCCGCCGGTGCCGCCGATGGCAACGCCGCCCTGGCCGCCCACGCGGCGATCGTCACGGCCGAAGACGACGATGTCGCCCATCAGCGTGAAGTCGGCGCCGCGAATCTGGCCAATGCGCGCGCCGGTGCCCTTCTTGACGCGGTTGCTGGCGCCGAAGTCCTGCTCCTTCATGATGTTGGCTACCTTGCGGCGCTCCACCACGGTGAACTTGCCATCCTGCGAGATGCGCGACGTCAACAGCGCGCTGATGCCTTGGCCCACATCCACCTGGGTGCCGAAGATGGCCTGGGTCGCGGTCATCACCGTCGAATAGTCAAAGGGTTCAATCGCCACGGACCGCTTGGACTGGCCAAAGGCACTCGCGCCGAGCGCCGCCAACAACAAAATCGTTCGCTTCATGGAGGTCTCCTGTTATTTCCGCTTGCGGGCTAAAGCTCCGACGTCGGCCTTGGTGCCGGTGTAGGCGCCGATGGCGATCTTCTCGCGTACGGTGGCGATCCGCATTTCGCCGATGCGCTCCGTCTTGATGTCGAGCACTTCCTTGGTAATCGGATCGAGCACTTCGCCCAGCACCTTATACACGTCAAAAACGTCGCCGACTGACACGCCGTCGTTGGTGCCGACGGTTAAAGTTAACTGGCCGCCCGACACATCAGCCACGCGGCCTTCGATATCGAACTCGCGCACCGGCAAGGTGGGGATCTTGGCGTTCATCTTCTCGCCCAACTGGTCGCAGGCGGAAATCACGGCTTCGCCGATGATCGTCTGGGCGAAGTTGCTGCTGGTCATGTCGACGCTGCCGCCGGCGACCGTGCCGCCCATGCCGAACAGGCCGCCCATGCCCTTGCTCTCGCGCTTGCTTTCGCCGCGGGCTTCGCCACTTTCGATCACTTCGCTGGTTTCGGCATCGACGATGCGATAGGCGATCACCACCACGGCCTTCTCTTCCTTCTTGCCCACGCGCATCCCGCCCAGCATGCCGCCAAATTTGGGAATGCGGGTGGTGGCGGCGCTGACGTCGACGCGCTTGTCGCGATCGTCGCGGCCGAAGGCGACAATGTCGCCCAGCAGCATGGCGTCGGCGCCCAGAATGCGGCCGATTTTGGCGTTGGTGCCCTTCTTGACGCGGTTGCTGGCACCGAAGTCCTGCTCGGCCATCACCTTGGCGATCGCGGCGCGTTCGAGCACGGTGATCTTGCCCGCCTGCTGCAGGCGGTTGGTCAGCAGGGCGCGGATGCCCTTGCCGATGTCGACCTGGGTGTTGAAGATGGCCTGCACGGAGGTCTGGACGGTGGAGTAGTCAAAGTCGTTCACCGCCAAGCGGCGCTTTAAGGGGCCCGTCGGGGCGGGCGGCGGCGGGGGCGCGCTCACCACGACAGAGGTGGTCGGCGCCGGGGCCGGAGCGGCGGCCGGGGCCGGGGCGCTGCCGCCGGCGGAATCCGGGTCCATCATGGCGCCGATTACGCGGTCAGAGACGCCAGCCGTCTTCAACATCTTCATTTCGTTGACGCCGAGCGTCACGGCGCGCTTCTCTTTGAGGACGCCCTTAATGATCAGGTCATCGCCCATGCCGGCTTTCTTCAACTGGATCACCGAGTCGATCATCGGGTCGACCGCCGGCGCCGCCGGCTTGGCGGCGGGGGCGGCCGCCTTGACGGCAGGTTTGCCGGCTTGGCCATAGGCCAGTCCAAAGGACATCGTAAGTAGCAGGAAGTAGCGGCTCATTGGAGGCTCCCAACGTGAACAACGGAAATTGAGGCGGAATTTTTGTGGTTGGCGGAAATGTGGCAGATTTCCGCGGAGAGATCGTCGCGGGCGCTCCGCCCACTCGGGTAGTTTATCGCAAATAAGAACGCCGCCCCGCGGGTAGCGGGGCGGCGTTTTCGGCTGAACTGGAGTGTCGCTTAGCGGTTGGCCCAGCCGAGCACGGGAACCGCGTTCGTGCTGATGAAGTTCAGGTGCTGGAAGCCATCGTGGTACCAGAAGTCGAACTGCACCGGGCGCGAAGACAGGTTGAACGTGAGGGTGCCGCCGGAGCAATCCGCCCAGGCCTGGAACCGGCCGGTGTCGCCTTCAAGACGCGTCACCGAACCTTCGGAAGCCAGGTTGGAGGTTGCCGTGATCGACAGCACGCCGATCTGATTGCCGCCCCGGTCGGTGCCGAGAGCAGCGTTGTAGATGCCGGCGATGGCATAGTTCGGATACTGCTCGATGCCGCGGCCGGTGAAGGTCCACTTGCCGAGCTGCAGTTCGAGCGGGTTGGTCAAGCCGGCCGGGCAGCCCGAGGGAGCCGGGGAAGCCGTGCCGGTGGCCTGGTAGCCGTTGATCGTGCTGATGATCACGATCCGCTTGCCGCCATCGAACAGCCAGAAGTCATACTGCATCGGGCGCGAGGACAGGTTGAACGTCAGCGTGCCGCCGGTGCACGTCGAGTTGATCTGATACCGGCCGATGTCGGTTTCGAGACGGGTATACGAGTTCCGGTAGTACGAGCTCGCCGTGATCGTCAGGATGCCGATGGGATTGCCCGCGCGATCGACGCCCTGGGACGTCTTCATCACGCCGGTGATGCCATACACATAGGGCAGCACGCCTTCCACCGAGAACGTGTAGTTGCCGGTGAGCGTGTTGAGGGGATTAGCGGGACACTGCGCGTGCGCATTCGAGGCTACCGAGCCCAACAAAAGGGCACTGATCGCAAAAAAGGTACGTTTCACTGAACACTCCTTAGGTAAGTTACTTTCGACTCAACTACAACCGCCGCCACATAGAGCAGATGAAACAAACGCAACCTAAACTTCAGGCACTTCCCATAAGTACTACTCGTACTACTTAGAAAGTGTTACTGACCTCGGCTGCATTACACTCCCGTGACCGCTCCACTGCGTTGGTGCTCTGCATTCCACGGAGACGTCCTCCTGCGACTCCGCTCCGCTTTCTGCAAGCTCATAAACCGCGCCAGTATTGATTTACTGCCGCTTGATTGGCTTTTTTCTGGCGTTCGGCGGACCGTTTACGCATATAACTCCAGATGAGCTAGATGCATTGCAGCCGTCGTTCGCCGATGTTATGATTCACCGGGATTCGGCGCTGTTAACATCTCATCCAGACATTGCGTGAAAGTCATCGACAAACTGTCAGCGGTCTGAATAACTTTTTTTGTAAAGGTAGCTGTGGAACCAAAAGCCGTCATCGATGATTTGTTTGTCCTCGCGTATGAAGAGCTCCGGCGCCTGGCGCTCGCGGTCCGCCGCAATGATCCCAGCGAAACGCTCAACCCCACGGCTCTGGTTCACGAAGCGTTCATGAAATTAGCGAATTCATCTTCCTTTGAAGGCACCTCCCCGCTATACTTCAAACGGGTTGCAGCCCGGGCCATGCGACAGGTCCTGGTGGAAGCAGCTCGCCGCCGGCAGGCGGAGAAACGGGGAGGCGCCGGCACCATCTGTATCTCGCTCGACGACTGGCCGGAAGTCGCGACCACCAGCAATGAAGAATTGTTGCTGCTCGATATGACGCTCCACGAACTCGCTCAACTCAATCCCCGGCAGGAGCAAGTGGTGGAAGCCCGTTTCTTCGGCGGGCTCGACGTGGCGGAAACCGCCGCGCTCTTGAATATTTCCGAAGAAACCGTTGCCCGCGACTGGCGAGCCGCCAAAGCCTGGCTCTCCAGCGAACTGCGGCGGCGGTAACGCGTCCTGATCAGAGGGCCCGGAGGCACACCCAACTTGGCACCGGAACGATGGGAACGGCTACAAGCCTTGTTTCATCGAGCGCTGGAACTTCCCGAGCCGGCCCGCGCCGGCTTCCTCGACCAATGTGCGGAAGACCCCAGCCTCATCGCTGACGTGCGCGCCATGCTTGGCGAAGACGCGCAGCCAGTTCACCTCTTCAACCGCGGACTTGCTGAATTAGCCAACGCGATTCTGCATTCGCCAGTCGACCAACAGAAGTTTCACCCTTACAAATTAGTCAAGTTACTCGGCGAAGGCGGCATGGGGGTCGTCTATCTGGCTCAGCATCAGCAAACCAATCAGACGGCGGCCGTGAAAGTCCTCCGCGATGCTTGGATTTCCCACACTCGCCGCGAGCGCTTTATTCTTGAACAACGCACGCTCGCCGAACTTACCCATCCCCACATTGCGCGCTTATACGAAGCGCACGCGCCAGTCGATGACACGCCCTGGTTCGCCATGGAGTATGTCGACGGCCTTTCGATGACTAAGCACTGTCGAGAATATCAACTCGACATCCCAGCCCGGCTGAGGCTATTCCGCTCCCTTTGCTCCGCCGTCCAACACGCCCACGACCATCACCTCGTCCATCGGGACCTGAAGCCATCGAACGTGCTGGTGTCCGCCGCGGGCGTCGTAAAACTCCTCGACTTCGGTATCGCCAAGCATGTCGACGCCTCCCAGGACTCGTCCGCCCCCAGTCCCGGCTCCCGGTGGATGACCCGCTCCTACGCGGCCCCCGAGCAACTGCGCGGCGAAGCCACCGGCGTCCGCACCGACATCTACTCTCTCGGGGTATTCCTCTACGAACTCCTCGCTGACCGCCTGCCCCACGACGCCTCCCGCCGTTCCGCCGCCCTCGCAGCTCCGCCCCCGCCCTCGTCTGACGCCGAACTCAACCGGCTTTGTGCCGTCGCCATGGCGCCGCGGCCCGAAGAGCGCTTCCCCTCGGTGGCGGCTCTGAATGTCGACCTCGACGCCTACTTGAGCCGGGGCTCCTTCTCCCGTGCCGCCTCGACCACGGCCTAAAAGCATTCCGTGATAGATTAATAAAAGTACATTCGTGGGTCGGATCCACCGAGCCACCAGCCTGCCCCGTCGCTCATGGCTTGCATGGAACGACTTTGCGTCCTATGGATTCTGCAAAATTTATCTGGCTCGCCCTACTGGGCTCATCGGCCCTCGCCCAAACCACTCAGCGTTTGACGCTGGAACAGGCCCTGGAACTGGCGGAACAAAACCATCCGCAGCTTCGCGCCGCCACCGCGTTGATCGAAGGCGCCGACGCCGGCATCGTCACCGCCCGCGCCTATCCGAATCCGGAACTGAATATCATGACCGGTGGCCAGTATGGGCGCATGAGTTTCAACCCGCCCGGTCCCGCCGGTCTGCTTCAGCACTATTCGGCCTCGCAACAGCTCGAACTGCCCGTCGTCCGCCGGACGCGCATGCAGGCCGCGCGGATCGGGAAGGAGAGCAGTGAACTGGTGCTGCTCGAAACGCGTCGCCTGATCCGCGGCGCCGTGAAGCAGGCTTTCTACGAGATCCTGCGCCGGCGGGGCGAGGTGGAACTCACCAACGAGACGCTCCGCTTCAATGAAGAATTGCGCCGCCGGGTGCAGGTGCAGGTGAACGTCGGGGAAGCGGCACAATTGGAGCTCACGCGCGCCGAAGCCGAAGTCGCTACGGCGCGGACGATGGCCCGCAGCGCGCAGTTGCGTTACCTGACGGCGATCTCGTCGCTGCGCTCGTCGATGAACGCGCCGCTGGGCACGGACTTCGATCCGGTGGGTACGCTCGATCCGCCGGCCCTGATGCCGCCGCTGGACCAGTTGCTGGCCGACACCCTTGGCCGCCATCCGGCGATTGCGCAGGCCGATGCCGAAGTGCGGCGCAGCGAAGCCCGCGTGAAGGCTGAACAGGCGCTGCGATTGCCGCAGCCGTCGGTCCGCGCCGAGTACGAGAATCAGCCTGACTTAGGCTTCTTCCGCCTGGGCGTCTCGATTCCGATGCCCATTTGGAACAAGCGGCAAGGCCCCATCGGCGAAGCGGTGGCCGCCCTGAACCAGGCCAAAGCCGCGGCGGACTATCGCCGCCTCGAGATTCGCGGCGCCCTGGAGCGCGCGTATCGTCTTTATGAGGTCGCCAGCCAACAGGTGGCCAGCTTTGAACAGGGCGTGCTGCAAGGCGCCGAAGCCGCCGTGGCCGCCGCCGAAGCCGCCTTCCGCTTTGGCGAGCGCGGCATCATCGAAGTCCTGGACGCGCAGCGCGTGCTGCGCAGTGTCCGCACCGATTTCCTGAACGCCCAGTACGACCGTCAAGCCGCGCTGATTGAATTGCAACAACTGCAAGCGCTCGACATTCCCCTCCCTGGAGCACGCCCGTGAAGATCCTGCTACCCTTGCTGATCGCCGCCGCCCTTTGCGGGTGCAAAGCCAGCGGCACGTCCACTACGGCTGCCGCCACCAAGCCCGCGCGCGACCCATTGTCGATTGAGGCTCAGCCACATCTGCTGAACATGCTCAAGATCGGCGAGCCGGTCACCAAGAGCGTGCGCGGCACCTTACGAGTGGCCGGCCGCGTGGAAGCCGACGGCACGCGCATTGCCCGCGTCAGCGCGCCGCTCTCGGGCCGGATCACGGAACTCGACATTACGGAAGGCCAAAGCGTCCGTCGTGGTCAGGTGATCGCCGCCATCCGCAGCACCGAACTCTCGGACGCTCAGTTCGCCTATTTGAAAGCTGCGAATCAGCGCCAGCTTTGTGACCGGGCGGTGGCGCGCGCCAAACAATTGCTGGGCGCGGGCGTGATTGGCGAAGCCGAACTGCAACGCCGCGAGTCCGAAGCGGTCCAGGCCGCCGCCGAAGTCAACTCGCTGCAGGACTCGCTGCGCGTCCTTGGCATGACCGACGAAGAAGTCGCCGACATCGAAAAGACACGCCGCGTGAACTCCAACATGAAGATCCACGCGCCGATCGACGGCATTGTGATGGAGAAGATCTTCACCATCGGCCAGATGGCCCAATCGTCGGAAACGATGTTCGTTCTCGCAGACCTGTCAAACGTCTGGCTGGTGGCTGACGTCCCCGAGCAGACGGCCAGCGGTCTGGAGCCGGGGAAGACCGTGGAAGCGGAAATCGCCTCCATGCCCGGCCACCTGATCCACGGGCAGCTCTCCTTCGTCAGCGCCATCGTGACGCCGGCCACGCGCACCGTGCGCGCCCGCATGAATCTGCCGAACCCGAAACGCAAATACAAGCCCGCCATGCTGGCGACGATCACCGTGCAGGACGGCGCCGAACGCGAACGTGTGGTGCCCGTCACCGCGATCGTGCGCGAGGATAATCAGGACCACGTCTTCGTCCAAACGGCCGCCAACAGGTTCGAGCTCCGCAAGGTGACCATCGGGGCCGAGTTCGGGGCGGACCGTGTCCTCGAAGACGGCGTGAAGCCCGGTGAACGCATCGTCCTTGACGGCGCCTTCCATCTCAATAACCAACGCCGGCTGCTGCTGGTGCAGGGCCAGTAAATGCTGCGCGCCCTGGTTCAATCGATCCTTCGGCAGCGCATCGTCGTCGCCGTGATCGCCGCGGCCTGCGGCGTCTTCGGCTATAACGCCGCGCGCAATCTCTCGGTGGACGCCTTCCCGGACGTCACGACCATTCAGGTGCAGGTGGCCACCGAAGCTCCTGGCCGCTCACCCGAAGAAGTCGAGCGCTTCGTCACGGTGCCCGTCGAAATCGCCATGACCGGCCTGCCCGGGCTCACCGAGATGCGCTCGCTCACCAAGCCGGGCCTCTCGCTTACGACGCTGGTATTCACGGACACCACCAACGTCTACTTCGCCCGCCAACTGGTGATGGAACGGCTGAGCGAAGCCCGAGACCGTTTCCCGGAAGGCATCACGCCCACTCTCGGACCCGTCTCCTCCGCGCTCGGCGAAGTCTATCAATACACGCTCGAGCGCCCCGACGACGGCCGCCGCGCACTGACGAAAGAAGAACTCGTCGAGCGGCGCAGCACGCAGGACTGGGTGGTGCGGCCGCTGCTGCGCTCCATCCCCGGCGTCGCCGAAATCAATTCCACCGGCGGCTACGTGCGCCAGTATCAAGTCCTCGCCGACCCCGTCAAACTGCGCAGCTACGGCGTGCCGCTGAAAGAGGTCGGCGACGCGCTCGCGCGCAACAACGCCAATTCCGGCGGCGGCATTCTGCCCCAGGCGGCCGAGCAGTTCCTGATCCGCGGCGTGGGCCTGATTCGCGATCTCGACGACATCGGCGACATCATTCTGAAGGAAGTCGGTGCGACGCCCGTTTATGTGCGCGACGTCGCCGAAGTCCGCTTCGGTGAAGAAGTCCGGGCCGGCGCCATGCTCAAGGGTGGCTACACGGAAGCCGTGGGCGGCGTGGTGATGATGATCGCCGGCGGCAACGCCAAGTCGATCGTCAGCAACGTCAAGGCGCGGGTGGACGAAATCAATTCGCAAGGCATGCTGCCGGGCGGTTTGAAGATCGTCCCCTTTTATGACCGCTCTGAGCTGGTCGACGCCGCCCTGTGGACCGTCAGCAAAGTGCTGCTCGAAGGCGCCGTGCTCGTCGTCGTCATTCTCTTCCTCTTCCTGGGCGACCTCCGCTCCAGCCTCATCGTCATCGCCACGCTGGTCCTCACGCCGCTGCTGACGTTCATCGTGATGAACCACTACGGCCTCTCGGCGAACCTGATGTCCTTGGGCGGCCTCGCGATCGCCATCGGCCTGATGATCGATGGCTCGGTGGTCGTCGTCGAGAACGTCTTCGGCAAGCTGAGCCATGATCGCAATTCGAGCAAATTCAAACTCGTGGTCGACGCCGTTGATGAAGTGGGCACGCCGGTCATCTTTGGCATCGGCATCATCATCCTGGTCTTCCTGCCGCTGATGACGCTGGAAGGCATGGAAGGGAAGATGTTCGCGCCGCTCGCCTACACCATCGCCATTGCGCTCGGCATCTCGCTGCTGCTTTCGCTGACCCTATCGCCGGTGCTCTCGTTTCTCATTCTGAAGGGCGGCTCCGAGGATGACACGTTCCTGGTGCGTTGGCTGAAGCGCCCGTATCTCAAGATGCTCGGCTTCGCCTTGCGGCATCGGCTGATCACCGTGGGCCTCACGCTGGCCGTCTTCGGCGCATCGCTGTCGCTGTTTCCGTTCCTCGGCACGTCCTTCATCCCGGAGATGAAGGAAGGCACCATTTCGCCCAACATTGACCGCGTGCCGAACATTTCGCTCGAAGAGTCCATGAAGCTCGAGTTGCAGTCGCAGCAGTTGATGACGATGGTTCCGGGCGTGAAGGGCGTGGTCTCGCGCATCGGCCGCGGCGAGTCGCTGGCCGACCCCGCCGGGCCCAACGAAGGCGACGTGCTCGCGTCGCTCAAGCCCATTCATGACTTGCCCAAGGGCTGGAACCAGGACACCATCGCCGATCAGATTCGCCAGAAGCTCTCCATCATCCCGGGCGTGAACCTGGTGATGGCGCAGCCCATCTCCGATCGCGTGGACGAAATGGTGACCGGCGTGCGCGCCGATGTCGCGGTCCGTCTCTTCGGCGACGACCTCGACATCCTGATCGATAAAGCCAACGAGATCGCCAAAGTCGCCGGCAGCATTCGCGGCATGCGCGACACGCGCGTCGATCGGGTGGGCGGCCAGCAGTACCTCAACATCGCCATCGATCGTCAAGCCATCGCCCGCTTCGGGCTGAACGCCGCCGACGTTCACGACGTCATTGAAACGGCCGTGGGCGGCAAAGTGGTCACCAATATTTACGAAGGCGAGCGCCGCTATCAGGCCATCGTTCGCTATCCCGAAGTCCTGCGGGACAGCATCCCCGAGATTCGCCACATTGTCATGGTGACGCCTACGGGCTCACGGGTGCTGATGGAGAATCTGGCCAAGATAGAAGTCGTCGAGGGCCCGGCGCAGATCAACCGCGATACGGGCAAGCGCCGCATCGTCGTCGGGGTCAACGTGCAGGACCGGGACTTGGGCGGCTTCGTCAACGAGTTGCAGGAGAAGGTCCGCGCGCAGGTGAAGATCCCCAGCGGCTACTACCTGCAGTGGGGCGGCCAGTTCCAGAACATGGAGCGCGCGCTGAAGCACCTGATGATCATCGTGCCGGTGACGATCGGCGCCATCTTCTTCCTGCTCTTCCTGCTCTTCGGCACGCTTCGCTTCGCCTCGCTGATCATCCTGGTGCTGCCGTTCGCTTCCATCGGCGGCATCTTTGCGCTCTTCTTCACCGGCGAGTATTTGAGCGTCCCCGCTTCGGTGGGCTTCATCGCCCTGTGGGGCATCGCCGTGCTGAACGGGGTGGTGCTGGTGAGCTACATTCGCAAGCTGCGCGAGACGGGCTTGTCGCGCGAAGTGGCGATCGTCGAAGGCGCCAAGATGCGCTTCCGCCCCGTGATGATGACGGCCACCGTGGCCGCGCTTGGCCTGGTGCCGTTCCTGTTCGCCACGGGCCCGGGCTCGGAAGTCCAGCGGCCGCTCGCCATCGTCGTCATCGGCGGCCTGGTGACGTCCACCTTGCTCACGCTGGTCGTCGTGCCCACGCTTTACGGCCTCTTCGAAGGGCCTGATCGCGAAGCGTTCCTCGAAGACGCCGGCACCACTTCCGACGAAGTGCCGCACCCGTCGCCCACTGGGCACTGAAATAAACTGGGGGATTGCGCATGAAGCTTTCCGCCTTCCCAAAATGCTACCTGGATGACATCGCCGGTACTCGCACGATGTCGGTTTTCGACTGGATCAAGATGGCCCGCGACCTTGACGCCGACGGCCTCGAGATGTACGACGGCTTCTTCACCAGCCTCGACCCCGCCTACCTCGATTCCATCGGCGACGCCATTCAGGGCGCGGGTTTCGCCATGCCGATGCTGTGCTGCTCGCCCGACTTCACCAACCCGGACGCCGACGGCCGTAAGAAGTCCTTTGACCGTCAGGCGGCGATGATCGAAGTCACGCGGCGCCTGGGTGGCCCTCGTGCGGTCTGCCGCGTCTTGAGCGGCCAGCGTTATCCCGAAGTGAGCCGCGAGCAGGGCCTTGCCTGGTGCGTGGAATCGATCGAAGCGCTGCTGCCCATCGCGCGTGAAAACGACATTGTCCTCGGCCTCGAGAATCACTACAAGGACGGCTTCTGGCGCTATCCCGAGTTCGCCCAGAAAAAGGACGTCTTCCTCGAACTGCTGGCAGCTATTCCGGACCGGCAGCACTTCGGCGTGCAATACGACCCCTCGAACGCCCTGGTGGCCGGCGACGATCCCGTCGAACTGCTTGAAGCCGTCGCCGACCGCGTCGTCAGCATGCATGCCAGCGACCGTTACCTCGTCCCCGGCGCCTCGCTCGAAGACCTGCGCCAAAGCGACGGCACCCTCGGCTATTCGCCCAACCTGAAGCACGGCGTCACGGGCCAGGGTCTGAACGACTATCACGCCATCTTCCGCATCCTCGCCGCGCACAACTATCAGGGCTGGATCAGCCTTGAGGACGGTATGAACGGCATGGAGGAGATGGCCGAGTCCTTGCGATTCCTGCGTGAGATGAGCGCCCGCTACTTTCCGGAGGCCGCATGAAGCTGAAGACCGCTCTCATCGGCTGCGGCAAAGTCGGCCACCTGCATGCCGCCGCTCTCCGCGACCTTCCGGAATCGGACTTCACCGCTGTCTGCGACTTCAGCGCTGAACGTGCCGCCGCCTTTGCCCAGCAATACGGCGTCCAGCCATACACCGACGCCGCCGCCATGTTCAAAGAGTCCGGCATCGAGGCCGTCCTGATTTGCACGCCGCATCCGCTCCACGCGGACCCGGCCGTGCTCGCGGCTCAGCATGGCGTCCACGTGCTGGTGGAAAAGCCGCTCGCCGCCAGTCTCGAAGATTGCGACCGCATGATGGATGCCGCGGCGAAGCACAACGTCACGCTCGGCGTCGTCAGCCAGCGGCGCTTCTTTGAGCCCGTGTTGCGGATGAAGCAAGCCGTCGATGCCGGCAAGATCGGCAAGCCGATCCTGGGCACGGTGGCCATGTTCAGCTGGCGCGACGAAGCCTACTACCGTTCGGACCCGTGGCGCGGCAAATGGTCCACCGAAGGCGGCGGCGTGCTGATCAACCAGTCGCCGCATCATCTCGACATCCTGCAGTGGATCATGGGCCCCATCGCGGAAGTGAGCGGCGAGTGGGCCAACCTGAATCATCCTTACGTCGAAGTGGAAGATACGGCCGTGGCCACCATCCGCTTCCGCAACGGCGGCTTGGGCAACATCGTCGTCAGCCTTTGCCAGAACCCGGGCATCCACACCAAGATCCACATTCACGGCTCGAATGGCTACTCCGTCGGCACGCAGACCGATGGCGGCGCCACCTTCATCGCCGGCATGTCGAATGTCATCGAGCCCCCCGTCAACGACCTCTGGACCATTCCCGGCGAGCAAGCCCTGCTCCCTGGCTTCCAAGCCGAGGACTCCGCGCGCTTCAACTCCATCGACCCCACGCAGCACTACCATCGCCTGCAAATCGAGGACTTCCTACAAGCCATTCTGCAAGGCCGCCCGCTGCTGGTACCGGCCGGGGAGGGGCGCAAAGTCGTGCAGATGATTCAGGCCATCTATCAATCGAGCAGAGAGCGCCGCCCGATCGTCTTCTAAGCTACGTCCGCAGCACCATCGCCGTCAGGTCGTCGTGCTGCGGCGTCTCGCCCGCAAAGCGATCCACGTCCGCAATCAGCGCCCGCAGACTCTCCTCGGCCGAAAGCTCGCCCAAGCCCACTGCCAGCTCCGCCAGGCGCGCCTCGCCATACTCCTCACCCTCGGCGTCGCGCGCTTCGGTGATGCCGTCCGTATAGAGGATCAGCCGGTCGCCCGGCTCAAGCGCGATCTCCACCTGCTCATACGCCGTCTGCCGCGTCAGTCCCAGGGCGATGCCCTTGGGCCGGATCCATTCCACCTGCCCATGACGCACCAGCACGCTCGCATTGTGGCCCGCCGAGCAAAGCCGCGCGCGCCGCGTCTGGGGCTCGTAGAGAACATAGACGAACGTCGCAAACCGGTTCTTCGGCGTTGCGTCGTACACCAGCGTATTCAGCTTCGCCATCAGCTCGCGCAGATCGCCCACGCCGCCCGCGGTCAGCCCGCGCAGCGATGCCTGCAGGCTCGCCATCAGGAGCGCCGCCGGCACGCCCTTGCCGGCAATGTCGCCCAACGCAAAGCCGATCTCACCAGTGGGAGTGCGCAGGTAATCGAAGTAGTCGCCGCCAATGGTGAGCGCGGGCCGGCAGAGGCCCGCGTAATCGAGCCCCGTCACCTGCGGACCTTCGCGCGGCAGAAGCCGTTCCTGTACTTCGCGCGCAATTTCGATCTCGCGATGGATGCGTTCACGCTGCGCCGCCTCTTCGGCCACCGCGCTCGCCAGGCGGCTGTTCTCGAGCGCGAGCCCCGCATGCCGCGCCACCGACGTCAGCAAGCGCAAGTCCGCCGGCGAGTACGGCTCTTCGGATTGCTTCGGGCCCAGGCTCAACAAACCGAGCAGCCGTTCCTGATTCGCCAGCGGTAACAGCAACTCCGTGCTCAAGGGCTCCAGCAAGATCGCTTCGCTCGACGCGTGCACCCGCAGTTGCGCGATGCTTTGCACGCCGCCGCGCACCCGCTCGATGAGCCGGCACTCCACGGGTAGCTTCGCCTCGGCCGAGCAGCCGATCGAATGCGCCGCCACGAAATGACCGTTGACGGGCACCAGTGCGGCCACGCAGGGCACATGCAGCGCTTCGCTGACGCGCACGGCGACGGTCTCGAGCAACTCGCGCCGGTCGACAATCCGCACGACGTTGTTGTGCAGTTCGTTCAGCAGCCGTTCGGTATCGACGGCTTCGCGGAAGAACCGCCGGTCCACCCAGGCCAGCACAGGGACAAACGCCCGCGATAGCAGAAATGCCGCACCGATTGCCACCGAGAATCGCGTCAGCCGCTGCGGCGTATTCAGCGTCGTATCGCCGCCGATGCGAAACGCATAGAACAGCAGCGCGGCGATGATCCCCAGCCGGATCGCCTGCACGCCGCGCGTCGCCACCGCGTATTGCAAGCCCTGCCGCAGCACCACGCCCACGTCGAACGCCCGCTCCACCAGCACCACGTAGGCGAGCGTCAGCGGCACAAAGGTGAACAGCAACAGGCCCGGCACCAGCAGCACCTGCGGAATGTCGTCCAGCGTCTTGTTCGCCAAAAAGGAATAAAGGACCATCAGGCCCAGCGGCAGCAAGCCGATGTTCAGACCCGTAATCAGCAGCCGGATGCGCCGTCGCTGGTCGGGTTGCCGCTCGCGGAAATAGCGGGTGAACAAGGCCGTGAAGCTGAAGAAGCACGAGCCCAGGAAGATGAACGACCCGGTCCCGTTCGGCAGCACTTCATAGAATCCCTGCCACGGCATCCGCTCCGGCGACATCCAACTCGCCGATAGCCCGTTCATCACCGCCAGGATCACGCCCGGCACGGCCATCGCCACGCGCACCACGCGCAGCCATTTGGGCCGGAAGCTGCGATCCGGAAAATCCACGCAGAACCAGAGCCACGCCGGCGGCCACAGCGTGCTCGCCAGCGCTTGCAGCCCCTGCGCCATCCCGTGGAACCAGTTGGCCCAGCCGTAGCGCATCCAACTGTTCGAATGCACCAGTTCGCTCCAGCCCACCAGTGAGACAAACAGCAGCCACGCCTGCGCGTCCCGCGGACGCTGCCAGACGACGAAGAAGGCCAGCAGCAAACACACCAGGGGCACCAGGACGTTCAGCGTGATGGCGATCAGCCCGCCCAGGAACTCCACCGACGTATCGCGCAGCGGCGTCACCTTGTAAGTCACCGGCACGTGCTCGGCGCCGCGCAGCAAGGTGAGCTTGGCCTCGCCAAGCGGGGCGGCCATCACGGCGGTGAAGAGACTATGCCGGTCCGTCACCGGCTGGCCGTTCCAGGCCACCACGCGGTCGCCGGCCTGGGCGCCCGGCCCCAACAGAGCCAAATCGTCAGGCCCAATCTCCAGCCGCCGGTTGAGCGCGTTCACCAAGGTCGGCGCGTTCATCGGGGGTGGCAGCAGGGAACGAACCGTATCCCAGGCGAAGCGCCCCTGCGTCGCCGCGTAGGCGGCGAAAATCACCAGCAGGATGGAACGGCGAACGTCGAGCATGGCCTTCTCTGCCTAGCCATTATGCGACGGGTTACAATGCTAAGAGCAGGGCGTGTGCCTTGCGCCCCGATTTTCCCCATAAACGAGATTGATTGAAAGCCCATGGCGCTGATTGAAGGTTGTTTACACGAATTAGAACTCACCATCCCGGCACAAGAGGTGGAAAAGGAAAGCGAACGGATCGCGCTCGGCTACTCGCAAAAAGTGCGGCTGCCCGGTTTTCGGCCCGGCAAGGCTCCCCTCGGCATCGTCCGGAATAAGTTCGCCGGCGAAATCCGGCAGGAAACCCTGGAGACGCTGATCCCCAAAGTGCTGCAGGAACGCTTCCAGGCGGAGAAGATTCAGGCGGTTGGCCGTCCCGAAATCGTCGACCTGAAGTTCCTCGACGGCATGGACGTCTACTTCAAGGCCCGCTACGAGATCGCCCCCGATTTTGAGCTCGGCGAATACCGCAGCCTCGAAGTGATCTACAACGAGCCGATCGTCCCCGACGAAGAGTTGGACGCCCGCCTGCAGGAGATTCGCGAAGATAAGGCGCAGTATGTGAACGAAGATCCCCGCCCGGCCAAGGTCGGTGACTTCGCCGTCGTCGATCTCGAGAGCACCGAAGGCGTGGAAGGCGAGCCGGTCGCCACCAAAGATCTCCAGCTCGAACTCGGTGCCGAAAGCACCATGCCTGAGTTCACCGAAGCCATCACCGGCCTCGAACCCGGCGCCGAGAAGGACGTCACCATCGACTATCCGGCCGACTATACCCACGAGAAGCTCGCCGGGAAGAAGGTCACCTTCCACATCAAGCTCAACCAGTTGCGCCGCAAGGAACTGCCCGAGTTGAACGACGAATTCGCGAAGGACCTCGGCGACTTCCAGAGCATCGAAGAACTCAAGACCGCGGTCAAAACCCAGTTACTCCGCAGCAAAGAGCAGACCGCCCAGGAAGGCTCCAAGCGTCTGCTCATCGAAAAGCTCGTCGAGAACCACCCCTTCCCCGTGCCCCAGGCCTGGATCGACCGGCAGATTCAGATCGACGTCGAAAACTACCTGCACATGGTGCAGCAAAACGGCGGCGACCCCAGCAAGATGAACCTCGACTGGGAGAAGATCCGCGAAGCCCGCAAGGAAACCGCCGCCAAGAGCGTCAAGGCCAGCGTCCTGCTGGACCGCATCGCCAAGGCGGAATCGATCGACGCCACCCAGGAAGACATCGACCGCGAGATCCAGCGCGTCGCCCGCGAGCGCCGCGAGCCGGCCATCGCCGTGCGCCAGCGCTGGGAGAAGGACGGCATCCTCCAAAACGTAGCCAGCCAGATCCGCGACTGGAAGACGCGCAACTTCCTCTTCGATAACGCCCGCAAAGTGGCTGGCGAAATGCCGGCCGAGCCGGAAGAAACCACTGAGGCTGAAGCATAAACCGCTTCGCTCCACTGCTGATTCTGTTGGCGGCGCTGCTGCGTGCGGCGCCGCTCCACGCTTCGGAGCCCTCCGAAGTCCGCATCGTCTCGGTCGCTCCGGAAGCGCAGCCATGTCTCCCGGCCGCCCGCCCGCTTGGTCCTTCGTCCTGCCCTGCCCCCGCCGTTTCCCTTCAACCGTGCGCGCTCGCCTTCCCCGGCTTCGCTGAGCCCGCCTTCCAACGTCCTCCGCCCGCGTCCGTTTAGCTCTCCGTTGCCCCGTCCCCGCAACCGCTAAAAAGGACCTCTCCGATGAACGACATCTTCACGCGTGCCGTTGACGCGGCACGCACCGCCTTGGGCTATACCCTCTTTCCCACCCAAATCGACTGCGCCCGGGCGCTGCTCGAAGGCCACATCGTTGAAATGCAGACCGGCGAAGGCAAAACGCTCTCTGCCCTGCCCGCCGCGGCCGTCCTCGCGCAAGCACGCCGGGGCGTCCACATCCTCACCGCCAACGACTATCTGGCCCAGCGCGACGCCGAGTGGATGGGGCCCGCCTATCGGCGTCTCGGGCTCACCGTCGGCTGGATCCGCCAGTCGAGTACCAGCGAAGAGCGCCGCGCCGCCTACGCCGCGGACGTCACCTACGTCGCCGCCACCGAAGCCGGCTTTGATCATCTGCGCGACTGCCGCGCCCTCACGCGCGCCGAGCGCGTGCAGCGCCCGCTCCACGCCGCGCTGATCGACGAAGCCGACTCCATCCTCATCGACGAAGCGCGCATTCCGCTGGTGCTCGCCGGCAACACCGAAGGCGCCGTGGAACGCGCCACGCTCGCCGCCAGTGCCGTCGCGCGACTGCAGCCGCATCATCACTTCTCGGTCAACACGCTCCAGCCCGACGTGCACCTCACCGATGCCGGCCTCGCCGAAGTGGAGCGACTGCTCGGCGATATCTACGGCAACATGCCGCTGCTCACCGCCGTCTACCACGCCATCCACGCCCGCTATCTGCTGCACCGCGATACGGACTACCTGGTGAAGGACAGCCGCGTCGTCCCCATCGACGAGTACAAAGGCCGCCTCGCCCAGGAGCGGCGCTGGCCCGCCGGCATTCACGCCGCGCTCGAAGAGAAGGAAGGCCTCGAAATCCGCGACCCCGGCCGCGTCCTCGCCTCCATTACTCTGCAGAACTACGTCCAGCAATACGAACATCTGTGCGGCATGACGGGGACCGCCGCCACGCAAGCCATCGAGTTCTCGCGCATGTACGGCTTGGACGTCGTCACCCTGCCCACGCATCGCCCGATGATCCGCGCAGACTTCCCCGACGAGCTCCGCGCCACGCGGCAGGAGAAGGTCGCCGCCATCGTCGACGAGATTCGCCGCGTGCATGCCACCGGCCGTCCGATCCTGGTCGGCACGGACTCCGTCGAAGCCTCCGAGCAACTCAGCGCCCTCCTGCCGGATCTGCCGCACCAAGTCCTGAATGCCCGCCACGAAGATACCGAAGCCGCCCTCATCGCCCGCGCCGGCGAACGCGGCGCCCTCACCGTCTCCACCAACATGGCCGGCCGCGGTGTCGACATCCTGCTCGGACCCGGCGTCGCCGAACTCGGCGGCTTGCACGTCATCGGCACCTGCCGCCACGCCAGCCGCCGCATCGACTTTCAGCTTCGCGGACGCGCCGGCCGCCAAGGCGACCCCGGCAGTTCCCGCTTCTTCGTCTCGCTCGAAGATGACCTCGTCCGCCGCTTCCGCGACGACGACGAAGTGATCCGCACCGTCAATGACATCGCCATGCTGCAACGCCGCGCCGAAGGTCAGCATCTCGACGCCCGCATCTTCCTCGACAAATACGAACGCGTGCTCGAAGGCCAGCGCCACGCCATTCTCGCTCAACGCGAAGAGATCATCGATCAGCCCGAGTACCTCGGCCGCCTCGCCGCCATCGACGAAGCCTGGGCCTGTTACCTCGAAGAGATCGCCGAATTGAAGACCGGTTTCGCCTGGCTCAATCTCGGCGGCCGCGACCCGCTCACCGAATATCTGCGCACCATCGACCAGCTCTTCACCGCGCTCTGGGACCAGGTGGAGCTCGAAGCCGAAAGCGACCTCCCCGTCCGCCGCGGCGCCACCTGGACCTACCTCACCACCGACCAGCCCTTTGGCACCGGACTTGAGCGCATCATGAAAGGATTGGCGCGCAAAGCCAAGTCGCGCCAGCTCTGGGGGTAATTGAAACGATGATCCTGCTGTTGCTCACCCTGATCGCTGAGCCCAACCACTATGTGGCGCCGCGAGCCACCGCGCCGGTGAAGATCGATGGCCTCATCGACGACCAGTGGAAGGCCGCCCCCTGGACCGCGGACTTCGTCGACATCGAGGGCGACGCCAAGCCGCCTGCCCGCCCGAACCGGCCCCGCTTCCGCACCCGCGCCCGCATGATGTGGGACGACAAGTACTTCTACATCGCCGCCGAACTCGCCGAGCCGCACGTCTGGGGTACGCTCACCCAACACGACGCGGTCATCTTTCATGACAACGACTTCGAAGTCTTCGTGGATCCCAACGGCGACAACCACGAGTACTTCGAGTTCGAGATGAACGCCTTAAACACCGGCTGGGACCTCTTCCTGTCCAAGCCCTACAAGGACTCCGGCAAAGCCGACAACGGCTGGGAGATTCCCGGCCTGCTCACCGCCGTCCACGTCCAGGGCACACTCAACAACCACCGCGACACCGACACCGGGTGGACCGTCGAGCTCGCCATCCCCTGGTCCGCCTTCGGCGCCCGCGCCCGCATGCCCCTGCCGCCGCGCGCGGGCGACCAATGGCGCGTCAACTTCTCGCGCGTCGAATGGCGTCATGAAATTGTCGCCGGCCAGTACCGGCGCGTCCCCAACACCAAAGAAGACAACTGGGTCTGGTCGCCGCAAGGCAAGATCAACATGCACCTGCCCGAACACTGGGGCTACGTCCAGTTCGGCGGCGGCGACTTCCGGCCCGACCCCACTCGCCCCGCCCGCGAACGTCTCCAGTCCTACTACCAGCAGCAATACGACTTCCGGAAGACTAAGAACCGCTGGGCCACCGACGCCGAGCTCCCCACGTCGCTGAAAGTGGAGCGCACGCCCGCCGGCTACCGCGCCTGCGATGGCCCCCTCTGCATCGAACAGGACTCCCGCATCATCCGCCGCTAGCGCAATTCATCCTGGGCGTAAGGCGAAGCCCTCATGCAGCCGGCGGGCGCGTTGGTCGAACTCCCCCGAAGAGACCTAACCATGCACCGCTACTTCCCGTTCTTCGCGTTCGCCGCCGCTCTTGCCGCCCAGCCCACCATCGACCTGGGCCCGGTCTCGGACGCCGACGCCGCCAACCGGCTCATCAGCGGTAAGTTGCTCAAAACCGGCTTGCATCGTAAGGTCGCCTCCACGGCCACGCGCCAGGGCGCCTGGGAAACCACAGCCGCCGGCGCGCGGGTCTACCGCCTCCAGATCAAGTCCCCCGGCGCGGCCGGCATTCGCCTCCACTTCACCGGCTTCGACGTCGCCGAAGGCGAAGTCACCCTCCATCAGCCCGGTCAAGCGGTTCCGGACTATGCTCACTACCGCGGCCGCGGGCCCTTCGACGACGGGGACTTCTGGACCCACACCATCGATGGCGCGGATCTCGTCCTCGAGTTTCTGCCCGCCTCCGGCGACCCCGCCGTTGAGCCGTCGTTCACGGTCGCGGAGATCTCGCACCGCTTTTCGGACTCCGCCAACAAGATCGCCACTGGTCTCGGCGACCCGGGCAAGTGCCAGCTCGACATCAACTGCCATCCCGAGTGGCTCGAGTCCGGCCGCTCCGTCGCCATGATTTATTTCGAGACCGAATCGGGCCAGGCCGCCTGCACCGGCGCGCTGGTCCGCACCAAGTCCGGCAGCGGCATCCCCTACTTCCTCACCGCCGACCATTGCCTTCCCAACGACCAGACCGCGCGCACGGTCGAAGCTTTCTGGAACTTCCAGACCTCCAAGTGCAACGGCAACGACGCCGATATCAACCGCGTGGAGCGTTCCTCCCCCACCGGCGCGCGCTACGTCGTCAGCAAAGGCGCGGCCGCCGGTGACTTCTCGCTCGTCATCCTGAACAGCATCCCCGCCGGCGCTCGCTTCGCCGCCTACGATCCCACTGACCCCGCCGTCGGCAGCCCGCTCGTCGGCATCCATCATCCGCTCGCCGCCTACAAGCGCATCTCCTTCGGCTCGATGTTCCTGAACTACTGGGCTTTTGACAAAACGACGTTCCCCGTCGGCCTGTACCACCAGGTCCGCTGGACCGGCGGCGCCACCCATCACGGCTCCTCCGGCTCGCCGCTGTTCTCGCGCACCAACACCATCACCGGCATGCTGAGCTATGGCCCCGAGTTCTCCGACGTTTCGATCTGCGAGCAGGAACCCCGCGTCGATGGCTACGCGAAGCTTTCCGAAGCCTGGCCCTACTTCTCGCCGTACCTCGAAGACCCGGCCCCGAACCAGCTCACCATCGCCCCTTCTACCTCCACCTTCACCCTCATCAATCCGAACGTCGCCGCGAATACGGAAACGCGCACGCTGGTGATCAACTCCACGGTGAATGACAATGCCGTCGTCTCCATCCAGGCCAGCGACCCCTGGCTCGGCGTCTCCCGCACGCAAGGCACCGTGCGCGCCGGCTCGCCGCTCTCGGTGCAGTTCTGGGCCCGCCCGTCACTCATCAACCGCACCGGCACTTACACGGGCACCATCTCGGTGATCTCGGGCAAAACCGTGCAGAACCTCGCCGTCACAGCCAACGTCCGCATCATCCCCTCGGCCGTCAGCCTCGAAGCGACGCCCAACCCCGTCGCGCCGTCGAACCCCGATTCTGACGGCTGCCGTTATTTCTTCAATCTCCAGGCAAAAGAAACCGGGGGCATCGCCACCAACCTCACCGCTTTGCGCATCAACGGCGACGACTACACCAGCCAGATCATTCCCTGGTTCAACGCCACGGCGATTCCCGCCAATGGTCAGCTCGAAGCGCGCGTGCGCGTCTGCTCGCCGATGAAGCCGGCGCCGCACGTATTCACGCTCGCGGGCACAGATCCCCTCACCGGCCGCACCTGGACGCAGTCCACCACCGTCGAATTTCTGCCGTAAGCCCTAGGGCTTCTTCTTGAGCGAGGGCGGCGCGCGCTTCGCGGGCGCTACTGGCGCAGGCGCGGCCGGCTCCGGTTCCGCCGGAGGAGGAGGCGGCTCGGCGGCCTTTTGCTCGGGCGGCATGCACGGGGCGAGGCCGATCGCGAACATGGCCAGCGTGTGCCACGCCGCGCCCTGACGCCGCTCCACCCGGTACGCATTCGCCTTCGCATCGGCCCGCACGCGGAAGTCGCCATTCGGCACCGGCGCGGGCTTGGTCCGCTTCGGCACGATCGGCTTACTGTTCACTTCGCGCAGCGTCCAACTCGCGCCACCCGTCTGGCTCTCGTACAGTTCGTACTTCGCCCGAGGATCGCCGGCGCGGGACCGGTCCACAATCATCCCGCCGTTCGACTTCGTGTCGAACCAGAACGTCTCGATCGCCCCCACCCGCGCGTCGTCATAGAGCGGACGCCGGCGCCACGTCCTTCCTCCATCATTCGTCAGCAGCAAAAATGGATCGCGCGGCAACTGCTGCATCACCTGCCCGGCCACCCAACCGTTCTGAAAGTCGATGAACTGCACCTGATCGAGCACGCCGTTCTTGATGCGCGCCAAGGGCTCGGTCCACGTCTTGCCCAAGTCCTCGCTCACCAGCAGCACCGACGCAAACGTAATCTCGCGATTGTGGATGTTGCCGCTCAGCACGATCGTGTTGCCCAACACCTCGTGCGCGGCCAGTTCCAGATACACCGGGCAAGGGTCTTCGCGCGTACACGTCAGCCCCAGGCTCTGGATGTCTTCTTCGGTGCAATGCTGCTCGAGCACGATCGGCTTACCGCTATACTCAAGCTTCGCCGGACCCGCCGGCGCTTCCGCCTTCGCGGGCTCCGTCTTAGGCGCCTCCGCCGGCGGCGCCGTCGGAATCACCAGTTGCGCAGCCAAAGCCAGCATCCGCCACATGAGAGCACCTACCCCCGCAACAGCCGGGCCAGCCGTTCTTCGGCCGCCTCCAGCGTCTCGAACTTCTTGCAGAAGCAGAAACGGATCAGTTGGCTGCCCATCGACGCGTGCTCGAAAAAGCTCGAACCCGGCACCGCCGCCACCCCGATCGTCTCCACCAAATGCGCCGCAAATTGATGATCGTCGGCAAAGCCGAAATTGCTGATGTCGGCCATCACGTAATAGGCGCCGCGCGGCGTAAAGGGCTTAAAGCCGGTCCGCGTCAGCATCGCCAGCATCGCGTCGCGCCGCTGCACATAGTCGGTCGAAAGGTGGTCGTAGTAGCCGTCCGGCAAGCCCAGCGCATGCACGCCCGCCTGCTGCAGCGGCGTCGCCGCGCCCACCGTCAGAAAGTCATGCACCTTGCGGATGTTCGCCGTCAGATCCGGCGCCGCCAGCACCCAGCCCACGCGCCAACCCGTCACCGAATACGTCTTCGACATCGAGTTGATCAGCACCGAACGGTTGCGCATCTTCGCCAGCGTCATCGGCGGAATGTGCGTGGCGCCGTCGAACAGGATGTGCTCGTAAATCTCATCGGTGATCGCCAGGCAGTCATGCTCTTCGCACAGGTCGGCCACCAGTTCCAGCTCTTCGCGCGTGAACACCTTGCCGGTCGGGTTGTTCGGCGAGTTGATGATGATCGCCTTGGTACGCGAGTTGAACGCGCGCTTGAGCTCTTCGGGATCGAACGTCCAGTCCGGCGCCTGCAGCGACACAATGCGCCGCGTCGCCCCGCACAGCAGCGTGTCCGGATGATAGTTCTCGTAGTAAGGCTCAAAGACGATCACTTCGTCGCCCGGATTGGTCACCGCCAGCAGCGTCGCAATCATGCCTTCGGTGGCGCCGCAGCACACCGTGATCTCGCGCTCGGGATCCAGTTCCAGGCCATGCCAGCGCCGGTATTTCTCCGCGATCGCCTGCCGGAAGTTCTTCGCGCCCCACGTGATCGAATACTGATTCTGGTCGTCGTTGATGGCGCGGCACGCCATTTCCTTCAAGTCGGCCGGGGCCGCAAAGTCAGGAAAGCCCTGCGCCAGATTCACCGCGCCGTGGATGTGCGCCAGCCGCGTCATCTCGCGAATCACCGATTCGGTGAAGCTCACCACGCGGTCGGCTTGAAAGCGCGTTCGTCGATCGGCAATCGAATCTGGGCGGACGGAGGACCGTGCCGTCAAAACTTCCATCTTTAGAGATTAGCGTTTTCTGCGCGTCGACTTCGCCGCCGGCCGCTTTGGCGGCATCTTCACCGGCCCCGCCGTCGCCGGCCTCACGGGCGCCGGACCAATAAACGTCACCGGCGCACCCACCGGCGTCGTCGCCCCCGGCCGCTGCGCATACAGCCGCCGGTAGAAGTCCGCGTTGCGCAGCACCACCTGCACATAATTCCGCGTCTCTTCAAACGGAATGCTCTCCACGAACTCCGCCGGCTCCCGATACTCGAACCACGTCCGCCACCGGTCCACGCGACTTTTGCCCGCGTTATAAGCCGCCAGCATGTATTCCCAACTCTGATCCAGTTGGTTCAGCATCATGCGCATGTAGTAGGTGCCCAGGTTCAGATTCACCTCCGGCAAATGCAGCATCGCCACCGTGAACCGGCCCAGCCCCATCTGACGCGAAAGATAGCTGCCCGTCGCCGGCATCACCTGCGTCAGACCCCGCGCATTGCTCCGCGAGATCGCGCCCGCGTCAAACTCGCTCTCCTGCCGGATCAGCCCCGCCACAATGAACGGATCCAGATCCCGCTCCTTCGCCAACTGCTCCAGGTTGCTGCGCCACGGCAGCGGATACGCCATCTGCCAGAACATGAACGGCGCCGCTTCAAGCGGCGTCGAAAAGTAAGCCGGGAACAACGACTTCACCAGCCGGATCCCTCGCTCCGGCGCCCCGCGCCGCTGCGCCAGCTTCGCCATCAGCATCGCCGTCACGTGCGGCTGCTCGCGCGCCCCGCTCCGCAATTCGATCTCGGCATACTCATCGAGCGCCACTTCCGCCAGCAGATTCGCCCGTTCCTCGCGCGCCTTCGACGCCGCCGAAAGGTCGTAGTCCGCCGCACCCGCCACCGGCGGCCACTTCAGCGCCTTCAACTCCGCCACCCACTTCGCCGACGGAGCCGTTGCCGCCACATTGCGATCCTCCAGCCGCCGCCGGCACAGCATCGCGTAGTAGTGATTCGGAAACGTCTTGCTCGTGTGCTCGTAGAGCGCCCGTGCCGTCGGCAGGTCGCCGTTGTTCTCCGCCAACCGTCCCGAAAAATAAAGCGCCGCGCTCGCATGCGGCGAACTCGGATACTGCTTCCAATGCCCGGTCAGCTTCGCGAACGCCTCCGGCCGCCGCCGCAGCGAATCGGCAAACGCGCTCTTCCAATTGCACCGCAGCGAGATCGCGCTACAGGCCTGAAAAATGGGCTCGGCGCGGTCCTGCTGATTGCTGTTGTAGTAAAAATCGCCTGCGGAGGCCATGGCCTCGCCGCGCTTGGGTGAGTTCGGAAACCGCTCGGAAAGCTCGGCAATCAGCGCATCGATTTCGTCCGGCTTCTCCAGTCGCCGGTTCAAGCTCACCAGCAACGAAAGGCGCTCGGCTTCGTACTCGGGCGTCTCGAGCTTCAGATTCTTCAAGTGCGCGTAGGCCGACGGCGTGTTGCGCGCCTGGTAGTCCGCATAGCCGATCCGCAGGCTCGCCCACTCGCGTTCGCGCCCGCTCAACTGCGGCAGCACCGCTTCGAGCGCCCGCGCTCCGCGGTTCGGGTCGCCCGTCTCCACCAGGCGCTTCGCCCGGTCGAACAACTCCATCGTCGTCCCCAGCGACGCTCCCATGCGCGAGAGCGCCTTCTCCGCATCGGACGCTTCGTTCGACCGCGGATAGAGCAAAAAGATGCGCCGGTAGGCCGCCACCGTCCGCGCCGAATCGCCAGCCATCTCCGCCGCTTCGGCCAACAGGCGATCGCCCTGTGGCTGCGGCACTTTGTTGCGCACCGCCTCCAGAATCCGGATCGCCGAGCCGCCATCCTGCGCCTTCAGATAGGCCCGCGCGGCCAGCAACGCCGCCCGTGGCGCAATCGGCGAATCGCTCTTCGCCACGGCCTCGGCGCCGCGCGCCGCGTCGGCCGGACGCTCGGCGTCCAGTTGCGCATTCGCCATCAGGTAGTTGATGTAGTCCTGCAGACGCGGCAAGCGCGGGAGGACTTTGGCGTAAAGGTCAATGGCCTCGGTGGCGGTGGGGCTCAGTTGCGCCGCGGCCAGCAGCGCGAGGGCGCCCAACTGGTCCTGCGGATGTTGCGCCGCCAGCGTCAGCAGCGCGGGCCGTTTGGACTTCCCCTCCCGCGCCAACGATTCCACCGGACCCAGGGTCTGCCCGGCCAGCGACAGGAGGAACACCCCTCCAAGGAAGACAACTCGCCGCATGGCTCCAGTATCTCAGGTACTCGGTAGCTTCAAGCCGGCTTCGCGCACAATCCCTTGCGCACGTTCGAGATCCGCCGGCAGCACATAGACGAACGCGCCTTTGCGCAACGTCTGGAAGATGAACCCGCCCCGGTACTCGTCCACTTCCACCGCGTAGTCGATCCCCGCCTGCGTCAGCAGATCTTCCAACTTCAAGGCCTCGCGCAGCTTCTTGGCGATGAACAGCAGGTCGAGTTCCTGCTCGCCGAAAAATTCAGGCTCCTGTTTCATCGTTCACCGCGCTCGCCTTTTCTTTCAACATCTTTTTGTTCCGGCACTTAGCCGCCGCGCCGCCCCACTTGGTTCCGAGAAATTTGGCTGGCCGTGTCACCATGAATCATGACCATCCCTTGCCTTCTTCCCCGGCAGCCGTCTCCGTGAATAAAACGAACCCGTTCGAAATCAACAACTCCCGGGTTCGTTTCGTCACCTGACTTTCGCGCCCTAGCCGACGCGCTTCACAAACGCCGCATAGGAGTCCTCACCCAGCCACTGGATGAACTCCTTGGACACCTTCTCGAGATTGCCCCACATCTTCGGATTGCCGAACGCCGTCCGCGCCTCGGGCACCAGCTTCGAGATCCGTGCCCACACAAACAGCATTTCCATACCGCTCGCAAAAAAGAGTTCTTTGTTCAGCACGCCGCTGGTGATGAACCCGGCCACCATCTCCCAATAGCTGGTCACCTGGCGGAAGTAAGCGTTGTGCAGCGTGCCCGGGGGGGCCACGTCCTTCAGCAGTTCTTCGAAGCTCTGCGGCTTGCACGAACTGGCGAACCATCCGCGCGCATCGCGCATCGTCGTCTCGCGGCGCATCTCGTAAAGCCGCAAAATCAGATTGGCATCGTCGTAAGTCGGTTGCATCTAAACTCAGGCTAGCAGGCCGGTTGGCTATACTCAAAAATACCCGTATGCATCGTTTCATCAGCCTCGGTCTGGTGGGTCTGCTGGCCTTCGCCGAACCGGCTGCGGTGCTCACCAAAGCCGACGAAAAGGTCCTCGCCCGCAAGACCTGGTGGAGCTTCAAGCCCCCGGCCCGCCCCGCCGTCCCCGAACTACGCGACCCCTGGGTCCGCACGCCGATCGACGCCTTCATCCTGCAGGCGCTGCGCAACAAAGGCTGGAACCCCTCGCCGGAACTTGGCCGCGCCGCGCTCATCCGCCGCCTCACCCTCGATGTCACCGGACTGCCGCCGACGCCCGCCGAAGTCTCGGCCTTCCTCGCCGACCGTTCTCCCCAGGCCTACGAAAAGCTGGTCGACCGCCTCCTCGCCTCCGATGCCTACGGCGAGCGCTGGGGCCAGAAGTGGCTCGACGTCGTCCGTTACGCCGACACCAACGGCTTCGAACTCGACCTCGACCGCACCCACTCCTGGCGCTATCGCGACTACGTCATTCGCTCCTTCAACCAGAACAAGCCCTACGACCGTTTCCTCAAAGAGCAACTCGCCGGCGACGAGCTCTATCCCGGCCAAGCCGAAGCCCGCATCGCCACCGGCTTTCTCCGCGCCGGCCCCGAGCACTTAGTGGGCGGCAACAACGACGAAGAGATGAACCGGCAGGAAGTGCTGGTTGAGATGACCGCCGCGGTCGGCGGCGCTTTCCTCGGGCTCACCATGAACTGCGCCCGCTGCCATAACCATAAGTTCGACCCCATCCTGCAAGCCGACTATTACAGCCTCCAAGCCATCTTCGCCGGCACCAAAGGCGCGGACGTCGTCATCGCCACGCCGGAGGAGAAGGAAGCCGCCGAGGTCGCCAACAAAGTGCACGACGCGAAGGTAAAGATGCTGCTCGATCAGATCAAGGAGATCGAGCAACCTTACCGCGACCAACTTAAGGCTGAGAAAAAGAAGTTACTCGACGCCGCCCATCTTGCCGCGCTCGAGAAACCCAAAAGCGAACGCAACGACGCCGAGAAGTTACTCGCCAAAGAGGCCGACTCGCAAACCAACTCCACCTGGGACGAAGTGGTCCATCGCATCGGCGAGCCGGACAAGAGCCGCCGCATTGCGCTCCGTCAGGAGATGCACGCTCTCGAACTCGGCGCGCCGGATCCGGTTCCCGCGGCTTACTCCGTCGAGAACCTGGAGAAAGCTCCGGACACGCACATCCTCAAGGTCGGCGATCACAAGATGAAGCTCGCCAAGGTGGAGCCGGCCGTGCCGCTCGCCTTCGCGCAGCGCGTGGAAGTGCCGGCCGCGCCGCAAGGCCGCCGGAAGGCGCTCGCCGAATGGCTCGCTTCTCCGGAGCATCCGCTGACCGCGCGCGTGATGGTGAACCGCATCTGGCAAGCCCGCCTCGGTGTGGGCCTCGTCCGCACCATGAACGACTTCGGCGCGCTCGGCGAGCGGCCCACGCACCCGGCCTTGCTCGATTGGCTCGCCACCGAGTTCATGGCGCAGGGTTGGAACGTCAAAGCCCTGGACCGCATGATTCTACTTTCGAGCGTCTATCGCCAAAGCAGCGCCCTGCAGGCTGACAAGATCAAGGAAGACGCCGACAACAAGCTTTACTGGCGCGCTCATCACCGGCGCATGGATGCCGAAATGCTGCGCGACAACTTACTCGCCGTCAGCGGCGAGCTGAATCGCAAAGCCGGCGGCCCGGCCGTCCGCGTCCCCATCGAGCCCGAGTTATACGAACTGATCTTCACCGAGCAGGAGCCGGATAACTTATGGCCGCTCGCCAAGGATAAGACGGAATACAACCGCCGCGGCATTTACTTACTCAACAAGCGCACCGTCCGCCTGCCGATGATGACCAACTTCGACCAGCCGGATGCCATGAGCTCCTGCCCGCAGCGCGCCACCAGCACGCATGCCCTGCAATCGCTCTCGCTGATGAATTCGAACTTTGCGCAGGACCAGGCGAAAGCCTTGGCCGCGCGCCTCACCAAGACTTGCGACAGCCCGGCCTGCCGCGTCCAGACTGCGTATCAACTGACGCTCGCGCGCACCCCGCGCCCGGCCGAAGTCAACCTGGCCAACCAATTCTTTGCTCAAGGAGGAAAGCTCGAGGAGTTCTGCCTCGCGCTGCTGAACCGCAATGAGTTCGTCTATCTTCCCTAAGCACCTCATCCCGCCGGCGCTCTCGCGTCGCGACGTGCTGCGCGGTTCCGCCCATGGCTTTGGCGCCTTGGCGCTGCAATCGATGCTCGCGCAAGCCAAAGGGCCGAATCCGCTCGCGCCCAAGGCTTCGCACTTTCCGGCCAAGGCCAAGCACGTCATCTTTCTGTTCATGGTGGGCGCGCCCAGCCAGATGGACACCTTCGACCCCAAGCCCGCGCTCAAGAAGTTCGAGGGACAGAAGCTACCCCCCAGCTTCGGCAAGGTTTCAAGCCAGTTCACTGACGGCTCCACGCCCATCCTCAGTTCGCCTTGGAACTTCAAGCAATACGGCCAGAGCGGCATGTGGGTGAGCGACTTATTCCCGCATGTCTCCCAATGCGTCGACGACATCTGCTTCGTGCGCAGCTTCCACACCGATAGCGTCGTGCACGCGCCGGCGATGTATCACGTCCACTCCGGCCGCATCCTGATGGGTTACCCGAGCTTAGGTTCCTGGGTTACTTACGGCTTAGGCAGCGAGAGCGATAACTTACCCGCTTATGTCGTGATGCCGCAACCGGAAGGCACGCCCGAAGGCGGCACGCCGTGCTGGGGCTCCGGCTTCTTGCCGGCCGTGCATCAGGGGACCGTGTTCCGCAGCGGCGCGAACCCCATCATGCACCTGAAGTCGCCCATGGCTCCGGATCGTCAGCGCAAGACGCTCGACTTACTCCAGGCCATGAATCAGTTGGACACCGACCCGCTCGATTCCGACATGGCCGCGCGGATCTCTTCCTACGAGCTCGCCTTCAAGATGCAGACCGCGGCGCCCGAGGCCGTCGACTTCTCGCAAGAATCGGCCGCCACCAAGGCGCTCTACGGCCTGGACCAGGAACGCACGCGTGAGTTCGGCAGCCGCTTACTGCTGGCCCGCCGCTTAGTGGAACGCGGTGTTCGCTACATCCAGATCTATTCCGGCGGCGGCCCGGTCTCCATCCAGTGGGACGCGCACAGCCACTTGAAGAAGAACCACGAGAAGATGTGCGGCCTGACAGACCTGCCCATCGCCGGGTTGCTGAAGGACCTGAAGTCCCGCGGCCTGCTCGACGAAACGCTCATCATCTGGGGCAGCGAATTCGGGCGCTTGCCGATGTCCGAATCGGGCAATGGCCGCGACCATAACCCCCACGGCTTCACCATGTGGTTCGCCGGCGGCGGCGTGAAGGGCGGACAGGCCATCGGCGACACCGATGACTTCGGCCTTTACGGTGCCGGCACGCGTTACTCGATGCGCGACTTCCACGCCACCATCCTCCATGCCCTCGGCCTCAACCAGGACCAGCTGTGGTACCTGCACAACGGCCGTAACGAGAAACTCACCGACTTCGGTGGTAGCGTCATCAAAGAGGTCTTCAGCTAATGTCTCTTACCCGTCGTGCTTTGCTGGCCGCCGCCTCCACCGGCGTGGCCTGCGCTTTTGGCAGCGCCGAAACGCTGCCCAAGTCCTCGCTGATCGAACCGGCTGATCTCGCCGCGCAGTTGAAGACGAAGAAGCCGATGGTGATTTGCGTCGCCTTCCCCGTGCTCTTTCGCAGCGCCCACATCGAAGGCGCCGTCTATGGCGGCGCGGGCTCGAAGCCTGAGGGGCTCGAAACGCTCGCCGCACTGGTGAAGGACACGCCCAAGGATCGCGAAATCGTCCTCTACTGTGGCTGCTGCCCCTGGGACCACTGCCCCAACATCGCGCCCGCCTTTCAAAAACTCTCGAGTCTCGGCTTCAAGAAAGTGAAGGCCATGATCGTCGCGCAGAACCTGCGCACAGACTGGATCGACAAAGGCTATCCGACCTTCCGGGCGGCCGCCGCGTGATCGCCACCGCGCTGTTCGTCCTCGTCACCGCCGCTGAGTTCCAGGGCTACATCTCCGATGAAGCCTGCGGCTGGAACAACGCCCGTCCGGGCAAGGAAGCGCAGGAGTGCGCCAAGCGCTGCGTGGACGCCGGCTGGCCTTCGGTCTTCGTCCGCGATGGCGGCATGGCCGTCTTCAAGATCGAAGCGAAGGCGCAACAACAGTTGGTGCGTCCGTTCGTCGGCGACCACGTGACGGTGACGGGCGAGATCACCGGCGAGAAGCTGGTGGTGAAAACCATTAAGAAGTCGCCCGCCCCGCCGCCCAAGCCCAAAGCCTAGTGCGATTCGCCGGTTCCGACGATAATCCGATCGATGAGGATCGTCGTCGGTTTGTTGTTGCTCGCGCCATCGCTGTGGCTGGCGAGCCAATCCATTGACCTTCCCTTCTTCGGCCGCTACTTCGACGATGGCCTGTATCTCTCGTCGGCGCAAGGCTTGGCTCAAGGCCAAGGCTACCGGCTGATGAGCCTGCCGGAGACACCGCCCCAGGTGAAGTATCCGCCGCTGGTGCCCGCGTTGCTGGCCGCCGCCTGGAAGGCGACGCCGAGCTTCCCGGGCGTCCTGGCGACGGCGAGTTGGCTCGCCTGGCTGCCGATGCCCTTGTTCCTGTGGCTGAGCTGGGAGTGGCTGTCGTTGCTGCCGCTCGCCCGCTCCACGCGGCTCGCAGTCGTCGCGGCGTTCGCCGTGAACTACCATCTGCTGCTGGCTTCTCGGCTGTTGATGACCGACCTTTGGGGCCTCGTATTTCTGCTGGCGGCGTTGGTCGCTCACGCGCGCGGCTGGCCGGTGATGGCGGGATTAGCCGTGGCCGCCGGTTGCTTGACGCGTTCAGCGTGCCTGCCGCTGGTGCTGGTGTTGCCCCTGTTCTCGCGCCGGCGGGACGCGTTCCGGATGCTGGGTGCGGCGCTGCCGGCGCTCACCTGGTGGTACGGCCGCAAGCTGCTGCTGGGGCCGGCCAAAGCAGATTCGTTCGTCTACGCCTACTCCGAATACGGCGACCACCTCCAACCCGGCCGTTTACTGGACCACCTGCCGGGCTTCATCAGTTCGGCGGGTTGGGCGTTCCTCGACGGCGGACCGGACGTCTGGTGGACGAGTTTTCTGACGGCCGTGATCTTCGTCGGGGCCGTGGCGGGCATTGTGCGCGGGTGGACGGTAGCGGCGATCCGCCCTTACGCGGCGTATGCCGGCATCTACAGCCTGATCGTGCTGTGCTGGCGCTTTGACCCGCAGCCGCGATTCCTGCTGCCGCTGTTGCCCTTGCTGGCCGCCGGGCTGGCCGGCGAAGCGGAGCGGCTGGGGACGATGCTGCTGGCGTCCTGGCGCAAGGGCCAACGGGGCGGCGCGGTGATCGTCGGGGGCGTGTTTGCGCTACTGTTCGGCTGCGTCCTGTTCAACGGGGTCCATGGACTGCTGGTGAAGCTACCCGCGGACTTTGCCACGGACCGGGCGGCCCGCGCGCGCCTGCAACCGTTTCTGGCCTGGGCGCGGCAGGAGTTGCCGGCGCAAGCCAAGGTCGCCGGCAGTTACGACGGCTGGTTCTACCTCGAGACGGGGCGGCGCGGGGCGCGCATTCCGGACCATCTGCGCCTCCAGGCCGGACGTTCCCGCAAGGAGATGCTCGAAGCCTGGGCGCGTTATGCGCTCGCGAACGGTTACACGCACTTCGTCGCCACTGAGGCGGACTTCGGCCTGGCGAGCGCGCCGGAGGAACTGGCTACGGTGGACGCCGAGGCGCGTCAGGTGGCCGAGTTCACCGCCGTTTACCGGACCCCGGCGGCCATTTGTTACAAGCTCGCCACAGCCAGCGGCTCACTCGCCCGTTATAGCCGCTAAACTGAAGTTAGTGCGGACGCTGTCGAAGAAAACCCAGTACACCCTGCGGGCCATGTACGCCCTCGCGCGCAACTATGGCCAGGGACCCACGCTGATCGCGAAGCTCTCCAAAGAGGAGTCCATCCCCCAGGACTTTCTGGAGAACATCCTGCTGAATCTGAAGCGCGAAGGGCTGGTGGACAGCAAGAAGGGCAAAGGCGGCGGTTACTCGCTGGCCATTGCGCCGGACCAACTCACCATCGGCACGATCATCCGGCTGGCCGAAGGGCCGCTGGCCCCGCTGCCGTGCGCGAGCGAAACCGCCTATCGCAAGTGCGACGAATGCGTGGACGACCGTCATTGCGGCACCAAGATGGTGATGCGCGAAGTGCGCGATGCCATTGCGGGGATTCTCGATCACACCACGCTGGCGCAAGTGTGCCATCGCGTGGACGAAGCGCGCGCCGAAACGGCGGCTCACGAGGCTGAGTCGCTCATGTACTACATCTAGCGATCAATGCGATAGACCGTGTAACCGTCTTGCTCGTAGATTGGGCGATGATGTGGGTTTTCGCGCAACAGGCGCAGGGCCTCGCGCTGCTCGGACGGGCCGAAGTCGGCGGCTAAGTCCGTGGGACCGACGAGGACGTGAGTCAGGCCGAAGGCGCGTTCGAGTTCTTCGACGGCGGTGAAGTTCTCGAGCATCTGTCGCGAGTCGTTCCGGTAGAACGCGACACTGTTCGGGACGGGGCGCACGGCATGCAGACCGGTATTCAGATACAGCAAGGTGTCGTCGGCGGCGAGCACGGCGGCGTTCTGCGGCAGGTGGCGGCGCATCCAGGCGTGGACGGCGGCCAGGTCCTGGAATTTCTGGCGGCTTTGCGTCATCACGCCGGGGATGGTCTGCGTGAGGAAGACGGCGTTCTGCCAGAGGGCGTAGGCGGCGAACAGAACCGCGGCGGCGGTGAGCCCGTAGGCGACAACGCGGTTCGCGCCGCCGGTCGCGAGGGACTGCCGCACCAGGCGGACGAAGTTCTCCCCTTCGAGCCACACCCCGACGACCACGAGCGGCGCGAGGGGCAGAATCAGGCGGACGCTGGGGCTGAAATTCCAGACGCAGAGCACGGCTGCGAGCAAGGCGCAGAAGAATGGATACTCCGGGGCGCCGGTGCGGCGGGCCAGACGCACGCCGCCGGTTACGGTGGCCGCGGCGACGAGGATCGAGAGGAAACGGCCGATCAGCGAGTCTGCGATGTCGTGCCAGAAGAGCGAGCCGGCGGCGGTGCAGAGCGTGACGGCGTTGGCCGGGACGATGTCGCCTAAGGCTTGGAGCCCGCCGCCGCGTAGCAGATAGCCGGTGTAGTCGGTGTAGTAGGCGAGCACCAGGTGGGCGGGGGGCGAGCGGTGCAGCTTGCTCCAGAGCAGCCAGCCCGCGATGGCCGGCACGGTGGCGAGGAGGAACGTCGCGAGAGGACGCCATTGGCGCTTGAGCAGAAGTGCGAACCCGACCGCGGGGACCAGCAGGAGTCCGGTGGACTTGGTGAGATACGCGGCGGCGGCAAGCACTCCGGCAAGGAGCCAGGCCTGGCGGCCGGTGGCCAGAAAGACGCCCATCACCAGCGCGGCGAACAGGGTATCGGCCATCGGGATCGCCGCCCAGTAGACCACGAGCGGGCTGGTGGCGACCACGGCCGCGAGCGCGGGCGAGAAGCCGGCCCAGCCGAGGTACGCCGCGGCGAGGACGATGAAGGCCAGGAAGAAGACCATCTGCAGCAGTGCGACGGCCGGCAGGTTGGCCGGGAAGCGCGGGTTCAGTTTCCAAATGACGGTTTGCAGCCAGGGAAGCAAGGGCTGGTACTTGGTTTGGGCGGGTTCGCCGGGGAGGCTGGTGAGGCGGAAGCCGTGGCCCTGGCTCAAGGCTTTGGCGTTGATGAAGAGCAGGCCATCGTCCTGATACGCGCCGAATTGGGGCAAATCGAGGTGGGTGAACTGGAGGACCAGCGCGGGCAGGACGGAAATGAGGAGGATCAGTAAAGCTCCCCGGTGCGCGCGCAACTCCATCTAACGGGCTATCGGCGCTTTGGAGCGGGTGCTTTAGCGGGCGTACCGGTCGGCCGAGCGGGCGCGGGCTTTGGCGGCTTCCTCTTCGCGGTTCTTGGGGGGCGCGTTGGTTTCGAGGCGTTCCAGCAGGCGCGAGGCAACAGCAGAGACTTCGTCGACGGCGAGCAGGAAGGCTTCCTCATTGGCGCGCGAGGGCTTGGTGAAGCCGCTGATCTTGCGGATGAACTGCAGCGAGGCGGCGCGGATTTCCTCTTCCGTGGTGGGGGGATCGAAGTTAAACAGCGGACGGATATTGCGGCACATCTGGCTTTACGGTAACGCAGCGGCGCGGCCGCGGAGAAGCGCCTGCTCGCGGGTGTTGGCGGTGAGGTCGGCGGCACGGAGGAACTCGACGCGGGCCTCTTCGTGGCGGCCCAGTTTGACGAGCAAGTCGGCGCGGACGGCGGGCAGGAGGTGATAGTGGGGGAGCCGGTCGGCGAGGGTGTCGGCGAGAGCGAGGCCGACGGCGGGTCCGTGGGCCATGCCGAGGGCGACGGCGCGGTTGAGCTCGATGACGGGGGAGGGGGTGAGGTGGGCGAGTTCGGCGTAGAGGTCGGCGATGCGATGCCAGTCCGTGTCGGCGGCGGCGCGGGCGCGGGCGTGGCAGGCGGCAAGGGCGGCTTGGAGAGTGTAGGGGCCGCGCTCGGGGGCGAGTTGTTCGGCGAGGGAGAGGGAGTTGAGGCCGCGTTGAATGAGCAGGTGGTCCCAGCGGGCGCGGTTCTGATCGAGCAGGAGGATGGGTTCGCCATCGGCGTTGACGCGGGCGCGGAGGCGCGAGGCCTGGATTTCGAGCAGAGCGGCGAGGCCGTGGACTTCGGCTTCCTGGGGGAGAAGGCCGGCGAGGATGCGGACGAGGCGTTGGGCTTCTTCGCAGAGCGCGGGGCGCAACCAGTCGTCGCCGGAGGTGGCGGCGTAGCCTTCGTTGAAGATGAGGTAGATCACTTCGAGGACGGAGTCCAGACGGGCGAGGCGTTCGGCAGCGGGAGGGAGTTCGAAGGGGATGTTGGCTTCGGAGAGCGTGCGTTTGGCGCGGACGAGGCGTTGGGCGAGGGTGGGTTCCGGGGTGAGGAAGGCGCGGGCGATTTCGGTGGTGGTGAGGCCGCCTAAGAGGCGCAGGGTGAGCGCGACACGGGCTTCGCGCGAGAGGATCGGGTGGCAGGCGATGAAGATGAGGGGCAGCAGGTCGTCGCCCAGGTTCTCGCGAAGGTCGGGCTCGAAGGCCTCTTCGGTGACGAGGTCCTGGTGTTTGCGGTCGGCCATTTTGCGATGGCGGAGAAGGTCGAGCGCGCGGTGCTTGGCGGTGGACATGAGCCAGGCGCCGGGATTGCGCGGGACGCCCTCGCGCGGCCACTGTTCGAGGGCAGCGACGAGGGCATCCTGCGCGAGCTCTTCGGCGGCGCCGACATCGCGAACGAGGCGGGCGAGCGCGGCAATGAGGCGGGCGGACTCCATGCGCCAAACGGCGTCAATGACGCGGTGGATCTCGGTAGCAGCGGTCACTGCTACCGATCAAAGCACAGATGGGCCTAGGACTTCTTCTGCGCTTCCATCTGCGTCCGGAGGCGCTCTTCGTACTCGCGAATTTCGGGCGTGAGCGCGGGGCCGAAGTCTTCGGGTTCGAAGATGGGGCGGATTTCGATTTCGCTTTCGGTGGGCATGGGGTTGGGGCAGCGCTTCACCCATTCGATGGCTTCCTGCAGGGACTTCACCTGCCAGATCCAGAAGCCGGCGACGAGCTCTTTGGTTTCGGCGAAGGGGCCGTCGATGACGGTGCGGTCCTTACCGTTGAAGCGGACGCGGGCCGCTTTGGAGGTGGGGTGCAGGCCGTCACCGGCGAGCATGATGCCGTTTTTGACGAGCTCTTCGTTGAACTTGCCCATCTCGGTGAGCATCTCGACGTCGGGCATTGCTCCGGCTTCGGAATGGGCGGTAGCTTTGACAAGGACCATGACACGCATGTGAAAAATAACCTCTGATTGAATGTTCGAGAGCGGGGCTCTACTGATGCGTCGAACGGAGGGGAGCCGGATCGACACGGGGCGAAAAAATTATTTGGGCGGCCGGAGAGATTCGAGATAGCGGACGAGCTGTTTCTTGCCAGACTGGAGGACTTTGGGGTCCTGGGCGTTCTTGGCCAGGGAGATATAGCCTTCGTAGGTGGCGACGAGGAAGGTGGCGGTTTCGCGGGGGTCCACCGTGGCTTGGACGAGGCCCTGCTTCTGGCCGGCTTTGAGCGCGGCGGCGATGGCGGCTTGCCAGGCCTGGAACTGAGCGGCGAGACGCTGGCGGAAGCCGTCGTCGAGAGGCGACATCTCCTGGGCGAGGTTGTTGAGGGGGCAGCCGCCGTTGACGGCCGCTGGGTCGGTGGCGGTGGATTGGACGATGCGGATGAGGGTGTCGAGGGGATTGGTGGCTTGGGCGAGAGGTTCGAGCCATTTCTCGCGCGTGACCTGGCCGATGACGTCTTCGATGACGTGATAGCCGAGGTCTTCTTTGGAGGCGAAGTGGTGGTAGAGGGCGCCTTTGGTGACGCCGGCGTGCTGGAGGATGGAGGCGAGGTCCGAGCCTTGAAAGCCGGAGCGATAGATTTCGGCGAAGGCGGCGCCCAAGAGGCGCTCGCGCGTGCGGCCGGGGTTGCGTTTCTCCACAGATTCCGGAGGGGGGAGCATACCGACCAGTATGAAGGAGGGCAGGAGAAAGTCAAGTGGCGCTATGCTGAGGGGGTTGCTCTCCCTGATCCTCATGCTGAACCTTGCACAAGCCGGCGATTTGCGGCTGATGATACTCGAGCCGGGCCATTTTCACGCGGCGTTGATCCAGAAAGACATGTATCCGGGCATCTCGCCGAAGGTGGCGGTTTATGCGCCGCTGGGGCCGGAATTGCTGGACTATCTGAACCGCGTGTCACTGGCCAACACGCGGGCCGAAGCGCCGACGGCGTGGCAATTGGATGTACACACGGGGCCGGACTTCTTCACGCGGATGCTGGAGGAGCGGCAGGGCAACGTAGTGGTGTTCACGGGGCGCAATCGTCCCAAGGTGAACCGGATGATCCAGACGCTCGATGCCGGGTATCACGTATTCGCGGATAAGCCGTGGATTATTCGTTCGGCGGACATGGAAGAGTTGAAGCTGACGCTGGACCGGGCGAAGGAACGGAAGCTGGCGGCGTACGACATCATGACCGAGCGCTTCGAGATCACATCGATGCTGCAGAAGGAGCTGGTGAATGCGCCGGCGGTCTATGGCAAGCAGCTAGCGGGGACCGAGGCTGAGCCCGGCATTCAGGCGCGGAGCATTCATCATCTGATGAAGGTGGTGGCGGGCGTGCCGCTGAAACGGCCAGTGTGGTTCTTCAACATCGATGAGTACGGCGAGGCGCTGGCCGATGTGGGGACGCACGTGGTGGATCTGGTCCAGTGGACGGCGTTCCCGACGCAGCAGTTGGACTACGAGAACGATGTGCGGTTCGGCAAGACGAAACGCTGGCCGACGATGATCAGCCAGAAGCAGTTCGAGCAAGTGACGGGGCAGAAGGATTTTGCGAAGGAACTGGCGCCGTGGGTGCGCGATGGGCAATTGAGCTATTACTGCAACAATGCCGTAAACTATGCGCTGCGCGGTGTGCACGTGGGGCTGGAGATTCTGTGGAACTGGGAGGCGAAGGAAGGCACGGGCGATGTGTACGAGGCTTCGTTCCGCGGGTCACTGGCGAAGGTGGAGATCCGGCAGGGAGCGGCGGAGAAGTATTTGCCCGAACTTTATGTGGTGCCGAACGCGTCGACAGCGGGCTGGCAGAAGGCGCTGAAAGACACGATGGCCGGGCTCGAGAAGACGTATCCGGGAGTGGGTTGGGATGCGGCGACCGGGCGCGTGACGATTCCGGAGAAGTATCGCGTGGGGCATGAGGCGCACTTTGCCCAAGTGGCGCGGAAGTTCTTTGGCTATGCGCGGCAGCCCGAGACGCAGGACACCTGGGAGCGGGCGAATATGCTGGTGAAGTATTGGATTACGACGCGGGGGGTGGAGCTGGCGCGGGAATAAAGTCTTCGCGGCCCGGGTGAAAGCTATCGACGAGGCGAGCGGTGGCGCTGAGCAGTTGGATGGAGTGGGGCACGTTGGGCGGAATGGCGAACATGTCGCCGGCGGTGAGGCGTTGGGGAGGCCGGTCGCCAGTGACGAAGAGGATGTCGCCGGCGGCGACGTAGGTGAGTTGCTCGTGCGGGTGGGCGTGCAGGGGGTCAGGCTCAGCCCAGGGTCCACCGGTGATGTCGATGACGACGCCCATCATGAGCGGGGTGCGAATGATGGCGCGGGTGAAGCCGGGGCGGCAGGGTTCCATTTCCGTTTGCGCGAGGCGGAGGACGGCTGAGTGCTGAAGGGCATCGATCATCAGACTTATCGTAAATGGAAAACCGCCCGTGCATGAGGGTGCACGGGCGGCCTGGAGGTAAGCGGACGATGAGCGGACGTTACTTGCGCGAGATCTGGACCTTGGGCGTGGACAGGTAGCCCACGATCGTGTCCTTGCTGATCTCGTTGACCACGATCTCGTACGGCTGACGGGCCTTGGAGGCGACGTAGAACTGCACGGGCTCGTTGACGGTCTTATCCTTCTTTTCGATCTTGCGATCGTCAGCATTCAGCTCGAGCGTGAAGCGCGACTTCTTGACGTCGGCCTTCTTCAGGGCCAGCATCACGTCACCGACCTTCTGGACCTTGTCGTTGCGGGTGAGGCGGAACTCGTAGTAGTTGCGCTCGCCCAGTTCACGCAGGGCCTTCAGTTCGGAAGAGTTGGTGGCAATCAGGCCGCTCATGACGCCCATGTCGCCGGTGGCGCGGCGGAGATCAGCAATCGTGTTCTGCAGTTCGGTGCGCGTGGTGTCGACGTCAGTACGAACCTGCTTCACGTCGGTAGAGACGGTGTTCAACTGGGTCTCCGCGCTGGTTTTGACTTCGCTCAACTGCGTGTTCAGTTCGGCGACGAGCTTCTCATTGCTCTGGTTCGCTTTTTCGAGCTTGGCGGCGAGCTTGTCCGCGTGGCGCTGAGCGAGGCTCTGAGCGGTCCAGCTGGAGCTCTTCGCCGCGTCTTTGGCGATCTTCTCGGCTTCGGACTTCACGTTGTTGATGTCGCCGCGGAAGGCGGACAGTTCGCTACCGGTCTGGGCTTCGACTTTGGAGAGGCCCTGACGGAGTTCCGCGATCTGCGCGTTCACGGTGTTGACCTGGCCATCAACGGCTTGAATGCGGTTGGCCTGATAGGCATTGAAGCCCAAAGAAAGAGCGAGGGCCGCGCCGATGACGGGAATCGCCCACTTGGCGCCGGACTGAGTGCTGTTCGTGTTGTTGTTCGAGTTATCCATTTTACCGATCTCCTTTTGGCAGTCTCTCAATCTGCTGCACGTGGAGATGGATCCCAACTCGAATGGGTTCCGTTTAATTGTTGTTAAGTCTTGCGGGGTACTAGAACCTATTGACCCCGCGTGTGTTAGCTCGCTTCGCCGCGATTTGCAACGCGGTAAAGTTCTGCAAAATCCCTAGGGAAGGAGGCGCCAGTGCTCATCGAGGAGGGTGGCAAGGGCAGTTTCGGGCGTCTCGGAGCCGGGTTGTACCTTCAAAATGGCGAGGTCACCGAGCTTGGGCATGCTGTAGTCGCCATGGTATTCGCGTTCGTCGATGGTGAGGCCGGAGTTGATGACGATGTAGCGTTGGGCGTGGAGCGGGTTGGGGTAGATCAGGGCGGGAAGATGGTCGGCGGCGGGGAAGGTTTGGGCGCCGAGCTTGAGCGAGTCGCGCGTCCAGGCGACGGGGAGTTTGCCTTGGAGTTTGGCGATCCAGGGGTTGCTGCCGGGGTCGCCGAAGAGGACGACGTGGTAATTGGCGAAGTCCTCGGGCGTGACGTCCTTGTCGTCCTTGAGGCGGGGATGAGCGCGGTAGTAGCGGGCGTAGACGCGATCGAAGCGGGCAAGGATGCGGAGGGCCTGCTCATGGGCGGCGGCGTTCCAGGGAGTGCCGGTGGGACGGACGAGCAGGAAGGGTTCAAGGAAGGCGTCGTCGATGGGACCCTGGAGGCCATGGCGCTTCCGTAAGGTGCGGTCTTCGGCGGCTTGCCATTTGCCGTTCTTGCGGACGAGATGAATTTCGGCGGCGGGCTTCACTTTGACCGGCTGGCCATCGATGGTGAGGTGCTTGACGGAGTTCATCTCGCGGAGGTCGAGGTGGGTGAGGTTGTGGGTGGTGAGTTCGTAGCGCTGGCGGGCGGCATCGCGGCGAGCGACGACGTCGGCGCGTTCGTAGTGTTTGGCGAGGCCATCGACGGAGACCCAGTGGGCACGGTGATAGCGGGTGGTGTAGGTGACGAAGCGGACTTCGTCGGGCGAGACGAGGCCGCGATCGCCGTGCTCTTTCAAGAAGGCATCGAGGCGTTGACGGACGAGCGGGCTGACGCCGTGACCGGTCTTTTCCGAGATGAGGAAGATATCGCGCGTGCCTTTGACGCGCCAGTTGTTCTCTTCGCCTTCCGAGGGAAAGCCTTCTTTGGCGAGTTGAGCGCGAACGCGGAGGCTCGACTCGAGCTGACCGCGCGAAGGCTTATCGCGCTCGGGAGGGATGGAGGCGACCTGGGTGTCATTGTCACCGTCGTGGCCGGCGATGGGGAGGTTGAAGGCGTTCAGGCTCCAATCGAGGATGTTCTCCCAGATGTGCAAGGGGCCGGCTTGATAGGGCGGGAAGCCCGGCATGGAGGCGCGGCGCGGATAGGTGCCGGCGCCGATTTCAGCGGCGGCAAAACGGTCCGGATATTGGAGGGCGATGTGCCAGGCGCCGGCGCCCCCGAGCGAGAAGCCGCGGAGGATGATGCGGTTCGGATCGATCTTGTAGCGACGGCTGACGTCGGCGATGGCTTCGAAGATGTCGACTTCGCCGGCCCAGTGATTGGCGTTGTTCCAGCGGCCGTAGCAATCGAGAGTGATCTGGCCGAGGTCGGCGGTGGCGTAGGTGAGGCTTTTGCTGGGCGTGGCGAACTTGGAGATGAAGCTGGCTTCGGTGAGGGTCTGATCGCGGCCGTGGAGCCAGACGTAGAGGCGGACCGGCTTGGTGCCGTCGTAGGAATCGGGAACGGTGGCGCCGTAGGGTTGCACGGAGCCGTCGAGAGCGGAGCGGTAGCCGTGGATCTTGCGGCCTTTGGAGGTGACCCAATCGGCGCCGTTGGTGAAGACCTGGCGGGCGCGAATGAGGCCCTGGTCAAGGACGGCGTTGGCTTGGTCGATGCCGGCTTGGGTAAAGAAGGTCTGGGGGAACTCGAGGAGGAAGCGGCCGGCTTTGGCATAGACGGCGACGTCGTTGACGAGGCCCGCGTCTTTGCCGGAGAGGTTGCGCAGGAGTCCTTCGAGCTCGACGACTTTGCTTTCGATGAGCTTGAGTTCTTCGGCCTTGGGAACGATGGGCTGGGGCTTGGCGGGCGGCGGCGAAGGAGGAGTTTGCGCATGCAAAAACAGGGCCAAAACGAGTAATGGTAAACAACGGCGCATGGTGGTCATTCTATGGCATCTGAGGGGTTGACAAGACGCAAAAACAGGCGCATTCTGCAGGTGAGATCGAAAGGATTTTAAGCAAATCTCGACGAGAACACGTGTTGTATCGATAAGGAGGTGCCATCGAAACCATGGATTCCAGTGAGCCTTGGCAGTACCAGGGCGGAGATGATTGCAAGCCAGGCCAGTAAGCTCCTGCACGACCGGACTCGCGCGAAACGCTGCGTGGCCCATAGTGGGTGTTGTGAAGGCGTCCACTGGAGCGGGAAAACCTGAAGGTACTTGCCGTCGTCTCCGCCCTTCCTCTTTTTGAAGCGAGTGGATAGAATGAGCGGCCATGCGCACCACCCGCCGACAGATCCTTGCATCAATGGCCGCAACCAGCGCACTCGCCCAGACCGCGGGCGTTGAGCGCTACGTCCGATTCCGCACCGCTCCCGGGCTAGCGCCCAAGTGGGGCCGCGTTGAAGGGGAGACGATTCGAGAGCTGAGCCAAGCACCTTATCTGAACGCGAAAGAGACGGGGAAGAAGTTCGCCCTAGCGAAGGTGTCGCTGGCGGCGCCGGTGGAACCGACCAAGCTGTTGGCGGTGGGCTTGAACTATCGCAGCCATATCGGCAATCGGCCCGTGCCGCCGGCGCCGGAGATTTTCTACAAGCCGATTACTTGCTTGCAGGATCCCGAGGGGCCGATTGTGCATCCGAGCGATTCAAAGAATACGCATTATGAAGGCGAGTTGGTCCTGGTGCTGGGCAAGGGTGGCCGCAATCTGACGGCGGAACAGGCGAAGGCGGCGATCTTCGGGGCGACGTGCGGGAACGATGTGAGCGAGCGGGATTGGCAGAACGGGGCGCAAAAGGATCTGCAATGGTGGCGGGCGAAGGGGGCGGATACGTTTGGCCCGGTGGGTCCGCAACTGGTGCGGGGAATCGATTACGGGAAGCTGTTGCTGCAGACGCGGCTGAATGGGCAAGTGGTGCAGAAGCAGGTGACGTCGGATCTGATCTTCGACGGGCCGACAATTGTGAGCTACATCAGCAAATATGTGAAGCTCGAGGCGGGCGATGTGATCTTTACGGGGACGCCGGGGAGTACGAAGGCGATGAAGCCGGGCGATACGGTGGAGGTGGAACTGGCGGGTGTGGGGGTGCTGCGGAACCCCGTTCAGGCCGGTTAACAGTTATCCTGGAGGTACCCGGAGGGGTGGCCGAGCGGTTTAAGGCACCGGTCTTGAAAACCGTCGTAGGGGAAACTCTACCGTGGGTTCGAATCCCACCCCCTCCGCCAATTCCCTTCCCTATTCATTGATTTCACTACGCTGCCGGCCGTTTGGGGTCTTGATCCTGCTGTGGCTTGGGCTTCGTCGGTTGCGAGGGCTTCGTAGCCTGGGGTGACGGGCTATCGGTCTTCGGTGGCTGCGGTTGGGCGCCTTGAGGCTGGGCGGTGTGGGGCTGGTTGGTGGCGGTGTGGGGCTGGTCCGGTTCGTCGAGGTCGGGGAGGGTGGAGTCGAGGTGTTGGCGTTCGGCTTGGAGTTCGCGGAGCAGGGCGAGGTTGCGGAGGTATTGGCGGTGGAGTTGGGCTTCGTAACGGCGGTTGAGCTGGGCGTGG
>JBGAHE010000041.1:0-55725 GCA_044226365.1 Bryobacteraceae bacterium
TTCATGGTTGACGAGTTTCCGTCGCTCAAGCGGATGGAGATCTTCGCGGACGCGCTGTCATACATGGCTGGCTACGGCTTGAAGGCGTACCTCATCACCCAGGACATTCGGCAGATTGTCGATGAGTACGGTCCAAACGAGAGCATCGTTTCGAACTGCCACGTTCGCGTTGCCTATGCGCCGAACCAGTTCGACACAGCCGAGCTTCTTTCGAAGATGACTGGGACCAAGACAATCCAGAAAGCCACATTCAACTTCTCCGGCTCGCGGTTGGCGCCTATTGCAAACCACATGAGCGCGACGGTGGATCAGGTCGAGCGTCCTCTTGTGACCCCGGATGAAGTGATGCGGCTGAAGCCACCGAAGAAGACTGGGGAAGGTTCCAACGAACGCATCGTCGCACCCGGCGACATGCTCATTTTCGTCAGCGGCCACCACCCGATTTACGGCACGCAGATTCTCTACTTCACCGACCCCGTCCTGAAGCACCGTGCGGAGATTCCTCCGCCAACTAAATTTCTGGCCATTGGCGAGGCGGGAATCGAACCACAACTGCCTCCGGATCGAACTAGAAACGTCATCAGTCGCGCTGAGTTCGTTCCTCAATCGCCGATGGAGGCCGCTTTTCTGGCCGAACTGAATGGAGTTGTTCCGACGAAGCCAGGCTTCATTGAGCAACTCGACTTAGATCTTCACGAAGAAAGGATGGACTGAAATGCAAAAGAACCGCATCGAGTTGGCGGGCTACCTCGCCGACAAGCCCCAAGTTCGTTATATGCCATCGGGAACGCCGGTCGCAAACGTCCGGATGGCCGAAGGGTATCGGTATTCCGACCGCAACAATCAATCTCAGGAACACACCAACTGGCACAGCCTGGTCTTCTATGGCGACCTTGCCGATATCGCCGCTACGTACGAGAAGGGAGAAAACATCTTCGTCGAAGGCACGCTCCAAACACGAAAATTCACTCCAAAAGACGGCAGTCAAAGGACCGTCTACGAAATCATCGCCCGAAGCGTTTACCTAATCGCGAAGCCTCGAACGACCAAAGAGGCACCCGCTGACAACACGCCTCAGCGTGAAAGCGCTTCTGGCGCGCCTGCTAACGGTGTCGAGGAGGTCGAAGCCGATGCTTCCGTTTGGCCGTCATAAGTATCTTGTCCTGACCGTTGGCACTGCCCTATGTGCCATCGCAACGCTTTCAGCGGCAGCCGTAGCCTTTGGTATTCGCGTCAACACGAGCTACAGCCTGCCACTGGGCCTATACACAACGACAACCGACGAAACGGCTGAACTGATCGAGTTTTGTCCGGCGGAGCCCTTCGCCTCCGAGTCCGCCTCGCGAAGCTACCGCACTCCGGGATTCGCTTGCCAGGATGGCGCCGTCCCGCTATTGAAGCCCATCGTGGCGCGACCCGGCGATCTTGTGATCGTGAGTCCCGAGGGCATCAGCGTCAATGGTTACCTTTTACCCAAAACCTATCCGATCACGCATGATGCTGGTGGCCGGCCACTCAAGGCTTGGCCGAATGGCCTATACGGAGTCGCCCGAGGCACCGTCTGGGTCGCATCGAGCTACAACGCGGGCAGCTACGATTCGCGATACATGGGTCCAATTCAGACCAGTCAAATCCGCCGGAGGCTCCGCCCACTATGGTTACTTCATCGCTAGTAAGTGCCGTTACGGCCGCACTCATTGGCGCGATGGCTTGGCAAGGACCATTGCTGCTGTTGGTGTTTCCTATCGCCGTCCCGTGGCTCATCTTTCACCAAACAACCCGCTTAAGTGCGGCAGTAGTGGCGCTTGCCTATTTCCTGGCAGCGTCGGTCCCAGCAATTGCAGTCACGCAGGCGTTCGCACCTGGCAACGCTCTGCATGGCTGGCTGATCTGGCTCCTCGCTTCCTCCATTCTCTCGCTGCCGTGGGCGTTGCTATGGAGTGCGTGTTCTGCGCAGTGGATTTGGCGATGCCCGTTGGCCTTGGCTGTATCTGCTCTGCCTCCAGTCGGCTTGATTTGCTGGGCTTCTCCCCTGGTTTCAGCGGGCTTGCTGTTTCCTGGAACCGGCTTAGTAGGCGTGGCGGCAACCGCTTTCGTACCGGTAGTCTGGCCCGTCCGACCCCTCCTTCTGACAGCCACTATGCTCCTTGCGAACCTCCTCTATCGCCCGCCGCTTCCCACCACTGGCGTCGAGCCTCTCAACACGAAGGATTCGGCGGACCTATTCCAAAAGGAGGAAGCGGCTCGAACTGCGATCGACTCCTCCCACTCAGCGCTCGTAGTTCTCCCCGAGGGCGCGGTTCGTCGTTGGACGGAAGCTACGGAAGTGTTCTGGGCACCGACGATTGAACATCTCCAAGCCACCCACCGGATTGCTCTAGTCGGTGTGGGCCTACCGATCTCGAACTCACAAAAATTCCAAAATGCAGTCCTTGTCATCGGTGACGAGCGTCGCGAGGTTCTCATGCAACGAATCCCGATCCCCGTCGGCATGTGGAAGCCCTTCGGACCCGCGGATGGAGTCCCTCTCAACCTGACTGGACCAGGAACCATTCACGTCGGGAGAGAGCGCCTCGCCATTCTTATTTGTTACGAGCAACTGCTCATTTGGCCTGTCCTTCAATCTGCCTTTGAAAAGCCGAGTCTCATCATAGGCGTCTCGAACGCCTCTTGGACTCGGCACACCAACATCCCCGCTGCGCAGTGGGCCTGCCTCTCGGCTTGGTCTCGGCTGTTCGGTATTCCCCACGTTGCGGCCGTCAACGACTGACTGCGCAACACACGAAAGGAGATCATACATGCCCGCAAGAGCACTTCAATCCCAGGAATTCAGCGCGAACGCGATCCACAATTCGGTTCAACCCACAGCCATCGCACCAAGACTACTCACCGTCGCCGATGCCGCTCGCTATCTCGGCCGTACCGAAAAGTCGATAAGACATCTCGTTCAGCGAAGAAAGCTCGCCTCGATTCGCGGAGACGGGCGAGTCATGTTCGACCGCGTCGATTTGGACGCGTGGATCAAGCGGAACCGGGCCTAAGAAGGATCATCAATGGGAAAGCGTGACTACGGTAGCGGCGGACTCTGGCGAAGGGGTCGCATGTGGTGGATGAAGTACTACGTGGACCGCTACCCGGTTTTCGAGAGCACCAAGACGCGCGTCAAGAAGCGGGCTGAGGAGATTCTGAAGCAGAAGATGGCCGAGGTCGAGCTAAACCAGTTGCCGGCCCCCAGCTCGAAACGTCTTAAAGTAGCCGATCTCCTGAATGGGCTGCTTTCAGACTACGAACTACGAGGCCGTGCCAGCAAGAAGCAGTTGGAGTCCAGAATGCGTCTCCACTTGATCCCTTTGCTTGGTCCGATTAAAGCCTTGGACTTCGGTAGGCGCGAAGTTGACGCGTACGTCCGTCACAGACGCCAGCAGGATGCGGCTGACTCCGCCATTAATCGGGAAATGGAACACGTTCGTGCCGCATTCAAGCTCGCTGTGGATAACGAGGAACTTCCTCGGGTGCCGAAAATCCGAATGCTTGAGGAGGACAACGTTCGCAGTGGATTCCTCGAGCACCACCAATACATCGCACTCAAAGAGGCACTTCCTTCCTACCTGTTTCCACTCTTCGTCACGGGATATCATGTCGGGTGCCGTCTCGGCGAGCTTTTGAAGCTGAAGTGGGAGCAGGTGGACTTCCCAGCCTCGCAGATCTGGCTGGAGCGGAGGCAAACGAAGGGCAAAGTCGCTCGTGTGCTTCCAATCTATGGCGAGATGAAGGATGCTTTGGTCGCCGCATTCACACTTCGAAACGATTCCCATCCAAACTGCGAGCTTGTCTTTCACCGAGAAGGATCGAAAATCGTGGACTTTCGCAAGGCATGGGCGACAGCGTGCAAAATGGCCGAAGTGAAGGGGCTGCACTTTCACGACCTTCGACGTAGCGCCGTTCGAAATATGGATCGGGCCGGCATCCCGCGAGCCACGATTCGTCGGATCATCGGCCACGAAACCGATGCGATGTTTGACCGCTACCGCATCGTAGATCAACGGGACGTGGACGAGGCAGGTGTCAAGGCCGAGCAGTACTTGAACGAGCAACCAAAGTCAAAACCAGGGCAGAAACGTCCGCCGCAATAGGGAGATCGCACCATGGAAGACGTCACCAAAAGTGTCACCAAATCTCAGGGGAACTCAGGGCAATCGAGGGGTACACGTCACCAAAAATGTCACCAAACTGAGGGCACTCCAGGGCAACGTAGGGCAATGGGATCAACCACTTCGGGGCATGGAGGGCAACGCGGGGCACTTCAGGGCAAAATCAAGTTTGGGCTCATAACCCAAAGGTCAGAGGTTCAAATCCTCTCCCCGCAACCAATTGAATTTGGTTGCCCTCCAGAATCGCCCCACTGTCCGATCGCCTTTGCTTCCCTCCTGTTTGACCTGAAAGCCCAGTTGAGACCGTTGTCGCGGCTTCCTTTCCTTCCCCTTCCGATCTCCAACTCCCTTCCCTAGCGCAGTTTGGCGCGGATGCGGGCGGTGGCGTTCTGCAGCAGGGGGACGTAGTGCTCCTGGTTGTACTCTCCGACGCGATTGGGAGTGGTGGAGATGCTGAGGGCGGCGATCAACTTGCCGCTGCGGTCGCTGACCGGCACGCCGATGCAGACGCGGCCGAGGTTCGATTCCTGCAGGTTCATGGCGTAGCCCTGGGCGCGGACCTGTTCGAGATGGGCGCGCAGACCATCGGGTTTGTGGAGGGTGTGGGGCGTGTAGCGATGGAGTGTCTTGCGGAGACCGACATAGTTTTCGATGTTGGCCTCGCCGCTATAGGCGAGCAGGACTTTGCCGACGGCGGTGGAGTGGGCCATGCGGCGAAGGATGGGAGTTTCCGAGGGCGGGCTTTTGCGGGTGCAAAAGCGTTGCAGTTCCAGCGAGTCGCGGCCGTCGAGTTGGAAGAGATGAGTGGTGAAGCCGGTTTCTTCGGCGAGCCAATGGAGGGCGGAGTCGGCGGCGTTCATGATGTCGGTTTGGAGACGGAAGATATTCCCGAGTTCGAGGACGCGGACGCCGAGGCGGTAGCGGTGGGATTCGGTGGTTTCGACATAACCAGCGATTTCGAGCGTGCGCAGGAAACGGTGCACAGCACTCTTGAACATGCCGAGGTGGGTAGCGATCTCGGTGACTCCCCATTCGGGCTTGGCGGGGGAGAAGCAGGAGAGAACATCGAGGGCGCTGGCGACACAGCCGACGCCGCTGCTTTTGGCGAAGGGTTTTCGGCCGGGGAGGGTGGTCATAGCGTTTTGCCTATTCTCTGGCGGTTACCAGGGTGGGCTGATGATCGCTTCTCGCTTTCGCCGCCTGGATCCAGCGTTGTCCGTCGTGCAGGACTCGCTGGAGGTGAGTCCGCAGTCCCGCGGTTTCCGAGGCGCAGATCAGGATTTGGAGTCCTTCTTCCAGACCCGCCTCGATCAGGCCGACATCGCCGGTGGCGGTGGCGGCAATCTTGCCTTGCTCGCGAATGGTACGCACAGCATATCGAAAAATGCGGATCAACTCGGGGTCGCTGAAGTCGAGGGGCTTGCCGTGGGAGAAGGAGAGGTCGGCGGGGCCGACGAGCCCGCCGGCGATGCCTTCGACGGCGAGGATGCGATCGCAGTGGCGGACGCCTTCGAGGGTTTCGATTTGGACGAAGAGGTGAGTCTGGTCGTTGGCGCGACGAACGGCGGTGGGCTTGTCGCCGATGCCGTAGGAGAGACCGATGGAGCTGCCGCTGAAGCCGCGGCGGCCGAGCGGGGCGAATTTGCCGCTCTCGACGATGGAGCGGGCCTGCTCTTCGGACTCGACCATGGGGACGACGACGATGCGGGCACCGCACTCGAGGGCGCGCAGAACCTGTTCCCGGGAGGAGCCACCGACGCGGACCAGGGGGATGGCGCCGCCGGCCCGGGCGCCGCGGCAGAAGAGCTCGACGCCGCGATAGCCGACGGTGGAGTGCTCGAGGTCAGCCCAGACGATGTCGTAGCCGAGTAAGCCGGCCATTTCGGCTACGCCGGAATCGCCGCTGTCGCTGGCGAATCCCAGGAGGAGTTTGCGTTCGGCGAGCAAAGCATGAAAATCCACTGGCTGGGTCATGGACAAATCCGTTTCCATCGGTCACTTACTGACTGGAACATGGGTCTGGGACATGGGTAATGTAGCATTCGTGCACCCGGGGTCGGGGGACGACGTTCCAGTGGATGGAACGTGCGGCGCGGGGGACAGGGCGGATGGTCTATCTAGGGAGGGGAGAAAGACCAAGACGAATGCGAATGATCGTGGTGTGTGTGGTGGCGCAACTGTGGTTGGCGAGTGCCGGGGCGCAGCCGCCGCAAAGAGCGGATGTCCGGTTGAAGCCGGATTTTCTGGCCGACTTAGTGGCTTACAAAAAGGATTGGAAGCGTCCGGCGTGGGCTCAGCCGGGGTTGGCGAGACAGGTACGGTTCGATGGCGGGCCGGAGTTTGCCGCAAGCCAGTTGGAATCGGGTTGGAACTATCTTTTCGATCCCGAGACGCCGGGTTTTGTGGGGATTATTCAGGGCACTCCGTCGTTGGTGAACTTCTATACGCAGGACATCGAGCGGCGGCTGGATGAAGTGAAGGCGGCCGGGTATAACTGGGTGTGGCTGAGTTATCACCTGGGCTTTGCGTTTGACGATGAAGCGGAGCAACGGCGGCAGGTACGGCGCGTGATCGAACTGGCGCACGCGCGGGGCCTGCGGGTGACGGCCTATGTTTCACTGACAAGCTTGTTCACGCGGAGCGCTTACGTGCGGCAACCGGAGTCAAAGGGTTGGGTGCAGGAGCGTCCGGATGGCAGCGCGGTGGCGTATGCGAACGTGCCGGTGCGTCTGATGGCGTGCGTGAATAAGCCGGGGCGGTTAGAACATTTGAAGCGCGTGGTGTCGTCGGCGGTGGCGGATGGCGCGGACGACATTCACTACGACAGCATCTTCAATCGCTGTTACTGCGAGTTCTGCAAACGCGGTTTTCGGGAGTATTCGGAGCGGATCCTGGGCCACGCGCACGAGCCCCCGGCGCGGGCGGGCGGACAAGCCCCGGCGGGCATCGAGGAGAAGGCGATGGCCGGCAGCGTGAGCAGCGATCCGATCTGGGCGTTGTTCACCGAGTATGCCGGCTATACGGTGGCGAAGGCGTTAACCGCGCTGGACCGCCATGCGAAGAGCTTGAACCCGAACGTCACCTTAAGCGCGAACAGCCACATGATTCGCTACGTCGATCAGGTGACGGACATGGTTTGGAGCGAGGACGCCAACACGCAGGGGGCGCGGATCGAGAACGGGAAGCTGCATACACCCTTGGGAGTTTATGCGTGGGGACAAGCGATGGCGGAAGGCCGGAAGCCATTTCAGGCCACGGTGATGCCGTATCACTACTGGACGCTGCAGCCCGCGAGTTACTACGAACTTACGGTGCCGGAGGCCGCGAGCTTTCAGGCGAACTTCACGATGTTGGCCGGCTACACGATGGGCGCGCGAATGTTCCGGAAGGAGCCCGAGGCGTTGAAGGCTTGGGCGGGGATCGGGCAGGGCCTGCGCTTTGTGGAGCGTCATCCGGAGGCCTATACGAAGGCGCAGTCCATTGCCGACGTCGCCATCTACTATTCCCATCCCTCACGTGTGCTGAGCGATTCGCTGAAGCGGCCCTACACGTGGGAGGCGATGGTCCAGGGGTTCTTTATGGCGGGCACGCCGGTGACGATGCTGAACGATGAGGTGGCGGTAGCGCGGGGTGCGGAGCAACTGTTGCGCGAGAGCAAGACGATCGTGCTGACGCAGGCTTACAGTTTGAGCGATGAGGAGACAGCCTTGTTCAACCAGTACCTGGCGAAGGGAGGAAGCTTGATCGTGTCGCCGCAGACGGGCTCGCATACGAGCTTCTTTGTGAAGCGGTCGCAGACGCCGTGGCCGAGTGCGCGCGCGGGCGTGCAGGTGGTGGAGGACGAGCGCTGGTATGAGACGCCGCAGAAGTGGCTGGGCCGTCCGGCGGTGGCGACGCTGGCGGGAAACGGCTATCAACTGGCGAATCCGACGCTCGCCCATGGCAAAGGCGTGGTGCACCTGATCAACTATGACCGGGAGCATCCGCGGAAGGCGATCCGACTGACGCTCGACGCGAATCGGACTCCGGAGTGGAGCCGCGTGCTCAAAGCGGCGGTGAAGGCGCGTTGGATTCCGACTTCCGGCGAGGCGCCGGTGGACTTGCCGTTACAACGCGCCGGGAGCCGCGTGGAGATTATCGTGCCGGAGTTGAAGCTGGCCGGACTGTTGATGCTGGAGTAGGCCGCGGGCCGACGGAGCTGACGTCGATGGGCTGGAAGCCGATGCGGGCGGCGGGTGAGTTGGGGCGGAGGCGGAAGTCGCCGCGTTCGGGATCGAGGAAGAGGGGGTCGGCGATTACGGAGCGCTGGTCATGGCCGGCCTGCGTCCATTCGACCCAGGAACGTTTGCCCTGCCGGAGGTCGCCGCCGCGCGTATCGAAGTAGAGGTTCTGGCGGACGGCGAAGTGGGGGTCGTCGTTCCAGGCGCCGCCGAGGCTGCGGCCGCGGTCGAAGTAGATGATATTGCGTTCGATGGTGAAAGCGAAGAACTCTTCAGCACGGCCGCGCGAGTATTGGGCGTCGCGATTCAAGGCGAAGATGTTGTTCCGGATGACGTTGTCCTTGCCGTAGTGGAGGTGGAAGGCGGAGGACTTGTTGTGGTGCACGATGTTGTTCTCGACGAGGACGCCAGTGGAGCCTTCGTCGAGGTAGATGGCGCGGCCGCGGTCGGCGAACGAGGTGACGTCGTGGACCAGGTTGTTGCGAACCGTGGTGCCATTGTGTGCACCCAAGAGGTAGATGCCGCCTAAGTCGTTCAAGGTGTCCTTGCCGATGCGGAAGACGTGGTTGAACTCGATGCGATTGCCTTGGCAGGGGTTGGGGGCGTAGCCCCAGGTCCAGCCGACGCTGATGCCACTGTAGATGACGTCGTGGATGCGGTTGTGGGCGATGAGGTTGTGGCCGCTGTGGCCGACCCAGATGCCGACGGCTTCGGGATAGACGAGGCCGAGGTCGTGGAGGGTGTTGTCGGTAAGGACGTTCGCGCTGGTTTGGTCGTCGGCGGCGGAGCGGAGGATGGCTTCGCCAATCTTGATGCCGCCGGCGCCCATATCGTAAATGCGGTTCCGCACGAACTGATTGCGGCGGGCACCGCGAGCGGCCCAGATGGCGTAGCCGCCGTTCTGGGTGAAGGTGGAGTCTTCGATGACGCAGTCGGTGGCGTGGTTGAGTTCGATGGCGGCACCCACGCCGACGGCGGCTTGGGGCGCGTCGGCGTAGCCGTCAGCGGGCAGAGTCCAGGCGGCGTGACGGAAGTCCAAGCCGCGGAGGGTGACGTGCTCGATGGGACCGTCGAAGCGAATGAGATGGGGGAGTGCGTCGACGACGGTGGGTTCGGCGGCAAGATTTTCAATGCCGAGCGGCCAGTAGTGGAGCTGGCCGGCGGCGCGATCGAAGTACCATTCGCCAGGCGAGTCGAGCGCTTCGCGGGCGTTTTCGAAGTAGTAACGGCCGTCGTCGTCCTTGACGTTGCCGACGGCGGAGCCGCCGGAGTTGCCGGCGAGGGTGGCGACTTCGCGGTCGGGATCGACCGTGAGAATCGGGCGGCGGAAGGCAGTCCAACCCAGGAGGGCGACGACTTCGACGCCTTGGCCGGCCCAAGTCTTCAGGAGCGGCATTCCGCGATAAGGAAGTTGGAAGAGCTTGTCTTCGGAGCTGGGTCCGAGGATGCGGAAGAAGCCGTGGTTGGGGGTGCGGGCGCGTTGAGCGCGGCGCCCGTTGATGAAGAGCTGGCGGAGGTCGTGGGCGGGATCGACGGGGGCGGTCCAAAGGGGGCCGCCGCCTTTACGCCAACCTTTCACTTCGCGGCCGCCGCTGATGATGGCGCGCTCGTTCGGGTAAGACTCGTAGGTAACTCCGGAGTCCTGGGTGGTGAGGAGCAGCGGGCGGTCCAGGCGATAGGTGCCGGCACGCAGCTGGACGCGGAAGGGGCCGGTTTCGCCTTTGGCTTTACGAGCGCGTACGGCATCGCGGGCTTGCTCAAGCGTGCGAAGGGGACCATGGGGGGAAACCGTCAGGGTGACTTCGGCGCCAGCGGCGCTTAGGGCGGCGAGCAGACACACAGCTCTCCGAAGGCCGGCTAAGGGATGGTTCATTCGTTCTCCTAGAGGGCCCGCGGGGGGCCGTTATGCGAGGTCGAGGGGACCGCGGAACCCGGGGCCGCCGGCGGCAACGAAGCCGTGGCTGGCGCCGCCGGGGTCGGCAGTGATCCAGAAAGCAAAGAGTTTCGCTTGTTTCAGATAGAAATTGAGGGCGACGGGCTGTCCGGCGTACCTGGCTAAGTCCGGTGAGCCGCGCCAGCTGAGCTTTTGCCGCGTGCCATCCCCACGGAGGACCACCGAGCGTTCGCGCTCGAAGCCGGGGAACGGTTGGCCTTGGCGATCCAGGACCTCGGCCCGCAACTCGCCGCCGCGGCAATCGGCGTTAACGAAGAGGTGGCGGCCGGTAAAGGAGACGTAGCGCGTGGTGACGTGGCCTTCCTGCGCGCCGGCGTCGAGGGACGCGAAGCCATCGCGGCGGAGGGTGGCGAGGCCAATGGTGCCCAGGCCGGGCTTCGAGGTGCCTTCGACGCCGGCCCAGCCTTGGACGTAGAAATGTAGCTGGTCGCCGACGATGAGGCAGCAGCCGCCGGCGGATTGGACGTTGCTCCAATTCCAGTCGCCGTAGTGCTCGGAAACCGGGATGAAGGCCTGGCGATTCGAACGGTCCCAATGGAAGCCGTCGCGGCTGAAGCCGATTAGAAGTTCATTCGGCTTGGAGCGGATGGGGGGTTGACCGCGCCAGATGGCGAACAGGCCGAGCATGACGCTTTCGTAGGCGACGGCGTCGAGGTTGTAGAGCTGGGTTTTGATCTTCCAGTCGGGACGGGGCGGATCGAGGCTGTCGGCGCCGGTCCAGATGACGGGTTCGCCAGGCTTCCATTTCAGGCACGCGAGAAGGTCGGGATGCTCGCGGTAGCGGCGAAAGCGTTCGGCCTTTTCGGTGGCGTCGCGCAGGCTGTAGACCCAGACTTTGCGGAACGGGTTGTAGAAAAAGGTGGTGCGATCGCCGCAGGGGATGCTCTGCGCCGCGAGGGGGCTCCAATGGATGCCGTCGGGGGAGAAGTAGAGGCGCTGCGGAGTCATGTGGCTGCGCGAAGAGCTCATCTTGTAGCGGCGGCGGGGATCGGGGTCGTAGTGATCGAGCCAGATGGTGCAGGAGCCGCGGCCTTCGGGGTGAACGACGTTGGTGCCGGGGACGACGCCGAAGTCGGGCTTCTCCCAATGGAGGCCGTCTTTGGAGATGGCGTGGCAGGTGTACTTGGTGTAGCCGGCGCGGTACCAGATCTTGAAGCGCTGGTCTTGAGGGTCGAACCAGGCGCCGTCGCTGAAGACGGTGGTGCCGGAGCCGGGTCCCCAGGCTTTGACGTTGGGGCCGTCGGTTTGAGTTTCCCAGGGACGGTCCGGACGGATGACGGGAGTTTCGGGGCTGTATTCGGCGGAGTAGAACTTGCGCCGCAGTTTGGACTCGGCGATCAGGAAGTCGTCGACGAAGAGCTGGCGGCCGGTGGTGATCGGAATGACTGCCGGTGGAGTGTCCAGGTACGGCGGCCGGACGGGATCCACGGGAAGGGCATCACGGCGCGGCGGCCAGACGGCGGGGAGGCGGATGCCGTTCTCCAGGAGCTCGCCGTCCGTCGCGGCGAGCGCGGATGTGGCGAGGGCGGAAGAGGATCCCAGCAGCCACTCGCGCCGGTTGAAGAAACGGCTCATCTAGAAGATCACCTTCAGCGCGAGTTGCAGTTGCCGGGGCGTGTTCGCCATCGAAGTGACGCGGCCAAAGTTGGGGCTGTTGATGGCGCCGGTGGGCGAGCCGAAGACGGGCGTGTTGAAGGCGTTGAAGGCTTCGGCGCGGAACTCCACGCGGGCGGCTTCGCGGAGGCGGAACTGGCGGAAGACGGAGAGATCGAAGTTGCGGGTGTAGTCCGAGCGCAGGCGATTGCGGCCGAAGTTGCCGAAGGTGAACGGGGCGGGGGCGGCGAAGGCGGCGGGATTAAACCACAGGCCGGGGGAGGGCTGCGGGCTGCTGACGGAAGGGTCGCCCACGAGGTTGGGGCGCATGTAGTTGGTGTTGCCGGTGTTGGCCGTGTCGCCGGGGACGGTGAGCGAGTACGGAGTGCCGGAGCGAACGGTGACGATCCCATTCAACTGCCAGTTGCCGATGACGTAGTCGACGACTTTCTGTCCGGTGGCGAAGCGTTTGCCGGGGCCGATGGGGAGCTGGTAGTTCCAGTTGACGGCCAGGTAGTGGGTGATGTCGAAGGCCGAGGGCGCGCGGTCCGAGTTGAAGTGGTAGGGGTCCTGGACGGAGCAGCCTTCGGCGCCGAACCAACCGGAGCAGCCGATGTCGATGGACTTGGACCAGGTGTAGGAGGTCATCAGGTTGAGGCCGCTGCTCATGCGTTTCTCAAAGACGGCCTGCAAGGCATGGTAGTTGCTACGGCCCCAGCTCCATTGGTAGCGCGTGGGGCGGATGTAGGGATAGAGGGAGCGGGTGCGCGGGTCGCCGACGCCGGGGGTGAGAGCCGTGTTGTAGAAGCCACCCAGATCGAGGCGGCGGCTGCCGGAGCCGACATAGTTCACGTTGAGCAGGGTGGTGCCGGTGAGCTGATGCTGAATGCCGGCGTTCCACTGCAGCGAGTAGGGGTTGCGAACGTTGGGATCGCGGAAGAAGGCGACCTGCTCGAAGGGGGTGGCCGCGGGCAGCAAGCCGCCGGTGGGGAAGGGGTTGGTGCCTTTGATGCTGGGCGTGGGTTGAGCGGCGGTGGGGACGTTCAGATTGGCGGTGCTTTGGCTCGAGATGCTGGGCCACAGTCCGGCGGGATTGGTGGCGGCCTGCAGGACGCCGGCCCAGTTATCGAAGACGATGCCGAAGGAGGAACGGAGGGCGGTGCGGGCGCCGAGGCGATAGGCGAGGCCGACGCGCGGCTGCCAATTGTCGGTGGGGTTCTTGAAGAGCTTCTGATTGGCGGAGTACTCGACGTTGGCGGGCAGGACTCCGTTGGGAATGCAGGGAGCCACCTTGGCTTCGAGACAGGAAGGCGTGTTGTATTGGACGGTATAAACGCCGCGATTGAGGTCCAGATTGCCGACCATTTGATTGCCATCCTCGGGGCGGCCGTAAGGGGGAGCCATGGTGAGGTCCCAGCGGAGGCCGAGGTTGAGGGTGAGGGATTGAGAGATCTTCCACTGGTCGTGAGCGTACATGCCGAGGACGCCGCCGAAGCGGGTGGAGTAGAGGATGTTGTTGCGCAGGGCCGAGTCGGGGGCATTCAGGAGGAAGGAAGCGAGGGCGTTGCCGGTGACGCCGGGGTTCTGCGGGTTGTTGGTTTGGGTGGGTTGGTAGACGACGCGGGCGGAGCGGCTGACTTCACGATAGGCGTTGCTGGCGAGATCAAAGCCGAATTTGAGGTTGTGGCGGCCCTGGATGCGGGTGTAGTTGACGCGCTCCTGCCAGATCAGGGTGGGCCACTTGGCGGCACCGCCTTCGCCGCCTGAGAAATAGTCGGTGATGTTGATCTGGGGGACGATGGAGCCGCCGTCGGCGAAATTGCCGGCGTAATTGGGGGCGAAGCCGACGTTCTGGATGAAGTCGGCGGGGAGCGAGGTGAACTTATTGAAAAAGTCCATGAAGGTGCGCGAGCGGCTCATCTGGACCTGGAGGATGTTGGAGGCGTTGAAGACACGGACATAGCTCACGCCGAAGTTGCGGGAGCGGAAGATGTCATTGGTGATGAGACCTTCGCGGCCCCCGGAGGTGAAGGCATCTTGAAGGCCGCCGCTGATGCGGAACCAGAGCGAGTCCTTGGGGCTGAGGTTGTGGTCGACGCGGGCGGTGTACTCTTCGGCGTTGCGGCGCTGGGGTGTTTGATCGAGAGCGTTGCGGTCGGCGACGCCGGTGGAGATGGGGGCGGGCATGGTGGTTTTGAGGTAGAGGACGGAGCCGGGGTCGAGGCGGGAGGTGGGGATGATGTTGCCGGCGAACGGGTCACGGAGGAAGGAGCCGGGACGGGCGGGATCGGGGCGGGTGGTCTGGGGGTCAAAGATCTGGCGAGGCCAGTCGCTGAGGTCGCCGGCGATGTTGGCAGGGGTCGCGACACGGTAGAGGGACTGGGCCGGTTGGCGGAAGCGGAAGCCCTGATAGCCGAGGAAGAAAAAGGTCTTGTTCCGGCCGTTGTAGAGCTTGGGCAGGACGACGGGTCCGCCGGCGGTGGCGCCGAAGTGATTCTGGCGGAAGGGAGTGACACGGGGCAAGAAGAAGTTCCGGGCGTCGAAAACGTCGTTGCGCAGAAACTCCCAGGCGGTGCCGTGAAGCTCGTTGGTGCCGGATTTGGTGACGACGTTGATGATGCCGCCCAGGGCTTGTCCGAACTCGGCCTGATCGTTGTGCGATTGCACTTTGAACTCTTGAATCGCGTCGATGATGGGGGCGACGACGAAGGTGCCGAAGGAGGCACCCTGATTGTTGGTGCCGTCGAGGAGGAAGTAGTTACTGCGGTTGCTTTGGCCGTTGATAGCCGGGAAGGTGAAGACGCCGATGGGTTTGGCATCGGCGCCGCCGTTGTTGGAGGCGACCGAGACGGGCGCGACGCCGGGCGTGAGGGCGAGCAATTGAGTGAAGTTGCGGCCGTTGAGCGGGAGGTCGACCACCTGCTTGCTGGTGACGGTGGCGCCGAGTTCGGCCGTCGAGGCCTGGACTTCGGTACCCACGGCTTCGACGGTAACCGTTTGGTCCGTAGAGCCGAGTTGCAGGGTGACGTCCTGAGTGGCGGTTTGGTTCACGGAGATGCGGAAGGCCGCAACTTTGGTGGGGCGGAAGCCGGCGAAGCTGACCTCCAGAGTGTAGTCGCCGGAGATGACATTGAGGAACGTGTACAACCCGGCCTGGTTGCTTTTGGTCTTCTGCGCGACTTGCGTATCGCGGTTCAACAGAGACACGTCGGCGCCCTCGATCGATGATCCGGAGCTATCGGAGACGCGGCCGTTGATGGCGCCGGTGGAGACCTGAGCAATCGCGACAGACGTGAAAAACGCCCAAATCGCAATGGTGCGGCATGCCGGGCGATAGTGATTCATGGGGTGATCCTCACCTTTCACGGGGATGCTAACACCGCAGTTTTGCCGGTCTGGCGGGCGTTCCAAATGTTGGAACGAACCGCTTCGATTGTATGGTTTAGGGGAAGGTCAGGGGTGGGAAAGCCAGGAGCGGAGGCCGTATTCGGCGCGGGGACGCCAGACCTCCAAGGCCGGATCGTTGACGATGGCTTGGAGGAGTTCGCCGACCAAGCCGCGCTGAGCGGGATTGAAGCGCGCGATCCGCTCGGATCGGTGTTCGTCGTCCCAGCCTTCGTCGTCGCTGCCGGGGCAGAGGAAGTAGAGGGTGAATTCGAGCAGCAGGCTGTCTCTGCCGAAGGTCTGGAAGGAACGGAGCAGCCAGGCGGGGAGGAAGGCGACCAGGGCATCGGGTTCGAGAAGGGGAAGCGCGATCGAGCCGTGGAAGAGGACGTTGGGGGAGAGTTCGTCCCAGCGGCGACCTGGAAGTTCGCGGCGGAGATGGATGCCGTCGTCGCATTCCCCATGGGTGGAGACGAGGCCGTCGAAGGGATGAGGCGGGAACGCGAGACGAAGCCGTTGTTCGAAGGCGGCGAGGTCGACGGGCGGGGGCATGGGCCTATCCTAGGTTGCGTCGCCGTGCTCGGCGGCGAAGTGGTGGAGGTAGGCGCGGATCTGGTCGCGGACTCGGCGGAAGGCGGCGAGGCGGTCTTCTTCGGAGCCGGTGATAGCCGCGGGGTCCGGGAAGTTGTGGTGGAGGCGGTGGGTATGGCCGGGGTAAACCGGGCAGGCTTCCTGGGCGTTGTCGCAGACGGTGAGGACGTAGTCGAAGGCCTGATGGGCGAACTCGTCGACGGACTTGGAGCGGTGGGTGGAAAGGTCGATGCCGAGTTCGGCCATGACGCGAATGGCTTCCGGGCGGACCAGGGTGGCGTGGGCTCCGGCGCTTTCGACGGTGAAGCGGTCGCCGTGGTCATGGCGGAGGAGACCCTCGGCCATCTGGCTACGGGCGGAGTTGGCGGTGCAGAGGATGAGGACGCGCTGATGAGGCATGTTAGCGGGGCCGCAATTCCTGGTCGTAGAAGGCGCGGAAGCGGGAGCGGATGTCGTCGCGGACGCGGCGGAAGACGGCGAGCTTCTCGTCGTCGGTGCCGGTGGCTTTCGCGGGGTCCGGGAAGCCAATGTGGCGTCGCTGGGCGACTTTGCCGCGGAAGTTCGGGCAGTTCTTGTCCGCGTCGTCGCAGACGGTGATGACGTAATCGAAGGATTCGCCGAGGAACTGGCTGACGTTCTTAGGATGGCCGCCCGAGATGTCGAGGCCCACTTCACGCATGGCCTGGACGGCGAAGGGATTGATGCGGGCGGCCGGGTGGGTGCCGGCGGAAAAGACCTGGAGCGTGGGGTCGAAGGAGCGGAGGAAGCCCTCGGTCATCTGGCTGCGGGCGCTGTTGCCGGTGCACAGGACGAGGATGCGCTTGTGCGGCGCGGGCTCGCGCTGCTGGGCCGAGGTGGGAACCAGCAGCGCGAGGGTGAAGAGGATGAGGTGGCGCATGTTCGTTCAGTTGCAGCAGCCGGGCGCGCAGCAGGAAGCGGGCTTGGTGGCGCGGACGAAGGCGCTGAAGAACCTGCCGTCCACCAAAGGCGCGATGGCGTCGACGTCGATGCCCTGGCCGCTGAGGAAAGCGCGGGCGTCATCGAGGTGGTAGACGCGGGTGGGTTCGAGGTCAATGGCGGTGAAGCCGGCGGCGGCGAGGCGGGCGCGATAGTCGTTCTCTTCGAGCGCGCCGGCAATGCAGCCCACCCAGAGGAGGACTTTCTCGCGAATTTCGGGCAGCATTTCACCCTTGGTGACGACGTCGGAGACGGCGAAGCGGCCGCCGGGCTTGAGGACCCGGAAGGCTTCCTTCAAGACCTGGTTCTTGTCGGCGGAGAGATTGATGACGCAGTTGGAGATGATGACGTCGACGGAGTTGTCGGGCAGGGGGATGTGCTCGATTTCGCCTTTGAGGAACTCGACGTTGGTGAGGCCGGATTTCTGCTGATTTTCGCGGGCGAGGGCGAGCATTTCATCGGTCATGTCGAGGCCATAGGCTTTGCCGGTGGGGCCGACACGTTTGGCGGAGAGGAGAACGTCGATGCCGCCGCCGGAGCCGAGGTCGAGGACGACTTCCCCGGGTTGGAGTTGGGCGAGCGCGGTGGGGTTGCCACAGCCGAGCGAGGCCAGGACGGCTTCTTCGGGCAGGCCCTGCTTCTGCAGTTCGTCGTAGAGGTTGGAGGTGATGGGGTCGACGTCGGCGCCGCAGGCGGCGGAGGCTCCGCAGCAGGAGCTGCCTCCGGTGGTGACGCGCAGCGCGGCCTGGCCGTAGCGCTCTTGAACGACTTCCTTGAGGTTGGCGGTGGGGGTCATGGGGGTCTCCTTAGGGACAAAGTTTGACGATGGTTTCCGGGGCGATCGCCCGGTTGCGGGTGCAGCATTCGGCGTAGAGGAAGCCGAGGAGTTCCTGAAGGGCGTCGGTGTTGGCGGAGTACCAGAGGTAGGTGCTTTCGCGCCGGACGCTGACGAGGCCTTCGTTCTTGAGCTTTTCGAGATGGTGGGAAAGGGTGGAGCCGGGGATGCCGAGTTCGGAGCCGATTTCACCGACGGTGAGGCCATCGGGATGGGCGGAGAGGAGGAGGCGGAGAATGCGGAGGCGGGCTTCGGTGCCCATGGCGGAGAACATGTCGGCGAAGCGGGCGACCTGGTCATCGGCGGGTTTGGGTGGCATGGCGTCCTTCCATATTTCGATAATAACAGAAATATAGAAGTTGGCAAGGGGTTTTTCAGGCGGGGCGGAGTGGAGAGAGCTACAATGAGTCCCACTCGCTATGCTGCCAGAAGCCGGAATTCGAGGGGACGAAGGAGTCGCTCGCGCGGCGCTACGCGGAGCGGTCGGCGAAAGGTTGGGGGCATACGTTGCGGCGAGTTCTGATGCCGCCGGCGCCGTATGTCCATAATCCGGCGGAGCGGCAGGACTTTCCTTTGGGACGATGGAACCTGTATGTAGGGGGCGCCGGGGTGCGCCCAGTGGGCTACGTCAATATCGACATCGTGCCGGATCCGAATCTGGATGCGGTGGCGGATGCGGCGCGGTTGCCCTTCGGCGATCAAGTGTTCCGGCGGATTGAGTGCGATGCCGTACTCGAGCATGTGCGGGAACTGCAACTGGTGGTGGATGAGCTGCATCGCGTGCTGGCGCCGGAAGGCGACTTACATGTGGTGGTGCCGTTTTGCCACCCGTTCCACGCGTTCCCGTCGGACTATCGGCGCTTTACGCCCGCGGGGTTGAAAGAGCTGTTGGGGGATCGCTTCACGGTGGTGGCGGAAGGTTGGAGGACGGGTCCGACGGCGACGCTGCTGGTGTTTGTGATTGAGTACTGCAAGCTGCTGTTGCCTTGGCGGGCGTGGCGGATCGGAGTGCACTTCGGGTTGGGGTGGGTGTTGTTTCCGCTGCGGTATTTGGACTTGTTGTTTTTTCGGACCGAGCGGCAGGCGCTGCTGGGGAATCACTGTTATGTGTGGCTGCGGCGGCGGTGAGCGACAAAGTTGTGCGATGAGGTGAGAATGGGAGAGTGAATCTGGCCTCTCGACAAATGGACGAGCAATCTCCCGTTGAGCTGCTTGAGCGCTGGATGCTCGAACCCGAGGGCGAACGCCTGGAGTTTAAGGAAGCCAAATCCAATTACCACTTTGAGAAGCTGGCGAAGTATCTTTGTGCGCTTTCGAATGAGGGTGGCGGCACGATTATCCTAGGCGTTTCCGACCGGCGACCGCGTCGCGTTACCTCAACCGCCGCGTTCGAAGAACCAGGACGAACGACGGCGGGTCTTTGCGAAAGGCTTCGGATCCGAGTTACCTTCCAAGAGGTTCAGCATCCCGATGGCCGCGTTCTGGCCTTTCATGCCCCTCGACGTCCGACGGGGATGCCGGTGCAGGTGGAGGGTATCTACTGGGCGAGATCCGGCGATGAGCTTCGCCCTTTGTCGGCCGAAGAACTAAAGAGAATCTTCGACGAGGCGGGGTCCGATACGTCGGCGGAGTTTCATCCCTTGGCGACGCTAGATGACCTCGACTTGGGATTAATCGACCGATTTCACGAGATGTGGATGCGGAAGTCCGGGAACGAGGGACTCCGGGCGCTGAGTGCGCCGCAATTGCTCGAGGATGCGGAACTCATTGACGGGGAGCGGATCACGCAGGCGGCCCTGGTTTTGCTTGGCAAGAATAAGGCCTTAAGCCGGCATCTGGCTCAAGCGAGGTCGTATTCGAGTATCGATCGAACGACGCCTCGCTGCCTTCTCAGCAGCGGATCGAGTTTCGCCAAGGATTTCTGGCAATTCTTGACCAACTCTGGAATACGATCAACCTGCGGAACGACGTATTGCATTTTCAGCAAGGATTCGTTTCTTTGGACATTCCGGTGTTGAACGAAACGGTGGTTCGGGAAGCTGTCTTGAATGCCGTGACCCATCGTGACTACCGCCTGCCGGGCTCCGTATTCGTGCGTCAGTTTCCACGCCATCTCGAGGTGGTCAGTCCGGGGGGATTCCCGACGGGCATCAATGCGACCAATCTTCTCTGGCGCCAATTGCCACGCAATCGCCGAATCGCGGAAGCTTGCGCGAAGTGTGGATTGGTAGAGCGGTCCGGGCAGGGTGCGAACCGAATGTTTGAAGAAAGTATCAAGGAGGGCAAGGCGCAGCCTAGCTTCGCCGGCACGGACGAATACCAGGTGGTGGTGACGCTTCATGGTGAGGTTCGTAACCCGGACTTCCTTCGCTTTCTGGAAAAGCTAGGAAGAGATCGGCTGGCGAAGTTTAGCACGGAGGACTTACTGGTACTCGACGCGATTCAGCGCGAAGAGGCGGTGGAAGAGAATCTTCGGGGGCGGCTCGCACATTTGACAGCTGAAGGCATTATTGAACGGCTGGGAGGCAGGGGACGGTCGAGCCGTTTGATTCTGTCTCGGGGCCTCTACTCCTTCATCGGGCAAGGTGGCGTGTACACCAGAACGCTCGGACTGGATCGTGAAACCAATAAGGCACTACTCCTGAAACATATCCAGCGCAATGCAAAGGATGGAAGCGTTTACCTCGACTTCCAGCAGGTTTTACCGAGTTTGACCCGGCATCAAATCCAGAAACTCCTGCAAGAGTTGAAGCGGGAAGGAAAGGTGGTGGTGGGAGGGCAAAGGCGGCACGCAAGGTGGTTTCCGGCAGGAGGGACGCGCCAGCTTTGAGTCTTTGAGTCTAGAAGAGATCGTTTGGCTTAAAGGAACTCGTTAAGTTGTTTGATATCAGAGGTTTCTATAAGTCGTTGTTTGAGCTATGGCGTGCTTTGGCTCAAAGAAAACGCCCCCGGCTCGGTGGAGACGGGGGCGTTTTGGGTGGGGGCTGGAGCTTAGAAGCTCAAGCGGAGAGCGAGCTGGATCTGCCGGGGACCAACGGCGGTGCCGCTGATGATGCCGGTGGAGCCGGAGCCGAGTTGGGCGTTGGGGGCGCCCAGGTTGAGCGTGTTGGTGGCGTTGAAGGCCTCGGCGCGGAACTGGAGCGTGGTGCGTTCCATGATCCGGAAGTTCTTGAACAAGGAGAAGTCCAAGGTGCGGAGGCCGGGGTTGCGGATGTCGGGCGAGGTGCGCGAGACGTTGCCGAAGCGGAAGGCCTGGGCGAAGGAGAAGACGGAGGTGTCGAACCATTGCGCGATGCGCGAGTCGACGGAGCCGCCCTCTTTCTTACCCGAGGTGCCGTTGTTGTTGGGGCGCTGACCGGCCGAGCCCAGGCCCGTGTTGTTCACGTTCTGGGTGATCAGGACGGGCGTGCCCTTCTGGAAGGTGAGGATGCCGTTCATCTGCCAGCCGCCGATGAAGGCGTCGACCGCCGGGTGGATGCTGTTGAGCATCTTGCGGCCGCGGCCGAAGGGGAGGTCGTAGTTGGCGCTGAAGACGAAGCGCTGAGGCACGTCCTGCGTGGAGATCGACTTTTCGGCGGCGCGGTTGTAGAAGTCCTGCTTGTTGCCGGCCTGGCCGAGGAAGGTGACGGTTTGGGACGCGTCATCGATCAGTTTGCTGCCGGTGAACGAAGCGAGGAAGCCGAGGCCGTTGGTGAACCGCTTCTCCACGCGGATGAGGAGCGCGTGGTAATTGGAGTTCGCCTGGGGCTTACGGAAGGCGTTGAGGCTGGTGTACTGCGGGAAGGGCCGCAGGAGCTGCGAGCGCACCACGTTGGGCTGGCTGAGAGCCGAGCTGGGGTTGGTGATGACGCCGAAGAAGGGGTTGGGCACCAGGTCGTTGAGCGAGTTGCCGAGGTCGCCGAAGGAGGCGGGCAACTGGTTGTAGGTCATGGAGCCTTCGCCGTCGACGAGGTGGTTGCCTTTGGAGGCGGCGTAGCCGACTTCGACGACCATGTTGCCGGGGAGTTCGCGTTGGACGTTGAAGTTCCACTGCTGGATCACCGGATTGCGCCAGTCGTTGAAGAAGCTTTCACCGACGCCGAGGCCGAGGTTGGTGGAGGGGCCGCTGTTGGGACCCACGGCGGAACCGAGGGGCAGGTTAAAGCCGTTCGGGTAGGGGTTGGAGAGGAACGCATTCACCGTGCGGCCGCCGTCGAGGGTGGGCTGCATGGGCGTGGAACCGCGGTAGCCTTCCATGCCGGCGCTGCCGCTGGCTCCGGCGGCCTGCATCATGGAGCCGGCGTACATGAGCGCGTAGGCGCCGCGCACGACCGTCTTCTCATTCAGCTTGTAGGCGAAGCCAAAGCGGGGGCTGACGTTGTTGCGATCGACGGGAACCTGGTAGCGGTTGTCGTCGGTGACGAACTGCATGGCGCCGCGGAGGTTGGGGAACGCCGCAACCCGGCCGGCGATGGGTGAGGTGGCGTTGATGTCGAAGAAGCTATAGCGGTTGAAGCGCTCGGTGCGAGGCATGTCGACGTCGTAGCGCATGCCGAGGTTGATGGTCAGCCGGGAGGTGACTTTCCAATCGTCCTGAATGTAGCCGCCCCAGTAGAAGCTGGAGGAGGCCGCTTGGGGGTCATGCGACATCGAACCGCTGTTGGCGGTGCCGAGCAGGAAGGAGGCGAGGCCGAAACCCTGCGTCCCCACAGCCTGGACCGGGTTGCGCTGCGTGAAGCCCTGGTTGAACGAGTAGGCGCCCGAGGGGTTGCCCAACTGCGTGAAGTTCAGGAACCACTTGCGGATTTCCGCGCCGCCCTTGATGGTGTGGCGCGTGAGGACCTTGGTGGCCGAACCGGTGAGCACGTGCGAGGTGGGCACGTTGTTCAGGGTAGTGAAGGTGGCCTGACCGAGCGAGGTGACACCCGAGATGTCCATGCGCGGGAACTCGAGGTTCTGGGCGACGTTCTTCACAGCCGGGGCGAAGCCGAGCTGGGTGAGGTCGAAGCCCTGCGAGAAGGCGCTGCGGTTGTTGTTGAAGCGGCCCAGACCGTAGTTGACGTTCAGGATGGTGGTGGGGCTCAGGGTGTAGTTGGCGTTCAGGGCGACGTTGAAGTTGTCGGTGCGGCTGGGGCCGTCACCGCTGGGCGTGCCGAGGTTGCCGAAGAAGTTAACGGGCGAGCTCTTCGAGACGTTGTAGGAGCCGCGGCCGAACATGGTGAACTTCGAGCTGAAGTTATGGTCGATGCGGGCATCGAACTGATGGCTGCTGGAAGGAGCCTTGCTGGCGGCATTGAAGTTGTTGGCCTGGGTGAACTGGTTGGTGGGAACCGAATTCGGCGCGACGTAGTAGGTACGGGCGCGGGCGGCCACGGCATCAATGCGGTTGGTGGGGATGGTGTTGTTGGCGAAAGGCTGGCGGATGTAGTTGCCGGTGCCGTCGTTCACCGCGGTGAGCGGGTCATAGATGGTGATGTCCTGGCCGGAAGCGTTCTTCAGGCCGGAGAAATCGCCATTCAACCACTGGGGCAGCGGCACGGTGGCCGAGAAGAGGCTGGCGCTGCGCTGGATGGTGCTTTGTTCGCTGAAGAAGAAGAAGGTCTTGTTCTTCCCGTCGTAGATTTTGGGGATCGAAACCGGGCCGCCGATGGTGCCGCCGAACTGGTTGCGCTGGAAGGCGCCGAGCGCGATGCGGTTGCGATTGGAGAAGAAGTTATTGGCGTCGAGCTTGCTGTTGCGGAGGAACTCGTAGCCGGAGCCGTGGAACTGGTTGCCGCCGCCACGGGTGGAGACGTTGATGGTGCCGCCACCGGTGCGGCCGTATTCGGCGGCGAGCGAGTTGGTGACGATGGAGAATTCCTGAACGGAGTCCACGGGCGGGGTGTAGGCGAGGGCGTTGATGCCGACGTTGTTTTCCGGCAGGATCACCGAGGTGCCGTCGATGGTGATTTCGCTGGAGGCGTTGCGGCCGCCGCTGATCCAGGGCGTGGAGCCGCCGCCGGGGATGACGCCGGGGCTGAGCGAAGCGAGGGCGAACGGATTACGGCCGTTCAGGGGCAGGTCCATGATGGCTTTGTTGCCGATGACGGTGGAGACGGTGGAGGACGCGGTAGAGAGTTGGGCGCTGCTGGCGCTGACTTCGAGCGTGGTGGCCGTTTCACCGACCGGCAGAACGATTTCAAGAGAGACAGTCTGCTGGACGTTCACGCGGACTTCTTTTTCGATGTACCGTTTGAAGCCTTGCTTTTCGACGGTGACCGAGTAGAGGCCCGGTTGGAGGAAGGGCTTGACGAAGCTGCCCGCCGAGTTACTGGCGAGTTCGCTGGAGGTGTTGGTTTGGTTACTGGTAATGGTGACCTTGGCATCGGGGACGATGGCGCCAGAGGCGTCCGTCACACGACCTTCCAAGGTTCCGGTTGCCGTTTGAGCATATAAGACGCACCACGACATTGTGGTAAGAGCGACAAAGCGAAACATGATGGCATCATATCGTGCCTGGGCGTCAATTAACGCAAATGTAAACCGGGCGAAATGTGGTAATGCGAGTGCTACCATCGAGCACATGAAACGGCGAGGGTTTCTTTCCACGCCCCTGGCGCTGACGGCTGCGACGACAGCGGGGGATGAGAAGCGGGTTTATGCCTATGGCGACGGCATTCCGCTGAATCCGGCGGCGTATGCGGCGTTGCTGGCGCAACTGGCGCCGGGCATCAAGACCGATAGCTATTCGCTGGGCGGCGTAGTGGAAGAGCTAGAAGCCGAGATGGCTTCGGTGTTAGGGAAGGAAGCGGCGGTGTGGCTGCCGACGGGCACCCTGGCGAATCATCTGGCGGTACGGTTGCTGGCGCAGAACGGGCGTCGCGTGCTGATCCAGGAGCAGAGCCATCTGTATGCCGATAGCGGCGATTGCGCGCAGACGTTGAGCGGGCTGACGCTGGTGCCGCTGGCGCCGGAACAGGCGACTTACCGGTTCGAAGAGGCGGAAGCGGCGGCGAACCAGGCACAACTGGGGCGGGTGATGACGCCGGTGTCGGCTTTGGTGATCGAGACGCCGGTGCGGCGGCGGAGTGGACAGTCATTCGACTTTGGCGAGATGAAGAAGATCTCGGCCTGGGCGGCGCAGCGCAAGATTGGACGGCACCTGGATGGCGCGCGGCTGTTTATCGAAGCGGCTTACACGAAGCGGAACGTGCGTGAGTATACGGCGCTGTTCGATACGGTGTATGTGTCGACTTACAAGTACTTCAACGCGCCGAGCGGGGCGATTCTGGCGGGGCCGAAGTCGTTACTGACGGACTTGTATCATACGCGGCGGATGTTTGGCGGAAGTTTGCCGGGCGCCTGGAGCTTTGCGGCCGTGTCGCTGCATTTTCTGAAGGGCTTTCCGGAGCGGATGGCGCGGGCGGCGGAGACGGGCGAGAAGGTGATTGCGGCGCTAGAACGCGATGGGAACTTTGTGGTGGAGCGGATTCCGGGCGGCACGAATGTGTTCCGGCTGAAGCCGATCGGGGCGAATCCGCCGGCCTATCAGGGGCGGTTGGAGCAAGCGGGAATTAGTGCGCATACGCCGGCGGGCGATACGTTCACGCTGCAGGTGAATGAGACGTGGAACCGGGTGCCGGCCGCGGAGATCGTGGTGCGGTTTCAGCGGGGGATCAGTTAGCGCACGACGTCGTACTCGAGTAACATGATGCCGGACTTTGGATAAAGCCGGTGGCGCGTAAGGGCGAGTTTGGTGCGCAGGTACGGGGGCGGGAGCATGGGGATGCCGTCGCCTAAGAGACAAGGGACGACGGCGGGCTCGACGGTGTCGACTTCGCCGGCGGCGAGTAAGGTGTGAAAGAGCGCGCCGCCGCCGTAAAGCCAGATGTCTTTGCCGGGGGTGGCTTTGAGAGTGCGGATGTGCGCGACGGGGTCGGTGGGGATGAGGCGGACGGCGGGGTGGTTGGCGGGCGCGAGAGTTTGCGAATAGACGATGACGTCGAGGCCGGGCATGGAGCCGTCGCCGCCCTGGGCGAGGGACGTTTCGAAGGTCTTGCGGCCCATGACGACGGTATCGAATTGGTCGAAGAGGTCGGCGAAGTCGATGTCGGGGTCTTCGGGGATCCAGTCATAGGCGCCGTCGGGAGCGGCAAGGAAGCCGTCGAGGCTGGTGGCGACTTGGTAGCGAAGGCGGCGCATGGGTCTATCTTAGATGCTCATCGCTGTTTGAGTAAGGCCGAGTAAGCAGGGTGCAAGGAGTACTTTCGGCTCCGATTTGCGGGGTCGGAGACGGTGATGAAACGACTCTCGACCCACGCGCCGAGGAGATTCCGGGCGGCACGTTGCGAGATCCCGAAGAGCGGCTCGAGTTGCGCGCTGGTGAGTGAAGCATTTTGGCGGAAAAGCTCGAGAACCTTGCGCTGCCGGGGATCGAGTTGGCGCAAGAGTTCGGATCGATCCTCTTCGCCCGCTCCGGCAGCCTGCTGTGCCTGCTGGCGTACTTTTTCAAAGCTATCGGCGACTCCCGCGCAAAAGTACTCCACCCAGGACGTGATCTCGGCCTCGGCGCGCCCGGAATAATAGTTGTGACCCGGCCCAATCGTGAGGGCGTCATAGTAACGGCCTAACTCGCGCGCGTAATATTCTTCGAGCGAGTAGAGGCCTTTGAGGTCGTAGCCACCACGGTGGAGAACCAGCGTGGTGAGCAGGCGGGCCGTTCGGCCGTTGCCATCGTAATAGGGGTGAATGGTAGCGAACTGATAGTGGGCGATGCCAGCTCGCAAGGGGCAAGGCAGGCCGTGCGCTTCGGACTCGGCCAACCAGGACACCAAAGCCTGCATGAGGGCGGGAACATCTTTCGCTTCCGGAGGCAGGTAGACGATGCGCTGGCTGCGGCTGTCCCGAATGACATTTTGACCGTCGCGGTAGTGAGTGCGACGCACCCGGGTTCGTCCGGCGGACATCACCAGAGCGTGAAGAGATCGAAGGTGAGGCTCGGTGATGTCCTGGCCCGCTCGGGCTAGCTTTTCGACCTGATCCAGGGCGGCGTAGTAGCCAAGCACCTCTTTCTCATCGCGTTCGCGGCCAGGGAAGTGCTGATTGGCTTCAATGACGCGCGAGACTTCGAACTGAGTCAGGCGATTGCCTTCGATCAGGGTCGAGTAGTGAGTGGCGTACAGCCGGGCCGTTTCCCGAAGACTGGCGAGTACGCCGGGCGTGATGGGCAAGTCCTGGACGGCTTGCCGCGCGGCTTCGATCCGCATCAGAAGCGTGGCGACACGGGGTGTGATCGTGAACTTTGGTTCGAACGTCATCTTAATGGCAGTTTGTCGGAAGTGGTCCGCTTCCGTTATTCTGCCGTTAAACTGCCGTTAAAACAAGGCGGGATCAGTTGGTGGAGGCGCGGGTGCCGCCGCGGCGGTATTCGATGGGGGTTTGGAGGAAGCGTTCTTTGAAGCGGCGGTCGAAGTAGCTTTGGTCGCTGAAGCCGACGCGGGCGGCGATTTCACTGATGGGGGCGTCGCCTTGGCGGAGCATGTGGAGGGATTGCGAGAGGCGGATCTGAGTGACGTAGTTGACGAAGGTGGAGCCGGTGGCCTTTTTGAAGGCCTTCATGAATTTGGATTCGCTCATGGCGCAGAGGGAGGCAGCGTCGGAGACGCTGATCTTCTCGGCGTAGTGGTCGGCGAGCCAGCTTTGGAGGGTGCGGAGGCGCTCGGCGAGGCGCCGGCGCTGCATGTAGACGGCTTGGGCTTCGGGAGAGAAGCCGAAGTGGAGGGAAAGCAGGTAGAGGATCTCGAGGAGGTAGGCTTTGCAGCCGGCTTCGAATTGACGGTCTGGGCCGGGGTTGAAGTAGCAGGCAACGAGTTTGCGGAGGGCGGCATGGACGGGGGCGCTGTAGGGATCGCCGCGGCGGAGGGCGGGGTCGGTGGTGTCGGATTGGCAGAAGAACGGGGTGAGGTACTGCGAGTCGCAATCGGGCGAAGCGAGGGTGCAGACGAGTTCGGGCATGAAGGAGATGACGATGCCGCGCGTTTCGGGCGCGCGAAGATCCACCAGACCGTGCAGGCTGCGGACGTCAACGACGAGCATGTCGCCGGCGGCGAAGTGGACGGTGCGGTTGCCCATGCGGAAGCCGCCTTTGCCTTCGACGGCGATGAAGAGCTCGAGACGCTCGTGCCAGTTGAGGGGGAAGGTCCTTTCCTGGGGGAAGGAGAAGAGCTTGACGGCGAGGGGAAAGCGCGGGTTGAGCTTGAGCTGATAACGGCGGTCCATGTCGATCAGGTGATCGATGGAGAACAGCTCGAAGGGAAGGTTGCCGGCCAGACGCAACATAGAGCGGGGATTGGGACTCATTATAGGCTGCCGAGGTGGATGGTGCGTTGTTCGTGGGCGCTGAGGTAGGCGGCTTCGACCGCGCGGAAGGTGCGCAGGTACTCGCTGAGCGAGTTTTCGAGCGGCGTACCGTGGCGGAGGTGATCGATGAAATGCTGCTGGATGCGGCGGACGCTGTCGCCCTTGTAGCCCAGCGGCGTGTGCGGCTGGTAGAGCGAGCGGGAGCCGAGGAAGAGCTCGCCGGTGGCGGCGAGGCGGATGACGCCGTTCAGACCTTCGAAGGTGGCGCTGGCCATGGCGGGGCCCGGCGGGTCTGGGTCCAGGAAGCGGTGACCATCGATCAAGCCGTCGAGACCGCTCTGATGGGTGACGGTGAGCAAGGCGCAGTCTTCGCCGGCGATCAGCGGATTCAGGCGCCGGAGGCGGGCGCTGACCGAGGCGATATCGCCGAAGAGGAAGCGGGCGGTATCGAGGAAATGGACCAGCGTCTCAAAGACAAGCAGGCGAGGCATCTGCCGGAAGTAAGGCTGGTTGGGGTAGGCATCGGGGCCGCGGCCGTCGCCCTGGCGGACGCGGAAGCTGTAGGTGAGCGGATCGCCGATCGCTCCATCGGCCAGCAGGCGGTGGAGTTCGCGGTACCAGGGCTGCCAGCGGAAGTTCTCGTGGACCATGACCGGCGTGGCGGGAGCGAGGGCGGCAAGTTCGAGGGCTTCGGCCAGCGTCGGTGTCAGCGGCTTCTGACAAATGGCCGGGATGCCGCGCGCAACGGCGAGGCGGACGAGTTCACCGTGGGTGTCGGGCCGGGTAGCGATGTCGACGAAGTCGAGCTCTTCGTGCTCGAGAAGCTGGACGGGGTCCGTGTAGGCGCGCGGCGCGAGCGCCTGGGCGCGGGCGAGTTGAGGGTCGCAGGCGGCGACGAGGGTGACGCCGTCGACGCGCTGCCAACCCTCGTGTTGAATCTGGCCGAAGAAGCCGCAGCCGATGAGGGCGCCGCGCATTATTGCCGGGTGAGGATCAGCAGCGCGGGGGCGCCGCTGAACTCCTTGGGATAAACGAGGTCGACGACGCGCGGATCGACGGAGCCGCCGGATTGGGTGGCGCCGCTCCAGGTGTTGACCCATTGGGCGTTGAACTTTCCGGGGAGGCCGCTGAGGTTCAGGTGGATGCGGCGCGGGCGGTTGCGGATGTCGGTGGGCTCGACGTAGCAGAGCCAGTTGCTGGCGGTTTCGGCGAGGCAGGTGGTGCCGACGGCGAGGGCGGGGACGGGGTCCATGCGCCAGTAGGGGAGCTTTTCGAAGGTCTCTTTGAGGATCTGCCAGCGAGCGTGGCCGGGCGGCTCGGGGTCCGGCTTCACGATGTCCCAGGCGGTGTTGTTGTAGTAATACGCCAGATAGCCGCCGGCCATGGCGATGCGGTAGGCGCGGCGGAGATTCTCCTTCCAATCGACCTGGTTGACGTTGGTGTGGGTGGGCAAAGGCTCGACGCCGAGCTCATAGCTGAACTCGACGTTGACGATGGGGCGGGGGCGCATGTGGCGGTCGAAGGCGATCATCTGTTCCCAGTCTTCGTGCTGCTGGTCGATGCGGAGGTCGAGGTTGGTGTTGAGCGTGGGGTCCCATTCGTAGGCGTCGTCGTCGTGGACGCCGACCATGTGGCGGTAGGCGTCTTCAGCACGGACCAGGTCGAGGAGGTTCTTCTGGAGGACATTGTTCTTCTCGTTGTAGGACTCTTTGGCGAAGTCCCAGACGAGGTTGGGGTAGGCCTGATAGCGGGCGACAACGTAGCGGAAGAAACGGGCTTCGTCGACGCTGCCGGGGGCGGGCCATTTGACGGCTTTGTTGTAGACCTTGAGCATGAGGTGGGCGATCATGCCCTTGTCGCGCAGGGCGTTCATCATGCCGTCGAAGATCTGGAAGAACTTGGGGTTGAGGCGGGAGTGGTCTGGCTGGTCATTGGTGCCTTCCCAGGGGTAGACGGGCGACGGGCCGAAGTCCCATTCGTTGACTTTGCCGGGGCACCAGCGGGTGTCGTGGGCGTAGACGTTGATGAGGACGTAGTTGAAGCCGCGGGCATCGATCTGGTCAATGAGGCGGTGCATGAGTTTGCGCTGGGGGTCGAGCATGTCGGCGCCCCAAAGCCAGTCGGCTTCATAGCCCATGAGGTAGAAGCGGGCGCCGTCTTCGTAGCGGAAGTGGTAGGGATGTTCGGGGTCCGCGCGGAGGATGCCGTGGACGCGGCGGTTCGAGTTGGCGCGGGCTTGAATGCTTTCGGTTTTGCCGTTTAAGGCAGGGATGTCGGAAACGGTGCGCAGGGTCCAGGAGCCGGGGGTGGGGGCGGAGAAGCGAATGCGCCAGGTCTGGTTGCCATCGTAGAAGCCGGCGACGCGCAGCTTCTGATTGTTGGGTCCGGAGAACTCGCCGGTCACCGCCGCGTCAAAGGGATTGCCGGGGACGTTGGCGCGATAGACAAAGTCGAAGGGCGCGTACTGTTCGACCTCAGCCGCGGCGAGCACGAGGGCGCACGCGAGGAAAGCGAGAGCGGATTTCAACATGGTGATGTCCTCTGACGCTATCGCCGCCTGCGGTGGGGCCGCTAGCAGGATAGGGTGCATTTCTAAGACAATTCTGCCGGTCGGGGATTCTACGACGAGGCGGAAAGTGGCCGAAAAGCCCGTATTCATTGCGGCGGGTGGTTTGGGAGAGCTTGCACGATTGTGCGAACGGCGGAAAACCGGGCGGTATGATCGAACGAGTTTTTCATGATCAACAAGACAATTGCGCTGTTGCCAGGCGACGGCGTGGGGATCGAAGTGGCCGAGGCGGGCGTGCGGGTGCTGCGGACGCTCGAGCGGCGGATGTCCGAACTGCGTTTCGACGTGGCGGAGCAAGCTTGCGGCGCGGGCGAGTATTTGCGGAATGGCGATCCGTTGCCGGCGGCGACGCTCGCGGCCTGTCAGCAGGCGGATGCAGTGCTGCTGGGCGCGATGGGCTTGCCGAGCGTCCGGTGGCCGGATGGCCGGGAGATGGCGCCGCAGTTGGATCTGCGCGAGAAGCTGGACTTGTATGCGGGCGTGCGGCCGATTGCGCTGTATCATCCGGCGCATTCGCCGCTGCGGCGGGCGGAGATTGACTACGTGATGGTCCGCGAGTCGACCGAAGGCTTGTTCTCGACGCGGTTGCGTCCGAGGGTGCCGGGGGCGAGCGAGGTGCGGGACGAACTGCTGGTGACGCGCGCGGCGTCCGAACGGCTGTTTCACTTCTCGTTTCAACTGGCGCGGACGCGGCGCAAGAAGCTGACCCTGGTGGACAAGGCCAACGTGTTGCCGTCGATGGCGTTCTTCCGGGAGATTTTCGATGAGGTGGCGGCGGCGTATCCGGACGTGGAGACGGAGCGGGTGTATGTCGATGCGATGGCCCTGTATCTGGTGCGGTCGCCGGAGCGGTTCGACGTGCTGGTGATGGAGAACATGTTCGGCGACATTCTGTCGGATTTGGGCGCGGCGACGGTGGGCGGGATGGGCATGGCGCCTTCGGCCGACATCGGGCCGAAGTGGGCGGTGTTTCAGCCCTCGCATGGATCGGCGCCGGATATCGCCGGGCAGGGGAAGGCGAATCCGGTGGGGATGATCCTGTCGGTGGCGATGATGCTCGAGTGGTTTGCGGAGCCGGAGTTGCGAGCCGCGGGGGCGATCGTGCGGAGCGCGGTGCGCCGCGTGTTGAGCGAGGGCACTAACGCGACGCCGGACCTGGGCGGACGGCTGACCACGCCAGAGCTGACAGAATTGATCGCGAACGCTGTGCTGACTGTATGAACCGCTACGCCCTGCTCTTCGCGCTGTTCCTGTTGTCGCTGATCACGTATGTGGATCGGGCGGCGATTTCGTCGGTGAAGGATCAGTTAAGCGGCGAGATCGGGCTGACGGAACAGCAGATCGGCATGATCTTTGGGGCGTTTGCGCTGGGCTATGCGATGGCGCAGGTCCCGGCGGGGATGCTGGCGGACCGGCTGGGTCCGGGAGCGCTGTTGACGGGCGTGGTGTTGGCGTGGAGTGCGCTGACGGCCGCGACGGGGCTGGCGTCGGGCTTTGTGTCCTTGCTGGTGATCCGTTTTGTCTTCGGCATGGCGGAAGCGGGGGCGTTTCCGGGAGCCGCGCGCGCGATCTACGAAGGCTTGCCGGTATCGCAGCGCGGCGTGGGCCATGGGATTGTCTTTGCCGGGTCTCGGCTGGGGGCGGCTTGCGCTTTTCCGCTGATGGCCGCGCTCCTGGGCGCCTTCGATTGGCGGATGGTGTTCTATCTGCTGGCCGTGCCTGGCGTGCTGTGGGCGGCGGGCTGGCTGAAAGCGTATCGGCCGGCAGCAGTGTCCGTGGAGGCGAAAGTGTCGCGGCCGGGGCCGGCGGTCTCGCTGACATCGACGCCGGTGTTGCTGGCGATGGCGCAGTACTTCATCGTCAATTTCACGACGTTCCTCTGCCTGTCGTGGATGCAGCCGTATCTGAAGCAGCGTTATGGCCTGTCGCAGGAGCAGGCGGGATATTACGCGATGATTCCGCTGGTGCTGGGGACGCTGGCGCAGTGGGGGACCGGGGCGCTGGTGGACCGGCTGTATCAGCGCGAAGAGTGGCGGGGCTGGTCGCGGCGGATGCCGGCGATGGCCGGCTTCGTGATTTCGGCGGGGGCGATGGCGATGATTCCGCTGGCGACCGAAATCGGCACGGGCGTGCTGTGGTTTTCGGTGGCGGCGTTCGGGGCGGAGATGGTGATTGCGCCGAGCTGGTCCTATTGCCTGGACTTGGGTGGCTCGAAGTCCGCCATGGTGGGCGGGGCGATGAACATGATGGGGAATGTCGGTTCGTTTGTGTGCGCGAACCTGTTTCCGCTAATGGGCGGCAATACGGGCGCGGGAGCGTATTTCTGGATGGTGGCGATGCTCGATCTGATGGCGGTGCTGTGTTGGATGCGGATGAAGACAGAGGTGCGGCGTGCGGCGGCGTGACCTGATCGGGGCGCTGCTGGCTCCCAGGCGTCAGTTTCCGGGGAGCGAATGGCAGACGCGCGAGCCGGCGCGGGCCGGGGCCGATGCGGCGACGCTCGATCAACTGGCGGAGGCGCTCGGCGGGCACGGCTGCGTGGTGAAGGACGGCTATGTGGTGAAGGCGTGGGGCGACCAGGCCGAGCGGCGCGATTGGCTTTCGTCGGCGAAACCGGTGTTGAGCACAATGCTGTTCATGGCGATCCAACAAGGCAAGGTGAAGAGCGTTGACCAGCCGCTGGCCGACTTTGGCTGGCCGCTACGCGAGAAGGACCGGACGATGACCTTCCGGCATCTGGGCGCGATGACGAGCGGCTATGCGCGGCCCGAAGCGCCGGGCGCGGCGTTCGCCTACAACGACTACGCCATCCAGCTCTACCAGAAGACGTTGTTCGACAAGGTCTTTCAGGGCGAGCCCGAGGCGGCAGCCAACGGCGTCTTCCAGGCGTTGGGTCTACAGGACGGCATCAAGCTGAATCCGCGGAACCGGCGGCTGTCAGCGTCCGTGCGGGATTTTGCGCGCATCTCCTGGTTCTGGTTGAACGACGGCAAGTGGCAAGGCAAGCAGGTGCTGGCCAAGCGCTTCTTCACGGAATATCGCCAGCCGCAGGTGCCGGCCAATCTGCCGCATACGGCGCCGGCTAAGGACGATGATTATCTGGGGATTGGGACTTTCGGCGGCGGGAGCGATCACTTCACGAAGTTCGGGGCAGGCATCTATGGCTTCAACTGGTGGTTCAACGGGACCGGGCGGCTGCATCCGAACGCGATCACGTGGCCGGATGCGCCCCGCGATACGTACTTATCGATCGGCGCGGGCGGAAATTACTCGGCGATGATCCCGTCGCTCGGCGTGATTCTGGCGTCGTCGCGCGGCAAGTGGGGGCAGGTGGCGCCGGGCGATCCGAATGCGGCGGCGAATCAGCATCTGAAGCTCCTGACGGCGGCGTTCAGGAAGAAGCGTTAGGGGCGAAACCCAGGTAGTCTTCGAAGCCGCCGGCGATTTCGAGCATGACGCTGGCGGCGAGCGCGCCATGGTGGCCTTTGATGGCGTCAATCAGGCGGCGGTGCTTTTCCACTTCGCTCGCCAGCTCGACGCCCGTGCGCTCGGAGCGGTTCAGGTAGCGCTTGTTGAGTCCGGAGGCGAACAGGCCTATGAGCGAGGTTTCGAGGGCGCGGACGGCGTAGGTATTGCCGGAGATGGCCCAGAGCTTCTGGTGAAGCTGCAGGTCTTCGTGGAAGAAAGAGGCCATGTCCTGCTGGGCGGCCGCGCGTTCGACCTTTTGCAACTGCTGCTCGACGTCGGCGACGCTTTCGGGGCGGATGCGCTCGGCGGCCCAGGTCATCACCTGCGGCTCGAGGGCGCGGCGGAGCTCGCAGATGCGCGAGGCTTCGAGCGGGGTGAGGTCGATAATGGTGCAGCCGCGGTTGGGGCGGCGGACGACCAGGCCGCGGTATTCGAGGTCCTGGAGCGCTTCGCGCACGGGGATGGAACTGACGCCGAAGCGCTCGATCAGTTCGCGTTCGACGACGCGTTGCCCGGGTTGGAAGACGCCGAGAATGATGTCGCGTTGGACGGCGCGAACGATTTCACTGCGCAGAGACTGGGGCTGCAGTAGTTCAAGGGTGCCGGCGGCCACGGCTTTATTATACGGCAGGTGTTGACGCAGAAATATTATATATAGTATATCAAATACACCATGAAGCTCCGTTTGCTTGTGTTTCTGCTCTCGTCCCTGCTCTGTTTCGGGCAGCTGAATAGCGGGACCGTCTCCGGGACGGTGACCGATTCGAGCGACGCCGTGATCCAAGGCGCCACCATCACGCTGACGAACGAGCGCAACGGGGACGTACGCCGCGCGACCTCCAATGACCTGGGGACGTTCACCATGCCGGGCATTCCGGCCGGGCTGTACACGCTGCGAGTGGAGCGGAGCGGGTTTCAGACGTTTGAGCGCAAGTCGATGACGATGACTTCGAATGAATATAAGGCGGCCGGGACGATTCAGTTGACGTTGGGCAGTACAGCGGAGGTGGTGAGCGTGGAGGCGAGCGCGGCCGTGGTGCAGACGGCGAGTTCGGAGAACTCGTCGCTGATCGAAGCCAAGCAGATGACGACGATGCAGGCGCGCGGGCGCGACGTGATCTCGCTGCTGCGCGTGCTGCCGGGCGTGTCGCAGAACAGCGACCCGACGTCGCTGGGCAGCGAGATCGGTTCTTCGACGCCGAACATCGGCGGGCTGCGGCAAACCGACAGCACGGTGTCGGTGGACGGCATGTCGTCGAGCGATTCGGACAACGTGAACGTGAACATCGCCGCGGTGAGCATGGATGCGGTGGAAGAGGTGAAGGTGCTGGTGAACAATTACCAGGCCGAGTATGGACGCAACGCGGGCGCGCAGGTCTCGATCATTTCGAAGTCCGGGACGCGCGAGTTTCATGGCAGCGCGTCGTGGTTCAAGCGGCACGAGCAGTTCAATGCGAATAACTTCTTCAACAACGCGAACGGCCTGCCGAATCCGCGCTATCGCTACAACACGTTCAGCGGGACGCTGGGCGGGCCGGTGACGATCCCGAAGCTCTTCAACCAGGACCGGCAGAAGCTGTTCTTCTTTTACGCGCATGAGCATTGGCTGGCGCAAGAGCCGCAGGCGGTGCGGCAGACGACGATGCCCACGGCGCTCGAGCGGCGGGGCGACTTTTCGCAGACACGGAATCAGAACGGGTCGTTGATCGTGATTCGCGATCCGGTGACGCAGCAGCCGTTTCCGGGCAATGTGATTCCGGCGGGGCGGCTGAATCCGCTGGGGCAGGCGATGCTGAACATCTTCCCGCAGCCGAACTTCCTCGATACGTCGGTGAGCCGCAACGCTTACAACTATCAGTTTCAGGACGTGCGGAACCTGCCGAAGCGGCTGGACCAGGTCAAGGTGGATTACAACCTGTCGGCGAACGATCGTCTGAGCGGACGCTTCCGCGGGTGGAAGCAATCGTCGGAAGGATTTAGCGCGACGGCCGGTTGGAGTTCGAACTGGGATCATTACTGGAACACGTACTCCAAGACCGAGAAGAGCGGCCTGCTGAACTACACCCGCACGGTGAGCACGAACATTCTGAATGAGCTGGTGATCGGCGGGCGCGTGATGGGCGAAGGCGGCCCCACGCCTTCCGAGACGCAGGCGAAGACGGTGCTGCGCGCGGCGAACGGGTTGGGGTCGTTGGGCCAGATTTATCCGATTGCGAATCCGAACGGCTACATTCCCGCGATGACGTTTGGCGGCGTCGCCTCGGCGCCGACGATCGGTTACGACAGCCGTTGGCCGATTAAGGCGGGCGATACGCGCTACACGCTGGGCAACAACCTGACCTGGACGCGCGGCCGGCACAATCTGAAGTTCGGCATCTATTGGGAATCGAACTTGAGCGACGAAGGTGTGGCGGCCAACTGCTTTACCGGCTGCCTGGACTTTACGGCAGACAGCAACAATCCGCGCGATGCCAACTATGCGTATGCCAATGCGGTGCTCGGGAATTATCGCTCCTACTCTGAGTCGTCCCGGCGGAACTTCCGCGGTGGCAAGAACGCGCTGTGGGAATGGTTTGCGCAGGATAGCTGGAAGGTGAATCGGCGGCTCACGCTCGAGTTCGGCGCGCGGTTCTCCTCGTTCAATCCGTGGGAGATGCAGAACGGACAGGAAGGCGCGGCGTGGGCGCAAAGCCGCTTCGATACGAGCAAGGCGGTGAAGCTGGTTCGTCCGGCTTTCAACGCGGCGGGACAGCGTGTGGGGCAGAATCCGGTGACGGGCGAGTTTGTGCCGGCGGTGCTGATCGGGGCCATTGCGCCCGGTTCGGGGGACCCGTATAACGGCATGGTGCTGAACACGGACAAGTCGTTTCCAGCGGGGTGGCAGAATCGGCCGCCGGTGCAGGTGGCGCCGCGCCTGGGCTTCGCCTATGACGTGTTCGGCAACGGCAAGACGGCCATCCGCGGCGGATTCGGCGTGACGAAGCAGACGCAGATCAACTCGGCGTATGCGAACAGCAACGTGAATGCGACGCCGCCCTTGGTGCTCCAGCCGACGATCTACTACAACGGCTTTTCGGCGATTTCGAGCGGCGAGGCGTCAACGGGCTTCCTGTTTCCGCCGGGTACGGTGCGCATGTTCGAGCTTGACTATTCGCCGGCCACCGTCTACAACTACTCGTTCAACATTCAGCAGAACATCGGCTTCGGCTCAGTGCTCAGCGTGGCCTATGTCGGCAACCGGGCGACGAACCTGCTGCAGAATCGCAACCTGAATGCGATTCCCTATGGCACACGATTCCAGGCCTCGTCGCAGGATCCCACCAGCCCCGGCCGTCCGCTCACCGATACGTTCCTGGTGCCGTTTCAGGGCTACCAGACGATCAGCCTGCTCGAAAACTCGGGCATCTCGAACTACAACTCGTTGCAGACGACGCTGACGCGGCGCTTTGCGAAGGGGCTGCAGTTCGGCGGCGCGTGGACGTACTCGAAGACGATGAATTACTCGGATTCGCCCGCGAACCTGCCGATGTTCCGCGACGTCCGCACCTTCCTGTACGGCAAAGCCGGCTACGACCAGACGCACATCCTGACGCTGAATTTCACCTACGAAGTTCCCGGGCTGTCGCGCTGGGGGAACAACGCCGTGACGCGCACGGTATTCAACGGCTGGCAGGTGTCGGGCTTCGGCGTGATGGCGAGCGGCTTCCCGACGGGCGTCGATTACACGACCACCGACAACGCGGACATCACCGGCGGCGGCGACGGCGCGCGCATCAATGTGCGCAGCAAGGCGCAACTGCCGCATGGGGAGCGGACGTTTGCGCGCTGGTTCGATCCCACGGTGTTTGCGCGGCCGGCGCGCGGCGATTTCGGCAATGCTCCCAAGGACGTCTATCGCGGGCCGGGCTTGAACTCCTGGGATTTGTCGGCGTTCAAGAACATTCCGCTGGGCAGCGAACGGCGGTACTTGCAGTTCCGCAGCGAGTTCTACAATGCGTTCAACCACACGCAGTTCTCGGCGGTGGATTCGACGGCCCGGTTCGATCCGGCCGGGAATCAGGTGAATGCGCGGCTGGGGCAGGTGACAGCGGCACGGTCAGCGCGTGTGATTCAATTAGCGCTGACCTTGAGGTTCTAAGTGATGATCACCAGACGTAGCATCTTCGCCGGCGCCGCTCTTCCGTGGCTCGCCCAGGCCAAAGGCAAAACGGAAGTTTCCATCCGCGCCGATCAGTTCTTCATCAACGGACGGCCGACTTACGAAGGGCGCAGTTACCGCGGCCATCGGATCGAAGGTCTGTTGATGAACTCGCGCATGGTGCAGGGCATCTATGACGATCGCAATCCGGAGACGCAGAAGCGTTGGGCTTATCCGGATACGGGTAAGTGGGATGCGGAACGGAACACGCGCGAGTTTATTGCAGCGATGCCTCTGTGGCGGCAACATGGGCTGCTGGGGATCACGCTGAATCTACAGGGCGGCAGTCCGGAAGGTTATTCGAAGGCGCAGCCGTGGATTACGGGGGCGATCGCGGCCGATGGGTCGTTAGACCCGGCGTACATGAAGCGGCTGGAACGGATTCTGAACCGGGCCGATGAGTTGGGCATGGTGGTGATCCTGGGTTACTTCTACTTTGGACAGGATCAGGCAGTGCGCGACGAAGCGGCGGTGAAGGCGGCGGTGCGCAATGCCACCAACTGGGTGCTGGATCGCGGCTATCGCAACGTGCTGATCGAAGTGAACAACGAGTGCAACGTACGCTCTTACGATCATGAGATCCTGAAGCCGGCACGAGTCCACGAGCTGATCGAAATGGTGAAGGGCATGACCCGCGGCAAGACGCGGCTGTTGGTGGGTACCTCTTACGGCGGGAATGCAATTCCTTTGCCGAACGTGGTGAAGAGTTCCGACTACCTGCTGGTGCATGGCAACGGGGTGAAAGATCCGAAACGGATTGCCGAGATGGTGCGGCAAACGCGGGCGGTGGAAGGCTACCGAAAGATGCCGATCGTGTTCAACGAGGACGATCACTTCGACTTCGATAAGCCGGAGAACAACATGATGGCGGCGATTTCCGAATACGCCTCGTGGGGGTTTTTCGACCCTGGCAAGAGTGACTACGCGGACGGCTATCAGAGCCCGCCAGTCAATTGGGGCTTGAATTCGGAACGGAAGAAGGCATTTTTCGGGCTGGTGAAGACGGTGACGGGCGCCTAGCCGGCGCGCGGCCGCGGCGAGCCCGCTTATTGGAGATCGATGAGAACTGATTTTCGACTGTTTGATTCGCACGTTCACATCGGCACGGCTCGCCACTCAGGGCGGCGCCATACGGCGGAGATGATTCTTCGCGAGATGGATCGGTTCGGCGTGGAGAAGTCCGTGGCGATTCCATTTCCGGTGGTGACCGATTACCGGGAGCAGCACGACGAGATCGGCGCGGCGATCCGGCGATATCCGGACCGGCTGGTGGGCGCGGCGTGCCTGAACCCGTATGTGCCCGAAGAAGAGTATCGCGGCGAGGTGCGGCGCTGCCGGGAAGAGTATGGCTTCCGCGCGCTCAAGTTTCAACCGCAGTATCAGGCGTTGAATCCGCTGCTGCCGACCAGCGACTTCCTGTTCCAAACGGCGCTGGAGAACCAAATGGCGTTGATCGTCCATACCGGCTCGGGCATCCCCTTCTCCCTGCCTTCCATGTATCTGCTCCCCGCGCGGCGGCATCCGGACCTGACGTTCGTGCTGGCGCACTGCGGGGGCGGCGGCTTGTTCTCGGGAGAGGCGATCGTGGCGGCGGCGCTGTTTCCGAACATCTATCTGGAACTCTCGAGCCTGATGCCGCATCAGGTGCTGGAAGTGCTGCAGCACATTCCGAGCAACCGCATCATGGTGGGGTCTGACCTGCCGGAGAACCTGGATATCGAGTTCAACAAAATTATTGGCCTCGCCGTGGAAGACGAGGCCAAGCAGGACATCCTTTACGGCACGGCGTGCCATGTGTTCGGCGAGGGTTGTTAGTTCCCTCGCTTGACGATGAGCAGCACGGGGGCGTCGGCGAAGGCTTCGGGCTTTTTGAGCTTGCCGATGCCGCCACCAGGGACCTTGGCTTCGAGCTTGGCGCCGGTCCAGGTATTGATCCATTCGGCTTTGGCGGTCTGCGGATTCTCGAGCTCGCGAAGATTGACGACGAGGTCGCGGCCTTCGAGATAGAAGGCGTAGACTTCGCCGCGGAGGGCGAGGCAGGGTCCGCCGACGGCGAGCGAGTTGGACGGTTCCATGCGCCAGTAAGGCAAGCTGCTCAAGGTCTCTCCGAGTAACTGGAAGGGCTTCATGCCGGGCGCTTCCGGCTCGGGCTTAAAGACGTCCCAAGCGGTGTTGTGGTAGTAGTAAACGCCGTAGCCGCCGGCGAGATAGACCAGATAGGCGCGATGGAGTTGCACTTGCCAGTCGTGCTCGGTCTTGTAAGTGGGCATTTTGTCGACGCCACGCTCGTAAGCGAATTCGGTGTTGATGACAGGGTAGGGACGCAGCGCACGATCGAAGGCGATCATCTCGGCGTAGTGGGTGTGCTGCTGATCGGACCGGAAGTCGAGATTGCGGCTCAACTGCGGGTCCCAGGTGTAGAGGTCATCGTCGTGGGCGGTGAAGAGGCGCTTGTAGGCGTCAGTGGAGCGCACCAGGTCGGTGAGGCTCGATTGCAGAGCTTCGTCCTTCTCGTTGTAGGACTCTTTGGCGAAGTCCCAAACGACGTTCGAATAAGCCTGATAGCGGGCGGTGACGTAGCGAAAGTAGCGGCGCTCTTCTTCGCTGTGTTTGGCCGGCCATTTGACCTTCTTGTTATAGACCTTGAGCATGATGTGGGCGACGATGCCCTGGTCTTGCAGGGCGTCCATCATGCGGTCGTAGATCTGGAAGAACCTGGGGTTCAGGCGGGCGTGGTTGGGGGCGTCGTTGGAGCCTTCCCAAGGATAGACGGCGGGCGGGCCGAAGTCCCATTGGTGTTTGCGCTCCGGGCTCCAACTGGTGTCGTGCGCATAGATGTTCACCAGGACGTGATTGAAGCCGCGGCTCGCCAGCTGGTCGATCAGGGTGTGCATCAGTTTGCGCTGCGGGTCCAGCATGTCGGCGCCCCACAGCCAGTCGGCCTGATAGCCCTGCAGGAAATAGCGCGTGCCGTCTTCATAGATGAAGTGGTAGGGGTGATTGCCATCGACGCGCAAGCCGCCGTGGACCTTGGCATGGCGGTTGGGAACGCAGGTAACGGTGTCGGTGAGGCCGTTCAGCGCGGCCTGCGTGGAGGTGGTTTTCATCGTCCAGTTGCCGACCTCGGTGGGCGAGAAACGCACCACCCAGGTGCCGTCGCCGTCATAGAAGCCGGGCACCTGCAGACGCAGGTTATTGGGGCCGGTGAAATCGGCGATCAGTGAGACTTCGAAAGGATTGCCCGTGGCGGGGGCGCGGAACTTGAGGTCGTGTTTGTGGAAGCGCTGAACTTCGACGGCGAATAGCGACGCAGTGCATAGCGCGAGCAAAAGTGAAAGTTTCGTCATGGTGCTCAACGCAGACATTGTGTCGTGGAAAGACGCGGCCGGATAGTGCGATGCGGCCTAGGGCTTGGACGATCCTGCCGAGTGGTTATTCGGCGCGAAGGGCGTCGACGGGGTCAACCGAGGCGGCGCGGCGCGCGGGCAGATAGCTGGCGACCAGCGCGCAAACGGCCAGCAGCGAAGCGACGGCGGCGAAGGTGGACCAGTCCCAAGTGGAGAGCTGGAACGGCAGGTCGCGGAAGAGTTTGACCGCGCCTAGTGAGACGCCGCTGCCCAGGGTGATGCCGAGCGCGGCCAGCCAGCCGGCTTCGCTAAGCACCATGCGGCACACGGAGCCTTGCTCGGCGCCCAGGGCCATGCGGATGCCGATTTCGCGACGACGCTGGCTGACGGAGTAGGCGACGACGCCATAGAGTCCGACGGCCGAGAGCAGCAGGGCGAGGAGGGCGAAGCCTCCCACGAGCCAGGCAGACGAACGGTGCAGATAGGCCGCTGCCGAATCGTTGATGTGGACGTCCATGGTCGTCTCGTTGCGCAGGCCGAGATCGAGGTCAATGCCGCGGACCGCGGCGGCGAGCGAAGGCAGGATCGCGCCGGGCGAGGCGGCGGTGCGGACGATGAGCGAGAAGCTGGTGTCCTGCCTTTGCTCGAAGGGAAAGTAAATTGCGGGCCAGACGTCAGCGTCGAGGGGGCCGTCGCGGACATCGGCCACCACGCCCACCACTTCGCTGAGAGAGGCCGGGAGCAAGTCGGTCGTGCCAATGCGTTGGCCGATGGGGTTGACGCCGGGGAAGTAGCGGTCGGCCAGGGTTTGGTTGATGATCGAGACGCGGGGTCTGCTGCGGTCGTCGGTGGCGTTGAAGTAGCGGCCGGCATTCAGCTTGGCGCCGATGGTGGTGAAGTAGCCCGGGCTGATGTCGCGTTGATTCACTTCGTTATGCTCGCCATGGAAGGGCTGGCCGACGATGCGGATCCACATGGTGTTGCCATTGAAATTGACGGGGAGAACGCTGGTGACAGCGGCCGAGCGGACGCCCGGCAGCGCGGCGGCGACTTCCACCACGCGGCGGGCAAGCGCGGCTTGAGCCGGATCTTCGCGATAACGCGTCTGAGGGGCGGAGATGTAGAGCGTTGCCAGATGATCGGGCGCGAAGCCGAGGTTGACGTTCAGCAGACGGTACAGACTGCGGCCCAGCAGACCGGCGCCGGCGAGCAGCACCACGGCGGTGACCAGTTCGACGACAACGAGTCTTGAGCCCAGTCGCCGCCAGGACATGCCGGCTGAGCCGCGGCTGCCTTCCGCCAGACCGCGGGGATTCCAGCCGAGGTAGAGCGCGGGCGTGAGCGAGAAGACCAGCGCGCCGGCGAGCGCGACCAGGGCGGCGAAGATCAGCACGTGGCTGTTGAGGCCGAGGCTCGAGAAATAGGGCATGCTCGCGCGAAGGTCCTTGGGAATCAGCGCGAGCATCAGTTGGACGACCCAATGCGTCGTGACCAGGGCGACGACGGTGGCGGCTAGCACCAGCAGCAGTCCTTCGGTGGCGAATTGGCTCACGGTGCGGACGGTGGACGCGCCGAGCGCCACGCGGACGGCCATCTCCCGGCGGCGATTTTCGGCGCGTTCCAGCAGGAGACTCGCGACGTTCAGGTAAGCGATCAGCAGCAGGAGACCGGCGCCGCCCAACAGCAGCAGGAGGATGGGGCGCAGGCGCCCTTGGATGACGTCGGCAAGCGGGTCGACGGTGGCGGATTGGCCGCGGTTCGAGTCCGGGTATTGGCGCTCGAGTTGTTGCGCGATCTGGAGGACGTGGGCGAGAGCGGCTTGCTGCGTCACTCCTGGTTTGAGGCGGGCTAGGCCATCGAGGTTGTGACACTCGCGGCGGGTCATGCAGCCGCGTCCGGGGTTCAGCGGGGTCCAGAACTCAGCGTTGCCGCGGGGGGCGAACTGGAAGCTGGCGGGAAGAATGCCGATGACGGTGAAGGGTTCGCCGCTCAAGGCGATGCTTTGGCCGACGAGGTCGCGGCGGCCGCCGAAGCGGCTTTGCCAGGTGCCATAGCTGATCAGAACGACGGGGGGAGCGCCGGCGCGGTCTTCGCCGTCGGCGAAGTCGCGGCCGAGCAAGGGGCGAATGTCGAGCGCTCGGAAGAAGCCGGCCGAGACGCGAGCGGCGGTCACCGGCTCGGTGCCGCTGGGGGTGCGCAGCAGAAAGCCGCTGCCGGTGTAGGCTTCCAGCGATTCGAAGACGGTGTTCTGCTGGCGCCAGTCAAGGTAGTCGAGGTAGGAGAGGTTGGAGCGCGGGAAGACCGTGGTCTTGCTCATGACGCTCATCAGGCGATCCGGGTTCGGGTACGGCAGCGGCCGGACGAGGGCGGCGTCGACGAACGAGAAGATCGCGAGGCTCGCGGCAAGGCCGACGGCGAGGACGAAGATGGCGGTTAGGGCGAAGGCGGGTTGGCGGCGGAGTTGCCGTGCGGCGAAGCGCAGGTCGCGCAGGAAGTGCTCGAGCCAGGGGACGCCACCGCGATCGCGATAGGCTTCGCGAGTGGAAACGACACTGCCTAAGTGCAACAGCGCCTGGCGCCGGGCTTCGGCGGGCGACATCCCCGCCCGCAGATTGTCGTCGATGTGGAGTTGGAGGTGGCTTTCGAGCTCAGCGTCGAAGTCGGCGGCGCGGTGAGAGCGGTTGAAGAGACCGAGGAAGCGGGCGACGGTGACGCGGAGGGTTCTCATGCGGGGTCCTTTCCGGGTTCGAAGAAGCGAGCCACGATCGCAGTGGTCTGCTGCCATTCCTTGGTTTCGGCGGCGAGCCGGCGATGGCCGTCGTGGGTGAGGCGGTAGAACTTGGCCTTGCGGTTGTTGTCGGAGAGGCCCCATTCGGAGGCGATGGCGCCTTCCTGTTCGAGCTTCAAGAGGGCCGGGTAGAGGGTGCCGTAGTTGAGGGCGAGTTGGCTGCCGCTGGTTTGTTCGATGCGGCGGGCGATGCCGTAGCCGTGGAGGGGTCCGAGGGATTCGAGGGTCTTGAGGACCATGAGGGCGAGAGTGCCCTGCCAGATGTCGGCTTTGTCAGGCATGATGTTCTATGGGTTTGCCATAGGTATCGTGGCAGACTTCCTATGGGAATGCAATAGGGACAAGGTGATCAATAGGAGACTAGACCAGATCTGGTCTATCTTGGTACAATCAAATTGTGGTGATGTGCAACATCTCAGAAGCGAAAGCTCAACTTTCCGCTCTGATCGAAGCGGTTCAGCGCGGGGAAGAGGTCATTATCGGCAAAGCAGGGAAGCCAGTAGCAAGGCTTGTTCCTTACCAGGGCGCCCGATCGCCGCGGCAGCCGGGAGCGCTGCAAGGCCAAATCCGCATTGCCGACGACTTTGAAGAGCTGCCCCCCGACATTGCTGAGGCCTTCGGCGTCTAGTGCAGCTCCTTCTGGACACGCATATCCTCCTGTGGTGGTTGGGGGATCCCGCGCGTCTCGACAACCACGTTCGCAGCTGGATCAGCCACCCGGAGAACGCGGTACTCATTAGCACCGCGACTCTTTGGGAACTGCGAATCAAAGAGAAGCTGGGCAAGCTGCAGCTGCCGTCAGGCTTCGACCGGGCCCTCGATGACGCGGAGTTTGGGTGGCTGCCGATCTCCCGCGCTCATGCGAATGCCACGGCCCACCTTCCTCTGCACCACAGTGATCCGTTCGATCGGATGCTGATCGCGCAGGCGCAAGAGGAGAACCTTACGCTCATCACCGCGGATACCCGAGTGGCGTTGTACGGCAAGAACATCTGGTTCATGTCTTAGCGCTGTAATCCCGGGCGGGTTGAAGCGTCTGGGAAGAGAATGAACGCGCAAACTCCCTGGTGGCTCGATTTGAAATTGGGTTGGCGGATGCTGCTGAAGTATCCGGGGCTCGCGTTAGCGGGAGGGTTCGGGATCGCCGTCGGTGTGGCGATTTCGGCGGGCGGCTTTAGCGTCCTCTACGGCAACTACCGGGCGGCGGCGGTGCCGCTGCCGGAGAGCAGCCGCCTGGTGTCGGTGGAGATGTGGGACGCGGCCGGGCATCGGCAGGAGACGCGGCTGTTGGCCGAAGCGCGCACGTGGCAAGAGCAGTTGAAGTCGGTGGCCGAGTGGGGCGCTTTCCGCACGGTGAACATGAATCTGCTGCAGCCGGGCGCGACTCCAGAGAGTGTGCGCGTGGCGGCGATGACGGCGTCCGGCTTTCGCCTGGCCCGGGTGCGGCCGTTGCTGGGCCGCTATCTCACTGACGATGACGAGCGGGAGAATGCGCCGCCGGTGGTGGTGATCGGCGAACGCGTCTGGCGCCAACGGTTCGGGGCGAACCCGGCGATCGTCGGGCGGACGCTGCGGCTCGGCGAGCAGGCTTACGCGATCGCGGGGGTGATGCCGGAGCACTTCGCCTTTCCGGTGAATCATCGGTACTGGATACCGCTGCGCGCGGCGCCGGCGACGTCTCCGCTGACCGGGCTCGCCGGCGTGATGGTGTTCGGACGCTTGGCGCCGGGAGCCACGCTCGAAGGTGCGCAAGCCGAGTTGAAGGCGCTGGTCAGCCGGCAGGCGCAAACGACACCGCAGCTCTATGCGCACCTCCAACCGCGCGTACTGCCGTATCCGCTACCGCATCTGGGGCTGCACGAAACGGCCGATCTCGCCGGCGTCTACGCCTTGCAGACCATCATGATCTCGCTGCTGGTGCTGGTGTGTCTGAATGTGGCGATTCTGGTGTACTCGCGCACGGCGACGCGTCAGGTGGAGATGGCCGTGCGGACGGCGCTGGGCGCGAGCCGCGGCCGGATTGTCGCGCAGTTGCTGATGGAAGCCGTTGTACTCGCCGGCCTCGCGGCGGCGGTGGGCGTGTTGATCGCGGGGCTGAGCTTGCGTCAACTGAACGAAGCGACGCGGCATCTGCAGGAGGATCTGCCGTTCTGGGTGAGCTTCCGCCTGGTGCCGGAGTCGGCTTGGTTTGCGGCTGGATTGGGCGTGTTGGCGGCGGCGCTCGTGGGCGCGGTCCCCGCGTGGCAGGCCACGCGCCGCGACGTGCAGCAAGGCTTACGGGCCGTCAGCTCGGGCGGTGGCCTGCAACTCGGCAAGGTGTGGACGGCGCTGATCGTGGGGCAAGTGGGCGTGGTGGTGGCGTTTCTGCCGACGGCCGTCTCGATGACGTCGCAGGACATCCGCGATGGTCTGATGGGGCCCGGCTTCGCCGCGCGCGAGTATCTCTCGGCCGAACTGGGGCTCGAAGAGACCAACGACGCGCGTCTGGGTCAGCGGCAGGCGGAGTTGATGCGGCGTTTGGCGAGTGAACCGCGCGTGGCCGGCGTCACTTACGCGCTCGCGATCCCCGGCGCCGAACAGTCGACACGAATCGAGATTGAGGAAACGGCGGCGGCGCGGCTGCGCGACGTGCGCTACAACCGCGTGGACCATCGCTTTCTCGAGTCCTTCCAGGTGCCGTTGCTCGCCGGGCGCGGCCTGCGCGAGGCGGAGAAGGGCGTGGCGGTGGTGAACCAGTCGCTGGCGCGCGAACTGTTCGGTGGTCAGGCGCTGGGACGACGGATTCGTCAGGCGGCGAATCGGCCGGAGGAGACGCCAGGGCCGTGGCTCGAAGTGGTGGGCATCGTCCGCGACTTTCCTCCCGGCGTAAGCCCGGGCATGAACGACTCGCCCTTGGTTTTCTATCAACCGGCAGCTCCGGCTGAACTCACGCCGGCGACGCTGCTGGTGCGGCTGCGCGATGGCGACCCGCTGAGTTTCGAAGGCCACTTGCGCGAATTGGCCGCGGCGGTCGATCCAGCTCTCTATGTCCGCCATACGGTGAGTCTGGAAGATGATTTGCGGCGCGAGCAATGGGTGCGCCGGCTGCAGGCGGGCGTCGTGGGGGGGCTGACGGCGAGCGTGCTGGTGCTTTCGGCGGCCGGCATCTATGCGCTGATGTCGCTCACGGTGACGCGGCGGCGGCGGGAGATCGGCATCCGAGTGGCGCTGGGCGCCGATCCGCGGCAGATCCTGACGGGAGTGTTTGCGCGGGCGTGCGGACAACTGGCAGTCGGCGCCGGGCTGGGGGCGCTGGTGGCGTTGTGGCTCGAGACTCAACTGGGCGTGATGAGCCGCAATCCGGGCGTGGTGGTGCCGGCGGTGGCCTTGCTGATGATGGCCGTGGGATTGTCGGCGGCGTGGGGCCCGGCGCGTCGAAGTCTGCGCCTGCAGCCCACGGAAGCCTTGCGGGAGCAATAGCGCTAACGGCAGACGTAGCCCGAGCCGGCCTCGTAGCCGCAATTGGAACGGAAGCCCGAGCCACGGCACGTAAAGGGGCCGTCCGGCACACCGCCGGCTTGCCGGCAGCTTCTCTCAAGGGACCCTTCGCCGCTGGCGCCACCGCGTGCCGGGGGATCATAGTCAGGCGAGCGAAGATTCTTGGCCATCTGCGCCGCCGTCCGTTCGCCCAGCCGCGTCGCCTGATCGTAGTAACGCAGAGCTTCGGTGCGATTGGCCGTCACGCCCAAGCCGAACTCGTACAGATAGCCGACGTGAAGCATGGCGTAGGCGTCGCCGCGGCGCGCCGCGACCAGGGCATAACGCATGGCTTCGGCGTGATCCTTCGGGCCCCCTTCGCCGAGCAGCGCCAGCCGGGCGGCAAGCGTCATTCCGTCGACGTATCCCTTCGCGGCCGATTCCCGAGCGAGAGCGCGGGCGCGAGTGAAGTCGCGAACCGAGCGGGCCGTGGTGGCTCGCCGGAATTCGTCCGCGCCGGGAGTGCGGGCATCCTGCAACTGCCGCTGCGCCACGGCTTCGCCCATCCGGGCGGCCTGCTGCCGCAGTTCGCGCGCTTTAGCGGGATCGGCGGGGACACCCAAGCCGGCTTCGTATACATTGGCGAGGTTCGTGATCGACTCTTTGTTGCCCAGAGCCATACCGCGCTCGAACCATTGGCGTGCTTCGGAGTAGTTCCGGCCAACGCCCATCCCCATGACGTACATCATGCCGAGCTGGCTCATGGCCGGCGCATAGTTCTGGCGAACCGCCGATCGGAAGAGCGAGGCGGCGCGCTCGAGGTCTCGCGGACCGGCGTGTCCCATCGCCACCAGCATGCCGTAGTACGTCTGGGCCTCCGGGTCGCCTTGCTGCGCCGGACCGGCCAACTCGCGGGCGGCCACCGCGAAGTCCTTTCGGCGGAAGGCCGCCACTCCTTCCGGGGTTCCTGCCAGGACGAACGCCACGAAAGCGTGCCCGGTCGCTATCCAACGGGAGATCCGTCCTCCGAATCGCATATCCGTCAGCCTAGCAAGGCGGCTGAGCCGGGGGATTGGGCTTCCGGGCACGTCACGATCAAGGTTCCTGTCTTCGAGGGGATCCCATCCGGACGGGGGATCCCCCTCGACGCCGAGCTAACGCGTGCTGACGGAGCGACGGCGAGCCTTAAGCCCCGCCGCCGCCAGACCCGTCAACAGCATCGCCCAGGTTCCCGGTTCCGGCACGGCGTTGCTCGCCGTCAGCACGTTCGAAACAGCGTACAGGTGGTACTGATTGGTGTTCGTAGCGTTGCCTTCCCGCATCCACGAGTCGGTAAACCCGCGGTCCCAGTTCGTGCCGCTCGCATGTCCGAAAACCGGAGAACTACTGCCCATCAGGCCGCTGCCCGATTCATTGCCGAGGCCATCGGACGCACCCGTCCAGACCCGGTCCGTACCCGTGTAGGTCGTCCCCAATTCCGTGATCGAGATCGCCGCCAGGTGGTTGACGTTCGAATAGAAGCCCGTATTGACGACCTTGGTGCCATCGACCAGGAACACCTTCACGCTGCTGCCGACCGGCGCATTGGTATTCGGCTTGACCGTGTTCGAGACGGCGACCGCCGCCTTCCAGGTGAGACCGAGTGACGTGCCGATGCTCGCCGAATCGGCCAGGTTCTGGACAAACGTATTGTAGGTGGCGATGTTCGTGCTCGTGGCGGCGGTGAGGGTGGAGCTCACAAAGACGAAGGCGTACTGATCACCCGGATTCAGACCAAGACTGGTGGAGGTGGGCAGGATGGTGGCGTGCAACGCGCCACAGGTGATAACGCTCGTCGCGAGCAGAGTCAGTAAACGAGAGAAGTGCATGAATGAGGGAGATCCTTCATTGGGCAAGTCGGAAACGCGTAGGAAAGACTGCCATGCATGACTAGATAAAAGCATTTAGCCCCCACCAAACCGGCGGCCTACCACCACCTGCGGGGGCGGTCACCCGCTCCGGCGTCCGTTGTCGGAATCAGCAATTTGCTAAAATTGCAAGCCGGAAGGTGGCGCGGAGTGGGCGTTCCGCGCTTGGTGGAGGAGCCTCTGAACGAGGAACTAACGAAATTGCTGCGCGCCTGGGGTGAGGGCGATCGCCGGGCGGGGGAGAATCTCTTTCCCTTGATTTATGAGGAGTTACGGAAGGTGGCCCGACGCCAGGGAGGCGCCTCCGGACGCACGGTGCACCCGACGGCGCTGGTGCACGAAGCCTTCATCGAGCTGGCGAATGCCGAAAAAGCCGACTGGAGGGACCGCCGACAGTTCTTCGCCTTCGCCGCCGTCGTGATGCGCCGCCGCGTGGTGGATCATGCCCGGCGCCAGGGCGCCGGCAAGCGCGGCGCTGGTCTTGCAGCCGATCGTTTTGACGAACAACTCCACACGGTGATCGCCTCGCGGGCGAGCGACCTCGATTTCGAAAGTCTGGACGAGGCGCTGGGACGGCTGGAGGCGCTCGATCCGGAGCAGGCTCGGCTGGTGGAACTACGTTTCTTTGCCGGTCTTTCGGTGGAAGAGACGGCTGAATGTCTCGGCATCTCGCCGCGGACGGTGGCGCGCGAATGGGGCTTGGCGAAGGCTTGGCTCGCCGGACAATTGCGGCCCGCAACGGCGGCCGAATCGGCTGCGGCCAAGGCCTCACGCTGAATTTTTGGCGTGCCCGCCCCCGTTTCTGCGACTGTCCTGATGAGGAGCCGGAAATCGCATGCTCGATGACTTGACGCCGGAGCGCTGGCGCCGCATCCGCGACGTCGCCGGGGCGGCGCTCGATGCCGATCCGGGTCAGCGTGACGCGACGCTTCACCGCGAGTGCGGCGACGATACGGCGCTGCGCGAAGCCGCCTGCCAGATCCTGCGCCAGTATTCCGAGACGGACGACCTGCTGGGCCACGAGCCCTTTCATCTGGCGCCGCCGGAAAGCGAAGAACTCGTCGCCGGCGAACGCATCGGCGCTTACCGCATCGAGCGCGAACTCGGCCGCGGCAGCATGGGCCGCGTCTATTTGGCGCAGCGCGCCGACGAGGTGATCTCGAAGACGGTGGCGATCAAGGTCCTGCGTTTCCGTTCGTCGACGCTCGAGGTGCTCTTCCGCGGCGAACGGCGTATCCTGGCCGGGCTCGAACACGCGCACATCGCGCGCCTGCACGACGCCGGCGATAGCGACGGACGCCTCTATCTGGTGATGGAGTACGTGGCGGGCTCCCCTCTCGACGTGCACTGCCGCGAAACGAACCTGCCTCGTCCGGCGCGTTTGCGCCTCTTCCGGCAGATCTGCGACGCCGTCGATTACGCCCATCGGCAGGGCGTGCGGCATGGCGACCTGAAGCCGTCGAATATTCTGGTGGACGCGAGCGGCAGTCCGAAGCTGCTGGATTTCGGCGTGGCCGCGCTGGCGGGCGAAGCTGCCGCGGGCTATACGCGGCGTTATGCGAGTCCGGAATTGCAGACGGGGGCGCCGGCCGATGAACGCGCCGACATCTATTCGCTGGGTGTGATCCTGGGCGAACTGCTGGAAGGCGCGCCGGTGCCCGCCGACTTGAACTCGATTGTCGCCCGCGCCCGCGCGGCCGATTCGCGGGTGCGCTATGCGTCGGCCCGGCAGTTGTCCGAAGACGTGGAGCGCTTTCTGGCGCGGCGTCCGGTGCAGGCGCATCCGGGCGGCTGGAGCTATCGCGCGGCCAAGTTTTTGCGGCGGCAACCATGGGTGCCGGCGGTGGCGACAGCTGTCGCATTGGCGGGCGCCCTGGAGTGGGCCACGCGACCGGAGACCTTGCCCGCCGCGTTGCAGGTGAACCGGCTGACGGTGCTTGGCGGGCGCGAGACGTATCCCTCACTCGCTCCGGGCGGACACGCTGTCGCCTTCGCCAGCCGTCGCACCGGCAATTGGGACATCTTCGTCCAGGGGCGTCCCGAGGAGCAGCCCCGCAACCTGACGGCGGACAGCCCCGCGGACGACATGCAACCGGCCTATTCGCCGGACGGCCGGCAGATCGCGTTTCGCAGCGAACGCGAAGGCGGCGGCTTGTTCGTCATGCGGGCGGATGGCAGCGGCGTGCGGCGGATCAGCGCGGTGGGCTTTCATCCGGCCTGGTCGCCGGATGGCCGGCAACTCGCTTACTCCACCGTCGCCTTTGTGCGCATGCGGGCGACGACGTATCTGCGGCGGGGACAACTGGGGGTGATCGACGTGGCCACGGGGCGCCCGCGGGCGCTGACGTCGGACCAGTCACTCGAAGACGCCGTGCAGCCGGTTTGGTCGCCCGATGGCCGCGAACTGGCTTTCTGGGGCATCGATCGCCAAGGCGCCACCTACATTTACCGGATGCCGGCTGAAGGCGGCTCGCCGGTGGTGGTGATCCGGTCGCTGGCGACGAAGGGGGCAAATGGGCGGGTGTGGAGCCCGTTCTGGTCGGCATCGGGGCGCTACCTCTACTACAACAGCGACGCCGGCGGTACGTCGACGCTGTGGCGCGTGGCCGCCGATGGCCGGGGCGCTCCGGTCCGGGTGCCGTTGCCGGTGGCCGAAGCCGGCTTCTTCAGCCTGTCGCGCGACGGCCGACGACTGGCGTATACAGTGGACACCGAATCCTGGAATATCGAAAAGCTGGGCTTCGATCCGGCGCGCCGCGTCACCGTGGGCGAGCCGGTTGCCATCACCACGGGCGAGAACAGTTTCGTGCGGCCGCGCGTGTCGCCGGATGGCCGCGCGTTGGTGTTTGAGTCCACCACGAGTGAAGACATCTGGCTCTGTGCCACCGATGGCAGCGGCCTGCGCCGCCTGGCGGGGGGCATCACCGGCGTGTTCCCGCGTTTCGTCGACGCGGACACGATCGGATTCATCGAGCGCGGCGTGAAGACCGCGCAGACGCCCGTCCGCTACACCACCGTGACGCTGGGCCTGGACGGTGGCCGCCGCACGGAGTGGACTTCGCCGGACCCCGAGCCCATCGGCTCGATCAAATGGCTCACCCCACAACGCCTGATCCTCTCGCAGCCCAATCGCGGACGCTTCCTGGTGCGCGATCTCCGCCGACCGGAGCCCGAAGCCGCCGCCGCCCCGCTTCCGCCGCTGCATACGCTGAGCTTCAGCCCGTCGTCGGCGGGCACTATCCGTCTGCTGGGCCGGCTGATCCCGCTCCAGCGACGCCAGGACGCCCGCGCCATGATCTTCGACCTCGCCACGCACACCGTCACCGACCTCGGCCTGCGCGTCGACGATGCCATCGAGCTCTTCGACGGCGAACGCTACCTGCTCTACAAGAGCAAGGACCATGTGCTCCGGCTACTCGATCGCCGCACCCACGAAGACCGAGAATTGCATCGCTTCGGCACCGACGAACTCGTGGGCATGGATCTCTCGCCGGACCGCCGTTGGCTCTACTTCGGGCGGGCCAAGGCTGCCGCCGACGTCTGGGTCGCCGACCTCGACTCAGCCCTTTAACGCCTTACCCGCCACCAGGACCCGGCAACGTCCGCGTGTGGTGGAACGTGTATTCGCCGAGCAAGTGCTCGCTGCCCGCGTCATCCCAGGTCAGCAAACGCGCCACCAGGCATTCCGACGGCGCCGCCTTCGCCGCGGCGATCGAATGCTGAAAGATGACGTGGCCGGCCGCGGGCCGAAAGGGAATGTCGGCCAGCCGCAGCCGCTCCCGGCCTTCGGGATCGCAGAGCGCGAGGTCCAGGCGCCGGACCTCGTGCAAGTCGGCTTCGAGCCTCGCGACCAACAAGTCGTCCTCGGCGGTGACGGTGCATTGCACGCTGCCGCCTCGGGACAGGGTATAAGCGCGGACGTGCGCGCCCCCGTCGGCGATGCGCCGCACCAACTCCTCACTCACCACCTGTAGCAGCGTGCCGCAGCGTGCCACCTCGCGCACGCCCGCGGCCAGCGCCATCGTCTCGCGTAAGCGCGCCCCGCAAGCGTCGCAGGCCAGCAGATGCTCTTCCACGCTCTCCTCGGCCGAGCCGCTCAGCAGGCCGAGCCAATAGTCGGCCAACCAGGTGTCGTCGAGCGGTTGGAGACACTTCATACGACGACCTCCAGGCACGTGCGCAGTTGGCGGATGGCGCGATGCCGGATCACGCGGACGTTGGCTTCGCTCAAGCCCAGGAAGTCGCCCACCTCGGCGCCGCTCTGTTCGTCGTAGAAGCTCATCACGATGACGGCGCGCTCGCGTTCACGCAGCGCTTGCAGGCACTGGGTGAGGCGTTCCTGGTCGAGCGCGGGCACCAGTGGCGGTGAGGGGGCCAGCAGGTCAGCGCCGAACTGCTCGAGCAGCCGCTCTTTGCGTTGCGCGCCGCGGCGCAGGTCCAGCACGGTCATGCGACAAGTGCCGAGCACAAAGGAAGTGAGCTTATCCGGGTCGCGCAGGCGTCCGGAGCGCATCGCTTCGAGCACCGTGATCAGCACTTGCTGGGTGAGGTCGTCCGCTGCGGCTTCGTTGCGCAGGTGCCGCAAACCGTACAGCCGGATGCGTGGCGCCATGCGGCGGCAGAAGTCGGCTTCGGCCTCGCGGTCGTGGCCGGCGGCCATCTGCTGCTCCCTTGCGGGGTCGTTACTCGTCAGGGACATCCACACGCCATTTTATGTGTAACGAACTTGCGCCACGTTACACATCCGCCTCAGAAGGAACTTGCGCTTGATTACGAACCAAACTTCCGGCACGCGGATCGACGAAGTCGCCGCCGGCCTCTATCGCATCTCCACGCCATTCGACGCGGTGCCCGGCGGCTTTACGCAGAACTCGTTTTTGCTTACCGGCGAGGAACCCCTGCTGTTTCATGCGGGCTATCGCAGCTTGAGCCCGCTGACGATCGAGGCGATCGGCAAGGTCATCGACGTCTCCCAATTGCGTTGGATCGGCGGCTCGCACTTCGAGGCCGACGAGTACGGCGCCTTGAACGAATTGCTGGCTGCCGCGCCCGCCGCCACGGCGTTCGGCTCGGGGATCGGCGTGATGACCTCGCTGGGGGACTTCGCCTCGCGCGCCCCCCGCCCGCTCGCCGATGGCGAAGTCTTCTCGCTCGGCCATCGCCGCCTGCAGTGGCTCGACACGCCGCACGTCCCCCATGGCTGGGATTGCGGCGTCCTCTTCGACCACACCACCGGCTCGCTCCTGTGCGGCGACCTCTTCGCCCAACCGGGCTCCACCCCCGCGCCGGTCACCGAATCCGAGATCCTCACCTCGAGCGAAAGTCTGCGCGGCATGCTCGACTATTACGCCCACGCCACTCGCACGCACTCGATCCTCGAGCGCCTCGCTGCGCTGCACCCCACGCTGCTCGCCTGCCAGCACGGCAGTTCTTACCGGGGCGATGGCGCCGCGCTGTTACGCGAACTTTCGCGAGTCCTCCGCGAGGCGGTCGCCGAGGCCTAAGGGCGAACTGCCGGGCGCTATGCTGGTCACCAGCGTATGAAGGCCCCCAAACTGACGCCAGCCCAGCAAAGCAGGCTGCTCAAGACTCTCGAAGCGCGCTTCGCGCAGCACGCGCGCCGTCACCCGGAGCTTACCTGGTCAGCGGTGTTGCAGCGGCTCGAAGCCAAGCCTGCGGCGCTTGCGGCATTGCAGCAGATGGAGGACTCCGGCGGCGAACCCGACGTCACGGGCGTCGATCCGGCTACCGGCCAAGTGCTCTTCTTCGATTGCGCGGCGGAAAGTCCGGCGGGCCGCCGTAGCCTTTGCTACGACCGCGCCGCGCTCGACGCCCGCAAACAGAACAAGCCCGCCGGCAGCGCGCTCGACCTCGCCACCACCTTCGGCATCGAACTGCTCACCGAGGAGCAGTACCGCCGTTTGCAGGAACTCGGCGAGTTCGACTTGAAGACGTCAAGCTGGATTCAAACGCCAGCGGCCATTCGCCAG
>JBGAHE010000042.1:0-55103 GCA_044226365.1 Bryobacteraceae bacterium
GGCGTTAGCTTGCCTTGGTGTCAGCAAACAGCGGCTCAATCAACTTCATTCCCCTGAACGCGGCGCTTCGCCACCCGACCGCGAAAGGAACGCCAGCGCACCCTCCAAATCCCCCTGACCCCGACGCGCCGCAAAAAACGACTCGGCCGTCTGAATCGCCGATAGCTTCTCCGCCGCCGCCATCACCAGAAACTGGTTCACGCTCGTCCCATCAGCCTCCGCCATCCGCTCCACCGCGGCCTTGAGCGAATTCGGCAATCGCAAAGGAAACGTCGATACACGGCTCATTTTCTGACCTCCTTCAAGGCTTCTGCGGGTCTCCACAGCTGAATCCCAAAACGGCTCGGCGCTGGTCGATCGTCACCCAAATTGAAGGTGACAATCGCATCCGCCCGCCCATTCACCGCACACTCGAGAACCATTTCATCCGTGGCATCCTTGAGCTGCGGTCGCCACTGATCATGAACTTCCACCGGCTCGACGACCTCGAAAATCGAACTCAGCAGGTTCGCCGCTTCCGCTGCGCTCGCCTCTGCCGCCAAGCGGTGTTCGGCCAGCAGGCAAATCGATTCGTACTCGAGCCCCATCGCCACGCTCAGTAACCAAGTAGCCCTCTTCTGCAGCAGGAGCATCAGTCAGGCCGCCGAAGCCCCAGAAGGACTCCGCATCGCAGCGACGACCACCTCGATCGTCACGAGCGAATTCCCATCAACTCATCAAATCAAAGCGGAAATCGACGCAGTCCCTCAGCGCAGAGCCGGCTCCCTCTGGTACCCCCAACAAAACAAAACTGCTTCGGCCCCAGGGCGCTCCTACGGCCAGTTTCCCCCTATTTCTCAAAGCCCCGCAAGTAGGGCGTGTTGTCCGGCGGCCGCGACCCGGTGCTGAATTGCGGTCCCCGCGTCGAACGGTAGCTGATCTTCATGACGGGCGTCTCGACGCGGCGTCCCACGGCGGAGAAACGGCCATTCTCCCAGTTGGATTCCATGTAGTGATTCGTGATCCCGGTCGACAGAAGGAGCCGTTCGGCGTTGAACGGCTCCTTCTTCGTCACCATCATTTCGGTGATCCAGTGCGGCTGCGCGTTCGAGGCGTGATACTGCGCAAAGGGACCGGGCCAGCCGAGCATCGAGATGATCGTCGGCTCTTTTTGCCCATCGATTTCGCCGGCATAGGTCCAGCCCACGCCGCGGCCCTCAATCACCGCCGCTTTCGTCCCGTCGTAGTATTCGACGATGCACACATTGGCCCGGGTGTTCTCCTGGAATGTTCCCGGTTTGAGATTGAATTTGGCCGATACGGAATCCAGCAGTTTGCCCGCCCACGGATTGCGTTCCACCCACTTCCAGGTCTCCGCGCCACCCCGGATGGACTGCACGGATTTGACGCCCGTCTCACCGCCCTTGCGGCGTTCCACGAAGCACTGAAGTACGTCAATGCAATGGAAGATGCCTCCCTCATCCGGTGCGGCTCCCACCACGATCGAGTTCCGGATCGGCGTATCGATCGCGATCTCGATTTCGGGCTTACGGAAGTAGACCGGGATGGAGGAGCCGCCTGACAAAGGGAAGTTCAGTTCACGCGACTTGTCGAACATCCACTTGGCGTCGTCCCAATTGTAGGAGAGGTGTTTGTCATTGAACACCGGCACCGAGCGCTTGCTTTGCTCGAACACCTTCACCACCTGCTGATACATCCACCAGCGCGGCAAGAGCCAGTGGCCCTTGAGATCGGTCGGGTAGTTGCCGTGTTCTCCGACGATCACGACACCGTCCACGGCGAGATCCTTGCCGCCGAGCGTGACGGCCTCGCCCACGGTTTTATAGATGGGGACGTTCTTCGCCTGGCACACTTTCTGGCCCAGTCCGCTGGTGTCGAACTGATGAATGTAGGCGGAGACGACCTCCACCCTCGACGCAGTGTGGGCGCCCTGCCACCAGTAGCCGTCCATCAGCTTGCAGATGATCCAATCCGCGTGCGATCCCGGACCACCCCAGAAGCTGACACAAACGGCGATCCGAGGGCGTACTGGCTGTTGTGCGTCAGCGCTGCCGGCCAAGCCGGTCCAGGCGGCGAGACCGGTGGTGCCCAGCAGTTCACGGCGGGTGATGGCGAGCGGGCTGGATTTGGTGGGATGGTTTTCCGTCATGCTACGGCTTGATGGTACCGCCCGGCGGGAGAGGTCGCGAAATTTCCCAAGATCCGCCAGCGCCGGGCTACCGCAGTGCGGGGCATGGCGCGAATCTTGCGCGACATGGGTAACAGAACGGAGATCCGCCCACTTTACGGGGGCGTGAGATACACTTGGGGCCGCGGAGGTTTCGTGATTCCACCAAAAGTGACACGACTGGCAGCGATGTTCTGTTTGCTTTCGCCGGTATGGGCCGACGTCAGCGCGACGGTCGTCATGCCCGTCGGACAGACCCTCGATCTGGATACCGGGGCGCTTGGTACGGGCGCCTCTGCCGATTTGGCCTACGGCGGTGCCAGCGGGGGGCTGGTGCCGCTCAATGGGACGCTGATCTCGATCTCCAGCTTGACTGGGAGTGACAATTTTGACCGCCTAGTGCAAGTTGAATTGGCCACGATCACGACCTATCGCCCGGGCCCGATCCTGGACGCCGCGCTGACCCCGGGCGTCATCATCTTCTGCAAGACCAAGAGCGGCAAATTTTCCAAGCTTTTCGTTGCCAACCGGGTGCCCGGCCCGGTGACCCAACTGATCCTCATGTTTCAAACCTTCACCGCCAGTCTCTCGGCGCCCAACATTGAGTGGGTGCAAAATAACTTTGGACCGGTTCGCCCGGGACATCCGAGCGCGGCGTTGGCTCCTGGTTCGCTGATAGCGATCAAGGGCACCAACCTATCGTCGCGAAACGACGGGCAGACTCTGCGTTCGAGTGCGTCGCCCGGCTTGCAGAGTGCGATTGAGGGGGTGAGCGTCACGGTGACGGTGAACGGAGTCTCGCTCAACTGTCCCCTGTATTATCTTTCGCCCACGCAGATCAATGCCGTCTTGCCAGGCAACACACCGATCGGAGAGGGAACGGTCACCGTCACGAGCAATCAGGAGCGGAGTTCGCCGCACGGCATTACGGTGGTGCAGAGCTCATTTGGCATGGTCCATTACGCCGGAACCCTGCTGGCGGCGTATGACACCAATAACACGCTCATCAGCCGTTTCAACTCCGCCAATCCCGGCCAAACCATCGTCGTTTGGGGTTCCGGTGTGGGCAACGATCCGGCGAACGACGACCGGCTGTTCCCGCAAAAGACGAACAACCTGGTCAACGTCCCGATGCAGGTGCTGGTGGGGGGACGGGCCGCCACGATCATCTATCGAGGACGCTCGCAGTTCCCCGGCGTGGATCAAATCGTGGTGACGCTGCCCTCTAATGTCGCGGTTGGCTGTTATGTCTCACTCGCGGTCGTCACGGGTGGCGTGGTGAGCCACGGCGTCACCCTGCCGGTGGCCGCCACGGGCAAGACCTGTTCCGATGTGGAGGACCGTCTCACTCCGCTGCTGATTCAAACCCTGAGCGCGAAGCCGTCCGTCAAAACGGGAAGCCTGCGCATCACCCGGCACACGAACCTCGGCAACGGGGCGGTGAGCCAGGAGGTCACCGCGAATTTTTCTTCCACCAACGGCTTCGCCGTTTTGGCGGGCGCCGATGCGCTGTCGATTGGCAACTGTCTCACCGTGGTCTCGGCCTCGCGCCCCTCCGAAATCCGCCGTCCGCTGGATGCCGGGCCGAACCTTCGGGTGAACATTCCCGGCAACACGATCCTGACTTTGCCGAAGGTCCAATCCGCGACGGAGAGCACCTACACGAACCAAGCCCCGAATGGCTTTATCCCCGCCACCGGCGGCATCTTCTCGGTGGAAAGTGCTGCCGGAGGAACGGACGTGCCGCGCCTGAGCGCCGCCGTCATTGTGCCGCTCAATTTCAGCTGGACGAATGTGCAAGCGCTGCGCACCGTGGACCGAGGCGGAGCCACGGTGACCTGGAGCGGCGGAGGAAGCGCGAGTTACGTGGAGCTCACCGGGTTTTCGGCTCTCGCCGATGCGTTTTTCCGGTGCCGGGCCGCCGTGAGCCCGGGTCAGTTCACCATTCCGGCGTCCGTGTTGCTGGGCGTTCCGAAGAGTGGGTTTACGCTCACGGTGTCGGCAGTGTCCCAGGAGATCGCTTTCCCGCCGGGCCTCGATTTTTTCGAGACGCAAGGGATGATCTCCTTCAGCGCCGATGTGCGGTGAGGCGCGGCTTTCGTCCGCGACCGCGCCGGCAGCGGAGTCCGTGTTGGGCGCCGGCGCGGGAGGCTCCGTACTAGGCCTGGACGGAGTATGCCCGGGACTAGCGGCTTATGGCTACTCCAACCCGCAGGATGGAGACTGCCAACATGCTGGCGAAAAATCTGCTAACCGTGCTGTTGGCTTTGGGCGCGACGAGTCTTCAGGCCGCTTATTTGGGGTCCGCGGACGGGTATAACGGGTTTTTCTTTGGCAATTACTCCAACGCCAACAGCGATGTGGGTGGCAAGCTGGCGGCGGGAGGGAGTATTTCGCTACTGAATATGGCGATCGCGGTGCAGCACGGCGCGAATTACTACGACGGGCAATACTCGCTGGTGGCGGGGCAGAACCTGGCGGCGACGAACGGGCAACTGTTCTCCGGCGACGCGTTTTACGGCAGCCTGCTGACGTTGAGCAGCTTCAATCTGCTGAGCGGGAGCGTGGACGGACCGGGGACGCCGCCCATCGATTTCGCGGCGGCCGAGACGGATTTGAAGAACAAGTCGACGGCGCTGAAGAATCTGGGAGGCGTGGCGGTGAGTGCGAACGTGGGCCTCGAGTTTCTGCTGGACGTGGCCAACAACCCGCTGGCGATCTTTGTGCTGGATGCGGCGGACTTCTGCTCCGGCTGTACGGTGAAGTTCATCAACGTGGGCGCGAACTCGACGGTGGTCGTGAATGTGAAGGGGACGAACGTGACGGGGACGAATGCGGCCTACTTCATCAACGGACAGGCGATCAACGGTGACAACTCGTCGCCGCTGGCGAGCCGGATTTTGTTCAACTACTACGAAGCGACGAGCTTGTATCTGAACTCCGGGGTGCAGGGCAGCGTGCTGGCGCCGTATGCGAACGTGACGTCGGGTTGGGGCCAGATGGTGGGGCAACTGGTGGCCCAGTCCTATAGCAACGTTTGCACGAGCGGCCAGAATTGCGGGTCACTGGAATTGCACGACTTCAACTTCAACGGCGATCCGGGTTCGCCGGTGCCGGAGCCATCGACGTGGCTGCTGTCGGCGGCGGGACTGGCGGGGCTGATTTGGCAGCGCCGGGGAGCGCGGAACAACTAGACCCGCGGGCGGATGGTGGCTAAGCCGCCATCGACGCCGAGGATCTGGCCGGTGACCCAGGCGTTGGCGGGGTCGAGGAGCCAGGCGAGGGCGGAGGCAACGTCTTCGGGGCGGCCGATGCGGCCGAGGGCGTGCATGGCCGTCGAGGACTTGAGGGCCGCTTCGTTGGAAACGATGCGGGCGGCGAGGGGGGTATCGACGAGTCCGGGGGCGACGCAGTTGATGCGGAGACCGCGGGGAGCGTAGGTGGCGGCGGCGGAGAGGGTGAGGCCGATGACGCCGGCTTTGGCGGCGGCGATGGCTTCATGATTCGCAAGCCCGGTGCGGGCGGCGGCGGTGGAACAAAGGACGATGGAGCCGCCGGTGGACATCATGGCTTTGGCGCCGGCGCGGACGGTGGCGAAGGCGGTGGTGAGGTTGGCTTCGAGGGTCTGCTGCCATTCGTCTTCGCTGGTGAGGTGGGCGGGCTTCAGGAGCAGGCTGCCGGCGCAGTTGACCAGACCGCTGAGGGGGGCATGGCGCGGGCTACTGAGGGCTTGTTCGAGGTCCGTGACGCGGGCGGCGTCGACCGCGAGCCAGGGGGAAGCGAGTTCGTCGCCGAGGGCGGAGAGGCGGGTGGGGTTGCGACCGAGCAGCAGGAGCGAGGCACCGGCGGCCTTCAAGCGGCGGGCCAGCGCCGAGCCAATGCCGCCCGTGGCACCGATGATGGCGATGTTGGTCTGTTCGAAACTCATTAGGTCATCCGAAGGGCGCCGCGAGCGCGCGGCGGGAAAAAAGCGGCGCCCACGGGAGGAGCGTGAGCGCCGGTCCGGGACGTCAGTGCCCCGGAGCTGGCTGGGCGGCCGGCCCGGGACGGGAAGGAGACGGTGGTCAGAAGGCTAGTCCGGGCTGACCACAGCCGATCCGAACAACTCGCCGCCATCACGGCGGTGAACCCAAGGAACTTTTTGTGAGAACGGCGGAATCGACCGGGCGGAAGGAACGGTTACGGGGCGCCGGACTCCGGATGGCCGAGCCTGTTTTTCAGTCAGCTGCATCCGCTAGTGGTCCAGATGAGGACTGGAGGAGGGCGGCGCTTTTTTTTCGAGGGTGAAACCGAGTTTGAGTTCGAGGGGACGCGTCTGGAGCGGCTGGGCGTTAGCTGGTAGGCTTTGGACAGATGGGTATTGGAGCAATCACCAAGCAACTGGCGGCCGAAGCTTTGGGGAACCAAATGGCGGAGGTGATGGAGGGTCTGCGGCCGAATGAGGCGCGGACCGGGGAGGCGGCGGAGCCGGAGAGCCTGACGGCGGTGGTGATGGCGCAGGTGCAGGCGATGCAGAATGCGCTCAAGGAAGATCAGGAACTGCTGGTGCTGTGCACGGTGGGGCCGACGACGCTGCGGGTGCTGGAGCTTTATGCCCCGTCGCCGAAGCTGCTGGTGGTGACCGGAGCCGAGGGCGAGCGGGGCATCGCGCGGATCATTTCGCCGGTGGAGGCGGTGCAACTGGTGTGCCGCCCGGTGCCGGTGAAGCCGGAGGCGAAGCCCGTCCGGGTGCGGATGGTGGCCGGCAAGCCGAAGGCGAAGTAGGCGCGCTTAGCGTTCGAGCAGACGGCCGGTGGCGTAGTCGTAGGCGGCGTGGGCGCGCTGCAGATCGGCTTGGGCGAGGACGTGACGGATCTGCGCGTCGAGCGTGGCTTGTTCGCGAAGATTCAGGATGAAGAGGGTGCCTTCGCCCAAGTCGAAGCGGGTGCGTTCGGCGTCTTCGAGTTCGCGGCTGACGGTGACTTCGCCGGCGAGGACTTCGACCCGGGCGCGCGCAGCTTCGAGTGCCGAGAGCGCATCGCGGACTTCGGCTTCGGTCTGTTGCTGCTGATAGGTCTGCTGCCGGGTGAGCTGGCGGAGCTTGGCTTCGGCAGCGCCGACTTTGCCGCGCGCGGCGCGATTCTGCAAGGGGAACTCGAAGGCGAGCCCGAGTTTGAACTCCTGCGGACCACGGCGGACGACGCCGGTGCCGCGTTCGGAGGTGAGGCCGGCAAACAGGTCGACGGCGGGCTTGGTGGCGTTGCGCGCGAGGCGCAGTTCGACGTCGTTCTGGTCGAGCTGGGTCCGGAAGCGAGCGACTTCGGGACGGCGGCGGAGCGCATCCTCCACGCTTTCGGGCAGCGACGCTTCGGGCGCCCGGCCATTCGCCGGGAAGGCGCCGGGGACCTCGTCGAAGGTGGTGACGCGGGGGCGCCCGGTGTCGTCGCGGAGGTAGAGCGAAAGGTCGATGGCGGACTGCTGGAAGAAGCGTTCGGCTTCAATCAGCGCGGTGCGGCGCTGCAGGATGGCGCGGCGATTGTCGGTGGCTTCGATGGCGGCCAACTGCCCTTCGCGAACGCCTTCTTCGAGTAACTGCTGGCGCTTCTGGGCGATGTCGAGCACGGTGCGGGTGACGGCGAGGCGTTGTCCGGCGGCCACCCAGCCCCAGTAGCGGGCGATGGCGGCCTGGAAGAGGACCAGGCGCTGCTGCTCCACCGCCAGATCAGCGAGCGTGCGGCCGAGGCGAGCGGTTTGAAGGCCGGCGCGCCGGCTGTCGATTTCGCGATTGCGAAAGAGCGGCAGTTTGACGCCGGTGCGTACTTCGCCGAGCGAACGTGTGTCGAGCTTGCCGTCGTAGGGCGCGAAGGTGCCTTCGCCCAGGCGGTAACCGCTATAGACGGACATGCCCTGGAACGAGAGCGGCTGGTCCACGCCGGCGTCGTAAACACGGCCCTGGTAATAGCCGAGCGAATTGGAGTCGAAGCGGGACGAGAGCGTGGTGTCGAAGCGGCCCTGGGCTTCGAGGAACGCGGCGTCGGCGAGGTCTTTGCCGGCCAGGGCGGCCATCAGCAGGGGATGATGGCGGCGAACCGACTCGATGACCTCGTTTTCGCTGAGGGGCGCTCCTGGCAGCGTGGCGGCCACCAGGAGCAGCAGGGGCAGGAGCCTCATTTGGCCTCCTTGGTGGCTTTGGCGTCGCCTTTGCCCATTTCGCCCTTGTGCGGTTCCTGCTCGATGGAGGGCGGGAAGCCGTTGAACTGGCGCCAGCCTTCAAAGCCCAGCCGCACGGTGTTGAGCAGGACCCAGGCTTTGGCGCGGACGCCCTGGCGGAGATAGCGGGCGTCGGGCCAGGGCTGGTCATCGGGGTCGGGCTCCACCAGCAGGCGGAAGCTGCCGCGGCCGTCGTCGGTGGAATCGACCAGGCGCACCACGCCGCCGAAAGTGCCCACGGCGACCGACGGCCAGCCGACGAACTGGACGGCCGGCCAGCCTTCAAACTGCAGGCGTGCTTTGCGGCCCGGCGTGACGAGCGGCATGTCGTTGCCATCGATCCAGATTTCAACGGCGGCGGAACTGACGTCGGGAACGATGGAGGCGATTTCCTGTCCGTTCTTGACGACGGTGGTGCCGGGCTGAGCGGTCAAGCGGAAGATGGTGCCGTCGACGGAAGCGACGACGGTCTGCGTGGACTGGCGATTGAGACGGACTTCGACCGGCTGCAAGGACTGGCGCGCGGAGGCGACTTCGCTACGGGCGGCTTCGCGCGAGGCGCGAGCGTCGCGCACGGCGGCGGTGCCGGTGTTGGCGGCGCGGGCGCGTTCCACTTCCGTGGTGCGCAGGAAGTTGCGCGCTTCATTCAACTGAGCTTCGGCGCGGCGCAATTCGGCGCTAGCGGTGTTGTGATCGGCTTCGGCGACTTCGAGCTGCCGTTGCGAGACGAGGCCTTTGGGGAAGAGGGCGCGATGGCGGGTCAGGTTCAGGTCGGCGGCCTTGGCTTTGGCTTTGGCGGCGTCGAGCGACTCTTCGGCGGCGCGGACGCGGTCGCGGGCTTGCTGGATGCGAAAGTCGGCGGCGGAGAGCTCGTTTTTGAGCGACTGGTCGAGTTCTTCGATGCGCTCTTCGAGATGACGCTCGCGTTCGGTGACGGCGCGAATGCGGTCCATGACGGCGGTGCGCTCCATTTGGAGGCGGACGGGGAGGGTGGGGTCGAGGTCGGCCATTTCGGCGACCGGATCACCTTTGCGGACACGGCTGCCTTCGACGACGAACCAGCGGACGATGCGGCCTTCCACGGGGGCATCGATGCGCTGCTGGCGTTCCATGGGGGCCAGGGCGACGATGCGGCCGGTGCCAGGGATCGATTGCTGCCAGGGGGCGAAGCCGAGCGCGACACAGGACGCGAGGGTGGCGAGAATCAGCGTGGCCGTGACGCGGGGCCAAGTGCGATAGGTGCCCGCGGCTTCCACGCCCGGCAGGTGATAGCGGCGATGAATCGTGACAGGAGCGTGCATGTCAGTTGGCCTCCGGAAGCGCGGCGGCCGGATGCAACTGTCCGCCGGAGAGTTCGTAAACGCGGTCGAAGTGCGGCCAGAGGTCGTCGCGCTCGGTGGCGGCGATCAGAGTCCAGGGGGCGCCGGGGTCGAAGAGGGTGCTGACCAGTTCGCCCTCGAGGCGGAGGTCGTCGATGGCGTCGAACGCTTCGTCCACCAGCAGCAGACGGGGTTGGTGGAGGATGGCGCGGGCAAAGGTGAGACGCATGGCCTGGCTGGGAGAGAGTGGGCGTCCGCTGGGGGTAAGTTCAGTTTCCCAGCCGCCTGGGAGGGCCTGGATGGCGTCGAGAATGCCGGAGCCGAGCAGCGCGGCTTTCACTTCGTCGGCGGTAAAGTCGCGGCCGAGGGTGACGTTGAGCCAGATGGAGCCCTGGAGAATTTCGGTGCCGCGGAGGAGCATGACGTCGGAGCGGAGGTCCTCACGACTGAGGTGGCGGTAGTCGAGACCGTCGAAGTCGAGCCGGCCGTGCTGGGGTTCGCGGAGGCCGAAGATCAGATCGAGCAGGGTACTTTTGCCGGCGGCGTTCCGGCCGTGAATGGCGACCTTTTCGCCGGGAGCGACGGTGGCGTCGGCGTCTTCGAGCACGGGGATCGCACCGAAGCGGAAGCCCACGTGGTGGAGGCTGAGCGAGGCGGGGCCACGGCGCGCGCCGGGTGCGCGGCTCTTGGGGGACCCTTCGTCCTCGAGCGGTAGGCTGGTGACATGGGCGAGCTTATCGAGAGCCGCTTGGAGGTCGTAGAAGGTTTCTAGCGACTTGGCGAACTTGACGAAGCTGCCGACGGCGAGGCTGACGACGAGTTCGGCGGCCACTAACTGGCCGAGGGTGAGTTCGCCGCCGATGACGAGGTAACCGCCCATGCCGAGGATGGTGGCCAGGGCGAGGGCCTGCAGAATCTGGGCGCCGCCGGTTTGGCGGATGAGGATGCGGAAATGGCTTTCGCGATGGTCGAGGTAGCCGAGCAGGAGCTGGTTGGCCCGGTCCGCCGCGAGCGAGGCTCCTTCGCGCGAGCGCAGGGCGAAGCTGTGGCGGGCGACTTCTTCGAACCAGGCGAGCAGATCGTACTTGGCGCGGGACTCGTCGATCGCGGTCGGTACCGCCCCGCGGCCGAGGCCGATGATCACCAGGATGATGGCGCCCACCAGCACGACGTCGAACACCAGCAGGTACGGGTGATAGGCGCCCAGCAGAATGATGCCCGCCAGCATCTGCATGGCGAAGGTGAGGCCGTCAACCAGCAGAATCGCGGTGCTCTTCTGAACGGTGGTGACTTCGAGAAAGCGGTTGACGAGCTCGGGGACGTGCTGGCCTTCGGCGGCATCGGCGCGGAAGCGAAGCAGGCTATCGAGCACGGCCGAGGCCTGACGGGCGAAGATGCGCCGCTGAACGGTTTCCAGGACGATGGCGCGAAGGACGAAGAGCAACGCGGAGGCGGCGAGCGCCGCCGTGACGAGGCCGGTCAGTACGGCGACCGGTTGCAGGACACTGCCGAACGCGACCGTGTTGACCAGCGCCTGAATTGCGATCGGGAGGACGAGCGAGAGGATGCCAATCGCGATCGAGTAAACCAGGGCGACGGCGAGGCCGCTGCGCTCCTCGCTGAGGAGGGGGAGGGTTCGGGCAAAAACTCCTACGTCGTGGTTCTTCATGTGTACGAATTTTAATATAGACAATTGAGTCGTACTTTACAAGTCGTGTGTTGTAAATCATCCTTTGCAATTCGCGTCTTGCTGGGCGTAATATGTAGCCATGGCCGCCTGGACTTTTCTGACGAACCATGCCCATGTTTTTCTTTGTCTGGCAGGGGATCCGGAGATTCGGCTGCGGGACGTCGCGACGCGCGTCGGCATCACGGAACGGGCGGCGCAGCGGATCCTCGCCGATTTGGTCGCCGACGGGTATGTCACCACCGAACGTATCGGACGGCGGAATCATTACGTGATTCACGGCGAGCTGCCGTTGCGGCACCCGATCGAAGGACATCGCCCGGCAGCGGCGCTCATGGGCCTGGTGGTGTCACCGGACCCGGCCAGCCGCAGCCACGGTGCCTGAACGATTCGGCTGCCGGTACGCCGCGGTGGTGAAGAACGAGTTCCCCGAAGGCGCGCGGCACGGTACGGAGTTTGCCGCGCGGCGCGATCTGGTGGAGGCGCTGAGCCGGTAGGCGTTTAGCCGTCTTCGCGGAGGACGTCGACCGGGTCGACGAGCGAGGCGCGCCGCGCGGGCAGATAACCGGCGAGCAGGCCGATGACGGTCATGGTGGCGCAGGCGAGGCTCAAGGCGAGCGGGTCGAGCGGCGAGACTTCATAGAGCAGGTTGGCGATCACGCGTGTCACGCCGACGCTGCCGGCGAGGCCGAAGATGAGTCCGGCGGCGACCAGTATGAGGGCGCTGCCCACCACGCGGCGGCGCTCGTCCCCGGCGCGGGCGCCCAGCGCCATGCGGATGCCGATTTCACGGCGCTGCTGGACCACCAACTGCGCCAGGACGCCGTATAGACCGATGCCGGCCAGCAGCACGGCGACGAGGGCGAAGGTTCCGATAATCAGCGCCGGACTGGCGACGCCGGAGAGCGTCTCCGAGCGCACGTGGTCGAGCATGGCGACGTCGTCGAGTGGCAGGTTGGGGTCCAACTCGCGGAGCGTCCGCCGGATGATGGGTAGCGTCGCAGCCAGGCTCGAGTCGGTCTTGACCAGCAGGCTGACGTGCGAATTGGGCGCCTGAGCCAGCGGCGCGTAGGAAACGGGCGGATCGGGCATGCCCGGTGAGGAGACTCGCTCGCTGCGGATCACGCCCACGATCTCAACTTCGGGCAGCGTTTCACGCGGTTCGTTATAGCCCGGCAGCGAAAGCCGCACTCGTTGGCCGACGGGCTGCTTGATGCCGGCGACGTCGGCCAGATGGGCGGCCATGGCTTCGTTGATGACCACCACCAGCGGTGCGCCTTCGACGTCGCGGTTGGTGAAGCCGCGGCCGGCGAGCATCGGAATGCCCAAAGCGGGGAAGTAGCCAGCATCGACGCGTTTCAGGCGGGTGCGAACGATCTTGGGGGCGCCGGGAACCTGGAGACCCTCACCGTTCGAAATCCATTGGAGCGGCAGTTGGGTGGTGAGGGCGGCGTGGCGGATGCCGGGAGACGACTCGAGCCGTTGCGTGAGCTCCCGGTAGAAGAGGGCCGCTTGCGTGGGCGTGCGGTAGGCTTCCTTCGGCAGGTCGAGCGACGAGGTGATGACATTCTCCGTGCGGATGCCGGTGTCGAGTTGTTGGAGGTTCAACAGACTGCGAAAGAGCAGCATGGCGCCGCAGACAAGGATGAGTGAAAGGGCGACTTCTGTGACGACGATCGCCCGGCGGACGAAGGAGTGTCCGCCGGAGGAGCCGCGGGTGGCGAGGCTCAAGCCGGAGGCGACTTGTCCGAACGAGGCACGCAGGGCGGGCAACACGCCGGCGAGCAGCGCGACGCTGAGGGCCGCGGCAGCGGCAAAGGCCATCACCCGCCAGTCGAGCGTGACGTCGGCGGTGAAGGGGATCATCGTGGCCAGCATCGGCCGGGCGAGGGAAAGCAGCAAGGCGGCGACCAGGACGCCGGCGGCGCCGCCGAGGAAGCACAGCACCAGACTTTCGGTGAGGAGTTGCGTGACGAGGCGACTGCGGCTGGCGCCGAGAGCGGAGCGGACGGCAAGTTCGCGCCGTCGCATGGCGCCCTTGGCGAGGAGAAGATTGGCGACGTTGGCACTCGCAATCAGCAGCACCAGCAGTACCGCGGCGAACGAAACCGTGATCGAGCGCGAGAGGCGGTTGCCGACCATCAGACGGCCCAGGGGCTGCACTGTCAAGCTTGCTTCACGACTCTCCTGGGGCGCGTTTTCCGTGAGGGCGGCATGCACGGACTGCATTCGCGATTGGGCCTGCTGCAAGGTGAGGCCTTCTTTGAGGCGTCCGTAAACGGTGAGCCAGTGATTGTTGGAGGCGCGTTCGGCGGCGGTGAAGGCGAGCGGTTTCCAGAACAGAGTCTTATCGCGGTCAAACGCGCCGGGGCGGAGCACGCCGACCACCTGATACGGCTGGCCATCGAGCAACAGGCGGCGGTTGAGGATCTGCGGATCCTGACCGAAATGACTTTGCCAGGCGGCATGGCTCAGCACGACCACGGCGTCTGCGCCGGCCTGATCCTCATTCGGCAGGAAGGTGCGGCCCAGGGCGGCTTCTACGCCGAAGACGCGGAAGTAGTCAGCCGTGACAGCTTTGCCGAGCAGGCGGATCGGTTGGCCGCCGAGGTTCAGCGCGGCCGCGACGCTTTGCTCGGCACTGAGCGCGGCGAAGCAATCACCCAAGCGACGCCAGTCCAGGAACTCGCCGGCGGTGGTGGCGTTCACCGAGCCGGGGCGAGGCGCTTCCCAAACTCGTACCAGGCGTTCCGGCGCGGGGAAGGGCAGGGGCTTCAGCAGCACGGCATCGACGACGCTGAACATGGCGACATTGGCGCCGATGCCCAGGGCGAGAACGCCGATGACCACCGCGGCGAAGGCGGGCGCCCGCGAGATGGCGCGGAGGCCGAAACGGAGGTCGCGCACGAGATGATCGAGCCAGGGGATGCCGCGGCGGTCGCGATGTTCTTCTTTCATTTGTTCCACTCCTCCAAAACGTTGACGGGCGAGGCGGCGAGCTTCTTCCGGCGACCGGCCCGAGGCGAGCGCGTCGCGCTCCGCCAGTTCCAGGTGGGCGAGCACCTCGTCCTCCAGTTCCCTCTCTAGCCGGTTGCGACGCACCAGCGCCAACAGGCCCGCGGCCAGGCGACGGACCCTCATGTGCCGGACTCCAGGAAGCGGGCCACCAGCGCCGTCGCGCGTTCCCAGTTCGCGACTTCGACCTGCAATTGCTGGCGGCCGGCCTTGGTGAGCGAGTAGAACTTCACTTTCCGATTGGTCTCGGAGACGCCCCATTCGGTGGCGATCCAGCCCTCCTGCTCCAGGCGGATCAGCGCCGGGTGCACGGAGCCTTGACTGAGTTGGACCGTGTCGCCGGACACCTGCTCGATGCGGCGGGCGATGCCGTAGCCGTGCAAGGTGCCGAGCGTGGCGAGGGTCCGGAGGATGAGCAGGTCCAGGGTGCCGTAGGGGATTTCAGATTGTTGTTTCGACATGTCGACTGACGACATATAGAATCGCCCGGGCGCCCCACGATGTCAAGGTGCACAAGGTGCGGGGATCGGCGAAAATGGGGGAGTCCCGATGCTCTTCGCCCGCTCGATGTCCCTACTGCTGCTGGCCACCGCCCTGTGGGCGGGTGACCGCCATCAGCCGGACGCCGGAAGCGCCCTGGGCGCGCATTGCGGGGCCTTGACGATCGAGCGAACGTGCGCCGTCGCCGATTTCGATGGCGACCAATTGCAGGACATCGCAGCCGCCCGACACACGTCGCGCGGCCGCGGGCTGAGCACATTGCGTGTTTCGCTCAGCGGCTCGGGACGCGAGCAGGTGGTGGACCTTTCGCGCTGGCCGCGCGCGGCCGGGGTTTTCTCGCACGACGTCGATGGCGATCAGGACCGCGATCTGGTGGTCACCAATAGCGAACGGGAAGCGCTGGCGGTCTTCCTGAACGACGGCCGCGGGACCTTCGCCTTTGATGCACAAGATGCGTTTCTGGGGGTGCGGGAGCCCGAGGGTTCGGGAATGCGGACCCGCGATCCTGGACCGCGCTGGGTGGCGGAAAGCGACGAGCCGCCCTCAGCGGCGGCTTTGGCCGCCGTCGCTGGTCGTGTTGCGCCCGCGGCGCGGGAGCAGGCGCTCCTCATTCCGGAGACCCACCGCGTTTTGCGGCTGTTCCTCGCCGGCGCCCTTCGCATTCGCGCCCCCTGAGGCTCCTTCTCCCTCCCACAAAACCTCTGCCGGCGGATGCAGCGTCATCGGACGGCATCCCTGATTTTGACTTCCAGGAGAAGTGAGCATGAAGTGTGTGCTGACCCCGTTGATGGGGATTGTGGTGTCTTTGTTTCTGCAGGCCGCCCCTACCGAGGGGCCGGACGTTTGGCCCGCAACATTGTCGCTCGAACAGGCTGAAGAGTTCCTGATTCAGCGGAATCTGCCGGTGGCAGTGGGCAAGGTGCAGGTAGAGGTTGCCGAAGCAGCCCGCCGCATCGCGGGCCTGCCGCCCAACCCGACTTTGCAGCTAGGCAGTGAGCAGGTGCCGGTATGGTCCAACATTCCGGGCAGCGTGCCGCGATTCGTGAGTACGAATGGCGACGCCGGTGCCAATCCCACGTACACGGCGCAACTGTCGCAGTTGATCGAGCGGGGTCATAAACGGCAACTGCGCGTGGAGCAAGCAAGTGCGCTGACCGATGCGGCGCGGGCGGGCGTCCTCGACACGATCCGTCAGCAGTTGCTCTTGCTGCGTCAGGCCTACACAGCGGCGCTGTTGGCTAAGGCCAACGTCGAGTTGGCCGAAGAAGCCGACCAGGACTACGCGGAGACCGAACGGGCCAGCGAGATCCGGTTCCGAGCGGGCGAGATCGCGCAGGTTGATTTCGAACGAATCCGCGCCGCGCGCATCGGCTATCGGCAGGCCATCACCGACGTACGGCTGGCCTATGCACAGGCGATGCGCGACATCGAGCTATTGGTGGGGATGCCGGCGGGGCGGCAATTGCAAGGTGAACTGCAACAGCGTCCTCTAAGTCTGAACCTCGCCGAACTGAAGACCCTGGCGCGCGCGGAGCGGCCAGACGTGGTGGCAGCGCAGAAGTTCGAAGCTGCGTCGGCGGCCGGCATCCGCTTGGCAGAAGCGCAAGGCAAGCGCGACCTCTCGGTGGCGATGCAGTATCAGCGCGTGGGGACCGACAGCACGCTGGGCGCCTCGGTCTCGTTTCCCCTGTTCGTATTTCCGCATCAAAGGGAGGCTGTTGCCCAGGCCGTGGCACAACAGCGCGGGGCGGCGTTGCAACGGCGACAGGCGCAGGCCCAAGTGGAGGCGGAGGTAGAGAAAGCGTACCTCGGTCTGACGGCGGCGCAGCAGTCCCTGGGCTACTACGATTCGGGCACGGTGGAACTGGCACGCAAAATCCGGGAGACGGTGGAATACAGCTATCAGCGCGGCGAGGCGAGTCTGCTCGATCTGCTCGACGCGCAGCGGACTTCCAAGCAGACGCTGATGAACTACAACCAGGCCAAGGCCGCTTACGAGAACGCCTATTGGCAACTCGTCTACGCCGTGGGCAAGAGCTTCTAGCTCGCCATCGTCTTGGCCAGGGCGATCAACTGGTCGAGCGCGGCCGACCAGCCATCGTGGAAGCCCAACGCCTCATGACGCTGGCGCGAGTCAGCGTCTGGATGCAGGACGACGGCCTTGTATCGCGTGCCCGAGCCGTGGGGCTCGAACGTCAGGATGGCGGTGAACGAGAAGGCTTCGGTGGGGCAGGCTTCGGGCGCCACGTGCGGGCGGAAGCCGGGATACAAAGCATTGGTCCAGGTGAGACGGCGGTTTTCTTCGACTTCGAGATAGCAGCCGAGGTTCGGGTATGTTTCGCCTTCGGGCGAACGCATTACGGTGCGGAAGATGCCGCCGGGGCGAAGGTCAATCTCGCACTCGACGGTGGTCCAGGGCGCGGGCGTGAACCACTTCTTGACGTGCTCCGGCTGGGTCCAGGCGCGCCACACCAGATGCGGCGGGACGTCGATGTCGCGTTCGAGGATCAGGTCGAGGTCAGGTTGGGGGGTGGTCATGCGGATTCGTTTTCCTTGAGTTCGAGGAGGTAAGTATCGAGCTGGTTCAGGCGGGTGTCCCAGAGGGCGCGCTGACGCTGCAGCCAATGCTCGGCGGGCTGCAAGGCGCGGGGAGCGAGGCGATAGGTGCGCACGCGGCCGGTTTTGCGGGACTTGACGAGGCCATTTTTTTCGAGGAGCGACAGGTGCTGAGCGAAAGAAGGCAGCGCCATGGAGAAGGGGCGAGCGAGCTCGGTCATAGGGGCGGGCCCGGCGGCGAGTCGCGTCAGCACGGCGCGGCGGGTGGGGTCGGCCAGGCTGTGGAAGAGCGCATCGAGCTGGGCTTGGTTAGGCACCTGCCTAAGTATTGACCGGCGACATTACTTAGGTCAAGGCCTAAGTAATGCGAAGGCTACCGGACGGTGAAAGCGGTGGGGGCGACGTCCACGCGTTCGGGGGGGTTGTAGTAGTCGTACAGGAGGGAAGGCGCCGATTGGGCGGACATGGCGAAGCGCGGGCGGAAGGCGAAGGTGAAGTCGACACCGCCCGCCCGCGGCCACAAGTAAAGCACGAGTCGATCCGGCAAAAGCTCGTAGTGATCGACGCCGGGCACGTCGTTGAGCAAGGTCTGCAGCGAGGCCCGATCGACCTCGGCGCCAGGGGGCAGGCCGATTTCGGCGAGCATCATGCCGTAGCCACGAAAGCCAACGCGTTCGGCCCGGACGCGGCAGGTAACGGGCTCGCCGATGGCCAGGGTGGTGCGGTGGTAGTGGACGTCGATCTTCAAATCGGTGGAGGCGCGTAGGCTGGCGGCGGTCCAAGGCACCCAATGCTTCGCGGCGAGCCGCGCGAGCAGTCCGCCGTCGCTACTCACGGTGACCTCATTGGCGCCTGCGGCGAGCGGTACGTCGACCCGAACCGGATCGACTTGGGAGGGGCCGGCAGAGACCGTAACGGTTCGCACCAGGCGCCCGGCGGCTTTGATCTGAATCGTGCCGGGGTCGCCCAATTGGAGGCCACTGTCCACCAGCGCCTGCATGGCGCGGAGCGTGGCTTGGGTGGAGAACCAATCGCCCTGGGCGCGGCGAGCGCGGAGCAGGAAGGCAAGTCCTCGGCTGATGGCCTGATCGAGTTCGGCGGCGGGGTGCAGCCGGCGGTAACGGGCGAGTGCGGTGAGGACGACGCCGGAGGTCTCATAGCGGCCGGGCGTGCCCCAGCCGTAGAAGGGCATGTTGGTTTGCAGGTCCCAGTAGCGCTCGCCGTTCTCCTCGCGGGCCATCGCGAGGAGGCGGGAGACGGCGGTGGCGATGACCGCCTCGTCCTTCGCGTCCAGGGCGGCATGGACGAGGTGAGCGAGCACATAAGGCTCGTCGATGGTGTCGGTGAAGCGGGTGAGGCGGCTGTAGGCTTTGGCGAGAACGGCGTCGGGCACGGGAAGGCCCGCCTGACGGGCCGCAGCCAGAGCGCGAGTCACCAGACCGGTGAGCATCAGCGAGCCAGCTTCGTTCTGACGCGGGGACCAGAGGCCCGTGGGCTGTTGCTGCTGCTCGAGCCAGCGGATTGACTTCGTCCAGGTTTCGCGATCGAGCTCGGTGACGCCGGCCGCGTCGGCGGCGAACTGGAGGGCATAGGCAGTGACGGCGATGTCGGGTTGGCTGGCGGCCCAATAGGGGAGGCCGCCGTCAGAGGACTGCCGGGCGGCGAGGCTCTCGAGAGCGAGGCGGACATGCTGGAGCGCCGCAGTTTCGATGGCCGCGTTGTTCACGCCGGAAGTTTGGGCAAAGCGCCAGGCGATGAGGTTGGCATAGGCGGCCGAGATGGTTTGCTCGGCGCAACCATGGGGGATGCGCGTCAGCGAGCCGGCGCTTTCCAGCAGTAGCGATGCGACGTTCGGGTACAGGCGGAGTTCGCCCGAGGCGCTGCCCGGGATGGCCTGAGATGGCAGGTCAAAGCGGAAGGAGGCGGCGCCCGGGGCGGCTTCCGCGAAGGTCCGGACCACTTCCTGACCATCGGGGTGCACTTGGGTGCTCTTCTCCAGGGCGTCGCCAGCGCTTTGCTTGGAGGTGGCGATGAAGCGCTGACGAACTTCGCCGATGGGCGGTGTGGCTTCGAGCGGGAAGAGCGTGTTCGCGGATTGGTGGGGGCCGAGGGTGAGCGAACGGGCGGGTCCGTCAGCGAGTTGGACTTTAATGTCTTGGGTGCGGGACAGATAATTGCGAACGGTGACGGGGAGATCGAGGCGATCGCCTTGGGTGAGGATAGCGGGCGGGTTGACCTCGAGGAAGAAGGGCTGGAAGGCTTTGATTTCGTGCTCGGCTTGGGCGGCGCGTCCGTCGGCGGTGGAGGCGAACAAGGCGACCTTCCAGGTGGTGACCGAGTCGGCGAGCGGGACGTCAAGTTGAGCGCGTCCGGCGACGTCGGTGGGGACTTCGGGCAGCCAGAGGAGTGTTTCGGGAAAGTAGTCGCGGACGCGCGGCGTGGAGCCAGGCGCGGCGGCCACCGTCATGCTGGCCTGCGTCATGAGAGTGGGCGCGGAGGCGGTGACGGCCAGCATCTGCGCTATGGAGCCCACTTCGAGTTGCAGGTCCACCGTAGTGGGTTGTCGGGCGACGACGGGGACGAACTCCACTTCTTCCTGAACGAAGCCGGCGGCAGTGGCCGAGAGGGTGTAGAAGCCCGCTGGAGCTTGAAGCTCGAAACGGCCGCCGAGGTCGGTGCGTCCGGCGGCGACGATCGTGGCGGAGAGCCGCAGGCGGACTTCGACGCCGGGGATCGCGGCGCCGCTGTTATCGAGAACCGTACCGGCGACGGTACCCAGGGCGCCGGTACCCAGGGCGCCGGTGCCCAGAGCGCCGGTGACCGGGGCATGGTTCGCGGCTGACCGGACCGCGCCGTCCTGCTCGTCGAGCAGGGTGGGGAAGACGGCGACTGTGACGTCGCCGGGCGTGTCGGGAAGCCCGTCGGGGCCTGGGCTCAGGACCCGGAGGAGCAAAAGCTTGCGGGTGACGGGGGTGACGGTAGTCTTCGTGGTGGGCGTGCTGCCGTAGATGCGGGTACGCCGTCGGGTGAGGCGATCGGCATAGTCGGTGGCGGTGCCGGAGGTGACGCGATAGGGGTGCTGCCAAGGGTCACGGAGGGCAGCGAAGTCGATGCCGGAGCGCATGAGCGCGGCGACAAAGGCTTCGGGTGATGTCGGGGGCGCCGCGAGCCGGGAGAGCGCGCTTTGTATTTCCTGTTGACGGCGACTGAAGTATTCGCCCGAAAAATGGCCGACCACAACATCGTCGTTGGTTCGGTGGATGCCATCAGGGCCCGCGCTCCAGACGGTGATGAGGCTGAGGGTGCCGGAGACGGTGAGACGAGCCTGGTAGGGGTGGCCGAGCGGATCACGCAGCGCCGTGAGAACGATCCCGCGGCTGCGGAGCAGGTCCAGGAAGGAATCCAGTTGCGTGGGGAACGGATCGGCGTCGCGCAGGATGCGCTTGATCTCGGTGGAGATCGGCAGGAAGTAGGGGCGGCGAATGGTGGCGACGGCGAGGTCGTCGGTGGTGCCGGGTTGATGATCGGGCCCGTCGCTCAGGATGTCGATCGCGCGAGCATCCTGCTCGACCTGGAAGTTGTAGCGGTAGGGGCGCTCCCAGGGGTCGAGTTCACGGGGCCAGCGAGGGACTTGTTGCAAAGCGTCGAAAGTGTCCGGCAACTCAAGGGTCCGGTCGTAGTGGTGTTCCAGCGCTTCGCGCATGGCTTTGGCCGCGGCGGTGATCTGGGTGAATTGCGGGGCGCCGGCGGCCGAGGTGGCGCGAGGGAGGCGGAGTGTGAGCTTGGCGGCGAGCGCTTCGGCGACGAGGTCGCGTTCGGGGGTGAGGGCGCCGCGATGGAGGTAAAGGTCGTTGAGGCGTTGGCCGGCGAACTCTTCTTCGCCAGCTTGGGCGCAGAAGGAGCAGATGAAATACGGACGACGGCCAAAGTCTTCGTCGGTGCGAGCGCGCTCGAGAACGGCTTGATCGACGACGGCGACGCCGAGGGCCGCGGAGACGGGACGGCCGTCGGCAGCGCTCACGCGCACGGTGAGAGGGGCGCGTTGACCGGGTTGGTATTCGGGGCGCGGGGTGGAGGCAGTGAGCCGCAGATCCGAGCCGTCGGGGAAGATGACCGCGCGGCTGGCGGTGTCTTCCGCGGACCAGGCGAACAGATAGACGGCGCCGCGGAAGCCGGGATGGGGCGGGAAGGTGACCTGGCCCCGCCGGCCCGCGAGGCGAACGATTTGGCTGGCGACCGTGACTCCGCCCGCGATCGCCTCCACGACGACGTGGCGGTTGGCTTTCCAGGTGTCCGGCGCGGTGAGTGTCACGCTGAGACCGTCGCCGGCGCGATGCAAGGTCTTGCCGGGATCGAGGACGAGTTCGCCGGCGGGTCCGGAGGCATAGGCGGTGGTGCGACCGGTTTCTCCGGCAGACGTTCGGGCGTTGAACTCGATGGATGTGCAGTTCACGGGCGAGGCGAGCTTGGCGACGCCCAGCCGGTTGGTGGACACCGAGAGCGTCTGGCCGCAGGCGTGAACGTCGACGGAGGCGGCGAGGGGCGTTCCATCGGCGCGCAGTGTGGCCAGGTAGAGGGCGCGGTCAGTGTTGACGGTGTAGAGGTGGAGCAGGTCGCGGGTGATGCGCAAATCGAAGCGGCGCTGCTCGGTGCGTTGGGTGAGCGGATCGCGGTAGTACGCGGCGAGCGGACGATCGCGATAAAGACTGCCCGAAGAAACGAAGTCCGCGGCGATGGGGAGTTGAGCGACAAAAACGCCCTGGGAGTCCGCCCGGCCTTGGGCGAGCGGCTGATCCCCGTCGATTTCCGTGATCCGCACTTCGCCGTTCGGCACAGGCTTGCCGGCCAGTGAGGTGGCGGAGACCGTGACCGTGGCCGTATCGCCATTCCGGTAGGCGGGACGGCCGGGCTTGACGGCGACCTGAAAGACCGGCAGTTCGTAGCGGCTGAGGCGGACGGCGTGCGAGGCGAGGACGGACTCATCCTTTTCCCGCACAATCTGGATCTGATAGACGCCGAGCGGCGAGGAGGCAGGGAAGGCCCAATCGTCGTGGGCGATGCCGAAGGCGGAGGCAGTCCTGGCGGCGGTGTGGACGCGCTGGCCATCGGGGTCATTGATGCGGAAGAGCAGACGCTCGCCGGCGGCGGCGCGCCGCGCGGGATCGAGACAGACGGTACGGAGGTGCAGGGTCTGTTCGGGTTGGTAAATGGGCTTGTCGGTCTGCACCGTGGCGGTGAAGTTGGTCGGGAGCTGGATTTCGAGAGACAGATCCTGCCGGTATTCGCCGAGAGCGGCTTCGATCTCGATTTCGGCCCCGCTCTCCTGCTGCTGGTTCAGGACGGGGAACGGGAAGACGAAGGTCGTCAGCCCGGGGCCTTCCTGCTGGCGGCGCAGCGGCTTCACTTCCGCGCCGTTGACGTTGAGCACCGCAGTCCAGGACTTCGGAAGGACAGGGGCCTGGGTAAGGGGATGAGTGGCTGCGACGCGGATGGTGAGGGGATGTCCGGGCTGGGGTTGGCCGCTTAGGACAGCATCCAGTTGAAAGAGGTCTTTCATGATGCGCGACAGCGGCAGAATGCGGCTGATCGGAAAGAACGTCCGGGCTTCCGCGGCGACGGGCGTGAGTTGATAGCGCAGGCGCAGCCACGGGGAGGACGCGGATAGGGGCAGAGGGAACTCGAGTTCCTTCGCGCCGGGCGGGAGCGTGATGGGTTGGAACTTGACGGTTTGGGCGGGGGTGGCCGACGGAGTGAGCCAGTCCAGGGCCAGCAGCGCCTCTAAGGGCCGGCCGGAAGTGTTGGCCACCGGGAGGACGATCACCGTGCTGTCGGCTCGAAGCTCCGCGCGCAGGCGGCTCTCGTCGATCGTGACGGCCGATTGCGCCGATAGCCACGACACCCATCCGCAGTAGAAAACAAGACCGCGGGCCCACCATCCCCAACCTGGCTGACACATAACCCCAGCAAGCTCCCGTCGAAGTTGCCATCAGCATACTCCCGAAGCGAGCGCGAGGCGAGTGATTTCCCTAGAAGCTGATGTTAACTTGCAAACTGCCGGCGGGCGCGATGGGCCGCGCGGACGATCGACGGCGGAATGGTGTAGCGGGCGACGTCGTCAAAAGCGCACCAGGCTACGCCGCGCGTCTCGGCGGTGACGGTGACTTCGGCGGTGGCGGCAATGAAGCCGAACTTCAGGTCGTGGTGCAGGTGATAGGGCTCGTCGCCCTTGGCGGGGATGCCGTGGACGTCCATGCCGGCGACCCAAGTGGCGCCGGGCAGCACGGAGACGGCCGTTTCTTCGAGCACTTCGCGGGCGGCGGCAGCGCGGGGGGATTCGTCTTCGGGTTCGACGTGGCCGCCGGGAGCGAGCCAACGGTCGAGGCGACGGTGATGGATCAGGAGGAAATGCTGGAGTCCGGGGTGCAGCACGAGTCCGGTGCAGGTGAGGTGGCCGGGGGTGAACTGATGGCGGGAGAGAGGATCAGGCGTCAGGCGAAGAAGACCGAGGGTGAGTTCACGGCTCTTGTCTTCTTCGCCTAAGGGGAAGGCTTCTACCAGGTCGAGCGCGGCGCTCGCGGGAAAGGGCATCCGTTCAGGATAGCTACTCCTGCGGCTTGCGCATGCGCATCATGGTGGGGGCCGGTGGTTCCTGCTTCGTGAAGTCGGCGGGGACCTCGAAGAGGCCGGGCGGCGGTTCGCTCAAGCGGAGATTGGTGAGCGTCAGGGTCGTTTCGCCGAAGCGGGGATCGTTGTGGCGGCTCAGCACGACCATCTTCAACTGTTCCGAGTACCAGCGTTCGGAGACGATGTTGATCTCGCGTTCGTTGCCGACGGCGCCGGCGGGGAGGGTGATGGTAGTACGGGTGCCGCGCGCCTCGACGCCTTCGACGTTGCGGGTGCCGAGGTTCTCGGTTTTGGCGTGGTCGGGTTCGGTGACGCGGAGGGCCGAAGTGGTGGGCAGGGCGGGAATCGCGGCGACGGTGGGCGCGGCTTCGAGACGGTCCGCTACGACGCCCTCGCGAACGATGGTGACGGAGTTGGCATGACCGTACACCGCGCCGCCGGAGGTGCTGCCGCCTTCGCCGCCGGCTTCCGCCGGACGGGCCGTGCGGGCGTAGCTGACGGCGGGAGCGCCAGCCGCGTTCAAGTTCATGCCCACCAGCGGAGCGCTGGGCATGGAGGAGAAGGCCATGTTGAACATGCCGCCGCCGCCGGGCATCACCATGGCAACCTTGTTCTTGAGGTCGAGCGAATAGCGCAGCTTGGCGACGGGGTCGTCAATCATCACTGACTTGCTGGTTTCTGGAGCCCCCACCTGGCTCATGAACTGCACCTCGAATTCACGGCGCGTGCGTCCCTCGCTGTCACGGTACTGGGTGACCGTATTTTTGCGGCTGATCTTATTGCCGTCAGCCAGCATCTGCACGGTTTCGGTGACCGCGTCGGCGGAGTAAGGCGCGTTCTTCACCACGGCTGAGCCAACAGTCTCGACGGCGACGAATTGAGCGGCGCCGGCCATCGCGCGGGCTTCCGTCTTCATTTTCTGGACCTGGTCGGGCTCGATGCGTTGAAGAGAGACAGCGGGTTCCTGAGCCAGGAGCGTGCACGGAGCCGCCACCAGCAGTAGTTTTTTGATCATTTCGTTTTCCTTTTCGGTTGGTCTTATTGCTCAGCGGGCACGAGCCGAACGGCCCGGGCTACGCCATCTTCGCCGACGACGACATCGGCCAATACTCTTTCTTCAAGGCGGTCCGAGGTGATGGGCCAGCCTAAAGCCTGCATGCGGGCGCGGGGGATGCGGACGCGGAGAACTTGTAACTCCTGGGCGGGCGGCATGCCTTCGGTGCCGGGGAGGAGGACAAACATCGTCTGCGGCGCTTGTCCGGTCTTCGCGGGAGGCGTGAACCGCCGCGTGAGATTACGCGGCAGGGAGCGCCCGGAAGGGACCGGTTCGACGACGAGGGCGGTTTCGGGGACGGCCTCCGTGGGCGTGCCGGTGACGAGCGGCGCCGACGACTCATTCGGGACTCCGGCGGAAGTCTCGTTACCTGGTGCTTGCGTGGCGAGCGGCCCAGAGACGAGGGCCGGCTGTTCACTACCGCGCCAACGTCCTATGCCGATTCCCAACAGCAACAAGGCTGCGGCGCCGGCGGCCAGGAGCCACGGCGCCACCCGGATATGCCGCTTCTGACGGAGTTCGGCGCGAAGCCGTGCTTCGACGGCGGGCGGGGTCGACAAAGGGTCGAGCGAATCGCGATACTCGGCCAACCATTCAGTCAGGCGGCGTTCTTCGGTCATAGCGTCTCCTTTAACCGGCTGCGGAGAAGGGCCCGCGCCCGGTTCAGCCGGCTGCGGACGGTCCCCACCGGGCAGCCCAAGGTCGCGGCTGCCGTCTCATAACTCCATTCCTCGAGATCACAAAGCACCAGCACCTCGCGGTAGTGACCCGGTAAGGTCAGGATCGCCGCCCCCAGCCGTTCGTGGGCCTGACTGCGGTCGAGTACCACCATCGGGTCGTCCACGGTGGCCGCTTCGTCATAATCCTCGTCGAGCGTCACAAACTGCGTCCGCAGCGCCTGGCGCGTCACATTGCGCAAAATCCCATATAAGTAGGACTCGAGTGACCCTTTTGCGGGGTCCAGACCCCCCGGCTGCCGGATCAAACGGAGGAAGGTTTCCTGCACTGCCTCCTCCGCCATGGCGGGGGATCCCGTCATTGCGTAGGCAAAACGGTAAAGTGGCCGCTCCAACCGTCGATAGACCTGGGTAAGGGCGGCTTCGCTTCCCAGCTGGACTTGTTCAAGCAAAGCCGGATCATTCAAACCGGTGGCTAAGCCAGTCTGCTGAGTGCGGCGCGCGGCCCAACGGGATGTCCAGGTCAAGGCCGGCATCTTCTATCTGTTCCTTGTCATACGGACCAGGCTTAGTTCCATTATGTTGGGCCTGAGTTTACAAGTGGTGGCCGAGGAGCAGGAGGGGATCACAGTAATTTGACTGGCGAAGACGATAGGAAACCTTAGGGATGAGGGCCTTAGATAGCCTTCAAATGCGACCTTAGCCTATGGATTAGTCCACAGGACTTCGGTTAGTATCGAGATCGACGGCGTGAGTGTTTGCGGATATGAAGTGTCAATTTTGCGGGACCCAACTCGGCTTGTTCCGGCGATTGTTCGACAGAGAATTCTGTTCGAATGACCACCGGAAGCGGTCGTCGGCGCGTTCGGCACGCGCCTCCCGTGACCACATGTCCTACTACGGAGACGAGGATTTATACCCCGTCGAAGAGGTGATGGGGCTGCGCCGTCCGGACGGCAGCGAGACGAATCGTGACGGCATGCAGAAGATGCAGGCGGGCGTCGCGACGGCGATCTCTATCGTCCTGCTCTTTGTGCTCGCTTACTCGTGGATGACCGGACAAGGCGGCAACGCCGAGCCGAATGGCGCCGATCGCAATGCTCTGGTGGGCGAGATCGCTCGGACGACCGATCGTGCCTCTTCCGGACTGCTCTCCGGTCTCCGTGACCTGATGCCCGCGCGTCCGCCGATCCACCTCAAAGAAGACTTCCGCGGCAGCATGGACAACTGGCTGGGCGCGCCTCTCAGCGCGGCGCTGGCCCGTTCGCCCAATCTGAGCGAACTCGGCTGGAGCTTCGACAACGGCATGGTGCGTCCGGGCCGCTTGCGCATCTGGCAGCCCTCGATCGACCTTTCCGACTACAAGATGGAGTTCGAAGGCACGATCGAGAAGAAGGCCATGAGCTGGACGTACCGCTCGGTGAACCTCGACAACTTCTACGCCAGCAAGATCGTCGTCCGCCGCCCGGGTCCGATCCCCACGCTCGAAATCGTTCGCTACGCCATGCTCGACGGTAAGGAAGGCGCGCGTAGCCGTCTGCCGCTGCCGATGAACGTCATGGGCGCCAATGCCAGCCTCTATCACGTCGAGATGAAGGTGCGTGGCGGCCAGTTCACGACGTTCCTGAACGGGCAGATCATCGATACCTGGAGCGACTCGCGGCTGAAGAAGGGCGGCGTGGGCTTCTTTGCCGAATCGGGCGAAGTGGCGGCCATTCATTGGGTGAATGTCGAAGAGGAGCGAGCCGGTCTGTTGGGCCACGTGCTTTCGCTCGGCTTCTTTGTCGGACCGGCCATCCAGTTCGCCCCCGCTTTCTAAAACGGCCCGCCGAAATATCCGTGCTATAACCGAGGCACATGGATTCTGAGGTCCTGGTCTTCGCGTTTTGCCTGTATCTCGTCTTCCTGTTCTCCACCGTCTGTCATGAGGCTTCGCACGCCTTGGCGGCCAAGCTCGGCGGCGATCTCACCGCCTATCACGGCGGACAAGTGACCCTCAATCCCGTGCCGCACATGCAGCGGGAGCCGATGGGCCTCTTGCTGTATCCTTTGCTGACATTGTTGATGAGCGGAGGCACCGGCATCATCGGTTTCGCGAGCGCGCCCTTTGACCCGTATTGGGCGATGCGCTATCCGCGCAAGGCAGCGTGGATGGCCATGGCGGGCCCGGCGGCGAACTTCGCGCTCTCCTTGTTGGCGGCGATTCTGCTCAAGACGGGCATCCTGGCCGGCGTCTTTCAACTGGCCGAACCCGCGGCGATCGCGCAATACCATCAGCTGGTGCAGGCGGTGAATCCGAGTTCGCTGGCCGAGCCGGTGGCGATCGGCCTGAGCCTGCTCTTTTACCTGAACCTGATGCTGGGGTTATTCAACCTGATCCCGTTTCCGCCGCTCGACGGCTTCAGCGCGATCCTGTTCTTTCTACCGGATTCGCTGGTGCCGCGCTTCTTTGAATGGCGCGCACAGTTCAGCGCCTACTCGCTGATCTTCATCTTCCTGTTCTCGCGCTTCGTCTTCTGGGACGCCTTTTATCCGATCTTCTACTTCTTCGCGCGCCTGATCGTGAACTAACGCGGCGTCAGGGCGCGGAGAGGAAGTCGAGAATCTCTTTCATCACGCGCTCGCCCTGATTGCTGGCGAACAGATACTGCGCGTGCGCGTTGCCATCAAGGATCACCATGCGCTTCGGATCGGGCATCTTGCGGAACGCCTCCTGGGCGCCCGGCAGCCGCGGACCATCGGAGTTGGCATCTTCCACCGCAATCAGAAACAGCTTGCGGACTTTCACCTGTTCTGGCGGCCCCTCGCCATTGGCGGTTCCCAGCCCGATGAGCCGGTCGATTTCGCCTTTCTTACCGTAAACGACGGCATCGAGCGCCGCGCCGCCCCCCATGCTGCCGCCGATGACGGAAACGGGCTTGGAACCGCTCTTGCGCAGATAGCGCACGGCGGCGAGGACATCCTGCCAGAGCGGCGCCGACATGGGCGCGTCGCCGCCGGGTCCTTTGGATTGACCATAGCCGCGAAAGTCGAAGGCGAGGACGCGGTACCCGGCGGCGGCGAGTTGGGTGGCCTGGGGCTTCCAGCTCTCTTTATTGAAGCGTCCGCCGTGCGCGAGCACGACGCCGTGCTTGCCCTGGCCGTAGACCTCGCCGACCAATTCAGCGCCGTCCGCCGTTTTCAACGTTACCCGTTCTTGCGCGCTTAGCAGCGTCGCGGTTCCCAACCAGAGGAGCAAACGACAGGTGATCATAGGCGCCTTTCGTGCTCGCCATTATGACGCGTGCCGGGCTTCGGCGCACCCATGGCATCCTAAAGCCAATGCCCCGGACGTATGTCTGCTTTCTCTGGCACATGCACCAGCCCTATTACAAGGACCTGGCGACGGGCGAATATCGCCTGCCCTGGACCCGTCTGCATGCCCTCAAGGACTACTACGGCATGGTGCAGGTGCTCGACGAGTTCCCCGACATTCATCAGACCTTCAACCTGGTGCCCTCCATGGTGGAGCAGATCGAGGATTACGCCGCCGGCACCGCCAGCGACCCCTTCCTGCGCCTGGCTTTGAAGCCCGCCGAGCAACTTGCGGCCAACGAGCGCGCGTTCATCCTGCAGTACTTCTTCCAGGCCAACGTCAGCCAGTTGATCTATCGCTATCCCCGCTACGGCGACCTCTACGAACAATGGCAAAGCCGCCTGCCGTTCACCGACGCCGACTTCCGCGATCTGCAGGTACTCTCGCAATTGGCCTGGTTCGACGAAGAGTTCCTCACCAAAGACGCCGAGATTCGGGAACTGGTGGTGAAAGGCCGGGGCTATAGCCACGCGGACCAGGTTCTGATGGGCCAAAAGCAGCTGGCAATCATCGGCCACGTGGTGCCGGTGTATCGCGAGTTCGCCCGCCGCGGGCAGATCGAGATCAGCACCACGCCGTATTACCACCCGATCCTGCCGCTGCTCTGTGATTCGAACATTGCCTCCGTGGCGCACCCCGGCGTGCCGCTGCCGACGCGCTTTCACTACCCGGCTGACGCGCGGCTGCAACTGGAGCGGGCACGGGCTTACACGGCGGAGCGCGCTGGCATCACGCCGGTGGGATTATGGCCCAGCGAGGGCTCGGTTTCGGACGAAGCGCTCGCTTTGGCCGCCGATGCCGGCTTCACCTGGGCCGCCACCGACAACGGCGTTCTGGGCCGTACCCTGAACCAGCCGCCCGGGCCGGAAGTGACTTATCGCCCGTACGTCTGGCGCCAGGGTGGTCGCGAGATGCACATGATCTTCCGCGACCACGAACTGAGCGACCTGATCGGCTTCACCTACTCGGGGGTGGAAGCCAGCAAGGCGGCCGACCATTTCCTGAATAAGATCCGGGCAAATTGCCGGGGCATCCTGGCCACCGGGCGGGACGCGCTGGTCCCGGTGATCCTGGACGGCGAAAATTGCTGGGAGTATTACCCGGAGAGTGGCCGCGAGTTCCTGCGACAGTTGTATCGCGGCATCCAGGAAGATGCTGGCATGGAAGCGCTTACGGTGAGTGAAGCCTTGGCCAAAGTGGAGCCGGCGCCGCTCAGCCACATCTTTCCCGGCTCCTGGATCAACGCGAACTTCGACGTCTGGATTGGCGCCGAAGAGGATAACAAGGCGTGGGAGTACCTGCTGCGGGCTCGCCAGGCTTACGACAACGCCGTGCTCGAGGCCAAACTGCCGGCCGACCGGCTGGCTTTCGCCTTCGAGGAACTGCAGATTGCCGAAGGCAGCGACTGGTGCTGGTGGTACGGCCCGGAGCACAGCTCCGACAATCGCGCCGACTTCGACGAGCTCTACCGCGCGCACTTGCGTAATGTCTACCAGGCGCTGGGCATTCTGCCGCCCGATGAGCTTTCGCGCACCATTCTGCATCACGTCGTTGAGCTGCGGCCGGAGGCGCCGGTGGCGCCGATTCGTCCGGTGATCGACGGCGACGTCAGTTCGTACTTCGAATGGCTGGGCGCGGGCATCTATACGGTGGATAGCCGTCAGGGCGCGATGCATGGCGGGCGCCAGTGGGTGTCGCGCGTGCTGTATGGGTCGGACGGCGAATCCGCTTTCCTGCGGCTCGACCTGCTGGACACCGCCGAACTCGACGGCGTCACCGTCAATTTGCGCTGCGGCGATCAGGTGGCCCGGGTGCCACTGGCGGCCACGGAGCACCGCGACGCGGTGGTCGAAGCCCGCCGCGACCGCGTGCTCGAACTCCGCGTACCACTATCCGGCTTTCCGCGCGTCAGTATTGATGTCGAACAGGATGGAATTTTGCGCCAGCGCCTGCCCGCCCAGGGGGAATTTGAACCCGGCGCGTCCTCCGAGAGCTGGGGCGTTTGACAGAACGGAGATTGTGGTAGACTCCAAGTAGAAATTGGGCTCTCGCCCATGCCGGGCTTCGGAGAGTCCGCGCCAGCCGGGGACGGCCGGTTGGCCTTCCATCACATTTTCTTTCTTCCCACCACTTCGCTGAACAGGAGTTTCGAAGATCATCGCCGCTTCGAGGGCGCCTTACCCCACCCGAAAGGACCAGACCAACCAGCCGAAAGGTTAGGTAACGCGGAAGCCGACCACGTCATCCAATAGACACAATCATGCTCATATCCAAGGAAAAGTCCGAAACCAAGCGCCTTCCCATGATGCCCATTCGGGACGTCGTGATTTTCCCGTACATGATGACCCCCTTCGTGGTGGGCCGGGAATCCAGCGTCCGGGCTCTCGAAGACGCGCTCACCGGTGACAAGAAGATCTTCCTCGCCACCCAGCATGATGCGTCGGTTGACGAACCGCGTCCTGATGAAATCTACCAGGTGGGGACGGTCGCCAACATCGTTCAGAGTCTGAAGCTGCCCGACGGCAACATCAAGGTGCTGGTGGAAGGCATGGAACGCGGCAAGATCATCTCCGTGGCGGACGAAGAGGGCTTCTTCCGCGCGACGGTGAAGACGTTCTCGCACAAGATCGACGGCCGCCAGCAGCTCGAAGCGCTGATTTCCCGCGTCACTTCCCTGTTTGAGCAGTACGTCAAGCTCAGCCAGAATCTGAACTACGAGACGATGATCGCCGCCATCCGCGTGGACGATCCGGGCAAGCTCGCCGACACGGTGGGCGCCAATCTCCAGCTCAACATCGAAGAGAAGCAGGAACTCCTCGAGATCTTCGACCCCGTCGAGCGCCTGAACCGCGTGGCCGAAATGCTCGACATCGAGATCGAGAAGCTCAATGTCGATCGCCAGGTGCAGGGTCGCGTGAAGCGCCAGATGGAGCGCGCGCAAAAAGAGTATTACCTCAACGAGAAGATCAAGGCCATCCAGAAGGAACTGGGCCGCGGCGAGAAGAGCGAATTCGACGAGCTCAAGAAGAAGATCGACGCCGCCGGAATGAGCAAGGATGCTCACGAGAAGGCCATTGCCGAACTCAAGCGGCTCGAGCAGATGCCGCCGATGTCGGCCGAATCCACCGTTTCGCGCAACTATCTTGAATGGCTGCTGGCGGTGCCGTGGAAAGAAAAGTCCAAGGAAATTCGCGATCTGAAGTTCGCCGAAGAAGTCCTGAACTCCGATCACTACGGCCTCGAAAAGATCAAGGAACGCATTCTCGAGTTCCTCGCCGTCCGCAACCTGGTGGAGAAGCCCAAGGGCTCGATCCTTTGCTTTGTCGGACCTCCCGGCGTGGGTAAGACGTCGCTGGGCATGTCGATCGCCAAGGCCACCGGCCGCAAGTTCGTTCGCATGTCGCTGGGCGGCGTGCGTGACGAAGCGGAAATCCGCGGCCACCGGCGTACCTACATCGGCGCCCTGCCTGGCCAGATGATCCAGATGATGAAGAAAGCCGGCACTCGCAATCCGGTGATCATGCTGGACGAGATCGACAAGATGTCGACCGACTTCCGCGGCGACCCCTCGGCCGCCCTGCTCGAAGTCCTCGACCCTGAACAAAACTGGATGTTCCAGGATCATTACCTGGACGTGGAATATGACTTGAGCCAGGTGCTCTTCGTCGCCACGGCCAATGTGCTGCACACCATTCCGGTGCCGCTGCAGGACCGCATGGAGATCATCCGTCTGGCTGGCTACACCGAGCTCGAGAAGATGGAGATCGCCAAGCGCTTCCTGGTGCCGAAGCAGATGACCAACAACGGTCTGAAGCCAGAGGAAGTGGAGTTCACTGAAGAGGGTCTGCAGACGCTCGTCCTGAACTACACCCGCGAAGCCGGCGTCCGGAATCTCGAACGCGAAGTGGGCAACGTCTTCCGCAAGATCGCCCGCAAGGTGGTCGCCGTGCGCGGCAACGTGCATGATGACGAAGCGCCGGCGGCCGGCAAGAAGAAAGCCAAGAAGAAGGAAGCCGTGGCGCCCGCGCCCGTTGCTCTCTTCCCCAAGGTGACGATCACCCCCACGGAGATCGTCGAGATGCTGGGCCCGCTGAAGTTCCGCGAACTGATCCACGAGAAGAAGGCCGAGATCGGCCAAGCGGTGGGTCTCGCCTGGACCGAACTGGGCGGCTCGCTGCTCACCACCGAATCCACCATCATGGAAGGCCGCGGCAAACTGACGCTCACCGGCAAGCTCGGCGACGTCATGCAGGAGTCGGCGCAAGCCGCTCTCAGCTATGTGCGGACCCGCGCTCAGCAGTTGGGCCTGCCCCGCGACTTCTACCGCAGTGTCGACATCCACGTGCACGTCCCCGAAGGCGCCATCCCCAAGGATGGTCCGTCGGCCGGCATCACGATCGCGACGTCGATCACCAGCGCGCTGACCAAGATTCCCGTGCGGAACGACGTCGCCATGACCGGCGAAGTCACCCTGCGCGGCAAGGTGCTCCCCATCGGCGGACTGAAGGAGAAGCTGCTGGCGGCTCATCGCCAGGGCATTCTTGAAGCGATTCTGCCGAAGGACAACGAAAAGGATCTCGCGGAAGTCCCCGAGAATATCCGTAAGGACATGAAGCTTCACCCCGTCGAATGGATGGATGAGGTGCTGAAAATCGCCCTCGAGCGTGAGCTTTCCCCGCTGGTGGTGCCGGAAGTCGCGGCCCTGCCGGTGGTTGAGGACCGGACGACTCACTAAGTCGTCCCCGGTTCGACAAACAAATGAGTGAAGGGCGGCGCGTGAAAGCGGAATTCGTCATCAGCGCCGCCGCTCCTCAACAATTTCCGCCCGGCGGGCTACCTGAAGTGGCTTTGCTCGGGCGCAGCAACGTCGGCAAATCGACGCTGTTGAACCTGCTGGTGGGCAAGGAAGGTTTGGCTCGAGTGAGCCAGACGCCGGGCTGCACGCAGCTGATCAATTTCTTCCGGGTGGAAGACCGCTTCCATCTGGTCGACTTGCCAGGCTATGGCTACGCCAAGGTCCCGCGTGGTTTTAGCGACGGGTGGAAGAAGCTCATCGAGAGCTACCTTCTGAACCGGGAAACCTTGCGGTTGTCGGTGTTACTGATCGACTCGCGGCGAGGCTGGATGGAGAAGGACCGGGAACTGCGAGATTGGCTCGTGTTCCACAATCGGCCGTTTGTGGTGGCCGCGACGAAAGTCGATAAACTGAACCAAAAAGAGGAGTATCACGGACTAGCTGCGATTCGTCGGGAACTCGGCGAAATGAAAGTCGAGCGGCCATCGTCTCCCCTTCCAAATCCCGGAGCCCGGGACCCCGGAATAGACGGCAGCCCTCGAGGACTCACCTCAAGTGAACCCAATCCCCATTCCCATCCTGATGAAGCGATCGCGCTAGTTCCAATCTCGGCCCGTACGGGCCGGGGAGTGAGGGAACTGTGGCAGACGATCTGGAAAAAACTGAACCTGTAGAAAATACCCCCCCTGCCGACGCCGCAACCGCGGCCGTCAAAGAATCCAAGGACCAGCCGGCCGCCAAAGAAGGTGGACCGCGCGAGAGCCGCCGGCGCCCCGTAGCCGCCGCGGCCGCCGCTCAGGACCCCGCCAAGGCTGCCGCTGAGCCGCCGAAGGCTGAGCCGCCCCGTACCGAACCGCCCAAGGCTGACCCGGCGAAAGCCGATCCGCCCAAGGTCGAAGCGCCCAAGGCCGAGGCCCCCAAAGTCGCGGCTGCCGCCGCTGCGCCGGCCGTCGAACCGGTGTCCACCTCGCCCGAGGACAACGACCCCGGCGCGATCGCCCGCCGCAACGCGGCCAAGAACCGCAATGGCCAGAACACGCTTGACCTGGTCGAACTCAAGGACATGTCGATTCAGCGCCTGAACGACGTCGCCAAGAGCATGGGCGTGATGAGCTCGGCCGGCTTGCGCAAGCAGGAACTCATCTTCAAGATCCTGCAAACGCAGGCGGAGAAGAGCGGTCTGATCTTCTCGCAAGGTGTGCTGGAGTGCCTGCCGGATGGCTTCGGCTTCCTGCGCGCCCCTGAGTATAACTATCTGCCGGGTCCCGATGACGTTTACGTCTCGCCCTCGCAGATTCGCCGCTTCGACCTGCGAACCGGCGACACCGTTTCCGGCCAGATCCGTCCTCCCAAGGAAGGCGAACGCTACTTCGCCCTCATCAAAGTCGACGCGATCAACTACGAACCGCCGGAAGAAGCCCGCAACAAGATCTTCTTCGACAATCTGACGCCGCTGTATCCGCAGCAGCGCCTGAAGCTCGAAACCGCCCGGGACAACTTCTCCGGCCGCGTGATGGACATGCTCACGCCGATCGGGAAAGGCCAGCGCGGCCTGATTGTCGCGCCGCCCCGCACCGGTAAGACGATGCTGCTCCAATCGATCGCCAACTCGATCACGGCCAATCATCCGGAAGTCGTGCTGATCGTGCTGCTGATCGACGAACGCCCCGAAGAAGTCACCGACATGCAGCGCACCGTGCGCGGCGAAGTGATCAGCTCGACGTTCGACGAACCGGCTGCCCGTCACGTGCAAGTCGCCGAAATGGTGATCGAAAAGGCCAAGCGCCTGGTCGAGCACAAGCGCGACGTGGTCATTCTCCTGGACTCGATCACCCGTCTCGGCCGCGCCTACAACACGGTAGTGCCACCCTCCGGCAAAGTCCTCTCCGGCGGTATCGACTCCAACGCCCTGCAGCGCCCCAAGCGTTTCTTCGGCGCCGCCCGCAACATCGAAGAAGGCGGCTCGCTGACGATCATGGCCACCGCGCTGGTCGACACCGGTTCGCGCATGGACGACGTGATCTTCGAAGAGTTCAAGGGTACCGGCAACATGGAAATCCACCTCGACCGCAAGCTGGTGGAGAAACGCGTGTTCCCGGCCATCGACATCAACCGCTCGGGCACCCGCAAGGACGAACTCCTACTGCCCCGCGAAGAACTGAACCGCGTCTGGGTCCTGCGCAAGGTCCTTTCGCCGCTCTCGCCGGTGGAGTCGATGGAACTCCTGCTCGACAAACTGGGCAAGTCCCGCTCGAACGGCGACTTCCTGTCCAGCATGTCCGGCTGATCCTTTCCTGCACCTCAAGAAGAAGCCCGGCGCCGCGCGCGCCGGGCTTTTCTATTGCACGCGAAACGACTCGCCAAAGAAGTAACGATTGTTGAGATAGACTCCGACATTCCAAGTCCCCGGTTTCGTCGCGGCTGTCGTCCCGCGAATCGGTAGTGTGGCTGAGAAACACCAGTTCCCGCCACTCGATAAGGGATCGAAGCGCCAAGTTCGCTGTTCGTTCCATTCGGGATCCCACCAGACGACCAGCAACTGATCATTGGCTCTTGCTTCCTCAATGGAGAACCAGACGATCGCTTCCGTGTCGGAGGTACGAAACACGGTTGTTGGTGTAGGAACTGTGCAGAGGTTGGTTCGTGTCACTTGATAGGTCATGCGGCTCGCGCTGAGCTTGGCGGTGGCAATGCTGAACGATGTTTGCCCCACCCGAACCCCATTCCAAGACACCCGTACAGACCATAGGCCCAGTTGTTGCGCGGTCGACGTTCCAGCAACATCCAGGTAGTCCCACATACAGAAGTTTCCGTTGGACGTCAGCGCCGGGAGGGTCATCGTCCGCAGTACTGTTCCCGCAGGACCGAACCATTCGAAGGTCGGCCGATCGCCGCGTTGGCCTCCCTCGACAACAAACCACGTCCACACCCTCGCGTCGCGTACCGTAAACTGATTCACCGCTGTCGGTACCGCGCACGACGAAGTCGTTACCGTCGACGCGGTGCGGAGGTTGGTGAGCGCCACAGTCGGCACCGGCTGAACCACGCGAACCACCTGCGAGGTTTGACCGAGTTCCCAAACCTCGCCGTACACTTCAGCTAAGGTCGCGAAGTTCAAATTCAGGTTGCCAGACGTGGAGGGAGCGATGAGTGAGGCCGTCCGAGTGACTTTTGCTCCCACCGGGATTTGGGCAGCCTCCATGGTCGCCGTGGTCAGGCCGGGTGCCCCTATTACCGCTCCAACCTTGGGCAAGGGAAGGTCGCCGAGGTTGCCGAATTCGCAAGTGACTTCAAATCGTGAACCCGCCGACACTTCGCCAGGAGCGGTGCAGCGGCGCGTCGGCTCCGGCCCGTTCGCCTCCCGGAAGCCGGCGTGTGAAAGGGAAAGGCCGTAGCTTTCGGACGCGGCCCGATTGGTCGGGTCGCTCAGGCGGGTGACACTGAGGACGAAGTCGCCCGCTCCATCGGAGTAGATCTGCTGAACGTTCTGGCCAGCGGTGTCGGACTTGCGAATCAAGGTACCCGTCGAAGTGTGAAAGAGGGCCAAACCGAGGCGGTTCAGCCAGGGGCCGCGTTCATCGACCTGACGGTTCCATACCATGGTCGCCGAAAGCGCCCCATTGGTCGAGCCTCGGTAGAGCTTCCGCGCGTAAGGTGACAGTAGGCTCAATTGGTGGACACGAACGAAGTCCTTCCAGGCGAAGGCGCGTCCGAGGTTGGCATAGCCCCATCCACGATCGGGTTGCCAGCCGTAATGATCGGTGGTGTTCAGGAGGAGACCTCTGATGGCAAGAGGTTCGCGCACGCCGGCACTCCGAAACAGCGCCACCGCGCCGGCAATATGAGGGGCTGCCATACTGGTGCCGCTCAAGGAGACCGGTTCACTGCTTCCCGCCTTCGCCGCCCAAATTCCTGTCCCCGGCGCGGCCAAGTCAGGCTTACGAACGCCACGGCGAGTGGGTCCACGGCTACTGGAAGTGGCAATTCGATCATCGTCGCGAGTCAACGTTTGCCCGGTATCGACGTTGGCGACGGCCAGCGCGTTCATCGCGCAGGCGGGGCATCCCACCGGAGCTGCTGCACCATCATTGCCAGCTGCGGCGACGATGGTCACGCCGCTAACCTCAGCCAAATAGTCGAGTGCGGCGCCAAAGGCCAACTCCGCCTGTGGATCGCTTGCCGCCCCGAGGCTCATATTCACGACTGTGGCGGGCGTTTCAACCAGAGCCCATTCCAGGGCGGCGAGAATGTCACTTGTAACGAAGCCGCCCTTGCAATCCGGATCATCCCGAATCTTCTGACCCGCTTTTAAAGAGTAGAGCTTGCCCAGCTCCGGGGCTATGCCCGAGAACCCGAGGGTGCCGCTACCAAGGTTGTAGGGTGTGGGCCGCCCTGCGACGATGCTGGAAACATGGGTCCCGTGTCCCTGGAAATCGTGGGGCGAGTCCGGATCGTCCAGGGCGCAGGGATTGTCTCGGCCGGCCTCAACGAACGATTTGGCTTCGATGTTCAGCCCAGAGAACATGGGGTGGTGTTGGTCGATACCTGTGTCGATCACGGCTATCGACTCACCCCATCCTCGGTGACCCTCGTTCCAAAACACGGGTGCTCCTAACACTTCAGGAGTCATGTGTAGCAGGCCGCCCATCGTGGCATCGCGTGTTACGCGCGTCACAAGCGGATTCATCTCGAGCGCTCCTAAGGTTGGCTGATCGATGGTCGCGGAGATCGCATTGGTCAACCAGAGATGGCGGATGCGGCTGGCGCCGAAACCGCGCAGAAGCCGCTCAACGTCATCATGACCTTTTTGACGATCTGTCCGTACCATGGCCAGGAACTCTCGCCGCATCCGGAGGACAACGTCGTCCAGCCGCTCTCCAGCGGCATCGACGGCCAGCTTTGACCGCCCTTGCCGGGCTGCGTCCACGTTGGCCTCCGCGTTTAAGCGAGAGAATCGCCAATTGTCTTCCATGGACTCAGCCAAGGGCTTCGCTGATCGCCCCGACAAATGAATGATTACCGGCGCCTTGGCACTGAGTTTCAATCGCTCCCGTAGTTGGGCGTCGACGCGGGGTGGTGCGACATCGTCGCTCAGCGGCGAGTTGACAACGACGTGCACGTCCTCGATTTTCTTGGGGGGTTGGGCAGCAACGACGGCTACAAGGAGATTCAGAACAACGAATTTGTACATCAGGTGAACCAGAAGTAGTATCCGGCTCCCGGCGGCCTGTCACAATTCGTAACAAACCTTAAGAATGAGAGTGCTAGGTCGAATTGCGCCGATGGCCTAAGGCGTCCCCTAGGAAAGCTACCAAAGTTGGCCGGGACAAAAGCAAAACGGGCCCGGTTTCCCGGGCCCGTTTCGTTTCTCACGGAAGACAATTGGAGGTAGCTTACATGAGACAGTCGGTTCCCCCGTAGGGGTAAAACTAGAAGTCCTAAGCGCTATAGTACTAAAAAGCCTGGCTGGAGTGAATGCCTGCCTGTTGTAAAGCAGTGGCCATCTTTTCGAGCGCCGACTTGTGAATTTGCGATACCCGGCTCTCATTGATCCCGAGCTGCATGCCGATTTCCTTCATAGTGAGCTCGTTCGTGTAATACAAAAGCACGACGCGCTGATAGCGTTCCGGTAGGACCTTCATCGCAATGGCCAGCATGTCCCGCAGTTGTTCGCGCGCACACATGGAATCGGGCTGCGTTTCCGGCTTGGACGGAAAGTCCGGGGCGGGGAGGTCTTCGTGCTCGGAACCACGCGTGGAGGCCGACACCAGGCCGACGTTGCGCAGGTCGAGCATCATCTGCCGCCAGCGATCCACTTCCACGCCCATCTTGGCCGCGATTTCGGCTTCGGTGGGGTTGCGGTGGAGTGTCGCGGCCAGGTCACGAGTTACCTGTTCCACTTGCTTGTGCCGCCGGCGGAGGTCGCGGGAGGCCCAATCCAGTTGGCGCAGGCTGTCGAGGATGGCGCCCTTGATGCGATGCTTCGCATAGCTCGAGAAGGCGACCTTCTTTTCGGGGTTGTATTTGCTCGAGGCATCGAACAGACCCATGATGCCCGCATGCACCAGATCGTCAAGTTCAACATGCACCGGGAGGTTTTCGTGGACGCGAATCGCAATGGCCCGCACCAGCGGCAGATGATCCACCACCACCTGATCGCGCACGGCCCGCGGATTCCCGCTCAGGTCGCCATCGGTCACAGCCGAACCATAGGTAGCGCGCGCCACCATCGCTTCGAGCTCGCACAGGCTGGCATCGGCATCGAGATTCAACTCGCCGTCTTCGGCCTCGTCCAACTCGGCTTCCAGTTCCAGCTCGTCCTCGTCCGTCGCCAGCGCCAAACCACCCAGGCGCGGATCTTCCGCTTCGGCCATTTCTACCTGACTCCGCAACCGGCTTTTGCTCGAACGGCCGGGAAACGCCCTCACCGGCTGGCGAGCCGGCGGCCGGGCCGGCGAAATTTCACGGACAGGCGGGGCCGCCGTCTTGATTTTGCTCTGTACCGCCGCGGTAGCTCTGGCTCTCATGAAAGTGGCTTATCTCCTAGTTCGTAGCGGGCGATGGACAGTCCGGCACGGGGGACTTGATTCGTTGCAGCCTGACAGTCGCGGGGGAAGCCATGCGCAGGCAGCCTGTCTAAATGCAACTCGCGGGCCAATAAACACCAAAAACTCTTTTCCACAGGAAACTCAAAGCCCGCCGTGGGTGCTGCAAACAGCAACAGAGCAGCGAAATTTACAAAAGAAACAACAGCTTTCAGGCGTGCAGACAGATCGCAAACAAATCGTTCGCAGTCCCGGGTTGTTGAAAAATCAACCCGTTGGAGGGAGTCTTCCATCCGTTTCGATTCGGCCGTCCATGGTTCAACATGGTTCAGCGTTTCGGATTGGAACGAGTTCGCGGTGCGCTGCGAGCTCTCGTTGTGACCTCAAGCCTCTTCGCCTCTAAGCTTGAAACAGAGGTGACGCGAAAGCAGTAGGTTGATCGGCTCAGTGCGCGGGGGGGAAGTACCTTAGTGACTCTCAGGTGTTTCTGAGTCGGGCGACGCGGACGTCTGACCAGCCGCCAAATGCGCGATGACGACACGCGCGGCGAGTCCAAATATCAGAATCCAAACGGCTTGGCGAAACTTGCCCTCCAGGGTGAGTCCGGCCATCGCCGCCAGTAGGCCCATCACGGCCATTGCTGCCCACAAGCGCGGGGAACGCATCGTGCCCCCAGTTTCGCACGCTCGCCATGAGCGAATCCTAATGCGGGCCACCTATGTCGACCAGCGTATGACCAGAGGCTTAAGTTTCAGTGCTTTCCGTTACAAGACGGGCGGTTTACGAAGGTGAAAACCGGTGCGGTCTTCGATCGCGGCGGCCACCCGCAGCACGCGTGCTTCCTGCCACAGCGGTCCCATGATCTGCAAACCCATCGGCATTCCCGTCGACGAAAATCCACTCGGGATCGACGCCGCGGGCAGCCCGAGGGCATTCGCGCCGCGCATCAGGCGGGTGGTCGCCAGACGAGTGTCTTCTTCCACGCCATCGATCGTCACCGTTGTCGCCCCGATCGGGGGGGCCGTGATCGGCGTGCTCGGTGCCAGCAGCACGTCGCAGCGCGTAAACAGCTCGGCGAATTCGCCGCGGAAGCGGTCGATCGTCGTGAGCGCATTCAGATAGTCGATCGCGCTCACCGTTCGTCCACGTTCCACATTGGGCTTTACGGCCTGGCCCAACAGATGGGGACGCTCGCCGCGTGGATCGATCGAATGCGTGGACTCGGGCAACTGCACCGTCAGCGTCGCCTGGTTCAGCGCGAGCACGTCTGGCACAGCCACATCCACCAGCGTCGCTCCGGCCGCTTGCGCGACCTTCGCCATCGCGTGGACCGCTGCCACCACCTCCGGATCCGCCCGGTCAAAGTAGAAGCTCGTCGGCAGACCCACGCGCAAACCGGCCAGCGAAAGCTCGCCCACTGGGGGTGTGAAGTCTTCCACCGGCATCTCCACCGACGCCGAATCGCGTTCGTCATAGCCGGCGATCGCATTCAGAATCAGGCCGCAATCGCGCACCGTCCGAGCCAACGGCCCCATATGATCCAGCGAGTGAGCCAGCGGCAGGCAGCCGAACATACTCACGCGGCCGTAGGTAGGCTTGATACCGGCCACGCCGCAGTAGGACGCCGGAATGCGAATACTGCCGCCGGTATCAGTCCCCGTTCCGCACAAGATGAAGCCTAAAGCCAGCGCCGCGCCGCTGCCGCCGCTGGACCCGCCGGGAATGCGCGTCACATCCCACGGATTCTTCACGCCGCCAAAGTGCTCGTTCTGCGACGTCACGCCATAGGCCAGCTCATGCAGATTCAGCTTGCCGAGCGAGATGCAGCCGGCGAGCGCCATCTGGCTGACCACGGCCGCATCGAAGTCCGGCACCCAATCCTGGTAGATCAAAGACCCCGCCGTCGTCGGCACGCCGCGTGTCGCAAACAGGTCCTTATGCGCCACCGGAATCCCGTGCAGCGGACCGCGGTCGCGTCCGGCCGCCAATTCGGCATCAGCCCTCCGGGCTTCCTCGCGCGCGGCTTCCGCCGTCAGCGTCAGAAACGAGTGAATCTGGCCATCCAGCCGGTCAATCTTCTTCAGGCATTCGTCGACCAGTTCAAGGCAGGAGATCTGCCGGGCGCGCAGCGCGGCGGCGGTGGCGAAAATCGATTCCATGGGGTGTCTTCGAGGGTATCAGAAGTTGATTTTGCCTTCGACCGCCAAACGACGCTTCGGCTAGTGTCCACGTTTGCATGCATTTGAAACGCTTCGCTGTTGACAAAGGCCCGCCCGCTTGATAGTCTGCTCCGAACCTTTCGGCTGGAGTCTTAACCATGTATCGTTTTGTCTCTGTAGTACTCCTCACCGCTGTGTCGCTGTGGGCTCAATCCACCGGCACTGCCTCCCTGGTCGGGACTGTTTCCGACACGACCGGCGCCGTTGTTCCCGGCGCCAAGATTGCCGTGCGGAACACCGGCACCCAGTTTCTCTACGAGAGCCAAACCAACGCCGACGGCTCCTACTACGTTCCCAACCTGCCGTCCGGCACCTATGACCTCACGGTGGAAGGACAAGGCTTCAAGCGCTTCGTGCAAAGCGGCCTGATCCTCCGCATCAGCGAGTCGCCGCGCATCGACGTGAAGCTCGAGATCGGCAGCGTCACCGATAGCGTGAAGGTGGATGCCACGCCGCCCTTGCTCGAAACCGAGTCGGCCAGTTCCGGTCAGGTGCTCGATGGCGAGGTCGTGGAAAAGCTCCCGGTGATGCAGAAGTTCGTTCATCGCGTGCTGCTGTACATGCCCGGCATGACGAACATCAACGGCCAGCATGCGGTCGGCCAGCGCCAGCGCGCCATCGGCTATTCGATGGACGGCGTGAATGGCAAGGAGCCGGCGGTCGGCCAACTGGGTGATTATCAGCGCACCATGATCGCCTCGCTCGACTCCATCCAGGAATTCAAGATGTGGACCACCGGTTCGCCCGCCGAGTTCGGCCACTCCGCCGGCGGCCAGTTGAGCCTTGTCTTTAAGGGCGGTACCAATCAGTTCCACGCCACGCTCGAGGACCGCTACACCAACGGCAAGCTCATCCATCGCGCCTACCTCGAGCAACTGCCGCGGACCGGCGCTTTCGCCTATCATGAGTGGGGCTTCACCGGCTCCGGCCCCATCATCAAGGACAAGACGTTCTTCTTCGGCGGCTTCCAGCAGCACTACGAGAAAGTCAGCGAGACGGTGATCGTCACGGTGCCGAGCCCCGAAATGCTGGCCGGCAACTTCAGCTTCGGTGGCCGCGGACTGCCGCTCTACAACCCGTTCTCCACCCGCCAGAACGGCACCACCTGGGTGCGCGACGCGCTGCCCAATAACCAGGTGCCGCTCTCGCAAATCGACCCCGTGGTCCGCAAGCTGATCGACCTCAAGCCTTGGTTGCCGCAAAGCGATCCCGGCACAATTCAGCCCACCGGCCCGGTGAATAACCTCACCTACAACGCCGGCGGCGCCTACGACTTCCGCCGTTACGACGGCAAGGTCGACCATCAATTCTCCACCAACCACAAGATCTTTGGCCGTTACTCGCTGGTCCGTCACCGCAGCGAAGAGCGCCCGGTGCGCGAACTCTCGAGCGTCCTCTACGGCAACGTCTACGTGAAGCCGCTCGACCAGAGCAACATCGTCGTTTCGGATACGCTCACCCTGAGCCCCACCACCATCAACGAAGTCCGCCTGGGCTTCAACCGCCGCGTGAACTCCGCCATCCCCGAGAGCTACGGGGCGGATTGGGCCAAGCAACTCGGCATCCCCGGCGTCTCGGCCGAAACCTTCCCGGACTTCCAGAACTCCGGCGGCGCTCGCTATTACAACCTCGGGCCGGGCGGCAAGTCCAAGGACGTCGCCGAAGACTTCACCTTCCAGGAAAACTTCACCAAGATCATCGGCAAACATACCCTCAAGGTCGGCTATGAGTTGATGCGCACGCGCTACAACTCGCTCACCGCCGCGCTGCCTTCGGGGCAGTACCGTATGACGGGCACCGAGCTTCCGTTCACGCCCAACACGGGCAACGCCTTTGCGAACCTCCTCTTCGGCACCGTTGGTCAGGGCGTGTTCCAACAGGTGCGCGCCACGTGGCTGCCGCGCTGGTGGTCGCAGGCCTGGTACGCGCAATCCACCTGGCGTCCGGTCCGCAATCTCACCGTCGAAATGGGCTTGCGCTGGAGCTATGAGTCGCCGTTCTCCACCAAATATGGCCAGCAGTCGCAGTTTGACCCCACCGCCACTGACCCGCTCACCGGCCTCAAGGGCGCTATCGTCCACGGTAAAGGCAATCTCGCCAAGCGCGACCTGAACAACTTCCAGCCGCGCTTGGGCATCGCATGGAACTTCAATCCGCGCGCCGTTCTCCGTTCGAGCTTCGGCCTGTACACCGTGGACCTGATGACCAATGCCGCCGGCCAGAACTTCGAAGAGTACATCGCCACGGCGAACGTCCAGGCGCCGGTCGGCGATCCGCGCCACGCCTTCCTGCTCTCGCAAGGACCGGGCGCCATCGCCTTCCCCTCGGCGGCGGATGGTTCGGTGCCCTTCGTTGGCACGAACTACGGCGGCCGCGCCGCCTCCTGGTTCGACCCGAACATGCGCATGCCCTACGTCGGCATGTGGTCCACCGGCATTCAGTATCAGCTCACCAAGAACTGGGTGGCCGAAACGCTATATCAGGGCTCCTCGGGTGTCGGCCTGCTGAACAACTGGGACGTCAACGCCATCCCGCTGAACATCTCCACCGATCCGACACAGTTGAACGCCATCTTCAACGCCTCGCAGAACTATAAGCCCTACCCGCAGTTCGGCTCTATCCAGCACTATTCGAACTACGGGCATAACTCCCATCACTCGGGCACGTTCCGCATCGAGCGGCGCTACGCCCAGGGCATGACCCTCACCGCCTTCTACCAGTTGGGCAAGACGCTCAACGACGGCGACGACGACGGCGGCCGCTCCGGCATCACCTTCTACAACCGCCGCCTCGAAAAGGGCCGCGCCAGCTACGACATCCGCCACCGCTTCGTCAGCGTGATGACCTACGAACTGCCCTTCGGCAAAGGCCGTAAGTTCATGAATGGGGGCGGCGTGAAGAACTACTTCCTCGGCAATTGGGATCTTGCCTGGACCCAAACCTTCCAGAGCGGCCCGCCCATGCTGGTGACCGCCGCCGGCAGCCCCAACCGTTACCTGCCCGGCATGGTGCGCCCGAATGCCGTCCTGCCTGCCGACCAGATGGTCGTGCCCGACTACTCCGTCGGCGCCCGCTTCCCTCTCGCCGCGCAGAACTCGTACTTCAACACCGCGGCTTTCGCCTATCCGCCGGCTTTCACCGCCGGCACGCTGGGCCGCAACGTCCTCGAAAGCCCCGGCCTCCAGTGGACCCAGCTTTCGCTCTCGAAGACCATCCTGGTGAAGGAGCGTTTCCGGTTCACCGTTCGGTGGGACTGCAACAATCCCACCAAGCAACCGCAACTCGCCGACCCCGGCGGCGTCTACAACCTTCAGAGCTTGGCCGCCTTCGGACGCTTCAACGGCATCGGGCGCGGAAGCTTCTCGGATATCGGGACCGCGCGCATGCACCACGTGATCGTGGGGCGCTTCGAATTCTAGGGGAGATCATTGATTAACATTATTTCTTCCTTAGACTGACTCTGATAAAACGGATTCGCTACGAGATCCGGTATTTCCACCCGAAATCGTTGCATTTCCCATCACTCCGCCGTAACCCACGGCGGAGTGGTCCCTATTTCTTCATTGACTTCCTTCGCCACCGGCGCTAAGTTTTTATAAAGTTTTGTGTTGTTGATAAGGGGAAGAATGAAAAATTTTGGGACGGTCTGCTCGCGTTTTCTCGCTGCTCTTGCCTGTCTGATTGCCCTCTCGGTGCCCTCGTCGGCCCAAACCCTCTACGGTTCGCTTGTTGGGAGCGTCCAGGATTCCTCCGGTGCGCTAATGCCCGATGCCAAGGTTTCCATGACCAATAAAGGCACCGGGTTGGTCCTCGAAGGTGTCACAGATTCGAACGGCAATTTTACGGTGAGCAACGTGCCGCCCGGCACCTACGACGTGAAGGTCAATCTCGCTGGCTTCAAAGGCCAGTCCGTGACGGACCTGCTGATCACTGTCAATACGGTGAGCCGCCTCGACTTCAAAATGGAAGTTGGCGCGGTCAGCGATCAGATCACGGTGGCTGCCGAAGTCACGCAATTACAGACAGATAAGGCGGATACGCACACGGAAATCCGCGCGGATCTCGTCAAGAACCTCCCGTTGCCCGGCCTACGTAACTACCAGACGTTCATCAATCTGGTCCCCGGCGCCACCCCTGGCGCCTTCCAAAATTCGGTCACTGATACGCCGCAGCGCTCGCTGCGGACGAACATCAATGGCACCAACGCCAACAACAACGTCACCCGGATTGACGGCGCCGCCAGCGTGAACCTATGGCTGCCCCACCACGCGGGCTACGTGATGCCGGCTGAAATGGTGGAAACGGTGAACGTCACCACCACCTCCGGCGATGCCGAACAGGGCATGGCGGGCGGCGCGGCAATCACCGTGGTCACCAAGAGTGGTACGAACGCCTTCCACGGCAGCGCCTTCGAATTTCATGATAATCAGCGCTTAAAGGCGCGCAATTTCTTCTCCACCATTGCCAAACCGAAGAGCATCTACAACAACTTCGGCGGTACGATCGGCGGCCCCATCGTCAAGAACAAGCTGTTCTTTTTCTACAGCCATGACAACACCCGCCAGCGCGTCGGCCAGTTCGCCACCTATTCGGTGCCCAGTCCGACGATCCGCACCGGTAACTTCAGCAACATCAGTACCCTGATCTACGATCCGAACACGGGCAACACCGCCACCGGTACGGGCCGCAGCGTCTTCCCGGGCAATGTCATTCCGGCCTCGCGCATCAGTCCGATCGCTCAGAAGATTCAGGCCTACTATCCGACGCCGACCATCGCCCAGGAACTGAACAACTACCAGGCTTCGATCGTGCCCACGTTCAACCGCATGTACAACGACATCAAGTTGAACTACCAGCGCAACGCGAATCACATGATCTGGGGCCGCTATGGCCAGATGGATGCGCTCTCGGGCGGCACCGGCATCTTCGGGGACGCCGTCGGTCCGGCCCCCGGTGCGGACGCTGCCCTCGGCGACACCACGGTGCGCAACATGTCGATCGGCCACACGATGACCCTCAGTTCGAACCTCCTGCTCGACGGCGTCATCGGTTACCAGCGAATGGATCAGTTCGTCCGCAATCAGGATTTCGGTAAGGACTTCGCCGCTACCTTCGGCATCCCCGGTCTGGGCGGCAGCGACCCACGTGTGCAGGGCTTCCCGAACATCAGCTTCAACACCTATGCCAACTTCGGCGCCCCCGGCTGGACCCCCACCGAACGTAAGGAAGAAAGCTTCACCACTTCGCAGAACGTGCGCTGGGTGAAGGGCAAGCACAACTTGGCCTTCGGCTTTGACGGCGTGTTGCACCGCCTCACCCACTGGCAGCCGGAGAATGGCTTCGGTCCGCGTGGCGGCTTCAACTTTAACGGCGGCGTCACCGGCAACGGTTCGTTCAACAACTACAACAGCTACGCGGCCTTCCTCCTCGGCCTGCCGAACCAGATTCAGAAGGCCGTGCAGAACGTCATCGCCACGGGCCGCGAATGGCAGTTTGGCCTCTACGCCCAGGACCGCTTCCAGCTCACTCGCAAGCTCACGGTAAGCTGGGGTCTGCGCTACGAATACTACCCGCTCATGGGCCGCGCCAATGGCAAGGGCCTGGAGCGCCTGGTGCCCGAAACGAACCTGATCTATCTCGGCGGCCGCGGCAACGTGCCCCGCGACAATGGTTTCTCGGTCAGCAAGAAGAACTTCGCTCCCCGCTTGGGTATCGCTTACCGCGTCAACGACAAAACGGTCATCCGCACGGGCTACGGCATCAACTTCAGCCCGCTGCCTTGGTCGCGTCCGCTCCGTGGCTTCTACCCCGTGGTCATCAACCTGAACCTGGTGTCGGCGAACGACAACGTCGCTGTCCGGTCCTTGGCGGAAGGCATCCCGGCGATCCCCACTCCGGATCTATCTTCGGGCGTCGTCTCTCTGCCGCGAGACGCGGACATGCGCACCCCGATCGGTGGAGAACTCCACCGCGGTTATACGCAGAGCTGGAACTTTACCATTGAACGCCGTTTGCCCGGCTCCATCGTTTCCCAGATCGCCTATGTCGGCACGCAGAGCACCCACCTCATGGGTGACCTCGACGTGAACTCCGGCCAGATTCTCGGCGCCGGCAACGCGGGACGTCCCTACTCGGCTCCTTTCGGCCGCAACATCGCCACCTTGCTCTGGGACGGCTACTTGAGTTCGAACTACCACGCGCTGCAGGCGCAGGTCCGCCGCTCGGCGAAGGGCCTGACGCTGCAGGGTGCCTACACCTGGTCTAAGGCGATCAACTTCGCCGACGACGAAGGCTGGCAGGGTACGTCGTACAACTGGTCTCCCGCCTTCTACCGCAACCGCGCCGCCGCCGGCTATGACCGTCGCCATATGCTGCAACTCGGCTACGTCTATGACCTGCCGCTCGGCAAGGGCCATCGCCTCGCCAGTGGCCGTGTGGCTTCGCAGGTCCTCGGTGGCTGGTCCATCTCGGGCGTCACCTCGGCCTACACCGGTACTCCGTTCTCGCCCAGCTCGCCCAGCGGTACGCTGAACCTCCCCGGCAACATCCAGACGCCCGACCAGGTGAAGCTCGATGTGGCACGCCCCGAAGGCATCGGCCCCGGCACCACCTTTTACGACACCAGCGCCTTCGCGGCGGTCAACTTGAACGGTGGCCCCGCTCGCTTCGGCACCATGGGCCGGAACAGCCTGCGCAACCCGGGCGTCTTCCGCAATGACCTTACGCTCGGCAAGACCTTTGGCTTCTGGGAAAAGGTGAACCTCACCTTCCGCGCCGAAGCGTACAACTTCACCAACAGCCGCATCTCCACCAGCTTCTCTTCCACCGACGTCTCGAACGCGAACTTCCTTCGCGTCCTCTCCTCGTCGGATGAACGGCAGGTGCGCTTCTCGCTGGCGCTCCGCTTCTAACGGTTGCGCTTCCGCAGGAAAACAACGGCTCCGGTTTCACCGGAGCCGTTTTCTTTTGCCATGCTAAAGAGAAGCATGATTCCGGTCCTCTTCACCGCGCTCCTGCTGGCACAGGCACCGAATCTGGAGCAGAAGGCCGCCGCCGCCAAACAGGCCATGGCCGAGGGCCGCTTCCCGGAAGCCGCCGCCCTCTACGCCGACCTCGTCAAGGCGATCCCCGGCAACGGTGGCCTGCTGATGAACCAGGGCATGGCGCTGCACATGGCCGGGGAGGATGCCCGCTCCATCCCGATTCTCGAGGCCGCCGTCAAGGCCGGCGCCCCGCCCCCGACGTACCTCTTCCTCGGCGCTTCTTACTTGCGCACCGGTCAGCCCGCCAAGGCGATTGCCCCCCTCAAGCGGTTTGCCGCGGCTGACCCGCAACACGTCGAAGTCCGCCTGATGCTCGTCGACGCCGCCACCGGCGCCGGCCAGCCGTCCGAAGCGCTTCCGCATCTCGAAGCTCTTGCCAACCTCGACCCGCAGCGCCCGGCCGTCTGGTATCAGCTCGCGCGCACCTACGAGGACCTCGCCGCCACGGACTTCGTCCAACTCGAAAAAAAGTTCCCCGAAAGCGGCCCGCACTTCGCCCTCCTGGCCGACTCGCGGTCGAAAGTCAGCCAAAGCCGCGCCGCCTTCTTCTTCTACCGCCAGGCTCTGGCCAAGGCGCCCCGCATGCGCGGTCTCCACCAGGCCATCGCCGACATCTACCGCCGCGCCGGCGAACCTTCCTGGGCACTCAGCGAGGAGGCCGCCGAAGTGAAGCTCGGTGCGCCGATCTGCCCGGCGCCCAACACTCCCGAATGCGCGTTCGCCGCCGGACAGTTCGGCAAGGCGATTGCGCTGGCCAAAGCGCAGCCCACCGCCGATGGCTATTACTGGCGCATCCGCGCTTACGACGCTCTGGCCCGCAAGGCGTTCGCCCGCCTGGGGCAATTGCCCGAATCGCCCGAAGCCTTTCGCTTCCAGGCCGAAACCCATCGCGACGCTAACCGGCCGGCCGAAGCCGCCGCCGCCTGGCGCGAGGCTCTGCGCCTTGCGCCCAACCATCCCGACTTCCGCCGTGAACTCGTCGCCTCCCTGATCCAGGCCAAAGACTACGAAGGCGCCCAGAAAGAGCTCGACCCGCTCCTCACCGGCGCCCCCACTGCGGACGTCCTCTTCCTGCAGGGCGACCTCCTGCTGGCCCAACAGGCGCCCGACAAAGCCATTGCTGCCCTCACCAAAGCCGTCCGCGCCGATCCGCAGATGCTACCCGCGCGCGCTGCGCTGGCCCGTGCGCTGCTGCAATCGGGCCGGGCCGACGAAGCCTTGCCGCATGCCACCGCCGCCCTGCCCATCGATATCGACGGCAGCCTGCACTTCCAATTGGCGCGCGCCTATCAGGCCGCCGGCAAGTCCGCCGAGGCCCAGGCCGCCATGGCCAAATACCAACAGTTGCAAGCCCGCACGCGCGAGCAGGAACGCGTCGTCGACGAACAGGTAAAGATCACCCCGCCATGACGCTCCTGGTCCTGCTCTCGCTCGCCCAGCTCCGTTTCGAAAATGCCGGGGGCGTTCCGTTCACGCTCCAGAACCACCCCACCTCCCAGAAGCAGATGATCGAGACGATGCCCGGCGGCATCGCCATCTTCGACTACAACGGTGACGGCCGCCCGGACCTGTTCTTCGCCAATGGCGCCGCCGTTCCCTCGCTCCGCAAAGAAGGTCCCAAGGACTGGAACCGCCTCTATCGCAACGATGGCGGCTGGAAGTTCACCGACGTCACCGAAGCAGCGGGTCTACCAGGCGAAGGCTACGCGATGGGTGTCGCCGCGGGCGACTTTGATGGCGACGGCCACCCGGACCTGTTTGTCGCCGGCGTCTACCGCAACACTCTCTACCGCAATCTCGGCAACGGCAAGTTCGCCGATGTTACCGCCGGTTCCGGCCTCAAGAGCGATGAATGGAGCGTCACCGCCGGCTGGTTCGACTATGACCAGGACGGCAAGCTCGACCTGCTGGTGACCAACTACGGCAAGTGGAACGCCGCCGAGAATCGCTTCTGCGGCGATGCCACCCGCGCCCTGCGCATCTATTGCCATCCCAAGTACTTCGATCCCCGGCCCAATCAGCTCTACCGTAATCTGGGCGGCGGCAAGTTCGAAGACGTCTCGGTTAAAAGCGGCATCGCCGCTCACAAAGGCCGCGGCATGGCCATCGTCTTTGCCGATTACGACGGTGACGGCCGCCTGGACGCTTTCGTCACCAACGACAATCTCCCGAACTTTCTCTTCCATAATCTGGGCCAAGGCAAGTTCGAAGAGGTCGCTTTGCTGGCGGGGGTCGCGTTGCTCGACCACGGCAAGCCCATTGCCAGCATGGGCGCGGACTTCCGCGACTACGACAACGACGGCCGGCCCGACATCGTCCTCACCGCTCTTAATGGAGAGACCTTCCCGGTCTTTCACAATGAAGGCCGCGGCAGCTTCACCGATCGCACCTTCGCCACCCAGGTCGCCAAGCTCAGCAACACCCGCGGCGGCTGGGGCGTCGGCTGGGTGGACTTCGACAACGACGGCGCCAAGGACCTTTTCACCGCCAACTCCCACGTCAACGACCTCGTCGAGAAGTTTGAAGCCGCCCGCTATCTCCAGCCCAATGCCGTTTTTCGCCAGGTGAAAGGCAAGTTCACCGAGGTGCCCGACAGTGGCCTCGCGGCGGCCGTCGCCGCTCACCGTGGCGCGGCCTTTGCCGATCTCGATCGCGATGGCCGCGTCGATGTCGTCGTCACCGCGCTCGGCGCACCGGTCGAGCTTTGGCGCAATGTCACGCCCGAGGCCGGGCACTGGCTCGCTCTCGATCTCGTCAACGGCCTGGGCGCCCGCGTCGAAGTGGACGGCCAACACCAGACCTATACCTCGAGCCTGAGCTATGCCTCCTCGGTTCTCGATGGCGTTCACTTCGGCCTGGGCGCCACCGCTACGCCGCGCCAGGTCACCATCGTTTGGCCTTCGGGCCAACGCCAAGTCCTCACCGGCGTGGCCGTCGATCAACGCCTCCGCGTCGTCGAACCGAAGCGATAGAATCTTGCCGTGCGTTATCTGCTGCTGCTCACCGTGCTCGCGGCGCGTGCCGAAGTCATGCCGCAACTGGTGTGGTCGGGGCCGAATGTCACGCTGTTGGGCAGCCCCTCGCCGGATGGCCAATGGCTCTCCTACGTCGATGCGGCGGAACTGGCCGTCCGGGGCCCGAGCGAGACGCGCCGCCTCACCCGACGGCCTCCGGGCTCCAAGGAGTTCGCCTACTTCTCGATCTTCGCGCCCGATTCCCGGCGCCTCGCCTACGCCTGGTTCAATGCTGCCGGCTTCTACGAACTCCGCACCACCTCCGTCGAAGGCGAAACGCCCCGTGTCATCTATCGCAACGAAGAAACGGCTTTCGTCCAACCCTGCGCCTGGTCCCCCGACGGCACGCAGATCCTCACCTTGCTCTTTCGCCGCGACAGCACCAGCCAGATCGCCATCATCCCCGCTGCCGGTGGACGCGCCCGCGTGCTGCGGTCCTTGCCCTGGATCTATCCCAAGAAGATGGACTTCTCGCCCGATGGCCGCTGGATCGTCTATGACCGTTTCCGCGTCGAAGGCCGGCCCGAACGGGCCGTCTATCTGCTCGCTGTCGATGGCGGGCAGGAGGCGCCATTGCTCGACACCACTGCCAGCCATCTGTTCCCGCTTTGGTCGCCAGACGGGCAGCGCGTTTACTATGTCGACGAAGCCACCGCCGATCTCTACGCCGTCCGCATCGAAGGTGCGCAGCGCGCGGGTTCACCGGAGCGCGTCGCGCAAGGTCTGGGCCGACTTCTACCCATGGCCATCACCGCCGCGCGCGACCTCTACTATGGCTTGCGCGCCGGTCGCACGGACATCATGACGCCGGCCGGCGCCATCAAAACGCGCTTTCCCGGTCAGAATAGTTCGCCGGCCTGGAGCGCGGATGGACAAACGCTCGCCTATCTTTCGCGACGTGGCACCGAGAACTACGGCCGCGAAAGCCGCGTCATCGTGCTGAACCGTCCTCAGGAAAACGATGAGCGCGAACTGCCCTGGTCGATTGCCTTGATGGAAGGGGTCGACTGGGAGAGCCCGCAATCCCTGCTGGTCACCGGCGCCGATAGCGTCGGCCGCGAAGGTACCTTCCGTTTGAATCTCTCGAGCGGCGAGTTCACCTGGCTCAACGCCGAGCGCCGACGTCAGTTCGGTGACGCCAAGCGCGCCTGGACCGTCGGCGAGCAGAAGAACCAGGTCTGGAAGCTCAAGCTCCCGGCCGTGCGCGCCGCTGTGCCGCTGGGTCTTGATGCGTTTTTGCCCGTGCCGACAGAGAATCCGCTTACGCCCGAGAAAGTCGCCCTTGGCAAGCGCCTCTTCTTCGACCGGCGACTCTCCCGCGACCACACCATCGCCTGTGCCACCTGCCATCAGCCGGAGTACGCTTACAGCGACCCTCGCCCGCTGGCGGTGGGCGTCGGCGGGCAGGTGGGACCTCGTCGCAGCCCACGCCTGGCCAATCGCGCCTACGGCTATCGCTTCTTCTGGGACGGCCGCGCCGAGAGTCTCGAAGCTCAGGTCTTGCAACCCATCGAGAATCCTAAAGAGATGGCCCTGCCGGTCGCTGAAGCCGCTCAGCGCGTCGGGCTCAGCGTACCTGACCTGCAGCAGGCGCTGGCCAGCTATGTCCGCACTATTCTCTCCGGTGACTCACCCTACGACCGCTACGGCGCGGGCGACGCGAACGCCCTCACGGCCGATCAACGCGCCGGGCTTGCGCTCTTCCGCGGTAAAGCCCGTTGCGCTTCCTGCCACGTCGGCCCCAACCTGACCGACGAAAAGCTGCACGACACCGGTCTCGGCGACGGCGCCATGAAAACGCCTTCCCTGCGCGATGTTGCCAAGGCTCCGCCATACATGCACAACGGTTCCCTTCCCACGCTCTCCAGCGTCATCGAACACTATCAGCGCCGGTTCTCTTTCCAGCTAACTGCCGCTGAACAACAGCAGTTAGTCTCCTTCATCCATTCCTTCTCCGGCACTCTGCGCGACGGTTACTAACTGTCTCGTCGCAGGGGGGCGTGCATTCCACGCGCGGGTCGTATATAATCCTGCCAATTCGTTCAGGTTAAGGGAGGGTTCATCATGAACCTAGAACTCATCTCATAAATGGCGAAGGATGATGAGGGCGCAAGCGAGGTAGACGAAGCCGGTGAAGTTAGCCAGATGGTACTCGTAACGGGTGACAAGTCGGAGAGAGTTTTGTAGCAAAGCAAAGAGTCGATCGACCTTCCAGCGCCGTCGGTAGCTGCGTAGCGGACGGCCATCCTGCGTGAGATTCTTACGGGTGCTCCTGTGTGGTGCGATCATCTCCACGCCGCTGGCGGCGAGTCGAGTGTCGAGTTTATCGGAATCATACGCGTT
>JBGAHE010000043.1:0-54681 GCA_044226365.1 Bryobacteraceae bacterium
GTTGATCGCGGTTTTCTGCGCCTGGCGCTCGTTCACCGGCTATCGCCGGCGCGCCAACGCTTAGCCGCTCAGTGCGTCCAGCGGTCCTGGTCGGACCGGTTCTTCGACATGTACACCTGGAACTTCTTGCGCGCGCGCCGCAGCTTCCAGTCCTTGTAAGCCTGCTGCGCCATCCCCAGCACATCCAACCCGTTGCGGTATTTCGTCTTCAGATACGCGTAGCCAAACAGCATGCCGCCCAGGTGCGCCACATGCGACACTCCCGAGTTCGAGCCCGCGAAGGACATCATGAACGCAATGGCGCCGGAAATCAGCACCAGATATTTGGCTTTGATCGGGAAAAAGAAGTAGTAGACCGTGCGGTCCGGAAACAGAATGCCGAACGCCATGAGCAACCCGTAAATCGCCCCCGACGCGCCCACCGTGCTGGACCGCATATCGCCAAACAGCGCGTTCGCCACGATCACGCACAGGGCCGCTCCAATGCCGCACAGAAAGTAGAACTGCAGAAATCGCTTCGTGCCCCACGTGATTTCGAGGTCCTTGCCGAAGAACCACAGCGACAGCATGTTGAAGATGATGTGCCCGAAATCGGCGTGCAGAAAGAGGTAGGTCACCGGCTGCCAGATGAACAGCATCTTCACCACGAAGATCGGCTGGAGAGGCAGCAGTTGGAAGAAGCCTTGTCCCACGTCGAACTGCATGCTGAAGAAATACAGCACGAACATCGCGGAGTTGACGATCACCAGCCACTTCACGCCATCCGGCGTGTAGAAAGGCGAATAGGAATCAACGTAACGGCTGTTGTTTGGCATGCAGGGCGGGGAACCGCTTCGATTGCTTCCTTGAGAATATCACTTCCCGCGCCAACCCCGTTCCCGCGAAATTGCGCTTGTAGAATCAGTCTTTTGCCGATTCCGGCTTGGCGCGGCCTGTTATCCTCGGTTCGTAAGCGGAAGTCCAGGCCCCACCGCCGCCCGGTGGCGTTTCGGGGCGAACGGCTGATTTCCTAAGTTCCATCAAATCAATCACTCCCGGGTTCGTTTCGTTGCGTCACCCCCGGCCGGCGACTAAGATAAAGGCGATGCACTCCCGGCGTAGTTTTCTGGCTGCTGGCGCGGCCGCCCTCACCGCCCAAACCAAACGGCCCCCCAATGTCATCCTGATCATGACCGACGATCAGGGCACCGCCGATCTGGGCGTCCACGGCAACCAAAAGCTCCGCACGCCACATCTCGATCGTCTGGCCAAACAGAGCGTCGAGTTCACCAACTTCATCGTCGCCCCGGTCTGCGCCCCCACCCGCGCCAGCCTGATGTCCGGCCGCTATTACTACCGCACCGGCATCACCGACACCTACAAGGGCCAGGCGATCATGGACCCCCGGGAACGCACGCTGGCCGAAATGTTCCGCGAAGCCGGGTACGCTACTGGCATCTTCGGCAAGTGGCACTTGGGCGACAGCTACCCCACTCGGCCCATCGACAAAGGTTTCAGCGAAGCGCTGGTCCATCTGGGCGGCGGCCTTCGCCAGCCCTCGGCTCCCGAAGGTGGCGGCGATTATTTCGACCCCATGCTCCTGCGCAACGGCCGCTGGGAGCGCGTCAAAGGCTACTGCACCGACATCTTCGCGAACGAGACGATCGCGTTCATCGAACGCCACCAGTCGCGGCCTTTCTTCGCCTACGTGCCCACCAACGCTCCGCACGATCCTTACCTTGTCGATCGCAAGTATTCACAGCCCTACCGCGACGCCGGCCTGTCCGAAAAGGTCGCCAACATCTACGGCATGATCGAGAACATCGACGAGAACGTCGGCCGCATCCTGAAGCGCCTCGATGAATTGAAGCTCGCCGACAACACCGTCTTTATCTTCATGACCGACAACGGCCCCACCAATCAGGAGTACACGGCCGGCCTCCGGAATCAGAAGGCCAGCGTCTACGAAGGCGGCATCCGTTCACCGTTCTTCTGGCGCGGCCCCGGGGCTCCCCAGCCCGGTCAGGTGACGCGCCTCGCCGCCATGATCGACATTGCTCCCACCTTGCTCGACGTCTGCGGCCTCAAGTCGAACGTCCAGTTCGACGGTCGCTCACTCAAACCACTCCTCGCCAACTCCAACGCCGTCTTCCCGGATCGCCGCCTCTTCATCCAATTTCACCGCGGCGACGCGCCGGTCCCCTACCGGAACTTCTGCGTCCGCACCGAAAAGTGGAAGCTCCTCTTCAATCACCCCATCGGCGAGGCGCTTCCCCGGCAGTTTCAACTCGAGCTTTACGACCTCACCAAGGACCCCGGCGAGCGCACCAACGTGGCCGCCGAGCATCCCAAGATCGTCGCCGAGCTCAAAGCCGCCTACGACCATTGGCTCGCCGACGTCTCCGCCACCCGCGGCTACGCCCCCGTCCGTTTCATTGCCGGCACGCGCTTTGAGAATCCGCTGCAGTTGAACCGGCAGGATTGGCGCGGCCCTCAAGCCGACTGGAACCAGTCCAACGCCATCGGCTATTGGGAGATTGCCATCGCCGGCCAAGGTCTCTACGACGTATCCCTGCGTTTCCCGCCCTTCAACGCGGATGCCCAAGCCGAAGTCCGCCTGGGCGATTCCGTGCAAAAAGTCAAAATCCCCGCCGGCGCCCGCGAATGCAAGGCCGTCGGACTCAAGCCCAAACCCGGCCCCGTGCGTGTCGAAACCATCCTCACCGGCGACGGTGTCACCCGCGGCGCGCACTACGTCGATATCCTGTGGCGGCCGTGAGGAACCGGATGCCCCTCCCAGCCGTCCTACCTAAAGCCGTGATTTCGCTTTTCCTGCTCTCCGCTCTGCTGGCGCAAAAGCCCGCCCCGAAGGTCGTGAAGGACCCTGGGCCGCCCGTCAACCAGATCCGCAGCCTGCGCGTGGAAGGCAACAAAACCTTCACCGCCGCCGGCATCGTCGAGTACAGCGGCCTCAAGGTCGGCCAGACAGCGGACGACGCCGTCTTTGAAGCCGCGCGCGTGAAGCTCGCCAACTCCGGTGTCTTCGAGCAGGTTGGCTACAAGTATGCCCCGGCTCCGGGCGGCGGGATCAACGCTTCGTTCCAGGTCGTCGAGATTCCGCAAGTCTTCCCCTACCGCTTCGAAGACCTGCCCGCCAAGGACGAGGAGATGGTCGCTTACCTCCGGAAGAACGATCCGCTTTTCGCCGAGCGCATCCCGGCCACCAAGGAGTTCCTCGCCCGCTACTCGCGTTCGCTCGAAGCCTTCCTCCAACCCAAAGGCCTGAAGGACGCAGTGAGTAGCAAGCTGGTGCCCGACGTTGGCGACAAGCTCGTCGTGATCTTCCGCCCCGATCGCCCCATGGCCAACATCTCGCAGGTCAGCTTCAAGGGCAACGAAGCTGTCCCCACGCCCGCGTTGCAGTTGGCCATGAACCAGATCGCCATGGGCGCCACCTACAAGGAAGACATTGTCCGGCAGTATCTCGAAACCACCATCCGCCCGATCTACGAGCAGCGCGGCCGCCTGGACGTGAAGTTCCCCAAGGTCTCCTCGCAGCCTTCCGCCGATAACACCGGTGTCAATGTCGCCATCGAAGTGATCGAGGGCCCCAGCTACGACATCGGCGAGATTCGTCTGCGCGGTGCGGCTGGCGACTTGAAGGAACTCTACCGCACGATGGTGCTGCAGCCTGGCGATCTGGCCAACATGACCGAAGTCGCCGCCGCCACCAAGCGCGTGCAAGCTCATCTGGTGCGGGCCGGCTACCTGAAGGCCGTCGCGAAGTTCACCCGCAAGCAGCGCACCGACAAGGACAAGCACTTGGCCGATATCGACGTCCTGGTGACCCCAGGCTTGCCTTACACTTTCGGCAAGCTCAAGATCGAAGGCCTGGACATCCTCACCGAACCGCAGATCCGCAAGATGTGGGGCATGGAAAACGGCAAGCCTTACAACGGCGAATACCCCGAACTCTTCCTCAGCCGCCTCCGCGAGGAGAACCTCTTCGAGAACCTGGGCTCCACCAAAGCCCAGGTGTTCCCGAATGAGGCGACGCAGGTGGTGGATGTGACGCTCGTGTTTGGACCGGGCGTCAAAGAAGCGCCTAAGAAGAAGCGCCCGTTCTAGGCACGCTGCCCGCAAAGGCCCGCAGATACTGATGGGGCGCCTTCACCGGCACCCCGAGCGCTTGCTCGGCATGCATCGGGAAGTAGGGATCGCGCAGAAGCTCGCGCGCCAGCAGCACCAGGTCGGCCTGGCCTTCGGTGATCACGGCGTTCGCCTGGTGCGGCTCCGTGATCATCCCGACGGCGCCCGTGGCGATGCCTGCTTCCCGGCGGATCTGCTCGGCGAAATGCACCTGGTAGCCCGGACCGACGGCGATCTTGGCATACAAGGCGTTGCCCCCCGAAGAGGCGTCGATCAGGTCCACGCCGAGCGGTGCGGCCAGGCGGGCGAGCGCCACGGAGTCTTCGATCGTCCAGCCGCCTTCGGCCCAGTCCGAGGCGGAGATGCGCAGCAACAAAGGCATCGTCTCGGGGATCACTTTCCGCACCGCGCGGATGACGTCGAGGAGTAGTCGCACGCGGTTCTCGAAGCTGCCGCCGTATTCGTCCGTGCGCTGGTTCGACAGCGGCGAGAGGAACTCATTGATCAGGTAGCCATGCGCGCCGTGGAGCTCGATCACTTCGAAGCCCGCGCGCACCGCGCGCTGCGCCGCGTCGGCGAAGAACTGGACGGTCTGCGCGATTTCGTCGCGCGTGAGAGCGTGCGGCACCGGGTCGCCAGGACGAAAGGGAATGGCGCTGGGCGCCACCACCTGCCAGCCGTTCGGGGCGTCGGGGGCGATCGGGGCACCGCCGTCCCAGGGCAACTGGCAACTGGCCTTGCGGCCCGCATGGGCGATCTGGATGCCGGGCACCGAGCCCTGGCTCTTGATGAACGCGGTGATGCGACTCAGGAAGTCGATGTGCTCGTCCTTCCAGATGCCGAGGTCGCCGTAAGTGATGCGGCCACGCGCTTCGACCGCGGTGGCTTCCGCGATGACCAGTCCGGCGCCGCCCACCGCCCGGCTGCCGAGGTGGACTAAGTGCCAATCGTTGGCAAAGCCATCCACACTCGAGTATTCGCACATGGGCGAGACGGCGATGCGGTTGGGTAAAGTGATTCCGCGGATGGGAAAAGGCGAGAAAAGATGTTCAGATTCGGACACATATCTACTGATGCGGCAAAAATCGTGAAGTTTCAGCCGTCGTTCGGTGAACTTGTGCGTAATCTTTCCCGTAGCTTAACCAAACCGATGAAACAGGAGACCGTCTAAGCGCCATGAGCCTTCTGCCCGACCTTCGATTTGCCTTGCGTGCGATCCGGCGAAGCCCGCTGTTTGCCACGGTGGCCATCCTGTCACTGGCTTTGGGAATCGGCGCCAACACGGCCATCTTCACCCTGATGGACCAGTTGATGCTGCGTAAACTCCCGGTGAAAAATCCGGAGCAACTGGTGATGCTCTACCAGCAGGGCGACCACAACGGCAGCAACATGGGTCCGCGGATGCATTCGTATCCGATCTATCAGGACTTCCAGCAAAAGGCGTCCGTCCTCTCCGAAGTGTTCTGCCGCCGGCAGGTGCCGACGTCGGTGAGCATCGATAACCAGACCGAACGGGTGGACGCCGAGATGGTGTCCGGCAACTACTTCACCGCGCTGGGCGTGAAGCCCGCGATCGGGCGGGTGTTCAACTCGAAAGAAGACGACCGCGAATACAAAGGCCATCCGGTGGTGGTGCTGAGCTACGACTATTGGGTGAATCGTTTTGCGCGTAATCCCAAGGTGATCGGCCAGAAGATCCTGGTGAACAACTATCCGATGACGGTGGTGGGTGTTTCGGCGGAGGGCTTCGCCGGGCTCGATCCGTCGCGCAACACGCAGATCCGGGTGCCAATTCAGATGATGCCGCTGATGGTGCCGCAGTGGACGTTCGTGCGCATGGACGATCGCCGGATGCGGTTTGTGCAGGTGTTTGCGCGGTTGAAAACCGGGCAGACCGTCGAGAGCGCGTCGCCACAACTCGCCGTGCTCTTCAAACAGATTCGCCAGTATGAGATGACGCTGCCGGCGGCGCGGAACTGGTCCAATTACATGCGAACGAAGTTCATGGCGGGGACGGTGAAGGTAGAGTCTGCCGCGGGCGGTTACTCCGGCTTGCGGAACAGCTTCTCCACGGCACTGATCGTGCTGATGTGCATGGTGGGCCTGGTGTTGCTGATTGCCTGTGCGAACGTGGCGAACCTTTTGATCGCTCGCGCCTTTGCGCGCCAGAAGGAGATTGCCGTGCGCCTTTCGATTGGCGCCTCCCGCACGCAACTGGTGCGTCAGTTACTGGTGGAAAGCTTGCTGCTGGCGTTTGCCGGCGGCGTGGCGGGCATTGCGATGGCCATTGTGATGACGAAGGGCTTGCTGGCGCTCGTGCCTTCGGAGGGCAATCCGTTGCTGATTCGCCCGGAGCCCGATGCCCGGATTCTGCTGTTTGCGCTGGGCATGACGATCCTGACGGGTTTGCTGTTTGGGTTGGTGCCCGCGCTACGGGCGAGCCGTCCCGACTTATGGAGCACGCTGAAGGACGCGGTGGGCTCAGTGGCGGGCAGTGGCGGTTCGTTGTTCTTACGTAAGAGTCTGGTGACGGCGCAGGTGGCGCTGAGTTTTCTGTTACTGTTCGGCGCGGGCTTGTTCGTGCGTAGCTTACAGAACTTACAAGCCACGGATACCGGCTTCAGCGATCTGGAGAACTTAGTTACGTTCCAGTTAGCCCCCGCCCTCAGTGGCTACGACGCGCCGCGCACGGTGAATCTCTATAACAAGCTGTTGGATGAGATTCGGGCGACGCCGGGCGTGACGGCCGCGGGTCTGGCGTCAGTGTCCTTGCTCTCGGGCGACGAGTGGGACAGTTCGACGTCCGTGGAAGGCCATCAGGCGAAAGATGGCGAAGACATGCAGGCGTTCATGAACTCACTTTCGCCCGGCTACTTCACCGCGATGGGCATCAATCTGTTGGCAGGCCGCGACTTCGATCAGCGGGACATGAAAGAAGACGCGAAGGTGGCGATCGTGAACCAGAAGTTCGCGCAGCACTTCTTCGGCAACCAAAGCCCGATCGGACGGCATCTGGGCCGGGGGACGGCGCCAGGCACGAAGCTCGATGTGGAGATCGTGGGTGTAGTAGAGGACTCACTTTACGAAGGTCCGCGCGAAGGCGTACGCCGGCAGGTGTTCGTGCCCAATTGGGGGAAGCAGGGCGTGGCGTTCTATGTGCGGACGGCGATTCCGTCGGACTCGGCGCATAACCTGTTGCGCGGCGTGGTGCGCAAGCACGACGCGGGGTTGCCGGTATATCAGATGAAGACGCTGGCTGCGCAGTTAGACGAGACGTTGCTGACGGAGCGGCTGATTGCGCTGTTGTCGGCGGGCTTTGGCTTGCTGGCGACGCTGCTGGCCGCGGTTGGGCTTTACGGCGTGATGGCCTTTGTGGTGGCGCGGCGCACCAAGGAACTGGGGTTGCGGATGGCGCTGGGCGCCCAACCCGGCGAAGTGATTTGGATGGTGATGCGCGAGGTGCTCACGCTGCTGGGTTTGGGCTTGCTGGTGGGCGTGCCGACGGCGATCCTGCTGGGTCGCCTAGTGGCGAAGCAACTCTACGGCATCACGCCGAATGATCCGGTGGTGGTCGGCACGTCGATGGTCGTGCTGATCCTGGTGGCGTGCCTGGCGGGCCTGATTCCCGCGCGGCGCGCGAGCCGCATCGATCCCATTCTGGCCCTGCGCTACGAGTAGATAGAATGCAAGGGTGACCCGCCGGCTGTTCAACTGTTCCCTGGCTGCTTCCGCGTTGCAGGCCGCTCCCGAGAAGCCCAATATCGTCGTGATTCTGTGCGATGACCTCGGTTATGGAGACGTCCGCGTCTACTATCCGGAGGGCAAGGTGGAGACGCCGCGCATGGATGCGCTAGCGCGCGAAGGCATGCGCTTTCTCGACTCGCATTCGCCGTCTTCTCTCTGCACGCCGACCCGTTACGGAGTGGTGACGGGCCGTTACTGCTGGCGAACGAAGTTGAAACAGGGCGTGCTGAACGGCTATTCGCCGGCGCTGATTGAGCCGGGCCGCGAGACGATCGCGTCGATGCTGAAGAAGCAGGGCTATCGCACGGGCGGCTTCGGGAAGTGGCACCTGGGGTTCGGCACGGCCGAAAAGGTGGATTACGCGAAGGAGCTGCGGCCGAGTCCGTTGGAGTACGGCTTCGATGAGTACTTTGGCATTCCCGCTTCGCTGGACATGCCGCCTTACGTCTACGTGGATGGCCACGGGGTGCAGGAGCAACCCACGGCCACGATCGCCGATAACGGCGAGATCAAGCGCGGGCCGTATTGGCGCGGCGGGCCGATTGCGCCGGGCTTCCAGATGGACGAGGTGACGCCGAAGATTACGGCGCGGGCGTGCCAGTTCATCGAGTCCGCGGCGAAGGCAAAGCAGCCGTTCTTTGCGTATGTGCCGTTTCCGGGGCCGCACACGCCTTGGGTACCCTCGAAGCCGTATCAGGGTAAGTCGAAGGCGGGCTTGTATGGGGACTTCGTGGGGGAGATTGACGCCTCGATCGGCAAGATTGTCGATCAGTTACAGGCCTCCGGCGTGGCGCGCAATACGTTGCTGATCGTCACCAGCGACAATGGCGCACCATGGGAGAAGCGCGATGCGGATGAGGCGGCGGGCCATTGGGCCGATGGGAAGTGGCGCGGACAGAAGAGCGATATTCAGGAAGGCGGCCATCGGGTGCCGTTCATCGTCCGCTGGCCGGCGAAGGTGAAGGCGGGGAGAACCACGACGCAGATCACCTGCCACACCGACTTATTTGCCACGATTGCCGAAGTGGTGGGCGTGAAGCTGACCGAAGGCATGGCGGAAGACAGTTACTCATTTGCGCCCGTATTGTTCGGGGCGGCCAAGAGCAAGCGCCAAGCGGTGGTGCATCATGCGGGCAACGGCATGTTTTCGATTCGCGACGGCGAATGGAAACTGATCGTGGGGCGCGGCTCGGGCGGCTTTACGGCCCCGGTCGTGGTGAAGCCGGGACCGGGAGAGCCGGAAGGTGAGCTGTATCACTTGAAGGAGGATCCGCACGAGGATAAGAACCTTTATGCGGAAATGCCGGATGTGGTGCAGCGGCTCTCGGCACAGTTACGTACTTGGCAGCAACAAGGCTATAGCCGCTAACTTACTCGGGCTTGTGCTGCGGCTTGTTCCGAGCGGCTTCGCGAACCGATTCAGGCAATAACTTATTGAAGCTGGAACCGTAGCCAGCGGTTTGGCGGTAGGCGTAGTTCTGCCAGGGGTCCTGACCGTTCTGGCGGGGGTCGCCGGTCTCTTTGAGATAGGCGGTGAGCTTGGCGCCGAGGTCCTTGAGGGCGGAGGCGTGGGCAGGATCCGCGGCGACGTTCTTGATCTGGAACGGGTCGCTGGCTAGGGCGTAGAGCTCTTCGGCGGGCCGCTTGGCGAGGCAGAGGGGCGTGTTCTGCTTGACGACGACGTCCTTGGTGGGGCCGCCGTCGATATCGCCGTGGCTGGTGCGGTTGGACGAGAGGAAGTCGCCGCCGGTGGGCCAGCGGTCCGGCGCATAGTTGCGGATGTAGAGGTAATCCTTGGTGCGGAGGGCGCGCATCGGGTAACCCGCGCCATCGGGGCGACACATGGTGTGACGCTCCATGGCGGTGTAGACGTGGTCGCGCGCGGGGTCCGGGGCGTCGTTCAGAAGCAGTGGCAGCAGGCTCTTGCCGGCGATGCCGGAGGGGAGTGCGACGCCAGCGGCTTCGAGGAAGGTGGGGGCGAAGTCCGTGTGGCTGACGAAGTCGTCGACGACGCGACCGGCCTTTAATTTCTTGCCCCAACGAATGGCGAGCGGCATGTGGACGCCGGCGTCATAGAGGTTGACCTTGGCACGCGGGAAGGGCATGCCGTTGTCACTGGTAACGACGATGAGGGTGTCATCGAGTTGTTTGGTGTCTTCCAGTATCTTGAGGGCTTTGGCAAGTTGCTGATCGTACCACTCGATCTCGAGATAGTAATCGAGTAAGTCCGACCGGACTTCGGGCGTGTCCGGTAAGTAGGGGGGAACCTGCGCGTCGGCGAGCTTCTTGCCCAGCCGGAGGCCGCTGCCTTCGTCGTAGATGCGGTGGGGTTCTTTGGAGCCGAACCAGAAACAGAAGGGCGCGTCCTGGGGCTTCTCCGTGAGGAATTGCTTGAAGTTGGCGGAGTAGTCGGCGGGTTCGATGCCGGGGCGAACGGGCTCGGCATGTTTAATCGAGTTGTATTCTTTGCCGCAAGGGTAACTGGCAAGTCCGAGGGCCTTCCAATCGCCGGGCGCCCAGCCTTTGCCGGTGTAACCGGTGGCGTACCCGGCTTTCGCGAGTAAGTGCGGATAAAGCGGTGTGTCGGCCGGGATGGCGCCGTAGAGGACGCCCATCTCGCCTTGCTGCCAGACGTGACGGCCGGTGAGCACACCGCTGCGCGAGGGAGTGCAGGACGGCGAGACGCAGAAGGAGTTGTTGAACAGGATGCCTTCGCGGGCCACGCGGTCGAAGGCGGGTGTGCTGACGTGCCTGGCGCCATAGGCGCCGGCATCGCGCCAGGACTGGTCGTCGGCGATGACGAAGAGGATGTTCGGCCGCGACGGCTTGCTCGTCGGGGAGGACGTGCAAGCCGCGGCGGTGGCAAGTAAGGAGGTGGTGAGGAGTTCTCGGCGGCGCATTAGAAGTAGAGTTTCAGCCCTAATTGCATCACACGAGCGGGGCCGGTGGCGGAGATGACGCCGGCGAGCGGGTTGCCGATGGCGGCGTTCGGCACGGAGAAGTTGGCGCGGTTGAAGGCGTTGAACATCTCCCAGCGGAACTGAAGGCGGCGGGTTTCGCCGATGGGGAATTCGCGCTGGATACCGAAGTCGACGTTGAGACTACCGGGGCCGACGAGAATGCCGCGGCCGGAGTTGCCGAAGGTGAATTGGGCGGCGGGAGCGAAGGCGGCGAGGTCGAACCAGCGGTCAATGGTGCGTTGGTCGGAAGGCAAGTTGCCGTTGGCGATGCGGTTGGGACGGTCGCCGCCGCCGCCGGCGGAGTTGGAGACCGCGGCGGCGGCGGTGGCGGTGATCTTTTCACCGGTGGCACCGGTCCAGATGCCGGTGAGGTTCCAGTTACCGATGATGTGGCTGGCGACGCCGCTGGTGAGGTAACGGCGGCCTTTCCCGAAGGGCAGGGACCAGTTGTGATTGAAGACGATGATGTGGTTGCGGTCTTCCGGCATGGGACCCCATTCGCAGGCCGTACAGCGGAAGTCCTGGGGTGCGCCGTTGCCGCCGCCGTTGATGTTCTGGCCGTTGCCCATGTACTTCGAATAGGTGTAGGCGAGCGAAGCGGTGAAGCCGAAGCTATAACGTTTTTCGGCGCGTAACTGGAGCGAATGATACTTGGCGCCGGCATAGTTGGAACGGAAGGTGACGTTGACTAAGTCGGGGTTGGTGGCAAAGAAGGGACGGCGAGGACCTTGGGCGCCGGCGCCGGGGATCGACTGGTTGATGTTGCGGTTGCTGATGAGGCCGATGGTCTTGGTACCGACGTAGCTGACTTCGACCAGCGTCTGGGGCAGGATCTCGCGCTGGATGCCCAGGCTCCATTGCATCACGCGGGTGGATTGCAGGGCGTAGTCCCAGGCGTTGGGGCTGCCGGAAGAGAGCGCGGCGGTGTCGGTGGGGCTCAGGGGAGTGGAGGCCGGGATGCCTTGCGAGAGGCGCGAGGGCGGAGCAGCGTTCTGGTCCGTCGCGATGACCTGCGAGTAGAAGAACGGGAGGTTCTTGTAGAGTTGACCGCCGCCCTGACCGGCTTCGACATAGGAGACGCCAAAGCCCGAGCGGAGGACCGTCTTGCGGTCGTTGATGAGCATGTAAGTGAGGCCGAGGCGCGGCGACCAGTTATTCAGGTCGAGCTGACGGAGGCGGCGCGCGGTGCCGGAGCCCGAAGCGATCTCGAGCTTGCGCGTATCGAGGTTGAAGTTCGACCAGCGGTTATAGACTTCGTAGGGCGGAGCCTGGACGTCGTAACGAAGGCCGTAGTTGAGGGTAAAGCGCTGATTGACGCGCCAAGTGTCGTCGACGAAGGCACCGAAGTTCCAGAAGCGCATGCCGAAGGTGCCGACCAGGATGTTGCGGTTGATGCCGCTGGTGGCGCCGAGGGCATAGTCCGAGAGGGCGGTGGCGGCGGTGGTGGTGCCGATCTGGCGGGTGAACTGACCGTTGAAGGCGAAGTCGCCGCGCGTGGGGAAGGCGGAGAAGCCGTTGAAGCGGTGGCGAACATAGACGCCACCGGCTTTGAACGTGTGGTTGCCTCTGGTCCAGGTGACGACGTCTTCGTATTGGAAAGAGGTGGTGCGGCTGACTTCGGGGTAAGTGGAGTTGTCACCAAGGACGGTGAAGCCGGTGATGCTGAGCGAAGGCAGGCCGCCGGACTTGTCGTTGATGTTGACGCCGGGGATGCCGACGGCGTCGGCGGTATTGAAGCGGTTGCCGAGCGGTTCGATGTTCTGGTTCCAACGCACGACGCCCAAGCGGAGTTCGTTAATTAGGGTGGGCGTGAAGACTTTGACGTAGTTGAACGTGCCGGACTGGTTGCGAAGCGGCGTGGTGGTGGCGGGTTGGTTGCCGTCCGCCGAGAGATACTCGCCGATGTTCGAGAGGCCGGAGTTAGCGGCGACGGGCAGCAGGCCGGGGCTCAGGAGGTTGGTGTTATCGAAGGAGTATTTGAAGAAGAAGCGATCGGAGGTGCCGACGTTCTGGTCGAGCCGGACGTCGAACTGATCGGTCTGCTGGGTTTGGGAGGGATTGAAGGCGAAGTTGCGATTGGCCGCCGGTGAGGTCGGCGTCGGCAAGAGGGTGAAGACTTTCAGCGCGGCCGGGTCGAGACGGCTGGCGGGGATCTGGTTGCCGGGGAATGGCGCGCGAATGCGCGTGTTGTTGGGGCCATCGACGAGCGTATACGGGTCAAAGACCTGAGTGCCGAGGGCAGAGAAGTTGCCGGTGCGGACCATGTCGCGCTGGGAGAGGGTGGGGATGTTGGCGATGGTGCTGCGCGGTTGCGAGAGGCGAATGCCCTGATAGTCGGCGAAGAAGAAGGTGCGGTCCTTTTTGATGGCGCCGCCCAGGGTGCCGCCGAACTCGTTGCGGCGGAAGGCGGGCTTTTCGACGCCCAAGCGGTTATTGAAGAAGGTGTTCGCGTCAAGGGCGGAGTTGCGGAAGAACTCATAGACGCTGCCCTTGAGTTTGTTGCCGCCCGAGCGGGTTTGGACGATGGTGATGGCGCCGGCGGCGATGCCGTATTCGGCCGTGTAGTTCGAGGTGAGGACACGCATTTCGTGGATCGAGTCCACGGTGGGGACCATGATCAGCGTGCTGAGCCAGAGGTTGCGGTTCACCATGCCGTCGATGAAGTAGGAGTTGTTCTGCGGGCTGGAGCCGTTGACGGAGATGTTGACGTCGCCGCGCATCGCGTACGGCGAACTGGTGAGGTTGCTGGCGGAGCCGGCATAAGCGCCAGGGCCGAGCAACACGAGCGAGGTGAAGGTGCGGCTCTTGAGCGGCATCTCGATCATCTGCTCGTTGGTGACCAGTGAAGAGACCATGGCGGTTTGCGATTGGAGGAGGGGAGCGGCTTCCGTGACTTCGACGGTTTGCTGGACGTCGCCGATGGCGAGCTTGAGATCGACGGTGATGGCGTCCGCGGCGGTGAGTTGGACGCCGGTGCGGACGAGCTTCTGGAAGCCGGCATGTTCGACCGTGATGCGGTACTCACCGGCGGGCATGGCGTAGGCGGCGTACTGACCGCTGGCGTTGCTGACGGCTTCGCGAGTGAAGCTGGTGGCCTGATTTTGGAGGACGACTTTGGCGCCGGGGATGGCGGCGCCGGCCTGGTCCGAGACGAGACCAGCAATGGTGCCGTTGGTGCCTTGAGCCCAGAGGGAGAGCGGGAGTAAGAGGTAAGCGAGTTTCGACAGGGAACTAACCATATCGAAAAATAGGGTATCACGAATCGCCGAGCAGAGACTTCAAGTCGGCGATACGCAGGGCAATATCTTCGCGGCTCATGGTGCGGTACTTCTCTGGCAGGAGGCTGCGACGGGTGCATTCCTGAACGGCGACGAGGTTCTGGAGTTCGATTTCGGCCGGGTAGGAGGGCGGGATAAAGTCGTCGAGAGTAGCGAGGAGGTCGGGCGCGGTGACCGCGGCCACACCGGCGAGAGTGCTGCGCATGCTGGCGCGGACGAGGACGGCTTCGATGTCGGCGCCGGAGAGTTGGCCGGCTTTCTCGAGGAAGGCCTGCTCGACGTCGGGCCCGGCGAGCGGGATGCGGGTTTTGGTGAGCATGGCGCGGAGCATGGCGAGGCGGTCCTCTTTGGTGTCGGGGTAGAAGAGGGCGAGATGCTCTTCGGCGCGGCCTTGCCGTTTGAGGTCGACGGGGAGGAGATCGGGGCGGCTGGTGAGCAGGAACCAGATGACTTTGCCGCGATGGTCGGTGTTGCCCATGAACTGGGCGATTTGGGCGAAGACGCGGTTGTTGACGCCGGAGTCGCCGGAGGAAGAGCGATCGCCGAGTTGGGCATCGGCTTCGTCGACGATGACCATGATGGGGCTCATGGCTTTGAGGAGGGCGAGGACTTTCTCGAGGTTGGCTTCGGTTTGACCCTGCCACATGCTGCGGAAGTTTTTGAGGGTGACGGCGGGGATGCCGACTTCGCCGGCGAAGCAGGAAGCGATGAAGGTTTTGCCGGTGCCGACGGGTCCGCAGATGACGTAGCCCATGGGGACGACGTCCGAACGGCCTTGGGCGATGGCGCGGGCGGAGTCCCGCAGAAGTTGCTTGGCGCCGGCACTGCCAGAGACGTTGTCCAGCGTGAAGCGGGTGTGGACAAACTCGAGCATGCCGCCGGACTCGGCCTCAATGAGGGCGCGCTTGCGAATGCCCAATTCCTTGACGGTGAGGGGGGCGCGGTTGTGGTGAGCGTGGGCGAGGAGGCCTTGCAACTGGACGAGCTTGAGGCCCGAGGTGAGATGGGCGATGACAGCGGGGGCCACGTCCGAGCCGGCGGGCAGGGGAGTGGCGTTCAACTGCCATTCGATGAAGGCGAGGCGCTCGGCTTCGTCGGGCAGCGGCAGGCGGATGGAGGCGACGCCGGGATGCTGGACGAGGCTTTGGTTGAGCTCGAGGAGGTTCTCGGCGATCAGGCAGATGGTGACGTCCTGGCGGAGGAAATGCGGACTGTGGGCCCAGCGCTTGAGGATGACGATGGCGTTGCGGTCCTCGGGCGAGAGGCTTTGCGGGTCGCCGGCGGGCGCGACGGTTTCGGCGAAGGAAATGGTGAAGGCGATTTTGCGATGGTCCAGGAGGCGGAGGCGCAGGTAGTTGTCGAGGATGCCGAGGACGCCATCGGGATTGCGGGGCAGGCCGCCGGAGTAGTTGGTGCCGTGGAAAGCGTCGTAGCCGCCCAGAGCCTGGCGGAAGTCGGCCTGGACTTCGTTTGAGCCGAAGGTGAGGCCGCCGCCACGGTCATAGTCGAAGAAGATCTGACGCTGGGCGAAGAGGCCTTTTTGCAGGAACTCTTTGAGGGGAACGTAGGTGAGGCTGGTGGCCGTGCGCAGGGGGACGAGGTCGTGGACGTTCTGATGCAGGATGAATTGGACGTAGGCGCCCGAGTAATACTTTTGCGAGAGTTGTTGAGCCCAGCCGGGCAAAGGGTCATTGGGCATTGCGGTTCCGATTACGCGTAGGATGGCTTTCCGGGGGGGCGGCCGCGGCAACGGGCGGGAGCGTCAGGTTGGTTTCCGAAGCGGTGAGATGGAAGAAGTCTTCGATCTCCTTGACGGTGGCTTCGGTGGTTTCGACGTCCTGCATGAGGTGGTCCAGCTTTTCGCTGACTTCCTGAGGGTCAGTGAGGGAGATGGACTGATCGCGGATGAGGGCGAGGACGTCTTCGATGGCGGCGCACTGCACCTGGATGACTTGCAGGTCCTCGACGATTTTCTTGAAGCGCTCCTGGCGCTTGTGCATGATCTCGATGCGTTTGCGGTTGATCTCCTGCACCTTGACGGGCTGATTGTCGAGGTGACGCTCAAGCAGGGCGATCTCCTGATCGATGGCGCGCGGGTTGGCGCGGCGGAGATAGTCGGTGTAAGTGGCTTCGGCGCTCGCGAGACGCAAGAAGGAGTTCAGCAAGGTATCGATGCGTTGCTGCACCTGGTCGACGAAGATCTGCGACGTAGACGAGAGCCGGCCGTAGTTGGCGCGGATGCTTTGGGCGACCTGCTGGAGTTTGCTGTAGCGCTCGCGGACATCGGCGGGGAGTTGTTGCTGCAACGCCCGAACCTTGGCATCGTGGGCTTTCTTTTCGTCCTCGTAGCGCCAGGAGCGGACCAGGCGGCGGAAGGCGCTCGATTGCGGCACGACGGCGAGATACATGAGCTCAACGCCGGCGGCGAGGAGAATCGGCAGGGCGGTGCCCGAGACGAGCGCAAACGCGGCGGCGCCGGCCAGGCCAATGACGTTGTACTGCCATTGGAAGGCCTCTTTGAGGTAGTTCAGATTGCCGGATTCCAGTTCGTCGACCTGCTGCGAGATCTGGGAACGGAAAGAGTCGTCGGGCATACGCACTTACAGTGTGACGCGGACCTGACCGGAGCCGCCAGCGGCGCGGCGCAGCGCGTCGAGAGCTTCGTTTTCGAGGTCCTGAAAGGCGCGGGTCTCCTTGAGGGCTTCCGTGCGGGGGCGCGGGAAGGGGACATGAATCTCTTCGGCGATGGTGCCGGGACGTGCGCTGACGACGTAGAGACGGTCCGCGAGATAGACGGCTTCGCCGACGTCGTGAGTGACGAAGAGAATGGTGGCGGCGGTCTCGGTCCAGATCTTGAGCAGGAGGTCCTGCATGGTGGAACGAGTTTGCGCATCGAGCGCGCCGAAGGGCTCGTCCATGAGGAGGACCGAGGGACGGACGGCGAGCGAACGGGCGATGGCAACTCGCTGCTGCATGCCGCCGGAGAGCGTGTGCGGATAGGCCGCTTCAAAGCCGGCAAGGCCGGTGGCTTGGACGAGGTGAGCGACGGTATCTTTGCGTTCGCCGTCGGAGACGCCTTTGAGCTTCAGGCCGTACTCGATGTTCTCGGCGACGGTGAGCCAGGCGAAGGAGGTGTACTTCTGGAAGACCATGCCGCGGTCCGGACCGGGGCCGGTGACGCGTTGGCCGTTGACGAAGACGTCGCCGGTGGTGGGGAAATCGAGGCCGGCGATCATGCGCAGGATGGTGGACTTGCCGCAGCCCGAAGGACCGAGGAGGACGCGGAATTCGCCGATGTCTTTGCCATCGGCGGCGAAGTCGTCGATGACTTCGAGGTTCACGCCGCGGAGTGCTTCGACCTGGCGGCCTTCGGGATCGGTGAAGGTACGGCCGACGTTTTTGAGCGTGATTTTAGGCTTCATTTGGTGAAGGCCGTCCTGGTGTGGGAAGTGGCGCGGCGCCAGGGGAAGAGCTGGTGTTCCGCGATGGTGAGGAGCCAGCGGAAGAGGAAGGCGGCGACGCCAATGGCGATGATGCCGGCGTAGACGCGTTCGAAGTCGAGCACCTTGCGCGCGGCTTCGATCATGTAGCCGACGCCTTTGCGGGCGTTGACCATTTCGGCGAGGATGACGTAGGTCCAACCAATGTCGTAGAGGATGCGGAAGGAGCCGAAGACGCCGGGGAACGAGGCGCGGAACATGAGCCAGAGCACCTGGGGCGTGCCGGCGCCGAGGGTGTAAGCCGTTTCGAGCAGGGCTTCATCGACTTTGTTCACCTCTTCGACGACGACGGCGATCAGGTAGAACATCATGCCGAAGAAGAGGAAGCCGACCTTCATGCCTTCATCCATGCCGAAGAGCGCGGTGAAGGCGGGGACGAACGCCGTGATGGGCATGGAGCGCATGGGCGCCACGACCGGGTTGATGAAGTGGAACAGAGGGGGGAAGGCGGCCATCAGCAGACCCAAAGGAATGGCGACCAGGGCCGACCAGACAAAGGCTTGCGCGATGCGCCACCAGCTCATGAAGACGTTGCCGAGGAGGTTGTATTCGGTCCAGAGGGAGCCGAAGGCCTTGACGACGCCGAAGGGGTCGGGAAGGGCGAACGGGGGCAGCAGTTTGCTGTGCGAGAGGCCGAACCAGACGCCGATGATCAAGGCCCAGACCGCCACGCCGAGCACGACGCGGGTGGCGGCACCGACGGGCTGACGAATCTTGCCCACGGTTATTTCGCCGCCGGGTTGGCGTAGATTTTGATGTCGGTGCGGCGATTCTGCTCGCGGCCTTCGGCGGTGTCGTTGGAGGCGACGGGCTTATCGGGGCCGTTGCCGGCAGTGCGGAGACGTTCCGGGGGGAAGCCGTATTTCTGCAGCAGATAACGGCGAACGGATTCGGCGCGTTCGCGGGAGAGGGCGACGTTCATGTCGCGCGCACCGACGGAGTCCGTATTGCCGTCGACGTCGACAATGGTGTTTTCGTAGGCGCGCATGAAGCCGCCGATTTCGTCGACCACGGCGCGGGAGTCCGGACTGATGGTGGCCGAGCCGGTCTCGAAGTAGATGGAGCGGCGCTGCGTGGCAAAGGGCGTGGCGCCCTTCGCGGGCTGCTGATACTCGACGGGAGCCTCGGTGGACTTGGCGGAAAACTTGTCAGCCATGGCGTCGACGAAGCGGCGATCGACGGAGCCTTCGGGGTCGGGCGAGGACTTGGTGAGGCGCAACTCGCGATACATCTCGGTGGCCATCTTGAAGACGTTCTGATAGTCGGAGTCCGCACCCTTGGTGCCGAAGAAGCTCTTGTTATCGGCGTAGTCGGCGAGGCGGACGCCTTCGAGCATGGACTTGGCGAGGTCGGCGGGGATGTTGAAGTCCTTGATGGTGCCGATCAGGTTGTAGGCCCGGCTGGGCTGCTGGTTGATGAACTGGACGCCTTCCAGCCAGCCTTCCAGGAACTTGGCGAGCGTTTCGGGATTCCTGGCGGCGTAGCGATCGCTGACGACAAGGACGTCGGCGATGAGGCGGTTGGCGATCTTGGTGTCGTAGATCTTGCGGGAGCCGGGTCGCTTGGCGACGGCGTCGCTCATGTCGGGGTCCCAGGCGACGGCGGCGTCGACCTTTTTCTGCGCGAAGAGGGTGGCTGGTTCGATGCCGTCCTTGGTGGGGATGGCTTTGGCAAAGATCTCGGTGCGCTGAGCGGTGGAGAGGCCGGAGTTGCGAAGGCCGTTATAGAGCAGGAAGTGAGACGGGGTGGCTGGCGCGAAGGCGATCTGCTTGCCGGCGAGGTCTTCGATGGACTTGATGCCGGGGCCGCCGATGACGCCGTCGGCACCGCGCGACCAATCGACGAGGTAGACGGCGCGGGCGTTGAAGCCTTTGTCGCGGAACTGCGCGTAGTCCTTGGCCCAGACGTCGGCGGTGGTGAGCATGACGTCGACGTTGTTGTTGGCGAGGGCGGTGGCGCCTTCGGTCCAGTCGTCGATGATCTTGAAGGAGACCTTCAAGCCCTTCTTGTCGTAGATGGAGCCGGCGGCGGTGTCGAGGCCGCCGTTGGCGACCAGGCCGCCGACGCAGCCCACCCAGATGTTGACGCGGACTTTGACTTCGTTGGTGTCCGACTTGCCGGAGGCCGACTTGGTGGGGTAGCTCGGATCGATCTGCTGCGCGGTCTCGGGAGCTTTGGACGAACTGCCGAAGAGGCTGCCGAAGTCGATGACGTTGTAGCGGTTGAGGGCGTAAACGACCAGACCGGCGCCCAGCAGGAAGATGGTGACCCAGCCACCCTTTTCGATTTTGACTGCCATGAGTTAGACGGTCCTTTCGCCTTCGCGGCCGCCGATGGTTTTATTCGGCGCGTCGGCACTGGCTTGCGGAGCCATGCCCATTTCGATTTTGAACTGCTTGAGGAGTTCGTTGGCCTGGAGCTTTTCGGCTTCTTTTTCGATCTCGTAGCGCTGCTGGTCGACGTTGTTGAGGGCCATATCCATGCGGGCTTCGTTGACGGCGGTTTGCTCTTCGATCTTGCGGATCATCTCGTCGTGAGTTTGCGAGAGGCCGGCGACTTCGAATTGCTCCATGGCGTCCGCCACTTTCTTCTGCCAGGCGGAACGGCGGTTATCGCGAATGGCCTGCATGGCTTCGCGGGTTTTGCGTTCCTTTTCGCGCATGAAGGCGGACTTCACCACTAGGGCTTTGTCATAGGCGGCTTTGGCATTGCCCAATTGAGCCTGCGTGCGCGCCATGGCGGAGCGGACCTGTTCGAGTTGCGCGGCGAAGGTGGCGGCGATGTCGTCGCGGCCGGCCTGGATGGCGGCCTTGGTCTTCGCGGTGAGTTCGCTGAGGTCAGTTTTGTATTTGGCTTCCTCTTTTTCGAGAAGCGTAACGTTGGCCTTTACCATGGCGATCGATTCGTTCATGCGAGGAACCTGATCGTTCATGTCGCGGATGTTCTGTTCGAGAATGATCTCGGGGTTCTCCGCGACGGAGATGAAAAAGCCGAAAAATGAGCGGAAGACTCGTGAGAGCCGTGGCCACATGAGTGTAGATCCCTTTCCCTTTAGCCCGTTTCCCCAGGGGCTAGTTTATGACGTCTTGGGTTCGGTCACCACGGGGCGGGGCTTAGTGGAGGTGGTGATCGGATTTTCGGTCACGAAGTAGGATACGCAATCGGCGATTTTTTGTTCCTCTTGCTGCTTCTGCAAACGCCAGGCGAAGAAGGATTCTTTCTGTTGGGCGACTTCATCGAGATTGGCTTGAAGTTTGGCACGGCGTTCGGCGATAAGGCGGTCCAGCTCTTCCTGCAACTGGCGATTCTCTTCGAGCTTGCGGGTTTCGAGGTCTTCGACCGCTTTCTGGCGGACGCGTTCGAAGGCGTCCAGCGCCTGGTCCCGGCGGACGGCGTCCTGGATGACGTCCTGGATCTTGACGCCAGCGGCGTCCAAGGCGACCAGGATGGAGCCGCGCTTCATCTCGGCGGGCATCTGTTTCAGATGGTCGCTCGAGAGCATGTCGTGAATTTTGAGAATGCTGTAGCCGTTGGCGGGCGGGCGGATCTCGGCCGCGGCATAAATGTCTTCGAAGGTGGTGACCTGCGCGGCGGGCTTGTTGAACTGGACCTGGGGCGGCGGCGGAGGCGGCGCGACCGCCGCGGCAATCTCGGCGATCGACTGGGCAGCGTCAGCGGGCGCGGCACTGCTGTTTCCTCCGTCTACCGTGACGAAGTATTCGTACCATTTCTTCGACATCGCATTGCTATTGTGGCACGAAGCTCCAGGGCTGGTTCTGGGAGCCCTGGTACGGGCGGAAAGCGGGGAAAATTGGGGTGGCTGTGCTAGATTAACGGGATGCTCACACGGGGGACGGGTCATGCAGCCTCCTGATCGACCGACGGCGAAGCGGGTGGAGTGGGTAGATACGGCCAAGGGGTTCGCGACTTTTCTCGTGATTGTGGGGCATGTGATCCCGGGGCTGATTAACGGCGGGGTGATGCCGAATTCGCCCGAGGCCGAGTTTCTCAATCGCTGGATTTACTCCTTCCACATGCCCATGTTCTTTCTGCTGGGCGGCTTGTTCGCCATGCGGTCGGCCAGGCGATCCACGGGCGAATACGTGGTGGACAAGCTGAAGGTGGTGCTGTATCCGTACGTCGTGTGGACGTTAATCCAAGTGCTGGTGATGAGCCTGGGCCGGGGGGCGACCAATCATCAGGCGCCGCCGCTGACGGCGGCCGCGGTGGGGCGGGCGTTGCTGGTGGAGCCGGTGATGGAGTTCTGGTTTCTCCACGCGCTGTTTCTGATCCTGATGACGTTTCTGCTGGTGATTCGCTGGCGGCCGGACGCGCGCGTTTTCTTTGGCGTATCGATGGCGACCCTGGCGCTGGACTTACTCTTCGAGAGCGCCCTGCCGAAGGTGCTGGTGGCCGCGGCATTCCATTTGCCGTTCTTTGCGCTGGGCGTGTGGTTGAGCGACTGGATTCGTCAGGACCTGACGAGTTGGGCGAGCGGTCGCCTGGCAGCGGTGGCGACCGTGACGTTCGGACTGGTGACGGCCGGAGTGGCCGCGGGGTTCCGGACGGAGAACGGGTCGCCGCAGCGGTTTGCGCTGGCGGTGGTGGGCATCCTGGGTGGTCTCGCGGTGTCGATTCTGATTGACCGGACGGACGGCGTGTTGGCGCGCGTGGTGCGGCAATGGGGCGAGTACTCGCTGCCGATCTTTCTGATTCACGTGATTGTCGGCGGCGGACTGCGCATTATTCTGAGCCGGAAGCTGGGCTTCACCGATCCGGCGGGACACATCGTGTTGGGGATTCTGGCGGCGCTGTATGTGCCGATCGCGGTGGCGTGGGTGTGCTCCCGCGTCGGCTTCCGCTATGCGTTTACGTTCGGCAAGTAACGGGCAAGTTACTTGGTCTTGCGGACTTGAACCCGGGCGGCCGAGGCATTGATCAGGCGTTGCGTGCCGTCTTCGAACTCGAGTTCGATGACGCTTTGGTTGAGCGCATCCGGCGCGGGCTCGTTGCGGAAGGCACCGACGGAGTTCGGCAGATTGCGGTGACGTAGGAGGCCGTTGAAGTCGTGCAGGACGTGGTCGCTGAGGGCATTGCGGACGCCGGCCCGATTGAGCGCGCTGGTGGGTTGCAACTGGTAGTTGTCGAGCGGCAGGCTGACGAAGTCCGGGGCGCGGCCGAGGACGGTGCCACCGACGCCGGAGTCCGAGAAGTTAGCCTGGGCGGTGTCGCCATTGCGGGGTAACAGGGCGCGTTCAAAGCCAATGACGATGTTATTCAGATAGGCTTGGCGGGGATTCTTCTGGGGGCCGAAGCGGATGGTGCGGTCGCCGCCGATGCCGAGGTCGATGCCGGAGGCGGTTTCGCCGCCGGTCCAGCCCTTGCCACCGTTCCAGCCGCCGTTGATGGTGTTGTTGATGGCCCAGGTATTACTCGAGTCCCAGGAGGCGATCATCGCCGAGTTGTAATTCAAGTGAGCGCGCATCCCGACGACTAAGTTATTGGCGACCAGATTCGGGCCGGGCGAAGCCTCGATGCCAATGGCGTACTGGAAGGCGTTGCGGACTAAGTTGCCTTCGATGCGATTGCCGTAAGTTTCCCAGTCCAGCCAAATGCCCTGGCCGGAGCCGCCGATCAGGGTGTTGTAGCGGAAGATGAGCGCAGTGAGGTTGACATTCTTACTGCCGCCCGCCGACCAGCCGACAGGGAAGCCGGCCCAGTTGAAGTTGCGGATGTAGTTGTGCTCGAAGAGCACCGGGCTGCGGCCGGGCGTGCCGGCGTTGATGTTCAGATTGTCCGGGGTGAGGGATTCGGAACTGCCAAAACAGCCGAAGCCGACGTTGCCGGGGTCGAGGATCCAGTTGTTGCGGATGACGGTGGGCGGGGCGGAACTGCCGCCTTCGGCGCGGCAGATGATGCCTTGCACCTCTGCATTGACGAGGCGCGAGCCTTCAATGGAGTTGCCGCGGCCATAGAGCGCAACCTGGCCGTGCTGCTGAAACTGGGCGCCATGACGGAACTCGAGTCCACGGATCTGGATGTAGTCGCCGGCGGCATGAATCAAGGTGCCGCGGGCAGCCATCGAGAGAGGTTGGGTGGCGGGGTTCGCGTCGCCGGCGAGCCGCACATAGACGCCGCGATCGAGTTGCGCCGGGAAGGGGCCGAGGACCAGGTACTCGGTAACTCCGTTCCCGGGGACGCCACCGTCGGGCGAATCCAGGCGAGCGGGCGTGCGCGCGCTACTCCGCGAGTTCCGAATCTGACTGGGGTAAAGAAAGCTGAATTGTAAGTCGCGCGGGTGAACGGTGGTGTCGAGCTGGAACATGAGGTGATTCCAGCCTTCGCGCAGGGGGAAGTAACTCCACTCGTCCTCGGTGCCGCCCTTGCGGTTCGGATGCGGCGTGAGTAATTCGAATTGTGAGGCAGTGGAGTAAACGGTGGAAGCGAGCGGGGCGCCGTTGACCCAGACGCGGTAACGATTCAACTGCTGATCGTGCGGGGCGCCGGAGGCGCGGAAGGCGCGGAAGGAGCCTTCGACAAAGAGACTGGTTTGCGTTTTAGCGGCAGCCTTCGCTGGGTCAAAGGGGAGCTTGGCCGGCTCGACCCACACCCAGGTGGAAGCGTAATAGACGGAACCGGCGGCGTCGCCCTCGTCGATCGCATTGAGGTTGAGATTAGCGGAGTTATCGGTGCGGATGTAGCGCCAGTTGCGGCCACCCCAGCTATCGCCTTCGGCCGGTTGAAGGTTGCCGCTGAGACGTGGGCGAACGAACTCGCGAGAGGCGCGGTTGGTGGCGAACTCACCGGCACGGAGTTCGCCGGGAGTGCTGCGCTCGAGGAGCGGCTGATCGCCGTGGACGACGGAACCTTCGAGCGACGTGCGGAAGTCCGAACGGAAGACGCCGGGCCATTCGGTGGGCGTCCAGGCGTCGCCGGGAACCAGGTCGTTGCCATCGAGGATGGGAAGGCCTTCGGCGGAGCGGGCGCCTTCAATGACGATGGGCTGGTCCGCGGTGCCGTTGAGATCGATGGTGACAGCCTCGCGATAAACGCCGTAGTTCACGCGGATAATGGTGCCGGCTTTGGCGCGGCGCACGGCTTCACCAATGGTGCGCAGGGGTTCGTCGGCGGTGCCGGGATTGGCGTCCGAGGCGTTGGCGGCGCGAGCGTCAACGACGAACGAGACGTTGCGGGAAGGCTCGATGGGCGCGGGGCCGGTGGGTTCGGGGGGCTCGGCGGTGGGCGTGCCCGGCGTTTTGAGGTACCAGTTTCTGATGGTCTCCAAGGGCGCGTTGAAGAGGATCTGGCTGAGGTTGGTGGGGCTACCGCTGAAGTTTCTCACGCGCTCGAGCGGGTAATTGATGATCCACCAACCGGGATGGTTGGAGGTTAGTTGGTTGGTGTCGGAGTCGTAAGTGACGACGACGTCGGTCTGACTGAGAAGCAGGCGCTGGCCTCGCGAGGTGATGACGGTAGGGGCGAGCTTGGGCTCGGCGGGAAGGTCGAGAGACGGTGCCGGGAGCGAGCCGGGGTTCGATTGCGCGCTGCAGGCGACGAAGAAGGGCAGTGCGAGGACGAGTCGGAGCAGAGCCAGGCAAGGGAAAGCAGTTCGCATTGTTCTCAATTCAGTTCGTTTCCACGGAAATTCGAATAATCGGGCAGCCTTGTGACGGAAGGCAAGGTGTAGGGACGCGGCTCGGGAGTCTCTTCGAAGTATTCATCCTCGGCGAAGTCGTCTTCGGGTTCTTCCGGCTGGTGCGCGAGGCAGAGACCCATGAGGGCGTAATAGGGGATGGCGCCGAAGGGCGTTTCGAGCATGTTGCCGGCGGAGGCGGCGGTGAGGGTGCCCACGAAGAGCGCGAGGCCAAAAGAGAAGCCGGTTTGCCGGTAGTTTCTCCAGAGCGAACGCAGGATCATCAGGTTGACCGTGACGAAGAGTAATAAGCCGACCCAGCCGCCGAAGCCGAGCGCGTAATAGAACATACTATGTGGCGAGCGGATGACCACGCCGGGGCCCAGATAAGTGACGAGTGAGCCGAGGGGGAAGCCATAACCCAGGCCAAGGAAGGTGTTCTCCGTGGTGGCGTGCACCGAACGCCAGATTTCGTTCCACCAGTTCTTGCGCCAGGAGAGGGTGCCGGCGTAGGCGTCGACGTCCTTCGAGAACTCGCGCGCTGTGTCTTTGTCGATGCCGGCCATCGCGCGACCGATGATGTCACGGACGGAGGTTTCGCCACCGCGGCCCGCGACGCCGGGCAGGCGGACGTCGGTGATGAAGCCGATGAGCAGGATGGTGAGCAGGACGGCGCCCGCGCGGATGACCTGCTGGAGCTTGCCGGTGAGCGCGCCCCAGACGACTAACGCGACGAGGAAGCCCACCCAATCGCCGCGGATCTGCGTGCCAAGCAGAACGAGAGCGTTGATCAGGATCAGGAACTTGGTGTAGTTACCGGGCCGACCGAGAATGATGAGCCCGAGTAAGACCGCCATGGAGCCGCCGGGCTGACCGAAGACGGGAACGTCCGAGCCGGGGATGAAGATTTGCATGTGGCTCAGGCCGCCAATGAAGGCGAGGCCATAAAGACCGTTGAAGAGCCCGATGCGCGGGATCAGACGTTCCAGTAGTTCGGGTACCTGACGGCCGAACCAGAAGCCGATGAAGATGTAGAACGGGTAAACGTTGAAGACCAGGTTCATCAGCGCGACGGCCGGCGAGTAACCGAGGGAGATGCCGCGTAGGGTTTCGAAGAGTCCGTAGCCGAGGAAGATCAGATGGGCCCAGGCAAAACCGGTGAGGGAGTTCGAACGGGTGAGACTCGTGAGCCAGACGCCGAAGAAGCCGGAGGTCCAAGCGAAGATGAACGTGACGAGGAAGATTTCGCCGATGAAGACTTTAGCCGGCGGGATGCCCAGATAGGCGAACGAGCGCCCCATGCTGTAGTAGCCGATGACGAGAAACTGCAGGAACGCGACCCAGAAAGCCATGTGCAGCCGCGCCATCTTGCTGGGCCGAGTGCCTTCCGGCGTTGGCCATGGCGGCTGAAGCGTATCCACGTAGCCCGTCAAAGCAAGAATCTCCTCACTATTATACCGAACAATGCCGAAAAACCAGCGTTACAACACGCCAAAACCCTCGAATTCTCGCGGGTTTGAGCTATCCTCAGAGAAGCGTGAGGCAAGCGACAAAGGCCGGGTGGAGACGCGTTGACGCGGGGTGACCTGTGAGCCGTTTGGCCTGGACGCAGCGATTCGGCGGGGCCGCTTTGGAGCAGGCGATTTTCGCGGGATCGAACTTTCTGATTAACATTTATTTGGCTCGGCAACTGCCTGTGGATAGCTACGGCGCGTTTGTGGCGAGCTATGCCTGGTTTCTGCTGACGCAGAATCTGTTCGATGCCTTCGTGAATGAGCCGATGGCGATTCTGGGCGCGGGTAAGTGGACGCAGTGGCTCGACGAATACCTGGGCTTTTTGTTCTCGCATCATCCGTGGGTGGGCGCGGCGGCGGCGGGTTTGATGGGATTGGTGACGGTGGGCGTGTCGGTGGTGGGAACGCCACTTGAAACCGGGGCGATGGTGGCGGCGACCGTGGCGACACCGTTCCTGCTGACGCGGTGGTTGACGCGGCAGCCGTTTTTCATCACCGGGCGGCCGACGCTGGCGGCGGTGGGCGGCCTGATTTATCTGGTGATTTCGCTGGCGACGATGGCGCTGCTCGACCACTGGTCCGCCCTGAGCGCGGTGAGTGCGCTGGCGGCGATGGCGGCGGGCAGTGTGATTGCGGCAATGATCGTCACCGTCGCATTCCTGGAGGTGAAGTGGCGCGGGGCGCAGGAACTCTCGCGGCAAGCGGTGGTGGCGGAGCATTGGAGTTACGGGCGCTGGGCGGGCGTGAATAAGTTGCTGGCCTGGGTGCCGGTGAATATCTTCTATGTGATGCTGCCGACGGTGGCGAGCCTGGCCGATGTGGGGGCGTTGCGCGCGGGGAGCAATCTGACGCTGCCGGCTTACATGCTGGTGACGGCGATGGTGAGCGTGCTGCTGCCGATCTTTGCGCGGAGTTACAACGCGGACGGTCCGCGGCAGATGGACCGCAAGGTGACCAAGGCGTTCCTCGGGTTCTTTGCGTTGACCAGCTTCCTGGGCTTGTTGGTGGTGTTGTTCGGCGGACAACTGATGCATCTGCTTTACCGGGGACAGTTCGACGCTTACTCCAGTTATGCGTTCTATACGGCGCTGGCGTTGCAGCCGGTGCTCGGCGCCCCCGTGACGGTGTACGATTCGGCGCTGCGGGTATTGGGCGGCGTGAAATGGTCGTTTGTTTCGAGCATCATTCCGTCGGTGCTGACGCCGGTGTTGGGTTTGTTGCTGTTCCGGAAGTTCGGGTTGATTGGCGTCGTGGCGGCGTCGCTGGTGCCGCAACTGATTCTGGCGGTGCTGACGGTGGTGTTCTACCGGCGGCAATTGAAGGCGGCACTTACTGCGGATGCTGCCGTAGGTAGTTGACGACGGCCGGTAAGTGAGCGAGCGAGTCCGCGGGGGGGACGAGGCCTAATTGCTGTTGGGCACGGCGGGTGTCGGCGACGAAGTAAGCGACTTCGGCGGCAATCTGCGGCTGGTAGGCGAGCGAGGCCTGAGAACCGGTGACGGCGAGAATGCGTTCGGCGAGCGAGATGAGCGAGACGGGCGAGCCGGAGCCGATGTTCAGCGGGCCGGGCAGGGCGCTGCTGCCGATGCGCAGGAACATTTCCACGACGGTCCCGACATCGATGAAGTCGCAGACCTGCTTGCCGCCGAGCAAGGTGAGGTCCTGGCCGTTCAAGGCCTGGCGGGCGAAGATGGGGATGACACGGCCATAGTCGCGCGGGCCGTAGACGTTCGCGAGGCGGAGGATGGAAACGGCGAAGTCGGCGGAGTACTGGCGGCAGTAGAGTTCGCCGGCGACTTTGCTGAGGCCATAGCCGTTCTTGGCGGTGAGCGGGGCGTCTTCGGAGATGGCGACGTTCAAGGTCTCGCCATAGACTTCGCGCGAGGAAGCAAAGATGAAGCGGGAGATGCCGGCGGCGCGAGATGCCTCCAGTAAGTTGAATGTGCCCGTGACGTTGCTTTCGAAGCAGTAGCGAGGGTCGGCGAGGGCGGTACGGACTTGCGATTGTGCGGCGAGATGAAAGACCGTTTGGCACCCCGCGACAGCTGAAGCGACGGCTGGCACATCACGTAAGTCGCCTTCGATGAGCTCGACCCGATCCAGACAGGCCGCTAAGTTCTCGCGGCGGCCCCGGTAGAAGTTATCGAAGACAATGACCCTGGCGGCGCCTTCCTCGAGCAGACGCTCGACGAGAAAGCTACCGATGAAACCGGCGCCGCCGGTGACCAGGATCTGTTGGCCTTGATAACGCATTAAGCGACTTTCGCCTGCAGCGTGTTAGTGCCGGTGGAATAGACCTGACGCCAGCCTTGCACGAAGCGATTGGTGTCGTACTGCCGGACGCAAGCCGAAGCGAGGGCCGCCATGTGCGTACGCTGTTCGGGCGTCATGGCGGCGAGGCGGCGGAGGCCGTGTTCGACGCCGTCGGCGTCGGGCGTAATCTCGATGCCGTTTTCGCCATCGACCATGAACTCTTCGACGCCGTTCAGGTGCGAGGACATGAGCAGGCAGCCGGCCGAAGATGCTTCGAGCGCGACCATCGGGAAGACTTCATAGAGTGAGGGGAGAACGAAGGATTCGCTGGCCCAGAGGAAAGGGCGCGTATCTTTCTGCATGCCGGCGAAGCGGACGCGATCGGAGAGTCCCAGGTTCTCGACGCGCTTCTCGTACTGACGGATGAGGTCAGGCTGGCCGCCGACGACGACTAACTTGAAGGGTAAGTCCTTGAGGCGGGAGAGGGCTTCGAGCAGCGGCGGCAAACCTTTGCGCTCGTATTGACCGAGGGCGACAAAGCTGAGGAGTAAGTCCTGGTCGCCGGCGCCCCATTGCGCGCGGAAGGCGCGGCGGTCGAAGGAAGGCGGGCAGGCCATGGTGGCGGCGTCGACGGGGTTGGGGACGACGGTGATCTTGTCGCGCGTGTAGGGGTAGAGTTCGGAGAGTTCGCGTTTCAGGCCGTGCGAGGCGACGACGATGCGTTTGGCGCGGCGATAGACGATGGGCTCAACCAGGGCGTGGAGGTAGTGATCCACCCAGCGGAAGGCGCCCCGCAGGCCAGTGAGGCCGCAACGCTTCCAGTGCTTGGCGAGGAACCAGCGATGGCAAAACTGAGCGTGAATCAGATTCGAGAAGAGGAAGTTACTTTCGACGCCGTGGACCCAATCGTAACTGCCGCGATTGACGCCGCGCGAGTAATAGAAGTAAGCCGCGGCGGCGTGGAAAGAAAGAAACAGCGCGGCGAGCGGGCGCGCGACGGCCGGTACGCGCGACCATTGAATGCGGCCGGGCAGGGGGTTATCGAACTGGCAGGAGAACAGCGAGAAATCGTGTTCCTGGGCGAGGGCTTGCATCATGCGGCGATGGCACATGCCGATGGCGTTGTTCGGTGTGACGACGTAATCGAAAATGGCGATCTTCATGGCGGGTTTCCTCAAAATGTTCAGTTAGGACGCGACGGCAGCGACGGGCTGAGGTTGGGTGACCCGGGCGCCGCTGGCGGCGTAGATCTCCATCAGGCGTTCGTAGGTGCGCTGGGCGGTGAAGCGTCGTTCAAATTCGGCGCGGCCGTTGACGGCGAGGGCGCGTTCAAGAGCGGGGTCCGCGAGCAGGGTGCGGACGGCGGCGGAGAGCGAGGCGGGGTCGCCGGGGGTGAAGAGCAGGGCCGTGCGGCGATCGTCGAGATGACGCTCCATGCTGCCCAGGCGGCTGGAGATGACCGGGAGGCCGCTGGCCAGGGCTTCGAGGCCGGTCAGCGGGACGCCGCCTTCGTACCAAATGGAAGGCAGGATGAGGCAGCGGGCGTCGTGAAGGAGTTGGCGAACTTGCGGGCGGTCCTGTTGACCGAGCCACTCGATGCCGGGCGTTTCGGCGATGGCGCGGCGAACGTCAGGGGCGAGCGGGCCGTCCCCGGCGATCTTGAGCGGCAGGTAAGCGCCCAGCGTGCGCCAGGCTTCGAGCATCGTGGCGATGCCTTTTTCCGGGCTGAGCCGGCCGAGGAAGAGCGCGTAGCCGCCTTGATGCGGGCCTAAGCCGGGATCGGGGTGCAGGCAGTTCGGCTTGACATGGACCTTCGCGGCGGGCAGGCCGCCCTCGATTACTTTGTCGCCTAAGAAGGCGCTGATGGCGATGTAGGCGTCGACCGCGTTCTGCCAGGTGCCGGCGGCGTGATGAATGCCGAGGAGCGAGGTGGTGGCGAGGGTGGCGGCGCGGCTGCCGCGATAGCAGGAGTGCTGGATCGCGGGCATTTTGACGGAGCGGTGGAGGCAATCCTCGCACGGACGGCCCTCGCGGAAGAGCGTGGCGCCGGGGCAGACGAGCCGGTAGTTATGCAGCGTTTGGACGACGGCGGCGCCTTCGTGGCGCGCGGCGTAATAGACCGACGGTGAGAGCAGCGGAAACGTGTTGTGGAAGTGAGCGACATCGGGCTTCTCGCGGCGGACAAGCTCGCGGAAGCGGCGGTAAGCGTCGTGGTTCCAGATGGTTTTGCCGGCGAGGGTGAGCGGGTTCAACTGGCGCGCGGCGTCGTTGTGAACGGTCTCGTGCAGAACCGTGTGACCGTGCTGCTGAAGGAGTTCGGACTCGGTCTTGAAGACCATGTCCTCGCCCCCTGGCTGCTGGTAGTAGTTGTGCACGAGGAGGATTTTCATGGCTCAGGCATCCTCGACGCGGGCAGGGAGTTGGGAACCGAGCGCGGCGGGTTGACGGGCGGCCGCGAGACGGCGATAGCAGTCGGTCATCTCTTCGGCGCGGCGGAGCCAGCCGAGTTGGGCGATGTAGTTGCGGGCGCCGAGGCTGAGGCGAGCGCGCACGGCGGGGTCGGCGATTTTGAGGATCGCTTCGGCGTAGGCCTGCACGGTCTGCTCGGGTGTGGTGACGGGAACTTTGAGGATGGCTTCGGCCGGAACGGCTTCGCCAAAGCCCTGATGATTGAGAGCGACGACGGGACGGCCGCGGGTCATGGCTTCGGTGACGACCGTGCCAAAGGCGTCGCGCAGGCTGCAGAAGATGAGGGCGTCGCAGGCGTCGATGCGGGCGCTCATCTGGTCGCCGTTGATGAAGCCGATGAAGTCTACTTTGTCGGCGACGTTCATCTGCTGGGCGAGCGCCTTCCATTCCGCTTCGAGCGGGCCTTCGCCGGCGACGGTGACCCGCACGCGGAAGTCGCGCGGGAGCAGGGAAAGGGCTTCGATGATGATGGGCAGGGCTTTGCGATGTTCGAGTCGGCCGGCCCAGAAGAGCTCGAGGCGATCGTTCTGGCGCGGGGCGGAAGGCTCGCGGAACTGATCTTCGAGCAGGCCCTGATCGGTGAGGTAGCGGATGTCGCGCGCGCCGGCGAAACGGAGGAACTCCATCGTTTCGACGTTGGTGGCGAAACAGACGGTGAGGTGGCGGGCAGCGCGACGGATGCCGGGGAGGTAGGGCAGGATCTTGACGCGCAGGGTGCGCAGACGTTCGGACCATTGGTGGTCGCCGAAGTATTTGAGGAAGGCGGTGGGGGTGGTGATGGCGCCGCCGACAGGTCCCCAGAGGGCGGGGATGGGGAGCTTCCAGAGCGGCGTGGCGGCGGTGACGGTGGTCCAACTGACCTGGTGAGCGACGTCGAAGTTCTCCCGCGCGTGGAGGCGGCGGGCGGCACGCAAAGCGGCGTGCTGCCAGAGGAGGTAATGCAGGCGGAGTCCCGAGGGGCCCTTTTGGGGGTTCCAGGGATTGCACCACGCCGGCAGATCGACGTAGTGGAAATGCAGGTTGGCGACCGGGTGTTTGGCGAGGTAGGCTTCGGTGGGCTCGCGGTACTGCGGATGGCAGATCACCCAGACTTGGTTGTGCTTGGCCAGGTGGCTGGCCCACCGCCAGGTGACTCCGGGTTCGGAGCCCAAATCCGGGCAGCAGACATGGCCAACGAGCAAGACCTTTGGCATGGACGTAGGTTCTCTTTCTGAGCGACCGCGCGGACCGGGCCACGGGGCGGGAAAGCCCGCCATGGCCCGGTGCGCGGCAGAAGAGCTAGCGCGTTTCGGCGACCAGCTTCTGTTTCGCGCCTTTCTTCTCGAGCTGACCGTCGATCCAGTTGTAGGTGATGGCGAGGCCGTCTTCGAGGGACATCTGCGGTTCCCAGCCGAGGATCTTGCGGAGCAGCGTGTTGTCGCTGTTGCGGCCGCGCACGCCCTGGGGCTTGGTGAGGTCGTGGGAACGGTAGATGGTTTTGCCAGCGATCTTGGCGACGATGTCGACCAATTCGTTGATGGAGAGCATGCGGTCCTGACCGAGGTTGAGCGGGTCATGGAAGTCCGAACGCATCAAGCGGTAGATGCCTTCGACGCAATCATCGATGTAGCAGTAGGAGCGGGTCTGGTTGCCGTCGCCCCAGACTTCGATGGTGTCGCCGTCGGCGGCCATGGCGATCTTGCGGCTGATGGCGGCGGGGGACTTTTCACGGCCGCCGTCGTAGGTGCCCAGGGGGCCGAAGATGTTGTGGAAGCGGACGATGCGGGTGTCGAGGCCGAAGTCCTCGCGGTAGTGGCGGCAGACGCGCTCCATGTAGAGCTTCTCCCAGCCGTAGCCGTCTTCGGGATCAGCCGGGTAAGCCTCTTCTTCGCGCAGCGGGATGATGTCGGGATCCTTCTGACGGTAACCGGGGTAGATACAGGCGCTCGAGGTAAACAGGAAGCGCTTGCAGCCGGCTTCGCGCGCGGCTTCGATGGTGTGGATGTTGATCATCGTGCTGTCGCGCACGATGACGCCCTTGTTGGTTTCGATGAAACCGATGCCGCCCATATTGGCTGCCAGCGCATAGACTTCGTCCATGCCGGCGCAGGCCTTCTGGCAGTTCTCCCAATACTTGAGGTCGGCTACCTGGAACTCATGCGCCGCGGTGGCTTCATATTCAGGTTCCTTGATATCGACACCACGGACCCAGTAGCCCTTGGCCACGAGATACTTCACCAGGTGATGGCCGATAAAACCGCCCGCCCCCGTCACGACAACTTTGGTTTGATTGCTCATTGAAAAAACGTTTCCTCCTGAAAAAATCGATTGAGTCGGTTCGGGCGACGGCGCGCCCACGATCAAGTGCCCAGGCGCCGTCTACGGGGTCGCCGAATCGGGGAACCGCTGGATTCCCAGACGCTGCATCCACCAGAGGGGAAGGAAGCGCGGGGTGACCAGCACGTAGCGCTGCCAGAGGCGGCGCGGTTCCATGCAAAGCCGGAAGAACCATTCGAGGCCGTTGCGCTGCATCCAGCTGGGAGCCTGTTTCAGTTTGCCGGCATGAAAGTCGAAAGCGGCGCCAACGCCGATCATCACCGCACCGGGGAAGGCCTCGCGGTGGGTGGCCATCCAACGTTCCTGCTTGGGGGTGCTGAGGCCGACGAAGATGAGTTCGGCGCCGGTGGCGCGGATCATTTGGATGATGTCACGGTCCTCTTCGGGGGTGAGAGGGCGAAACGGCGGGGAAAAGGTCCCCACAATCTGGAGGCGCGGGAACTTCGCCTGGAGGTTTGCCTGGAGCTTATCGAGGGTGTCCTGGCTGGCGCCGTAGAAGTAGAGCTTGTGGCCATGCTGTTCGGCACGGCGACAGAGTTCGAGCGTCAGATCCGGTCCGTAGACGCGATTCTGGTCGCGATGGCCGAAGGAGCGGAGCGCCCAGACGACGGGCATGCCGTCGGGCGTGGCCATGTCGGCCCCATTAATGTCGGAGCGGACGGTGGCGTTCTGCGAGCTTTCGACGACGCCGTGCGCGGAAGTGACACAAACATAACGGGCTCGGTTGAGGCCGCGGCCTTGACGGGTGTCGTCGATCCAGCGACCGATGTAGTCGGAGGCTTCCGAATAGCTGGTTGGGCTGATGCGCACGGGACCCACTTGCTGTTTAATCGGCCGATCAAGCGCAGCCATTAGTACGCTCCTTTCCCAAGCAGTACGACTGCCGGCGTGCTGAGGAGAATGCGAAGGTCGAGGGTGAGGCTCCAGCTTTGGACATACTGAACGTCGAAGTTGACCATCTGTTCAAAGCCGGTGTCGCTGCGGCCGTTGATCTGCCAGAGGCCGGTGAGGCCGGGGGCGGTGAGGGCCCGTTGCTCGGCCCAGTAGCGGAACTTCTTGCTCATGCCGTCGGGATCGAGGTCTTCGACGGGGAGCGGCCGGGGACCCACGAGGCTCATGTCGCCGCGCAGGACGTTGAAGAACTGGGGCAGCTCATCGAGGCTATAGCGGCGAATGAAGCGGCCAATGGGGGTGATGCGGGGGTCGCCTTTCACCTTAAAGATGTGCCCGCCTTTTTCGTTGTGGGCGAGGACGGCCTGGCGGCTGAGGTCCGAACGCATGGAGCGCAGTTTGTAGAGGGTGAAGTAGCGGCCGCCTTTGCCGACGCGCTTGGAGCGGAAGAAAGCGGGGCCGGGCGAGGTCCAGCGGATGATGAGGGCGAGGACGCCGATCACCGGGGCGAGGACGATGAGGGCCGAGGCGGCGCCGACGATGTCGAGCGCGCGTTTGACGATCTCCTGGCCGCGGGTGAACGACACGGGGGTAACGTCGACCATCGGCAGTCCGTAGGTGTCGGTGACAGTGAGTTGCGAGGGGCGGAAGGCCGTGTGGACGCGGCTCATGGGGACGCCCATGCGCGTGGAAATACGGCCGCACTCTTCGAGCTCAGCTTCGGTCATTTCACGGCTGGCGACGATGAGGCGCTCGAGCTGTTCGCGGTTGATCAGTTCGGCGAGTTGCTCGGTGGAGCCGAGCAGGCGGACTTGATTATCGAGGCGATGGGCGTATTCGCCCGTGCCGTTGTAGGAGATGATGCCGGCCAGTTCGACGCCGCGGCCGGCGCGGTCGCGGATGGTTTCGATCATGGCGGCGGCGGCTTCGCCACTGCCGATGATGGCGACGCGGCGGACGCCCAATTGGCGATGCAGCAGTTGGAACGCGTAGTGTTCGAGCAGCGCGAAGGCGACAAAGACGAACAAGGCGATGGGGGCGTACATCAGGACGAACGAGCGCGAGAGTTCGGCGCCGAGTTGGCGCGAGGAGAACGCGGCGGCGACGGTGAGTAAGCCGGCGAAGAGTCCGGACTTGACGGCGCGCCAAGCGACGGAACGGAAGCGCCAGGAATGCTGGCCGCGGTAGAGGCCGGTGACGACGCTGAGCAGAACCCAGGCGAGCAGAATCACTTCGACGCGGGGGACGAGCGATTCGAGCCGTTGGCGAGTGAGATGTTGTTGAAAGTAGCCATCCAGCCAAATTCTCAGCCAGTAGGTGATTTCCCAGGCGACGAGAAAGGCTGTGATATCAAAACACAGCCGTGAGCCTTGTCTCAAACGGTCGGGTAACTTCATTGCTTCTCCGAAAAGCCTTTTGGGCAAACTGCGATCGATCGATCTGGGTGCCGCCCATGGACTGAGCGTGCGTATTATTGTTGAGACTTACTGCCTGACTAAAAACTAACTATTCCGCTCTTGGTTGTAATAGCGGCCGAACCGCGTATACCCTGATTTGTCGCCGTAGACACCTGCACTCGGCTTCCAATCATTCAAGATGGTCCCGATCAGAGGGACGCGGTCTTCGTGCATGCGAGCGTGGCAAGCGCGGACCTGTTCTGCTGTGGTGTGGCCGGCACGGGCCACGAGGATGGCGGCATCGCAGAGCCGCCCGATGACACGCGCATCCTGCAGATAAAGAATGGGAGGCGTGTCGATTAAGATGACGTCGTATTCCTGCCGAACCACCCGCAGCAATTCGATCATGCGGGCGGTATGGGCGGGAGTGAAAGAGAAGGCTTCGTGGACGCGGTCGCGGCCGGCCGGCAGAATGTGCAGATTCGGCGCACCGCTCATCACGATGTTTTTGAGGACCCAGAGATCTTTTTCGACCAACAGGTCGGCGAGGCCCTTCGACTTACGGAGCTTAAAGACATCCTGTAAGCGGGGAGCGCGCAGGTCGCCGTCAATGACCAGAACGCGCAGATTCAGTTCGGCGACGGCGAGACCGAGGTTGCAGCAAACGGTGGTTTTGCCTTCGCGCGGGCCGGAGCTGGTGACCATGATGACGCGCGTGGGGCGATCTTGCGACTGCGACATGAGGATGGAAGTAATCACATAGCGGAAGCTGTCCGCGAGGCGGGAATACTTCTCGTTCCAAACGACTAACTCCGGCGAATCGACCAGGCCGCTCTTGGCGATCGGCTTCATTTCGGTGGTGGAAGACTTACTGGTGAGCTGCGCGGGGACGGCTTCCGAGAGGCGATCCTTGGCGGCGCCGAGACGCTTGAAGGGCGTCATGACCGCCGTGGCGATGCGCTCGTGCATGGGCTTCTCCGCGGTCCACGAGGGGATGACGCCGAGTTCGACGCCGCCGACGTGACTCGAGATGTCGCCGGGCTCGCGGAGGCTCGAATCGCTGCGCTCAAGCAACAGCGCGCTGACGAAGCCCAGCAGACCGCCGGCTAACAGGCCGATGGCCAGATTAATCGGCAGCGAAGGGCGATAGGGGAAAGCGGGCGGCGTGGCCTCGTCTACGATGTCGACGTTCGAGGTGTGCATGGCGTTGGCGATGCCATACTCTTTCACCTTCTGGAGGATGGAATCGTAGAGGGCGCGGTTGGTGTCCACTTCGCGCTTGAGCATCTGGTAGTTGATGGCTTTGGGGCCCTGGTCGAGCACGACCGAGGATTGGGAAGCATAGTCGGTGTTGAGGAGCCGCTCACGGCGGACGGCACTCTCGTAGTCGTTCTTGATGCTTTCGACGACGCGGTTCAAGTGACGGTCCCGGGCGGTGCGCAGTTCGTTCAACTGGGCCTGGAGGCGCTGCACGGCAGGATGTTCGGGAGTCAGCGAAACGCTCTGGTCGGCGTACTGACGCTGAAGTTCGGAGATCTTGCTCTGATACTCGCGCATGGCGCTATCGTTCAACGCTTGCGGGAGCGAATCCGGGGTGGCGCCGGAGGTGATTTCGTAGAGAGCCTGCTTGGAGACGCGCGCGGCTTGAGCGCGCGAGAGTTCTTCCTGAACCTGGCGGAGCTTCTGCTCGGCGAGGTTCTCTTTCTCCTCGGTGATCATCAGGCCGGTTTGCTTGGCATAGTCGCGCAGACGCTGCTCGGAGACCTGAAGCTTGTTCCTCAAGCCTTCGAGTTCGGCGCCGAGGCGGGTGTTATTCAGGCGGCCGGCGGCACCGCGGACTTCGAGACCGCGATTCTTATACTCTTTGGCCAGCAGGTTGAGGAAGTCGGCAATGAAGACGGGGTCTTCGGCTTCGCCGGTCAATTCGACGACGCGGGTGTTGTTGATGACGCGGGCCTGGATGTTGGCTTTGGCGCGGGCCACCATGCGTTGCAGGGATTCAGGGCCGGCGGCGTCAGTAACGCCCCAGATGACCAGCGGCGGTTGGGGACGGCCCATGGCGCTCACCTGGCGGTCGAGCAGAATGCGGGTGAGCACACGCGTGAGAAGCGAATTACTGCGCATCAGTTCGACCTGGGTCATCATGTAGGTTTCGGAACTGAGCGTGGCCGAAGCAGCGTGCGGGTCGAGGTCGCGCGTATTGAGGAGGTCGTTGTTGGTGTCCTGAATCTCGAGCGTGACTGAGGCGCGATAGGTTTTGGCCTGATTCTTGGTGTACAGCAACGCGACACTGACACACGCCACCATGATGGTGAGGATGAGCCAGATGCGGTTCTTGATCACCAGCCACAGGTTGACCGACGTATCGGGTTCAGCCGGCGGCTTGGAGACGGGGCGCCGAGGCGACAGCGGCTGCTGCGGCGTTCCCCAATCGTGAACGGTAGCGGGCACCAGACCGCGCCGATTTTGCGGCGCCACCAGAGCTTCTACATTCAGGTCTCTATTCAATCCCAAATCTAACCCCGCCTTCTACCGTCGAAAGATGGCCACACCGGTGCCGATTTGAATGGCTGCTTCCAAACCGCGCAGGCTGGCATTCTTAGCGACACTCGTGGGAATGAACAGGATGTCGTCGGCTTGCATCGGGACATCGGAGCCTTTCCCATCGAGAATTTTTTTCAAGTTCACCGCCAGTTCCTGGCGATTATCGGGATCGTTGGTTTTGCGCAAAACTTTGGCGCGATCCGGAGCCGAAGCTCGGTCGAGGCCTTCGGCCATGGCTAAAGCCTGAAGGACCGAAACCTTTTCCTGAGCGTTCAGCACAAACCCACCACTCTTTCGCACTGCACCAATTACGTAAACCACCGGCGCTTTTTCGACTGCGACGACGTCAGTGGGTTGAATCAGAATGTTGTTTTGAGGCGCGCGCGCCTCCATCAGGTCACGCAGGTTCACCGACGCGGTGTTGTATTCACCGGTCGAGTCCGCCTGGGCACCCTTCAGCGGGATCGGGCCGTACAACTTGGCACGGGTAATGGTGGCCATGGTGCCCGCGTCGGTTCTTAAACCGCCAGCGAGCGAAATGATTTCGAGGAGCGTTTTCCGGCCCCGCAACTGATGAATGCCGGGCGTGGTGACCGCGCCAACCACGGTAACGGGCTGGCTGCGAAACTCCACGACACGGACCATCACCTGCGGCTTGCGCACGTAGGTTTTGAGAGCTTCGGCGATGCGGTCTTCCAGCTGCGCTGGAGTGAGTCCGCCCGCCATCACCCGACCCACGAGGGGCAGCTTCAGATGGCCGCTGGTTTCAATCCGCATGGGCGTCTGTTCCGTAAACGCGACATCCTGCACCTGGACCGTGACCATGTCGTCGGCACCCAGGATGTAATCAGTACGGATGGCGGATTCGGACGCGGGGGAAGTCGTTGGAAGGCTCGAGGACGACGTGGGGGACGAGCTAACGGAGTTACCAACCGAGTTCTGTCCAGCGCAATAGGGACGCTGCAGAGCCCAAACTGAAACCAAAATAATTAACGCTGTGCGATTCATATCCTCCTCAAATGAAAGCCCGGGATAGTCGGCATCGGGACTCGGTGGTCTCGAACTCTCCGCTAACTTGCGAACTCGCTACTGGAAACGACGTGTGGCCTTGCAATGGTGCCGGCGAAACAGAACATCAACTCGCTCGGCAATACCGCTTCAGGGGGGACGGTACGCGGCCTAGATGAGTGAGGCGCGACCCCATGACAAGACGTGCATTTCCAATGACTTTTAAGGTGATTTTACAGCACGGGAGGGTATTGTCAAGTCTGAGAGGGGACCCCCTATCCCCACCCAAGCGGGGATAGGACTCATGGTACCTGGGCCTCGGAAACTGGACCTGGAAGTACGTCCGCGGAGTCGGAAAACGGGTCGAAAAACCCTTGACACAGCAGGGCGACGGGCTAGTCCGATTTTGCGGATTTGTAGTTAACGATCATTAATTCTCTCTAAGAGATGCAAATCTTAGGGCTCTTCCGACAGGTCGCTCATCCCGGGACGAGCGGGACGGGTCCCAGGCACGGGACGATTCCAATTGTCGGGAAGGTCACAGATCATGAAAATGGCATGAAATGAGCGCCGTGTTTAGCTTTAGTGGTCATAAAAATTGATGCTGCTGGTACCGATGGGCCGCACCAAAGTCAGGTGCTGGGCACTAGTTTTTCTTAGTGATTTTTCTGTGGAAAACTTTAGGCGGGAGCGTCGCGCTGTAGGACTATTCATCGGTGGTTCGCCTCACTTGGAGGGAGTGACTCCTATAATGAGGGGTGGCCAAAAAGCATCAGGACGCGCGGGCAACCCGCCGGCTGGCGGACGGGTTTTCCGCCTTAGCACTCGCCGAATATGTGGCGAAACAAGCCCACCATCGGGCCACTTACAAGCAACTGGTGAAGGAGTTGGGCAGCCGCGGGGTGGGGCGCGAGGCCCTGGACCGGGCGATTGAAGAGGCGCTGGGGCGCGGCGATCTGATCGAGGTGAAGCGCGACCAGTATCTGGCGTCGCACGGCAATCGCGACTTCGTCACCGGACAGTTGCGCGTGCATCGGGACGGCTTCGGCTTTGTGGTGCCGGAGAAGCCGATCGCCGACGCCAAGGGCGACATCTTTCTCCCGCCGAACGAGGCGAACAAGGGCATGAACGGCGATCGGGTGATCGCGCGCATCACTTATCGCGGACGCGACGGGCGCATCGAAGGCGAGATCGTCAAGATTCTCAAGCGGGCGCACGGGACCGTCGTCGGGCAGTTTCAGGCGCGGAAATCGGCGAATTGGGTGAAGCCGCACGACGACCGTTTGCGCGATTGGATTCTGATTCCGGCCGGGATGGAGTTTCCGGCAAGCGCCGCCGAGGTGGACCGCATCGGCGTCAAGACAGCGTGGCCCACGACGGTGGCGGAGCTCGACGGCTACATCGTCAACATCGAGGTGCTTGAGTTTCCGGCGCAGGGCGAAGGCGGCGTAGGCCGGGTGATCGAGATCCTGGGCCGCCCGGACGACTTCGGGGTGGACGTGGAGGTGATGATTCGTAAGCACCACCTGCCGCACCGGTTCCCTGCCGAGGTGATCGCCGAGGCGAAGGCGTTTCCGCACGAGTTGCCGGCGGAGGAAGTAGCCAAGCGGCGCGACTTCCGCGACTACGACATCGTGACGATCGATGGCGAGACGGCGCGCGACTTTGACGATGCCGTCTGGGTGGAGCAACTGGCGAACGGCAATTTTGCACTGCAGGTGCACATCGCCGACGTGAGCTATTACGTGCGGCCCGGCTCGGCGATCGATCGCGAGGCTTATTTGCGCGGCACCAGCGTCTACTTCCCGGACCGCGCCGTCCCGATGCTGCCGATCGAACTCTCCACCGATCTGTGCAGCCTCCTCCCGAACGAGGACCGCCTGGTGATGTCCGCGCTGCTCGAAATCGACCCACAGGGCCACACGGTGAAGAGCGACTTCTGCAGCGGCGTGATTCGCAGCCGCGAGCGCATGACCTACACGAACGTCTACCGGCTGCTGGAGGGCGATCCGGAAGAGCACAAGGAGCTGCGCGAACGCTATGCGCCGCTGCTCGACCGCTTCCGGCTGATGAAGGATTTGGCCGTGATCCTGAACCGGCAGCGCGTGCGGCGCGGGTCGATCGACTTCGACTTGCCCGAAGCGCAGATCGAGTTCGACGAAGACGGCGCGATGACTGGCGTGAGCAAGGGCGCGCGCAACATCGCGCACCGGCTGATTGAAGAGTTCATGCTGGCGGCCAACGAAGCCGTGGCGGCTTATCTCGAAAGCAAAGGGCCGTCGCTGTACCGCATTCACGAAACGCCCAATCCGCAGAAGGTGAGCGAGTTCGAGCAGATCGCCGGTCAGTATGGCGTGTCGCTCGGCGCCGGGCCGATGAAGAAATTGAAGACGGTGACGCGCACGCGGGATGGCCGTCAGTTGCGGCGCGAGCATCTGGTGCCATCCGGCGACTTCCAAATTTCGTCGAAGGCCTTTCAGCGGCTGATCAAGCAACTGGAAGGGAAGCCCGAAGAGCGCATTCTGAGCTATCTGATGCTGCGCAGCTTGAAACAGGCGCGTTATGCGTCAGAGAACAGCGGCCACTTCGCGCTGGCCACGCCGAGCTACACGCACTTCACCTCGCCGATCCGCCGCTATCCGGATCTGGTAGTGCATCGGCTGCTGCGCGCAGATCTCGAGCACGAGCGCGCGCCTTATTCCGAAGAAGAGTTGCGCCGCATTGGCGACGATACGTCGCTGACGGAGCGCCGAGCGGCCGAAGCCGAGCGCGACTTACTCGAGTGGAAGAAGGCCAAGTTCATGGCCGAGCGCGTGGGCGAGGAATTCGAAGGCCTGATCACGTCGACGGCCAAGTTCGGCTTCTTTGTGGAGCTGGACACGCTGTTTATTGAGGGCCTGGTGTCAATTGAGTCGTTGTCCTGGGATCGCTTCGTCTACGACGAGCGGACGCGCAAGCTGGTGGGCGAGCGGACGCGCAAGGCGTTTGCGCTGGGCGACCGGGTGAAGGTGCGGGTGGATCGCGTGGAGGCGCAGGGCGGGCGCGTACAATTCTCGCTGGCGGACGGGGTGCCGGAGCGCAGGAAGCGTAAGTGATACGCTGTGGGGCGTGAAATGGCTCCTGTGGTTGGTTCCTGGCCTGATGCTGGCGCAGAAGGCGGTGCAGTTTGAAGGTTTGCCGGGCGTGGAGTTGGAGACGGCGAAGGCGCGGCTGGTGATTCTGAATCCGGGCGGGTCGTTCGCGAGCTTCACGCTGAAGTCGGGCGAGACGATGAACCCGATCTGGGATCCGAACCGGATGGCGCGCGAGGCGGGCGGAAGGCGGCGGGCGAGCCCGAGCGCCGGCCATTTCCTGTGTGTGGATGGGTTCGGGCCGGTGTCGGCGGAGGAGCAGAAGGCGGGCTATCCGGGGCATGGGGAGGCGACGCGGCTGGCGTGGGACGTGGTGGAGTCCAGCGCGACGTCGGTGAGCTTTCGGGTGCAGCTGCCGATCGTGAAAGAAGTGCTGCGACGCAAGGTGACGCTCAGCGACCAGGTGGCCCTGGTGGAGAGCGAACTCGAGAGTCAACTCGCCTTTGACCGGCCCATGTTGTGGGCCGAGCACGCCACCGTCGGGGCGCCATTTCTGGCGCTCGGCAAGACCGTGGTAGACGCCTCATCCACCAAGTGCCAGACCAAGCCCTACGAACAAAAGGGCCCGCGGACGTTTGCGCCGGCCGAGAACTTCGATTGGCCTTACTACGGCGATCGCGACCTGCGGCAGACCCCCACCTCCGACGGCGAATTGAACCATATTGGCTGCCTGATGGATCCGGCGCGCGAGCACGAGTTCATTACGGCGCTGAACGTCGAGAAGCGGCTGCTGATCGGCTATCTGTTCCGGCGCGCCGATTATCCTTGGGTGCAGCATTGGATGAACTATCCGGCGAACAAGCAATACAGCTGGGGCGTGGAGTTCGGCATGCAGCCCTACGATATGACGAAGCGCGAACTGCTGGGCCTCTCGCCGCTGTTCGGTCAACCGACGTTTCGCTGGCTGGGGGCCAACGCGACGATCGCGACGCGCTATCTGATGTTTGTGACGGAAGTACCCGCCGGCCTGACGCAAGTGGACGACGTGCGCCTGGAGGGCGGACAGGTCGTGATCACCGGCAACGGCCAGCGGGTGGAACTGAAGTCGCCGGCGCTTTAGAAGGCCAGCTTGAGTGCGAGCTGAATCACGCGCCAGCTTTCGCCGTTCTGGTTCGTGGTGGACGAACTGGCGGTGGAGAGCGTGACGCAGCAGGCCTGAGCGAAGACGTTCGAGTTGATGGCGGGTGAGCCGACCGACGCATCGCGCGGGTTACGGAAGTTGGCGTGGTTGAGGGCGTTGAACATCTCCGTGCGGAAGGTCAGGCGGAAGCGCTCGGAGAGTTGGAAGCCCTTGGAGATGCCGAGGTCAATGTTCCAGTAGGACGGGCCCTGGAAGATGTTGCGGCCCAGTCCCAACTGACCAGGGGCCGGGGCGGCGAAGGCGCTCGCATCCTGAAAGAACACCGGACCGATGACGCCGGCCTTATCCTGCAGCTTCGCTTCCGGGAGCGTCGTGACGCCGGGCGCGAGGGCCGCGCGGCTCTGCGCGGTGCCATTGGCGGTGAGGAAGCCTGAGCGGATGGTGAAGGGTTCACCGGATTGGTAGGTGTAAATGGCGTTCAAGCTCCAGCCGCCGACGATCAGGTCGAGCGGGCGGCCGGCATCGCGGAAGAGCGGCTTGCCTTTGCCGAAGGGCAGTTCGTAGATGCCGCTGGCGTTGAGGACGTGGCGCTGGTCGAAGTCGCTGCGGCCACGTTCGTTGCGATAGTTGCGGCCATCGGCGGGCGTGCGGGCGGCCGTGCTGGTGAGGCCGCCGCCGGTGGTGGCCGCGACGGGGTCGGTGGAGAGGTTGTCGATCGACTTCGACAGCGTGTAGCCGCCGCTGAAGAGCAAGCCGGCGCTATCGAAGCGTTTGCGCAAGGTGGCGTGCATGCCGTGATAGATGGAGTCGGCGCCGTTATCGAGCAGCAGCACCTGGGCGAATTGCTGATTGGGCCGCAACTTGCCGGCGAGCGTATTCTGTTCGAGGCGCAAGGCCATGTTCCCTGCGGCGTTCTGGGTGGGGCTCAGGTCCGAGATGGACGCCGTGGAGTTGGCGAAGGCGCTGGTGATGATGCCGTTCTGGATCCACGGCACGCCGACGGCGCCCTGGCAGGGCGACCCATTGGCGAGGGTGCCATCGGGCCGGCAACCGCCGCCGAGGCCGACGTTACGCTGCATGGCCAGGAAGCTGGGCAGCAGGGGCGTGGAGTCGATCTGGTTGACGTCCCAGCTGCGATAGAGGCGCGTGCCGCGGCGGCCGACGTAGCCCAGGCTCGCGACATAGCCGCGGCCCATTTCGCGCTGCACCGTGAAGTTCCACATATGGACGGTGGGCAGCGACATGTTCGGGTCGAACATGCGGACGGGCAAAGCATTGCCCTGCAGCGCCGGCTGAGGCGACAGCTGCGTGGATGGTTTCGCCGTGGGGACGGGAAGCTGCGTGGGCAGGTCGCTGAGGCGGACGTTTGGTACGGTGCCGCACCCGGCCGTCGACGTGCCGCCGACGGTGGCCGTGCAGCGGAAGACCTGGCCCGGGACGGCCGAGGCGACCGAGGTCACCTGGAACGTGCTGATGGGGTCAAAGGCCATGGTGTAGCCGGTGCGAACGACGGTGCGCGCGGACGGCGCCCAGGCGATGCTGAAGCGCGGCGCAAGCGCGCCCCAGTTGTAGTTCTTGTACCAGCGATCGGCTTTGACGAAGGAAACCAGGCCCTGGCTGCCGTCGACGTTTTTGTCCGGGACATAGACGCGGCCGCCGGCCTCGGTGGGCGGGGGATTGACCTCCCAGCGCACGCCGTAGCTCAGCGTGACATTCTGGCGGATCTTCCATTCGTCCTGCGCGAAGAAATTGTACTGCTTGGCGCGCTGACCCTGCGCCCAGAGGGTGACGGCGTCGCCGACCTGGAAGGGCAGGAAGGTGTCGCTCTTCAGGTCGCCGATGAAGTTGTGCGTGATCTGGGCGGGGATGCCGAGCAGATCATTGACGAAGCCTTGTAGACGATTGAGGTCGTTGGAGGCGATGCCGGGCGCGGTGGCCGTGGCAAGCGTCGGGAAGGCGATGCCGGTGGGGGGGCGGACGGTGCGGGAAAGCGAGATGGCGGGCGTGAGCGCGACGCCGCCGACGTCACCGCGGCGGTCGTTGTGTTGATAAAGGCGGATGTTGCCGCCGAACTTCATCACGTGAGCGCCGGTGACGTAAGTGAGGTTGTTGATGATCTGGATGGTGTTGACGACGCGCTGCGTACGGGGCGTGGAGGTGTAGTCGACGTCCGAGTTGTTGAACGTGAAGCGCGGCGTGTTCGGATAGAGCGGATTCGCCTCGCCTTGGGTGAACAGGAAGTTGAAGCGCGAATAGCCGACGGTGAATTCATTCACGAGACGCGGACTCAGGACGCTGCGCAAGCCGATGGCGATGTTATACGCCGGGCGGAAGACTTCGCCGCGGGCGGGATAGCCGGGCAGCACCTGCGGACGGCCATTGAGCGGATCGCCACCGAGGGTGTTCTGCTCCGCGCCGAGGAAGCGGCCGAAGAGGTTGTGCTTGTCGTTGATCACGTGATCAAGGCGGGCGAGATACTGCGGTCCGCGGATCTGGAAGGGCGTGTTCCAGACGAAGTTGCCGGTGTTCAAACCGTCGCCGGCGGAATACTGATTCGGGGCCGGATAGCCGCCGAGAACGCTCTTCACCGCCGGATCGATGCCGCGGCCGAGCGGATCGTTCTGCACGATGTTGAAGCTGGCGACGCAGTTGGCATCGGTGGGGCTGGCGCAGGCGCGGACGCCGTCGGCCAACTGGCCGGTGGCCCGATTCACCAAGAGCGGCGTGTTCTGCGTGATGCGCTGGCCGTTCAGGGTGAAGGGCGTGCGCTGGTCCACGACGAAGTAGCGGTAGACGCCGGTGAGCGCGACCTGCGTGTAGAGGTCGACGCTTTCGCCGAAGGCCTTATCGACAGGGTCGGCGAAGTTCACCTTCTGGCCTTGCCAACTGCCAAAGAAGAACGTCTTGTTCTTGCGGAGGGGGCCGCCAATCTCAAAGCCATACTGATTCAGCTTGATGATGGGCTTCTCGAGCCCTTGGGCTTTGGCGTAGAACTCATTGGCGTTGAGCGCGGTGTTGCGGAAGAATTCGAAGGCCGTGCCGTGGAACTGGTTGGTGCCGCTGCGGGTGGCGACCGAAATGTTCGCGCCTGAGTTGCGGCCCTCTTCCGCCGAAGGATTCGACGTGGTGACTTTGAACTCCTGCACGTTGTCCGGATTCAGCCGGAAGATGTTGTTGGTGGGATTCGGATTGGTGCTCTCGTTGGCTTCAATTCCGTCGATGGTGACGTTGACCGCACCGGTGCGCGAGCCGTTTACGCTGATGGTGTTGCCGGAGCGCTGGACGACGCCTGGCTCGTAGATCAGGAGGTTAAGCGGATTGCGGCCGTTCAGCGGCAGAGCTTCAATCGCTTTGTGCTCCACGACGTTGCCGAGGGTGGCGTTGTTCGCCTGAAGCAATTCGGCGGAAGCTTCCACCTGGATCGTTTCGGTGGCGAGGCCGATCTCGAGGCGCGCGTTCACCGTGGCCGGCGTATTGATCTGCAGCACGATCTTGTTGACGGAGAAACGCTTGAAGCCCTTCTGCTCGACGTCGATCGTATAAGAGCCGACGGGAATCGACGGGAAGGCGTACAAACCGGCTTCGGTGGTGTTGAGGGTGTATTTGAGGCCGGTGGCTTCGTTGGTGGCGGTGACTTGCGCGCCGGGAATCGAGGAGCCACTGACGTCGGTGACGGTTCCGGAAAGTTGAGTCGTAGAAGTCTGGCTGAAGGCGACCAGGCAAAGAACCAGAAGTGGAGAGACAAGTCGGGTAATGGATGGAAGCATGTGAGGACCGGCCCTGAACAGTCGGTAAATTTAGTATAGATAGTTTGCTGCTGCCGTTGGCCGAAATGCCCAAAAACGCTGAAAACCGATACAATCGCCGGCTGCTGCTGCAGGCCTTGGCGACCGCCGGGGCGAGTGCGCCGGGGGCCGCGCAAACGCCGGAAATGTCGCTCGCCGAACTGCGCGAAACCGCGCGGCTGCACGGCGTGCGGCTCACCGAGATGCGGCTGGCGGTCCTGCGGCCGGTGATCGCGCAGCGGCAGGCTCAGTTGCGGCGGTTGCGCGAAATGGCGATCCCGGATTCGGTGGAGCCACATGACCGCTTCTGAGCTTCGCGCGCTGACGGCGACGGAGCTCGGACCGCTCCTCAAGGCGCGCCGCGTGTCCCCGGTGGACCTCGTGCAGGCCTGCCTGCAGCAGATCGAGAGTCTGAATCCGCGGGTGCAAGCCTTCCTCACCGTGACGCCTGAACCGGCGCTGGCCGCCGCGCGGACCGCCGAGAAGGAGATCGCCGCCGGGCGCTGGCGCGGGCCTTTGCACGGCATCCCCTATGCACCCAAGGACCTGATAGCGACGGCCGGCATCCGTACGACGAACGGCTCCCGGGTGACGGCCGAGTCCGTTCCGGCGGACGACGCGACTGTCGTCGAACGTTTGAAACAAGCGGGGGCGATTCTGTTGGGCAAGCTGAATCTGCTCGAGTTCGCCATGGGCAGCGGTCAGCGGGGCTTGGTGGCCCCGGCGCGCAATCCGTGGGACTTACGGTATTCGCCTTCCGGGTCTTCGAGCGGTTCGGGCGCGGCACTCGCAGCGCGGTTGGTACCGCTGACGTTGGGGAGCGACACGGGCGGGTCCATCCGCGGGCCGGCCAAGAGTTGTGGCGTGGTGGGCCTGAAACCGACGTACGGGCGCGTCAGCCGTCATGGCGTGACGACGCTGAGTTGGACGCTGGACCATGTGGGCCCGATGGCCCGCTGCGTGGCCGATGTCGCTCTGATGCTGCAGGCGATCGCCGGCGCCGACGCGCGCGATGCCACTTCGTCCGGCTCACCCGTGCCGGATTATACGCGCGCGCTCAACGGCACCTTGCGCGGCTTGCGGATCGGCGTGGCGCGCGAGCATTTCTTCGAGCACGTACAGCCGGAAACCGAGCGCGCGCTGATGGCCGCGCTCGACGTGCTGCGCGGGCTGGGGGCGGTGGTGAGCGAAGTGCGCTTGACGGGTGCTTCGATGTGCGGGCCGATCTCGTCGGTGATTCTGGGGTCCGAATGCGCGGCGTATCACGAGGAGCGTCTTCGGGAAAAGCCCGAACTGTTCGACGAACTGGTGCGGGAACGTTTGGAGGCGGGTACGTTTTATTCCGCCGTCGACTACCTGCGCGCGCTGCGGGCGCGCACGATGATGATCGAGCGCGTGCGAGCTCTTTGGACGGATTGCGACGTGCTGATGCTGCCCGCGGGCAACGCCGCTCCGTTGCTCGAAGACGAAATCGTCGGCACGGACGCGCCGCCCAAGACGCCGCGCGTGCCGCGGCCCGATACGTCGAACCTGGCCAACATCACCGGCATTCCGGCACTGGTGCTGCCGTGCGGTATGACGGCCGGTGAACCGCGCCTGCCCTTGGGCATCCAGTTCTGCGCCAAGTGGTTCGACGAAGCGACGCTGTTCCGCGTGGGGCACGCCTATCAGACCGCGACGGACTGGCATCGCCGCCAGCCGACGCTCGCCGAAGGGTCATAGTTTCGCCCTGCACGCCGAAGAGATTTCTTGTGGAGAGTCTGGCGCGCTATGCGGAACGGATCCTGGAAACGGCGCGAGCCGGCGGCCAGGATTGGACCGTTCTGATCTCGCAAGGCGGGGTCAGCGAAATGCTGACCGAAAACGACTGGCCTCTCGACTCCCTGCTGCGTGAGCGCGGAGCCTTGATGGCGTTTCGGGTGACGCACGGCGTCGCGGCGATTCAGGTGGAAGGACGCAGTCTGCGGGAGCGTTGCCGCCTGGAGTCCGTTAGACCTTGGCTTCCAGGCGCGCCTCGCGCAGATAGGCGGCCGCTTCTTCCGGCGCGGTGGGATTGATGTAGATCCCGGTAGACCATTCAAAACCCGCCATCCGCACCACGCGGGGAATGATTTCGATGTGCCAGTGATAGTGCTCGAGCGGAGCATCTTGCACCGGCGCGCCGTGAATCACGAAGTTATACGCCGGCTTCTCCAGCGTCTTATCCAGCCGCTGCAGCACCTGCTTCATCGTGCCGGCTAATTGGCGCACCTCATGATCCGTCACGGCCTCGAAGTGCGAGGCATGACGGCGCGGTAGCACCCAGCATTCAAAGGGAAAACGGGACGCATACGGCGTGAGGGCCACGAAGCCCTCGTTGCTGGTGACCAGCCGTGACTGCGTCTGCAACTCCTGCTTCAGCATGTCGCAGAAGAGGCAACGCTGACGGTATTCGAAGTAGCGGCGGCTGCCGGCGATCTCTTCTTCGCTGATGCGGGGCACCACGGGTAAGGCGATGAGTTGAGAGTGCGAATGGGCGATGGTGGCCCCGGCGCCTTCGCCATGGTTCTTGAAGAGCACCATGTAGCGTAGGCGGATGTCGCGTTTGAGGTCGTTGACGCGGTCGCGGAAGGCCCAGAAGAGGTCGGCGATGCGGGATTCCGGCAAGTCGGCGAGCGAGACGTCGGGGTCGGGCGTTTCGATGATGACTTCGTGGGCGCCAATACCGCTCATGCGATCGTACATGCCCTCGCCGCTATGTTCGGGGATGCCTTCCACCCGCAGGGCGGGGAAGCGATTGGGGACAACGCGCAGGCTCCAGGCGCCATTGGGTCCGTGATGATAGGCGAGGAGTTCGGGTTGGCTTTGGGCCTCTTGTCCCGCCACGAACGGCGACGGCGGAGGCTGCACCGGCAAACTCGGTTCGCGGGAAAAAGCATGCGGCCGACGAGCCCGCTCGGTCGAGATGATCACCCAACGGCCGGTGATGGGGTCTTTACGGAATTCCTGCAAGCAGAAATTATAGCGTGCCGCGCAATTGGCCCTCGGTGAAGAGGACGGGGAAGATGTCGCGCTGATGTTCGAGGAGCGGGCGGTTGCGGACGCGGGGCCGGAAGATGACGCTCACCAGGTCGAAGCGCACGCGTTCCCACGGCACTTCGGCGCGTCGGGCGAACTCGCGAGCGACGCGGAACATCGCCCGGCGTTTGCTTTCGTCGAGCGCGCGATCGGGCGTGCCGAACTCGTCGCTCTGGCGGCTTTTCACTTCCACCACTACCAGGCGATCGCCATGCCAGGCCACCAGGTCGAGCTCGCCGTGGCCGCCGCGCGGCATGAAGTTGCGCGCGACAATCCGGTAGCCCTGACGCTGAAGGTAACGATGGGTGAGGTCCTCGGCGCGGCGCCCGAGAACGCGGCTGCGTGGCTTTTGGCGCTGGAACCGGAGCTGGTGCCGCACCCAGTCAATTGCACGGAAGAGAAGGAATAGCGGTAGCACGTTCACTAATAAGTGTGTTTCCGCGGCGAAAAATCTCAATTATTTTTTCGGTGAATTCAAACTCGTGAGGAACTTCACCACGGCGTCGATACCGCGGTGGAAGTTGGGCAGGTAGAGCCGCTCGTTGGGTGCATGCAGATTGTCGTCCGGCAGGCCGAAGCCCATCAAGACCGACGGGATGCCCAGTTGCTCCGCCAGCAACGCGACGACGGGAATGCTGCCGCCCGACCGGGTGAAGACCGTCGGCGCACCGAAGACTTCTGTCATCGCCGTCGCCGCCGCCTGCACGAAGCGGTTGGCCGGATCCACCACGGACGCCGGCGCGGCCGAAATCAGCCGGAACTCGGCCCGGGTTCCCGGGGGCGCCGCCTGGGCGACGGCCTGTTGGATAGCCGGCAGCAATTGCTCCGGATCCTGATTCGGCACCAGCCGAAAGCTCACCTTGGCCATGGCGCGCGCGGGGATGACAGTCTTCGCGCCGGTGCCGGTGAAGCCGCTCGAGAGGCCGTGGACTTCGAAAGTCGGGCGCGCCCAGAGTCGCTCAAAGAGCGGATAGCCGGCCTCGCCCACCAGAGCGGTGGCGCCCATCTCACCTTCGCGATAGGCCGTTTCGTCGAACGGCAGCCGCGCCCAGGCCGCGCATTCCTCGGGTGTGGGCGGCAGGACCGCATCGGTGAAGCCAGCGATATTGATGCGTTCGTCAGCGCCTTTGAGGGTCGCCAGGAGGCGGGCGAGGGCCTGGGCGGCGTTGGGCGCGGCGCCACCGTAGACGCCCGAATGCAGGTCCTGCCGCGCGCCTTCCACGTGAATCTCGCCGTAAAGAATTCCGCGCAATCCCACGCAAATGGTCGGCAATTCGGGCGCGAACATCTCCGTGTCGCTGATAATCGCCGCGTCCAGGCCGGCGACCCGGTCCGGGTGCGAGCGCACGTATTCCGAGAGATGGTCGCCGGAGCTCTCCTCTTCGCCTTCGATCAGGAAACGCACATTGACGCGTAGTTCGCCCGCGGTCAGCAGGCGCTCCACGGCATGGATCAGAATCAGCAGCAGACCTTTGTCGTCGGCCACGCCGCGGGCGTATAGATGCTCGCCGCGGATAGTGGGTTCAAACGGCGGCGTAGTCCATTCGGAGAGCGGGTCCGGGGGCTGCACGTCGTAATGACCATAGAGCAGGAGCGTCGGCGCGCCTGGCGCGTGGAGCCACTCACCATACACCAGCGGATGGCCGCCGGGCTTCTCCAGCAATTCCACCTGCTCCAGTCCCGCCCGGTGGAGCAAATCAGCGATCGCCTCGGCGCACCGCCGCACCTCACCCGCATATTCCGGCAAGGTGCTGATGCTAGGAATGCGCAGCAGTTCGAGGAGCGGGCCGAGGTCTTGCGGCATGCTTTACGCGGCGCGGGCGAGCACGTACGGACCCTCGGGAATGACGGCGATGCGGGCCTCAGGCGACAAGCCATTGAGGAAGGCGTTGACCGCTTCGGGCAGGGTGGGGAAGGCCTTGCCCCACAGCGATGAGTAATACTCTTGCGACACGCCTGGCACGTAGAAGAAGACATTGAAGCGCGTGCTGACCAGGGCGAGCTTTTCGAGTTGCCACTGGTCGACGGTCACCGGCGCGTCCTTGATTTTCGCGAGGAATTCGTGATCCGACGGATTCTCCTGCAACATTTTCGTGAATTCGGGAGCCCCGGGACCCTCGTCGCACGAGGCGCAAACCAGAATCCGGCCGCCCGGCTTCACGATATGCGACGCGGCGGTGATGCCCTTGACGGCTTGGTAGAAGGTCAGGTCGAGCGGGTAGCCGGCGCAGGTGGTGATGACGGCGTCCACCGGCTCGGGCAGCTTTTCGAGCATCACTTTGGCGACGAAGTCCATGCCCTGAGCGTGCGCCTTTTCGGGATGGCCGGCGAAGACCTGGGCCACCTGGCGGTCGCGCGTGAGGGCGACGTCAAGCAAGAAGTCGTGCCGGGCGAGCCGGGCGACGGCGAGCAATTCCTGGTGCAGCGGATTGTCGGCGATGGAGCCCTCCACCGCGCGCGGGTCGCGCATGAATTTCGGCGAGTGGATGACCTTGATCGTCTCCTGCGCGGCGAGGCCGGGGGCGATCAGCTTGCGGCCGCCGGAGAAGCCGAGCATCAGGTGCGGCTCGATGAAGCCGAGCGTGATGTGCAGGTCCGCCTCCACGAACTCGCGTTGAATCAACACGGGTGTGCCGGACGGCGTGTCGCCTAAATAAACGTGATCCGACAAGTGCTTCGCGTTGTGATTGACGATCTGATAGGTGCGGGCGATCTCCGGCCCGAGAATCTCGTCGAGCTCGGCTTCGGTGGCGATCCGGTGCAAGCCGGTGGCGATGCAAATCCGAATGCCGGACTTCGGAATCCCGCCGGCCTCCAGGCGCTTCAGCACCAGGGGCAGCGTGAGCCGGTTCGGCGCCGGCCGCGTGATGTCACAAACGGAAATGGCGGCGGTGTTCTTGCCGCGGGCCAGGGCGGTGAGGCTCAGCGACTCGATCGGGTGATCGAGCGCGTGCTCGATGGCCGCCACCGCATCCGGCACGGGCTGGGCGGAGCGGGCTTCGAGGAGCTGATAGTTGTAGCCGGGCGGGAGGGTAAGCGGCAGTCCGGTTTTGCCGAAAGCGAGGTCGACGCGCATCTCGCTTTCCATGTTATCCGACGGCGACTGCGAAGAGGAGTACTGATTGGTCAGTGAATTGCAGCGCAAAGAGTGTGAACGGATTGGAGATCCCTATGCTCGTGGCCGCCCTGATTGCTGGTTTCTTTATTTTGGGCCTATTCTTCGCCATGATCGCCCATCCGCCCAAGGCGGGCGAGTAGCCCTCGGCTGTGACAAAACTGCCCAGGGGGTGGGACGTGGGGACGCAGCTTTTACAATTTGTCATTGAGGCCCGGAAGTCGGTATACTGATTGAGTCAGCCGGAATGGGCGTGTAGCTCAGTTGGTTAGAGCGCTTCCTTCACACGGAAGAGGCCCGGGGTTCGAGTCCCTGCACGCCCACCATGAAACGCTGATTCCCCCAACCGCGAGTCAACGATTCGTCCCCTTCGCCCCTGGCAGTTCCCAGCGTCCATAGCCGTTTTGGGCCACGAATTCCAGCTGATCAAGTTCCCCCTCGGCCGCTGAATATCGCAGATCGTAATCGGAACGCCACCCGACGCTGAGTTCGAGCACCCGGGCACCTACCGACTCGTCCTTGTCGACGTGCAAGAACATCCCGCCGGACTTCTTGCAGACTTGGGCATTCTCCGCATGATGGTGCGACGAAACAACGTCTATTTCGAGGCCAGCCGGAGGCTGAATCGTGGGCCACTCCGGCCCGTCCTGCAGAATGACGACGTGCGTTTCCGCCGTGGCTTCGGCGGCCACCAGTTGCAGAGCGGCTTGCAGACTCGGACGGGTCCCCTGGCGGATGTCGAAGGCGCGGCGCCAGGCGGAGATCGCCTTCCCGGCCCAATGGATCGAGGCTTTGCGGGCCTTGGGCGCTGAGGCGACCGGTGCGGCCTCTTCAGCTGTCACCTCGACGCCGAGCATCTTGAACGAGCCTTCGTCGG
>JBGAHE010000044.1:0-54528 GCA_044226365.1 Bryobacteraceae bacterium
CAGCCTCTTGTCTGACGATTCTGCCGAATCTGGATGGGTGGTACGACTTCGACGGTTTATCGAACCCCACGCCGGGCGTGGGGGGATTGGGACCGGAGGCGGTGTGGTTTGGGAGTCCGGTGACGGTGCCGGGTTTGGCGGGCGCGGCACTGAGCTTCAACGGTAGTAGCTACCTGGAAGTGCTCAACAGCTCGGCGTTCAATTATCCGACCCAGAGTTTTTCGATCAGCCTGTGGATGCGCACGACCACGACGGGGCGGCCCTTCATCGATAAGCGGTGCGTGGGTACGGCGGGCGGTTGTCAGACGCCGCAGGGATGGGCACTGACGGTGTCGCCGGCAGGTCATCTACAACTTCTGATGGGTTCGGCGGTGCCCTATTTTTATGAGGGGTTTGCCGCGTACAACCTCAAGCGAATCAACGACGGCGAGTGGCATTTCGTGGCCGTGACGGTGGACCGGCAGGCGCAGCGGCTGACGTTTGTGGTGGACCCGTATAGCGATGGTGGGGTGCAGGTGGCGTCGATCGAAGGATACGCCGGCGCGATTCCATCGCTGCGACCGATGCGGATCGGCGGCGACCAGACGAGCGCGGCGAAGTTCATCGGCGACCTGGACGAGATTCAGATTTATGGCCGCGCGCTCGCGGTGAATGAAGTGCAGGCGGTGGCTGGAGTGGGTCCGGGTGGGCAGTGCCGTCCGCCGGTGTGCTCGCTGGTGTCGTCGAAGCGGACGATGGTGGGTTGGTACTCGTTCGAGGAGACGGCGGGCGTGGTGTGGCAGGACCGGGCCGGGCAGAACAACTATCTGGCCGGGGTGACGGAGCAGGTGCCGGGTCAGGCCGGGTTCGGCGCGCAGTTTGCGCGGGTGAACGCGGGCGAGGGATTGAAGACGGCGGACGGGGCCGCGGAACTCGACCTGGGGACGAATAATCTGGCGATTGCGTCGTGGATCCGCTTTTTTCCGGCGAACGGGACGCGGCGGGCGATTGCGGACAAGACGGGTGACCAGGGCGGCGGATACACGCTGTCGCTGGAGGACGGCTATCTGCGGTTTTCGATGACGCCGACGGGTCAGCCGCGGGCAGCGTCGAGTTGGTGGGTGGGGAATCAGACACGGCTCGATGACGGGCGTTGGCATCATGTGGCGGTGGTGGCGGACCGGACGGCGATGGCGCCGGAGCTTTATGTGGACGGTCGGCCGGAGAGGATCGGGAATAGCCGGGGCACGATGGTGACGGTGAGCATTTCGAGCCGGAGCGCGCTCAATGTGGGCGGCTTTAGTTCGGAGGCGTCGGAGACGGTGGGGACGATCGATGAACTGGCGATTTTCAATGCAGGTTTGACGGCGGCCGAGATCCTGTCGATGTTTGACGCAGGCGGGTCCGGGTATTGCCGGCGGAATGACCAGGGCTGCATTGTGCCGCCGACGGGTTTGGTGAGCTGGTATCGGTTCGAGAATCCGGCGGGCGGTTTCGACGACGCCGGGATCGTTCCGAATGAGCCGATGGTGGTGGCGGGAACGATTTCGCGAACGGTGGGCCGGGCGGGCCGGGGCGTGCGGGTGCAGGAAGGCGCCAGTTCGCTGCGCACGTTGGGCGCGACCTCGAAGTTGAACTTCGATGGCGGCACGTTCTCGATCGGGTTCTGGATTCAGCCGAGTGCGGCGCGCGGTTTTGACGCGGTGCCAGGTGTGGCGGGAACGCGCACGATTCTCGAGAAGATGAGCTATACGTCACCGCCGAATGCGGTGCGGGCGATGCAGGGTTACCGGCTGAGGCTGGTGAACGGACGGGTGGAGATGGCGCTGGCGAGCGGGGGCAATCTGGGGATTTGGACGGGCAGTTCCGCCCTGCGATCCGACCAGTGGAGCCACATCACGGTGGTGATTCCGCGTGACGGAGCGCCGCTGGTGTATTTGAACGGGAAGTCCGAGATGCTGGCGGCCGCGGGGGTGGTGCCGGTGGGCAGCCTGGGAACGACGACGCCGGTGCTGGTGGGGCTGTCCGCGGACGTGACGCAGAATCCAACCGACGGCGTGCAGTTCGACTTTGACGAACTGGCTTTCTACGGGCGGGCGTTGACGGTGGCCGAGATCCAGGCGCTGGCGCTGACGACCGTGGGCCAGTGCTTCGAGGGCTTGAGCGCGCCGGTGAAGGCGGTGTTCGAAGTGAACACGCTGCCCGAAGCGATTGGCGCGACGGTGGGGGTGTCCGGCGATAGCAGCGGTTTGAACGGGTACGCGACGACGATCGCGCCGGCGGCGGTGACGGTGTCACCGGCGACGGTGAGCAAGGGGAGCGGGGTGGAGTATCGTTTTCGGAACTGGAGCCTGAACGGCGTACCGAATCCGGAGTGGACGTCGCTGGTGCAATCGGTGCCGTTGCCGACGACGGCGTCGAGCTACACGGCGAACTACGATTCGTACTTCCAACTGCAGGTGAACGTGCAGGGGAACTGTCAGGTGTTGCCGCCGGCGGGCTATTATCTGGACGGGTCGACACGGACGCTGGTGATTACGCTGGCGAAGGGCTGGATTCTGGAGTCGGCGCTGTTTACGCTGAACGGGCTGTCGAAGCCAGTGCAGGCGGGAGCGCAGTTGGCGATTACGGGTCCGGCGGCACTGGATGTCGTGTGCCGCGATGCGACGGTGTTCCCGATCACGGTGAATACGTATCCGGCGAACGTCGGTTTGAACGTGACGGCGGATGGGAATCTGGTGAGTAATTCGCAGACGTTCAACTGGCCGACGATTCCGGCACGGTTGTTGAATGTGCCGCAGCAGATTCAGGTGGTGGGCTTGACGCAGTATACGTTCCGGCGTTGGCGCAACACGACGACGAACGTGATTCTGACTTCGGCGCCGCTCTCGTCGGTGGTGGTGTTGCCGACGGCGGCGACGTCGTTTACGGCGGACTTCGACCCGACGGGTTATCAGATCCTGGTGCGGCAGCCGAGTGGATGCGTGATCAGCGTGTCGCCGTCGCCGGGCTTTACGGGCTTCTATCCGTTGGGCACGTCGCTGACGGTGAGCGTGACGGCGAGCAGCGGTTATGCGCCGGGGTTGCTGTCGATCCAACCGGTGGGCGCGAGTTTGCCGATTACGCGGAGTTCGCCGACGCAGGTGAATGTGGACAGTCCGATGACGATTTCGGCGGAGTGCTATCCGCAGACGACGACGGTGAGGTTTGTGAGTTCGGCGCCGACGCAGGCGAAGCTCGGGATCTCGTTCGCTTCGGCGTTCAATACGTCGCCGGTGTCGGCCCAGGGGACGTCGCCGGTGCTGCTGCAGGTGGGGCCGGGGTTGATGACGTTGAGTGCGGAACCGACGACGGCGGGCACGGACGGCTCGATCCGGCGGTTTGTGGATATTACGCCGGGCAATCTCCTCAACAACACGACGATTCCGACGCCGTCGGTGAGTACGACGTACACGGCGAACTACGAAGTGCAGTGCTACAACGTGAACCTGACGACGTTGCCGGCGAACGCGGCTTCGTACGCGATTACGCTGCTCGGGGGCGAGAAGCCGTTCCTGGCATCGGAGTGCTATGCGCCGGGGTCGCAGCTTTCGATCGAGGTGTTCCCGAAACCAGGCCGGACGTTTGTGGGCTGGACGGGCGATGCGACGGGGTCGGCGACAACGATTCAGGTGACGGTGACGCGGGCGCTGAACATCGGGGCGCAGTTGCAGTAGAGGGGTGGGATTACACTGGTAGCCGTGACCGTTCACGAGCTTGATACCCCGGCCCTACTCATCGATTTAGACGTGATGGAGCGCAACCTGGCGCGCGTTGGCAAATATGCCGCCGCGCATGGGCTGCGGCTGCGTCCGCATACGAAGACACACAAGATTCCGGCGTTGGGCCGGCAGCAACTCGCGCTGGGCGCGGTGGGGCTGACGGTGGCGAAGGTGAGCGAAGCCGAGGTGATGCTGGCTTCCGGGACGCCCGATTTGCTGATTGCGTTTCCGACGTTCGGGGCGGCGAAGCTGGCCCGGGTGGTGGAAGTGGCGCGGCAGACGCGGGTGACGATGGCGCTCGATAGCCTGGAAGTGGCGCGGCCATTGAGCGGCGCGGCGCAGGCGGCGGGAGTGGAGATTGGGGTGTTGGCCGAGATCGATGTGGGCTTGGGCCGCGTGGGGGTGGATGCGGGCGAGCCGCTGCTGAAACTGGTGCAGGGCATCGAGGCGCTGCCGGGGTTGAAGTTCGAGGGGCTGGCGTTTTACCCGGGACAGATCAAGTCGTTGGACGCGGCGGGCGTGGCGGAGATCGCGAAGGTGGGTGAGGTGCTGGCGAAGGCAACCGACCTGCTGAAGCGCCACTCGATCGAGTGCCGGGTGGTGAGCGCCGGGTCGACGCCGACGTGGGAGCATACGCACGAGTTCCCGGGCGTGAACGAGATGCGGCCGGGGACCTACATCTTCAACGACCGGAATACGGTGGCGTCAGGCGCGTGCGCGTGGGAAGACTGTGCGGTGACGATTCTGGCGACGGTGGTGTCGACGGCGCGGCCGGATCAGATGATTATCGACGGCGGGTCAAAGACGTTTTCGTCAGACCGGTTGGCGAGCGGGACGGAGGTGACGTTCGGCAAGATTCTGGAAGCGCCGAGTGCGAAGTTCCACAAGATGAACGAAGAGCATGGCTTCGTGGATGTGAGCGAGGCGGAGCGGAAGTTTGCGGTGGGAGACCGGGTGCGCGTGGTGCCGAATCACGTGTGCGTGGCGGTAAATCTGCACGAGCGGGTGTACGGGCTGCGGGGAGATCAGGTGGAGTCGGTTTGGACGGTGGACGGTCGCGGGAAGCTGCAGTAAGCCGGGCGGGGAAATAAGCCGGGCGGGGAAATGAGAAGGGCCGGCCCTCTGGAGTGGGCCGGCCCTTGTTCTGCGCGAAAAACTCGATTTAGCTGGCTTTGGCGATGGTCTCGATGGTGAGCTTGTCGTTGTTGACGGCGCCCTTGACTTTGACTTTGTCGCCGACGAAGTTCATGGCCTTCTTGGGGTCGGTGAGGTTCAAGACCTTGCCGTCGCCGGTGACGAAGACCGGGGCGGCGCCCGACTTCACACAGCGCTGGGCGCACTCTTTCGCTTCCGCGGTGGGCTTGGCATTGCCCGCGCCGCAACTGGCATCGGAAATGAAGCCGACCCACTCGCCGGCAAAGCTCGAGAGGGCAAACGCGGTGGAGAGAAAGAGGAACTTCTTCATGTCATTAGCATAGACGCTGAGAGAGGCGAATGGTTGCGGAAAAAATGGGCAGTGGACAACGAAAAACGGCGCCGGGCGGGAAGCCGCGGCGCCGTTTCAAATTCTAAGGGGTGGAAGAGAGAGCTTAGCTGGCCATCTTGACGGACTTCACCGTGATGGTGTTCGTCTTCTTATCGAGCTTGCCGTTGATGGTGACCTTGTGACCGTAGTGTTCCTTCACCGCATCGGGGTTCGAGAACTTCAGGATCTTGTCACCGGTGGCGAACACGGGGGCGGAGCCACCCTTGATGCAGCCATTGACGCACTTCATCGAAGCTTCGGAGGCGTCAGCATGCTTGGCGCCGCACTTCTCGTCAACGATCGTGCCCGACCATTCGGCGGCATAAGCGCCCACGGCGAGCAGGGAAACCAAAGCAAACTTCTTCATCGTTATTCTCCTTATCCGACCTACACCAAGAGTGTATACCAGATCCCTACGAAAGAAAATGAGGATCGGATTCAGGGGGGAAGAGGGTTCCCTGACCGAGGATCCAGTGGGGATCCAAACGGCGCTTGACCGCCTTCATCGCTTCGATTTGCTCCGCGGTGTACTGGAGCGGGAGGAACTTGGCTTTGCGTTTGCCGAGGCCGTGTTCGGCGGCGACCGAGCCGCCGAGCTCAACGGCTTTGCGGGCGAACTCGGTGAGGACTTCAGCGCCGGCGTCGAAGCGTTCCTGCGTGGAGGGAGTCATGTTGACGTGGGCGTGGGCATCGCCGAGATGGCCGAAGATGCAATATTCGCCGGGCATGATCTGTTCCATGCGCTGGCGATAGAAGGCCATCATTTCGCGGCTGCGGGCGACGGGCACGGAGAAGTCGCTGCCCATTTTCATGAAGCCATGGCGCTCGGAGATGGCGAGGACGGTTTCGGGGAGGGCGTGGCGGAACTTGCGGAAGCGTTCGCGGTCGGCGTCGGTGGTGCCGAACCAGGAGAGGTCGGCGAGGCCGTGCATTTCTTCGAGACGGTCCGCCCAGGCGTCGACGTCAGCGTCGGACTCGATGATCTGTTCGATGATGAGGGCGCCGCGGGCGGCCGGAGGGATTTCGGGGAAGCGGGTGGCGATCATCTTGAGGGCGGCTTCGTCGACGTATTCGAGCATGCGGAGGCCTTCGACGGAGCGCCAGGCATCGAGGGCGGCGAAGCAGGTTTCGTCGGAAGGGAAGAAGACGATGCCGTTTAAGAGTTCGCGGGGGATGGGCAGGAGTTTGACTTCGGCTTCGGTGACGACGCCCAAGGTGCCTTCGGCGCCGACGAAGAGGTCGACCCAGTCCATGCCGGGTTTGAGCGGATAGCCGGCGGAGTGCTTCTTGGTGTTGGGCTGAGGGATTTCGGGGACGTCAAAGTCGATGGGTTCGCCGCGGCGAACGTCCTTGATGGAGCCGTCGGCGAGGACGACGCGGAGGCGGTTGATCCAGCGGCGGGTGGCGCCGTACTTGAAGCTGCGCGAGCCGGAAGAATTGCAGGCGACGGTGCCGCCGAGGAAAGCCATGGTTTCGGTGGGATCGGGCGGATAGAACTGCCCGTGCGATTTGGCGGCGGCGTGGAGGTCGTGGAGGGTGATGCCGGCGCCGACGATGGCGGAGCCGTCGCCGATTTCGAGGCGGCGGAATTTTTCCATGGAGATGAGCCAGCCCCCGTTGGGGACGCGGCCGCCGGTGAGTCCGCTGCCGCCACCGGCGATGGTGACGGGGATGCGCTTTTCGTTGGCTTCGGCCAGCAGTTGGCAGAGTTCCGCTTCGGTTTGTGGAATGCAGATGCGATCGGCGTGGCCGCGGTAGCCGCCGGCGTCTTCGAGGTAACCCCAACTCATAAACGCCTTCCATCATATCGGAGATGGTTGGAAGGACCAGCGGTGAATGACCGCTGGTCCTGACGGGGTCAGTTGGCGAGATGGCTGTCGAGGTACCAGAAGAGGAGCCCGAGGATGAGCGCTCCGGCGAGGAGCTTGAGAGAAAGGCCGAGATTGCCTTTCGCGTCCAGGGGCTGGGGCTCAGTTTTCAGGTTCGGTTGTTCTTCAGACGTCATATCAATTCCTTTCGTGGTCGTGCGGACACACCTCGCCCGGAGGTTCAGGAAGGGCGACGGAAGGGTGGTGATTAGAGCGTCAGAGGAGGGGAGCGGCCGGAGGGCGGGAGGACGATGGGCGAATGGGCCGAGGTGAGGTGCGAATTCGGCCGCAGAGTCCACTGACCGGCGTCAGGTGTAGGGGGGACCAGCGGCGGGTGCAGACCGACTTGCTTGAGGTCGAGCGACCGGCCTGGCGGGGTGGCTGTCGCGCGCGGGGCGACGGTGACCATCCCAAGGGCGAGCGCCGTATCGGCGGTGGCGAAGCAGGCACGCACACGATGGCTCTCCGAGGCGTTCGGGGGCGGTTGCGTGCGGACATGCACCAAGGAGACCACCGTCAGGAAGGCGATCCAAAGGCGCGCGAAGGGGAGAGTGGCGGGCAAGTCTTAAGTTATTTTAACTCGCTGCGGTCGATCTGGCCAGCAACGCGGATTGTTATGCTACGCCTGATGCGAACGCTGATAGCTGTAGTGATGTTGTTCACGCCGTTGTTTTCCCAGTCGGGAGGACACTTCAATGTGATTGGCCGGGACACGATGTCGCCGGGAGGGAAGGGACGGATCACGATCAACGGAGAGGGGCAGGTGGCTTCCGCGTTGCAGTTGGACATTACCGGCGGGCCGCTGAATCTGACGCGAGTGTTGATTCACTTTGAGGATCGCAAGATCAGGCCGTGGGCTTCCCCGGTCGCAGCGCGGACGGCGAAAGAGTGGACGAGCCGGCCCATCAAGTGGCCGAGCGGCAAGCCGCACAAGGTAACGGCTGTGGACTATTGGTACACCGGCGCGACGGGCGCGAAGCCTGAAATTGTCGTGCTGGGTTTGCAGTAGCGATCGCTGTTGGAGCTCGCCTGATCTAGCTTTGGAGAAGCTGCTCGGCGGTTTTGAGGGTTTCGGGGGTGAGGTTGGCGCCGGCGATCATGCGGCCGAGTTCGGCGATGCGGGCTTCGCGGGCGAGTTCCTGAATCGAGGTGACGATGCGTCCCTTCTGCTCGCGCTTCTCGACGTGGTACTGGTGATCGGCGTAACCGGCGATTTGGGCGAGATGGGTGACGCAGAGCACCTGCTGGTTGCCGGCAAGTTGCTTGAGGCGCTTGCCGACGCTGGAGGCGACGGTGCCGCCGATGCCGGCGTCGACTTCGTCGAAGACGAGGGTGGGCGGGATGGTCTGCTTTTTGACTTCGTTGAGGCAGGTTTTGAGGGCGAGGGCGATGCGGGAGAGTTCGCCGCCGGAGGCCGTCTTTTCGAGAGGCTTGGGCGTTTCGCCGAGGTTGGCGGAGACGAGGAAGGCAATCGCGTCGGCGCCGGTGGGGCTCCAGGCGGCCGGGGTGAGGTCGACGCGAAAAGCGGTGCGCTGCATGGCGAGCTGGCCGAGTTCAGTTTCGACGCGCTTCTCGAGCTTGCGGGCGGTCTTTTTGCGAGCGTCGGTGAGGGCGGCTGAGGCGGTTTCGTATTCGCGGGCGAGGCGGGCCTGTTCGCGCTTGAGCTCGTCGCGACGCTCACCGGCGGATTCGGCGGCGGCGAGTTGGCGGCTGATGGAATCGAGAAATTCGAGGACCTGGCTGATGGAGTCGCCGTATTTGCGTTTGAGCTTGTCGAGGGCGGCGAGGCGGTTCTCGACCTCTTCGAGGCGGGCCGGATCGCTTTCGAGGCGGCCGACATAGTCGCGGAGTTCGTGGGAGGCGTCTTCGATGAGGATGGCGGCGGGCTTCAAGGCGTCGCGGAGGGGAAGCATCTTTTCGTCGATGCGGCAGAGGTCTTCGAGGCGTTTGAGGGCGGCGCGGAGACCGGCGAGGGCGCTCTCGGGCGAGTCGTAGAGGGAGTCGTAGGCGGCGGTGGCGGCTTCGGCGAGGCGATTGACGTTCGAGAGGAGGCGGCGCTGCTGTTCGAGGTCGGCATCTTCGCCGGGGTGGGGGGCGACGGTTTCGATTTCACGTTTCTGGAAGGCCCAGAGGTCGGCGAGGCGGAGGCGTTCCTGTTCCTGACGGTCGAGGTCTTCGAGTTCGCGGCCGGTGCGGCGCCATTGTTCGTAGACGGAGGCGACCTGTTCGAGAGAGCCGGAGAGGTGGCCGAACTCGTCGAGCATGTCGCGTTGGGCCTCGTGCGAGAAGAGGCGCTGCTGGTCGTGCTGGCCGTGGATGTCGCCGAGCCAGGGAGCGATCTCTTTGAGGAAGGCGGCGGTGACGGGGCGCGAGTCGATGTAGGCGCGCGACTTGCCGTTGGCGAGAATCTCGCGCTCGATGAGGATCTCTTCTTCGGGCGAGTCGATGCCGGCTTCGGTGAGGACGGCGGCAAAGGCGGCGGCGCGGGGTTTTTCGAAAATGCCGGAGACGCGGGCGCGTTCGGCGCCGGAGCGAATCATGTCGGTGGAGGTGCGCCCGCCGAGGAGCAGACCGAGGGCATCGACGACGATCGATTTGCCGCTGCCGGTTTCGCCAGTCATGACATTGAGGCCGGGATGAAACGGCACCCGGAGCCGTTCGACGACCGCGTAGTTCTCCACCACCAATTCGAGCAGCATTCAGCCGCATTATAGCGCCCGCGGCGTCAAACATTTCACTTGTCAAATGTTTGTTTCATCCGGCAAACCGTTGTTCCAGTGGGATGAAATGTTTATCATAAAGATTCCGTGGCCTTTATCCTGCTCGAAATCCGCATTCTTGACCTGATCGATCCTCGCAAGCCGATTCCGTTCGCGGTGCTGATGCTGTTGCTGGCGGCGTCGGTGCTGTCGTGGGGGATCAGTTTGAAGAAGCTGGGCGTGCTGAAAAAGGCGCGCGAGAACAACCGGGCGTTCATGCGGGCGATCCGCAAGGCGGAAGGTTTTGAGCAGATGGCGACGGCGAGCGAGCAGTTTCGCGACGCGCCGTTGGTGACGGTGTTCGACTTCGGCTATACGGAACTGGTGCGGCAGGTGAAGCTGAAGCGGCGGCCGTACAGCCAGGCGGCGATCGAGCGGAATTTACAACTGGGCGCGAGCGAAGAGATGTCGCGGCTGGAGAGCAGCGTGGGTTGGCTGGCGACGATTGCGGCGGTGTGTCCGTTTATCGGGTTGTTCGGCACGGTGTGGGGCATTATGGACGCGTTCAATCAGCTGACGAATGCGGGCGCGGCGAGCTTGCGGGCGGTGGGCCCGGGCATTGCCGACGCGCTGGTGGCGACGGCGATGGGGTTGGCCGCGGCGATTCCGGCGGCCATCTTCTACAACCACTTCGGCAATCTGCTGCGCGAGATGTCCGCGCGCATGGATGACTTTGGGATGGAGTTTCTGAACCTGACGGATCGGACGTTTCCGGAATAAGACATGGCGTTTAGCATGGGAAATAGCGGCGGAGGCCGCCGGCGAGGCCGGCAACTGCCGCCAGCGATGTCGGAGATGAACATCGTGCCCCTGGTGGACGTGGTGTTGGTGCTGCTGATCATCTTCATGATTACGGCGCAGGCCATGGAGTTTGGGCTCGAGATCGAAGTGCCGAAGGTGAAGAACTCAACGCCGTCGGTGAAAGAGCTGCCGGTGCTGAGCATTTCGCGGCGCGGGGACATGAAGCTGAACGACCGTCCGCTCGAGAACATCGCGCTGATTGGGCCCGAGGTGCGGAAGCGCTTTGGGGCTGAAGCGAAGGAAGTTTACATTCGCTGCGATAAGAATGCGACGGTGGACTTGTTTGCACAGGCGGCCGATGCCTGCGGCCGGGCGGGGCTGAAGGTGAATTTCGTGACCAAGTCCGATTGACGAAGTCCGTTTGAAGTAGCATGGCCACGCGCGTTGACATCTGGGAGTATCGCGAGGACTGGAGTAAATCGTTTGCCAGTTCGCTGACGCTGCATTGCTGCGTGATTATCGGGCTGGCGGGCTATACGTGGTGGGCGAACCGGGCGCAGCCGACGTTTGGGGAGCAGAATGCGGCGGGCGGTGGGTCGGTGGGGGTGAACGTGGTGCGGACGATTCCGATTCCGCAACGGCGGGGTCCCGAGAATCTGGTGGCTGAGGACACCGACAACGAGGCGCCGCGCAAGGTGCAAAAAGAGAATAAGCCGAAGCCGGTGGAGGACGAAGGCGTTTCGCTGGATAAGGTGAAGCGCAAGGTTCCGAAGAAGAAGAGTGAGCAGGCGATGTTGCGCCGCTACCTGCCGGAAGAGGATTTGCGGGATCGCTTGCAGACGACGACGGGCCGGGCGGCGACGACGCCGATGTTTTCGGTGCCGAATGCGGGTAATTTGGGAACAGGAGCGAACGATCCGTTTGGCGATCGGTTCGGCTGGTACGCCAAATTGCTGCGCGATGCGATTGCGCGGAAGTGGCGGACGGACGACGTGCCCGCCGCGGTGCGGAGCCTGCCGCCGGCGGTGGCTACCTTTACCATCGCGCGGGATGGGAAAGTGGTGGATGTGCGGATTGTGCAGGCCTCGGGAAATTACGCGCTCGACAATTCCGCGAAACGGGCCATTTTGGAAGCGGCGCCCTTTCAGCCGCTGCCGCAACAGTTCGAACGCAGTTCCGCGACGGTGGAACTGCTCTTTGAGTTAAAACGATGAATCAATACCTACTGCTTCCTCTGCTGCTGGCGTCGCTGGCGGCGCAACAGGCCGATATCAAGCTGAGCATTATCCGGCCGGACCGGCCGACGATCGCGCTGCCGGATCTGCGCGGGACGGGGGAAGCGCAGGCGCTGATGAACGGGCTGAACGCGAAGCTGTTCTCCGAGATCGAGCAGGCGGCGGTGTTGAAGATCGCGCCGAAGGGGCTGTATCCGCTGACGGTGCCGCAGCAGCCGACGGACTTTAAGCCGCCGACGGTGGGTCCGAACCGGCAGCCGTTGTCGCAAGGGCCGTGGCTGACGGACTGGAGCGGGCCGCCGGTGAACGCGAATTATCTGGCTTATGGCTATGCGGCGGTGCAGGGCGGACGGCTGGCGTTGTTCGGCTGGCTCTATGACGTGACGCAGAAGGATACGCAGAACGCGCAGGTGTTCGGCAAGGTGTACTTCGGGACGTTGGACGAGGCGGGCGCGAAGCAGGTGGCGCTGGAGTTTGCGGCGGATATCCTGGCGCGGTTCGGTGGGAAGTCGTTGGCGGGGTCGCGGATTTTCTTTGTGTCGGACCGGTCTGGCGCGAAGGAGATCTGGAGCATGGATTATGACGGGGCGAACCAGAAGCAGCTGACGTTCTACCGGTCGACGTGCATTTCGCCGTCGATTTCGAAGGACAACTCGAAGATCGCGTTCACGCGGATCGGGGCGGGGATTCCGTCGATCATGGTGCATACGACCGATTCGGGCCGGAAGCTGAATTTTGCGAATCCGCAGGCGACGATGAATGCGACGCCGGACTTTACGCCGGATGGCGGACGGATCGTGTTTTCGTCGACGCTGGGCGGCTCGCCGGCGAACTTATACGTGGCGGGCGCCGATGGCGGCGGGATTCGGCGTTTGACGTCGGTGCGGGCGATCGAGGTGGAGCCGAAGGTGAATCCGAAGTCGGGCAATGAGATTGTGTTTATTTCGGGGCGTTCGGGCAAGGCGCAGCTCTACCGGATGAACATCGACGGCACGGATATCGAGCGTTTGACGGACGGGCGCGGCGAGGCGGCGAATCCGTCGTGGCACCCGGACGGGCAGTTTGTGGCGTTCGCGTGGACGGCGGGTCTGGAGCCGGGGAATTGGTCGATCTTCCTGATGGATGTGGCGTCGAAGAAGGTGGTGCAGTTGACCAGCGGCGTGCGCAGTGAGAACCCGTCGTGGGCGCCGGATGGACGGCATATCGTCTATGCCCGGACGGTGGGGCGGCAGGTGCAGTTGTACTCGATGCTGGCCGATGGAAGTCAGGTGAAGCAGTTAACGTTCAGCGGGACGAACGAGAAGCCGGTTTGGACGCATTAAAAGAAGAAATTTTCATGCAAGTTGTTAACAACTGCAGGTGAGTTCTGCAAATATAGAAAGAGGGAAAGCTGAAGTGTGACGGACATCCGCTTCAGGAGGAAAGAAGAAGAGATGAGAATCCAATCGTTTCGAATGATACAGATGGCCGCCTTAGCGGTGGCCCTGATGGTTGCCGGTACGGGTTGTAAGAAGAAGATTGCCGCAGCTCCTGCGCCGGCGCCTCCGCCGCCGGTAGTGAAGGAGACGCCCAAGCCGAAGCCGACGATCGCCTTCAGCGGCGATCCGCTTTCGATTGTGCGCGGTGATGCCGTGACGCTGCGCTGGACGGTGCAGAATGCGGATACGGTGACGATCGAGCCCGGCGTGGGTACGGTGGCGGCTTCGGGTAGCCGTCAGGTGTATCCGACGACGGCGACGACCTATGTTCTGCGCGCTTCGGGCCCTGGTGGCACCGAGACGGCGCGGGTATCGGTGAATGTGACTGCGCCGACGGAAGCTCCGCCTCCGCCGCCGTCTGGGCCGAGCGCGAGCCTGTCCGAGACGCTGGAACGCCTGGTGAAAGATGCCTACTTCGGCTACGACTCGGCCGAGATTCGCGAAGACGCCCGGGCGACGCTGCAGCGCAATGCGGATGGCTTGAAGGAAGTGTTCGGCAAGTTCCCGTCGGCGGCGGTGATCGTGGAAGGTCATTGCGACGAACGTGGTTCGGCGGAGTACAACCTGGGTCTGGGCGAGCGCCGCGCGAATGCGGCTCGTGAGTTCCTGGTGCAGTTGGGGGTGGCCGGCGACAAGTTGAAGTCGGTGACCTACGGCAAGGAACGTCAGATTTGCACCGAAGCCAATGAAGATTGCTGGCAGAAGAATCGTCGCGCGCACTTCGCGGCGGGCCAGTAAGTCCTCTGATTGTTTGTCTGTCTGAGCGGGCGCTTTGTGGAAACAGGGCGCCCGCAAAATGTTTGCACCCTCCTGACCGTAAAATCCCCTAAAATGTAACTGTATGAAGAGACTCGCCTTCGTCCTGCTATTGCCGATGCTAGCCTCCGCCCAGAAGCGCAACGATCTGGCCGAGGTGCAACGCGACGTCGCGATGATGACCGACGAGATCCGCAACGTCCAGAAAACAGTGGACCGTCTGAATGCGACGGCGGAACAGACGCTGGCGAATTCGGCCAAGAACGCGGCCACGCTGGCGAATGTGGAAGACGCGCTGCGGAAGCGGATGGAGACGCAGGAACGGAATTTTGCCGCGTCGCTTTCAGCGACGGGCGGCAAGGTGGAGCAGCTCTCGAACGATCTGGGCGCGATTCGCGACAGCGTGACGGAAGTGAACAACCGCGTCAACAAGCTGCAGACGGCGCTGGCGGACATCAGCTCGAAGCTGGATCTGCTGATCACCAAGCCGGAAGCTCCGAAGGCCGATGCCTATACGAGCTCGACGACGCCGCCGGCGGGCATGACGCCCGAGAAGCTTTACGAGAACGCGACCAAGGACAAGCGCGCCAATCAGAATGAGCTGGCCTTGCAGCAGTTCACCGACTTCCTGAAGTGGTATGGCAATACGGACCTGGCGCCGAACGCGCAGTTCCAGATCGGCAACATCCTGTTCAACACGGAGAAGCTCGATGATGCGCTGAAAGCGTTCGACCTGGTGTTGACGCAGTATCCGGAGAATCCGAAGACGCCCGAAGCCATTTACATGAAGGGCATGACGTACCTGAAGCAGAACGAGAAGACGAAGGCGATCGCCGAGTTCCGCACGGTGAGCAAGCGGTTTCCGCGGAGCGATGCGGGCAAGCTGGCGCTGGAGCAGTTGACGGAGCTGGGCGCGAAGCCGGCGACGGCGCTGCCGCAGCGGAAGCGTTCGCAGTAGTCGCCGGCGTGCCGCTATACGTCGCGTTCCTGCGCGCCATCAATGTCGGCAAGCGTCAGGTGAAGATGGACGCCTTGCGCGGCTACTTCACGGAGTTGGGCTTCCGCAAGGTCCGCACGTTTATCGCGAGCGGCAACGTCATCTTCGAAGCCAACGGTAAGCCTGCAGCCATCGAGAAAAAGATCGAGCAGCACCTGCAACAGGCGCTGGGCTACGAGGTGGAGACGTTCGTTCGGACGTTGGACGAACTGCGGCGACTGGAGGCCGCGGTGGAGAAAGGCTTCAGTGCTGAACTCGCGAAGGGCACGAAGTTCTATGTCGGGTTCCTGCGTGAGGCACCCGCGGATGCGGCGGCGCTGCTGGCGCTCGGCAAAGGTCCGGATCGTTTTGTGATGGGCGAGCGCGAGTTCTACTGGATCTCGGAAGCGGGTATGGGCGTTTCCGAAGTCACGATGCCGCGGCTCAACAAGGCGCTGGGCGGCCCGTCTACGACGCGCAGCATGGTGAGTTTGCGCAAGCTGATGGCGAGCTGCGAATAAATTTCACGAACCTTTCACGCCGCCATCTTTTCACCGCCCCGACTTGTTGATACGATGCCTGAGCAAGCGATTCACTAGGAGGTGAACGGACACAATGGCGACCAATCGTGGCGTGGCTTATATGGCCCCCGGCAAGGTGGAGATCCAAGGAATCGATTTCCCCAAGCTCGCACTCGGATCCCGGAAATGCGAACACGGGGTGATTTTGAAGGTGGTGACGACGAACATCTGCGGTAGCGACCAGCACATGGTCCGCGGGCGGACGACGGCGCCGGCCGGCTTGATCCTGGGCCATGAAATCACGGGCGAAGTGATTGAAGCGGGCCGGGACGTGGAGTTCATCAAGGTGGGCGACATTGTCAGTGTGCCGTTCAACATTGCGTGCGGCCGCTGCCGGAATTGCAAGGAAGGCAAGACGGGCATCTGTCTGAACGTGAATCCGGCGCGCCCGGGCGCAGCCTACGGCTACGTGGACATGGGCGGCTGGGTAGGCGGCCAGGCCGAGTATGTGATGGTGCCTTATGCCGACTTCAACCTGCTGAAGTTTCCGGATCGCGATCAGGCGCTGGCGAAGATTCGCGATCTGACGCTGTTAAGCGATATCTTCCCGACGGGGTTCCATGGCGCGTATACGGCGGGGACGGGGCCAGGGTCGATTGTATATGTGGCGGGCGCGGGTCCGGTGGGCCTGGCGTGCGCGGTGAGTGCGCAGCTGCTAGGCGCGGCGTGCGTGATCGTGGGTGACATGATTCCGGAGCGGCTGGCGCAGGCGAAGAGCTTTGGCTGCGAGACGATCGACTTGCGGGCGAGCTCGAATCTGGCGGAGATGATCGCGCAGATCGTGAAGGTGCCGGAAGTGGATTGCGCGGTGGATTGCGTGGGCTTCGAGGCGCGCGGGCATGGTCAGGACACGGTGGTGGAGCGGCCGGCGACGGTGCTCAACTCGCTGATGGAAGTGACGCGGGCCGGCGGCGCGATCGGTATCCCGGGCCTGTATGTGACGGGCGATCCGGGTGGCGTGGACGAGAACGCGAAGATCGGCATGCTGGGGATTCGGATCGGCTTGGGCTGGGCGAAGAGCCACATGTTCTGCACGGGTCAGTGCCCGGTGATGAAGTATCACCGCAATTTGATGAACGCGATTCTCTACGACAAGGTGCAGCCGGCGAAGGCGTGCGGCGTGGAGATCATCTCGCTGGACGACGCGCCGAAGGGCTATGCCGACTTCGACCGCGGCGCGGCGAAGAAGTTCGTGATCGATCCGCACAAGATGGTGAACTAGCCGTTTCGTGCTGGTTTTCGCAGAGGGCCCAACTCCGGAGTTCCGGGGTTGGGCTTTTTGCTTTTCGTGGTAGGGTGAAAGCAGAGTGGCCCTCTCGCTCACAGTCCGCATCGTTATGGCGTTGGCCTTAGTGCTGGCGAATGCCTGGTGTGTGACGTCGTGCAATTTGCTGCCTTGCGCGCCCGCGCAGGAACAGGCGCAGAACGTGCCGCCCTGCCATCAGAAGCCTGCCGCACCGGAGCATTGCCTGCACCCGGCGCTGGCGGAAGGAACGGCGACGCAGACGTTTGAAGCGGCGCAGTTTGAGGCCGTATCGGGCCTCGAAATGTGGTCGATCGTGAGTCCCGTTGAGATGTTGTCGGCCGTGGCCCAGGCACGCGACGTGTCTCCTCCCCGGGTGTTGCCGCTCGTCCTGCGCGTTTGAGTTTTCCTCGTCGCTCGCCTGTTTGCGATTCGATTCGAGGAAAACATTATGAACAACCGACGGAGTTTTTTCTCCCGCCTGGCCGCGTTTGGGCTGGCGGGGACGACGAAGGCCGCACCGGCGCCGCGCAAAGCGGTGAACCTGCCGCTGGTGACGCCGGACTTACCGAAGCTGCCCTACAAGATGGTGGACGGGGTGAAGGAGTTTCACCTGATCGCCGAGGTGGTGGAGACCGAGCTGATGCCGGGCCGCCCGATGACCGCCTGGGGCTTCAATGGCAGCATCCCGGGGCCCACGATTGAAGTGAATCAGGGTGACCGCGTCCGCGTGATCGTGGAGAATCGGCTGCCCGAAATGACGGCGATGCATTGGCACGGATTCGAGGTGCCGATGGAGATGGACGGCAGCGTGGGGCTGGGGCAGGATCCGATCGAGCCGGGCGGCAAGTTCGTCTACGAGTGGGACCTGCATCAGCACGGCACCTTCTTCTACCATTCGCATTTTGCGATGCAGGAGATGATGGGCATGATCGGGCTGTTCATCATGCATCCGAAGGAGCCGTATGAGCCGGCGGTGGATCATGACTTCGGCCTGGTGCTGCAGGAGTGGGCGCTGCTGCCGAACAATCCGGTGCCCAACACGCTTTCGATGGAGTTCAACTGGCTGACCTTTAACGGCAAGAGCGGCCCCGATTGCACGCCGATGATCGTGAAGCAGGGGGAACGCGTGCGGATTCGCATGATCAACATCGGCATGGACCATCACCCGATTCACCTGCACGGCATGCAGTTTGTGGTGACGGGGACCGAAGGCGGGCGCATTCCGGCGTCGCAATGGCATGACATGAACACGGTGATGGTGGGCGTGGCGCAGGCGCGGAACATCGAGTTCGAGGCGAAGTATGTGGGCGACTGGATGCTGCATTGTCATCTGCCTCACCACATGATGAACCAGATGGTGTCGATGGTGGGGCCGATGTCGCATGGCGGGGCGGGGTTGCATACGGGCGCGGGCATGCAGGAAGGCATGGGCGCGCTGCGGAAGGGCGACGCGCTCGCGGAGGAGTTCGGGCCGGCGCTCGGCCGGGGCTTGGGGATGGCGGCGGATCGCGAGCGGCCGACGTCGCACGCGGTGGGCTATCCGCAAGACGATCCGGAGAAGAAGAAGGTGCCCGGTTATCCGCAGGACATGTGGATGACGATGGACGAACTGATTCCGCCCAAGCCCGAGAACTACGGGCTGCGCAAAGGTTGGACGGGTTCGATGATGGGCATGATGACGCTGGTGCGGGTGGTGAAGCCCGAGACCTACGACAAGATCATGGAACTCCGCAAGGAGGAGGACGCCAAGCCGAAGCAGCCCAAGAAGAAGCCAGCCGCGCCGGCAGCGCACGAGCATGGGCATGGAGAGGGGAAGTAGGATGAAACATTTCTACTTACTCCTGTTTTTGGCAGTGAGTTACGCGCAACAGCCGCCAGCGGCCCACGAGCATCAACATGCGGCGCCGGCTGAAGAGGGCGTGCTGAGCTGTCCGATGCATCCGGAGGTGAAGTCGAAGACGCCGGGGAAATGTCCGAAGTGCGGGATGGCGCTCGAGAAGCCGAAGGTGACGGCGGCGCTTCCGACCCTGGCGGGAGGCGGGAAACTGACGCTGGCGGAGTTGGAGCAGCGGGCGATCGAGCGGCATCCGTCGCTGGGACAGGCCCAGGCAATGGTGGATGCGGCGGCGGGACGGGCTCGGCAGGCGGGTATGCTGCCGAATCCGAGCTTCGGGGCGAATGGCGAGCATGTGTCGAAGTCGACGGGCGGAGGCGCGTTGGGCGGGTTTGTCGAGCAGCGCTTTCTGACGGCGGGTAAGTTGGGGCTGAATCGGAAGGTGGCCGAGCAGGAGCGGGCGGTTCAGGTGGAGCATCAGAAGACGCAGAGGCAGCGCGTGCTGAATACGGTGCGGTCGCTGTATTACCAGGCGCTGGGCGATCAGATGTTACTCGAGGTGCGGACTAACTTAGCGACGTTGGCGAGTCGGTCGCTGGTGATCTCGAAGGAATTGGCGAATGTCGGGCAGGCGGATCGGCCGGATTTGTTAGCGGCGGAGACCGAAGCCGAGCGAATCCAACTGGAACTGATAAACGCCGAGAACGCGCGAGAGCGGACCTGGCGGTTACTCGCGGCGGCAGTGAATGACCCGGGTTTGAAGCCGGTGGCGCTCGACGGGAACTTAGAGGGCTTACCGGAGTTGGAGCCGGAAGCCGCACTCGAAGCAATCTATCGCGAGAGTCCGGAGTTGCGCGCGGCCGAGGTGGCGGTGAAGCAATCGGACTTCGCGGTGCGACGCGCGGAAGTGGAAAAGATTCCGGATATCTTTGTGCGCGGCGGTTTGCGGAACAATCGCGAATGGGGTGAGATTGGTCCATTCGGGCCGACGCAGCGGCGCGGGCTGGAAGGCATCTTCGACGTCAGTGTGGAGATTCCCTTGTTCAATCGGAATCAGGGCGGCGTGCAGACGGCGAAGGCCGAGGCGACGCATGCGCGGTTGGCGGTGGAGCGGACAAAGCTGTCGCTAAAGTCGCGCCTGGCGACCGAGTATCGTGAGTACAAAGACGCGGCGACGGCGGTAGAGCGTTACCGGACGCGGATTCTGCCGAAGGCGCAGCAGGCGTACGAGATGTATCTGGCGAACTTCCGGCAGATGTCCGGGGCGTATCCGCAAGCGTTGATCGCGCAGCGGAACTTATTTCAGCTCCAAGACAGTTACGTGGCGGCGTTGGTGACGGCGTGGCAACGGGCGGTAGAGATTCAGGGCTTGTTAGTCGGGGATACGCTCGACTAAGGAAGTCCGAATGCCAGGATACTGCCGCCGGCGGCGATGGCGATGAATTGGCGGTTCTCGACGGAGTAAGTCATCGGCGAGGCTTTCCAGAGTTGGCTGGTCTGGAAGTGCCAGACCGGTTGACCGGTGCGGGCGTTGACGGCGGAGAAGGCGCCGCCGTCCTCGGCGAAGAAGACGAGGCCGCCATCGGTGGACAGGACACCGCCCCAGGAGTTTGCGGGACCGGTTTGCGGATATTCCCAGGCGATCTTGCCGGTGCGGATGTCGATGGCGCGGAGGATCTTCTGCGGAACTTCGCCGGGGACGCGGCGGGTGCCGCCGCCGTAGAAGGACTCGCCTTCGCGCCACCACTCGGCGGACTTCGAGTAAATGGTGCAGCGTTCGAGCGATTGGACATAGAAGAGTCCGGTGGCGGGACTATAGGCGCTCGACATCCAGTTACTGGCGCCTTCGACGGCGGGGCAGACCTGGTTGCCTTGCGGCGTGGGGGTGGTGTTGGGGAGCAGGATGGGACGGCCTTTGACGTCGAGGCCGCTGGCCCAGGTCATCTTTTTGACGTAAGGCTGCCCGAGCAGGAACTCGCCGGTGATGCGGTCCAGGACGTAGAAAAAGCCATTGCGATTGGCTTGGAGGAGTAACTTGCGGGAGCGGCCGGCGAAGGTGGCGTTGATGGCGAGGACGGGCTGGGAGGCGTCCCAATCGTGGAGGTCGTGGGGCGTGAACTGGAAGTGCCAGCGGCGTTGTCCGGTGGCAGGGTCGAGGGCGAGAACAGAGCTGGAATAGAGATTGTCGCCTTGACGTTCGTCGCCGTTGTAGTCGGGACAGGGGTTACCGGTGGTCCAGTAGACGAGTTGCACTTCGGGGTCGTAGGAGCCGGTGAGCCAGGGGGCGGCGCAGCCATGTTCGAGGGCGCGGCCGACCCAGGTTTCTGAGCCGGGCTCGCCGCGTTTGGGCAAGGTGTGGTGCTTCCAGACGAGTTCGCCGGTGGTGGCGCGGTGCGCGGTGATGAAGCCGGGGGCGCCTTCGTCGCCGCCGGAGGTGCCGGTAAGAACTAAGTCTTTGACGATGAGGGGTGCTGACGTGGTGCCGTAGTGCTGGCGGTAGTCGGCGAGTTCGACATCCCAGAGTAAGTGGCCGGTGAGGCGGTGCAGGGCGAGTAAGTGGGCGTGGTCCGTGACGAGGAAGACGCGGTCCCCCAAGACGGCGACGCCACGGTTGATGGCGCTCGAGGCGTCGCCGATCACGCCCTTGGTGAGAGGCCGCTTGAAGTGCCAGATTTCGCGACCGGTGCGGGCGTCGAGGGCAATGGCTTCGTTGGCGGCGGTGACGTACATGACGCCGTCGACCACGACAGGCGTGACTTGTAGACGCCGGGCTTCGGGAATGGTGTAAGACCAGCGGGGGGCCAGTTGGGCCACGGTCGCGAGGTTGATCTGTTTGAGGGTGCTGTGGCGGTTGCCGCCGAGTTGGCCGTTATAAGTGGGCCAATTCTGCGGCTCGGGATGGGCAATGGCGGAGAAGGGAAGGCCGGCGCCAGGTGTGGGCGGCGGGAGATTGGTGAGTGGGCGCGAGGCGTCGAGACGGCTGAGAAAGGCGAGTAAGTCACGCCGCTGTTCGGGCGTGGCGCGGAGAGCGGGCATGAGCGGTTGGGGATCTGTTTGCAAGCGGGTGAGGCGGGACTTATCGAGTAAGTGGAGGCGGCCATCGAGCGTGAGCAATTGTAAGTCGTAGTTGGTTTCGTTCCTGACGATGCCGCGCAGCGTGGTGGAGCCGAATTGGGCGGTGACGAGGCGTTGTGATGGCGTAGGACGGTCGAGGGCTTGTTCGATCTGAGCGAGACGACGCTGGCGGCCGAGGTTGGTGAGTTCGGGGCCGAGGATGCCGCCGCGGCCTTGCACGGTATGGCAGGTGGCGCATTGGCCAGTTTCAAAAAAGAAGCGCTGGCCAGCGGCGACGTCGCCAGGGAGTTGGCGCTGGATGGCGGGGGCGGTGAGCAGGGACAGGAAGGCGGTGAGCGAGTCGAGGTCGGTGGCGGGGAGGGGGAAGGCGGGCATGCCGGCAGCGGGTCGGCCTTGCTGGATGACGTCGCGCAGGGCCTGGCCGGTGAGGCGGCGGCCGGTGACTAAGCTGGGGCCGCGTTCGCCACCGGCAGCGTCGGCACCATGACAGGCGGCGCAGCGAGCTTCGAAGAGACGGCGTCCGGCGTCCGGCGATTGCCAGAAGGCGAGCAGCGAGAGGAGAAGCAAAGGAGCCACTGTATGAGGGTAGCGCTGTTACTTGGTGGCGATGAGGAAGAGGCGGCGGAAGGGGAACAGAACGTGGTTGTCGGCTTGAGGGCGGAACTCGGCTTCGATGAGCGCGGTGTAAGCGGCGAGAAAGTCTTCGCGCTGCTGGGGATCGGCGAGGGCGTTGAGAAAGGGGCGGAGGCCGGTGGTGGAGTACCAGGCGGTGATGGCGGCGGCGTTGGGGAGGATGTGTTGGTAAGTGGTGGTCCAGAGATTGAGGGAGTGGGCGTGCGGGCGGAGTAAGTCGTAGTAGTCAGCGAGCGGGTGGACGAACCACTCGCGAACACCGTCGGCCGGAAAGTGGGGACGCCAGGCGGGGGAGGCGGCGAGTTCACGCATGAGGCGGTGGGCGGGCTCGTTCAGGTTGTCGGGGACTTGAAAAGCGAAGACGCCGCCAGGTTGGACGGCGGCGAGTAACTGAGGGAGGAGAAGGTCGTGGCGGGGAAGCCAGTGGAGAGCGGCGTTCGAGAAGACGAGGTCGTAGAGACGGTCCGGGTGTTGGGCGAACGTAGCGATGTCCGAGTGACGCCAGTGGGCGTTAAGGCCAGAGGTGCGGGCGCGTTCGAGCATGTCGGCGGAGCTATCGAGGCCGGTGAGAGAGGCAGGCGGCCAGCGGGCGGCGAGGGCGGCGGTGCTGTTGCCGGGACCGCAGCCGAGGTCGATGATGTGGGGCGGGGAGGCGAGCGGGATTTGGGCGATGAGGTCGCGGCAGGGACGGGTGCGTTCTTCGGCGAACTGGAGATACGGAGCTGGCTTCCAGGTACCCATGATGCTTCTATCATCGGCGAAACTGGAGGGGTGGCTCCTCGTGTCGCGTTCTTTACCGATTGTTTCCATGAAGTGAATGGAGTGGCGTTGACGTCGCGCCAACTGGATGCGTTTGCGCGGCGCCGGGAGTATCCGTTCTTCAGTTTCCACATTGGGCCGGAGACGAAGACATGGACGGAAGGCGCGCACACGACGATGGAGATTGCGCGGGGCGAGCGGCTGCTGCGGCTGGATGCGGACATGTTCTTCGATCTGGAGTTTCTGCGCTACCGGGCGCAGGTGACCGAGGCGGTGAAGGCGTTCGCGCCCGAGGTGGTGCACATTACCGGACCAGGGGACTGCGGCATTCTGGGCGTGATTGCGGCGCGGGAGTTGAAGATTCCGTTAGTCGCTTCATGGCATACGGACCTACATAAGTATGCGGGGCGGCGGCTGGTGCAGATGCTGGAGTTTCTGCCGGACTTTGTGAAGGAGAAGCTGGACCTGGGCGCGGAGAAGGGAGCGCTGGCGGCGACGCTGCAGTTCTATAAGCTGGCGAAGGTGACGTTGGCGCCGAATCCGGACCTGGTGGAAATGCTGAGGGAGGGGACGGGGAAGCCTTGTTTCCTAATGCGGCGCGGCATTGACTCGTCGATCTTCAGCGCGTCGCGACGGAAGCGGAGGGATGACGATCGGACGGTGGTGTTGGGGTATGTGGGGAGGCTGAGTCCGGAGAAGGGGATTCGCCTGCTGGCTGAGGTGGAGCGTGAGTTAGAAGCATCGGGCGTGACCGACTATCGCTTTCTGATTGTGGGACAGGGTGGCGAGCGTGAATGGCTGGGCGAGAATCTGAAGCGGGTGGAGTTTGCGGGGGTGCTGCGCGGCGAGGAGTTGGCAACGGCCTACGCGAACATGGACTTGTTTCTGTTTCCCTCGCGGACGGATACGTTTGGGAATGTGATTCAGGAGGCGCTGGCGTCGGGGGTGCCGGCGGTGGTGTTTGCGGAGGGCGGTCCGAAGTTTCTGGTGGAGCCAGGCGAGACGGGGGCGAGGGCAGAGACGGACGAGGAGTTTGTGCGGGAGACAGTGCGGTTGACGCGGGACGAAGCTCAACGGACACGGCTGCGCGCGAGCGTGCTGGCGTCGAAGTTAGACCGCACGTGGGACGGGGTGTTTGAGGACGTTTATGCCGCCTACCGGCAGGCGCTCTAAAACATTCGCACTTACTCATGTTCTTTTGTTGAGCCGTTCATCGCGTTGTAAACGCGAGATGCGACGGTAAGTCGTGTCTTTCCAAACGACGCGAGTTCAATTCCTGTGGCAGTCGCCGGACGCCACGCGACGCTTTCGCACGGCGGTGTCCTTGCATGGGCATACGCTGCATTCCCGGGAGAGCCTGAGCTTTGTGCCGGGGCTCTGCGGACCGGTGCCGGTGGTGGGGCCGGCGATCCGGCGGCAGGTGACGGAGCGGTCCCTGGACTTTACGCGGGCGTGGTGGACGCCGCCCCTGGGTCCGGTGGCGGCACATGAACTCGAGCGGCAGCAGATCGAGCAGACGCTGGATCGGGCGGCGCTGGTGTCGTTGACGGATCATGACTCGATGGCGGCGCCGATGCAGTTGCGGGTGATGGAGCCGTACCGGCGGCTGCCGATTTCCGTGGAGTGGACGATTCCTTATGGGGGGACCTTCTTTCATTTGGGCGTGCATCAGATGCCGGCGGCGCGGGCGAGCGAGTGGATGCGGGCCATGGAGCGCTACACGGCGAGTGCGGGGGATGAGGCGGAACTGGCGGATCTGCTCGAGTGGTTTGCGGCTTCGGCGCAGACGCTGATCGTGTTGAATCATCCGCTGTGGGATGAGAAGGGCGTGGGGCTGGAGAAGCACTGGTTCGCGCTCGGGCGGTTGCTGGGGAACTGCGGACGCTTCTTCCAGGCGCTGGAGTTGAATGGGCTGCGGCCGTGGGAGGAGAATCGGCGCGTGGCGGAGTTGGCCCGCGGATTGGACTACGCGGTGGTGTCGGGCGGGGACCGGCATGGGCGCGAGCCGAATGCTTGCGTGAATCTGACCAATGCGACGACGTTCGATCAGTTTGTGGGCGAAGTGCGTGACGGACGGAGCGAGGTGTTGTTTCTGCCGCAGTATCAGCAGGGGCACCGCTACCGGATCTTGCGGAATATCGCCGATGTGTTGAGCGACGACGCGGAGCATCCGCTGGGTTGGCGGACGTGGAGCGACCGAGTGTTTTATGAACGGGCGGACGGCGAGGTGCGGTCGGTGCGGGAGTTGTGGGGCGAGCGCGAGCCGTGGCTGATCCGCGGGTTTGTCAGTGGCGTGAACCTGACGCGCGATCCGCTGGTGAACCGTCTGATGCGGCGGATGTGGGGCGCCCCGCAGACTGTGTGACCGGTGCGCGTTACACTACGCGCATGACCCGACGCGAACTCCTGGCGACGATGCCGCTGGCCTGGGCGGCCCAGGGACAGACGAAGCGTCCGCCGAACATCATCTTCATCATGTCCGACGATCATGCGGCGCACGCAATTTCGGCCTATGGGAGCAAGATCAATCAGACGCCGAACATCGATCGGCTGGCGAAAGAAGGCGTGCGGCTGGCGAATTGTTTCGTGACGAATTCGATCTGTACGCCCAGCCGCGGGGCGATTCTGACGGGGCAGTACAGCCATCTGAACGGCGTGAAGACGTTGAACGACTCGATTGACCCGAAGAAGACGCACGTGGCGCATCTGCTGCGGGAGCGCGGCTATCAGACGGCGATGATCGGCAAGTGGCATCTGCAGACGGATCCGCAGGGGTTCGATGCGTGGAAGGTGCTGCCGGGGCAGGGGCTGTATCACAATCCGGTTTTCATTGAGCCGCGCGACGGCAAGGTGGAACGGAAGACGTATCCGGGGTATTGCACGGACCTGATCGGCGACTTTGCGCTGGACTTTTTGAAGCAGCGCGACAAGGCGAAGCCATTCTTTCTGATGTGTCATCACAAGGCGCCGCATCGCGCGTGGGAACCGGCCGCGAAGTATGCCAAGTGGCTGGAGGACGTGCAGGTGCCGGAGCCGGACAACCTTTACGAGGACATGTCGAAGCGGTCCGCCGCGGCGCAGCGGGCGACGCTGCGCGTGGGCGATGACATGACCAAGACGGATCTGAAGGTGGACCGGCCGGAGGGGCTGGAAGGGAAGGCGCTGCGGAAGTGGGCGTATCAGCGCTACATCAAGGACTATCTGCGGTGCGTGCGGAGCGTGGACGATAACGTGGGCCGCGTGCTGGATTATCTGGACGCGGAGGGGCTGGCGGAGAACACGCTGGTGATCTACACGTCGGATCAGGGCTTCTTTCTGGGGGACCACGGATGGTTCGATAAACGGTTCATGTACGAGGAGTCTTTGCGGATGCCATTTCTGGCGCGGCTGCCGAAGACGATCAAGGCGGGGACGGTGAACCGGGACATGGTGCTGAATATCGACTTTGCGCCGACGTTTCTGGAGTTGGCGGGCGGTAAGGCGCCGGAGTGGATGCAGGGGCGGAGTGCGCTGCCGGTGCTGACGGGGAAGACTCCGAAGGACTGGCGGAAGTCGATGTACTACCGCTATTGGATGCATTTGGGCGGTGGGCATACGGTGACGGCGCACTACGGCGTCCGGACGGACCGGTACAAGCTGATCTACTACTACGGCCAGGCGCTGGGGGCGAAGGGGGCGGTGGACCAGTCCACCCCGCCCGAGTGGGAAATGTTCGATTTGCAGAAGGATCCGCGGGAAATGAAGAGCATTTACGGCGATCCGGCGTACGCGAAGGTGGAGAAAGAATTGAAGGCGGAACTCGAGCGGTTGAGGCGCCAATATCAAGACTTGAGTTAGGTTAATTCGTCGTAGCGGGACAGCGGGCCGCCGGCGAGGACCGTTTTCCAGTGCTTGAAGTATTGGACGGTTTTGCGGTAGCCGCTGTGGTCCTTCTTGACGCGAGTGGTGCAATCGACGACGTAGACGTTGGGCGTTTTCGAGAGAGTGATGGGCTTGCTGCGGGGGCCGCCACGGCCGAGAGCTTTGTGGATGCCGTCGGAGATGTCGCCGACCCAGTAGGGAAGGCCGAGGACGGAGTCGTGTTTGGAGTGATAAACGAGGCATTTGCCGCAACTGCTGGTGGCGGGGAAGAAGTCTTCTTTGGGCTCGAGCAGGTGGTTGTCGACGGCGGGGGCGGACATGATGAGGTTGTCGACGTAGATCTGGCTGGGGTCCTTCAGGGCAGTGAGGGCGACGCGGGCGCCGAGCGAGTGGGTCTGTACGTCGATGCTGAGGGCGGGGGCGCCACGGAGCGAGGTGATGAGCTCTTTCAGGAACTTACCGGCTTTGCGCGACGTGATTTGAGCGGGGAAGAAACCGGGTGAAGTGGCAAAGCCAGGCCAGGTGAAGCCGATGACCAAGCCGTAACCGTCGGGTCCGGTGACGCCGGTGTCGACCATGCGCTGGACGATTTGCCAATAGGCGTCCATGACGTTGGACATTTCATTCTTGAAGCCGTGAATCAGGATGGCGACGTGTTTGTCCTTGGCCTTCTCGAGCAGATCGGTGAGGGTGAGGTCGGTGAAGGCGTTGGAGTCATTGGGGTTGGTGTAGTTGCGGTAGCGGTTTTCCGCGCCGACAACTTGATCGGAATCGAAGCCTTTGCGGCAACTGACGACGTACATGGAGTCCTCCCAGGGGAACTGGATACTGAATACGCGGATTTTGGCACAATTAAGGGACAAGTGTTTACGGTACAGATCTTTGGCGTAAAGAATTCCCACGGCACGCGGGCGGCGGAACGGTTTTTTAAGGAGCGGCGGATCGCGCTGCACATGGTGGATCTGAAGCAGAAGCCGATGTCGCCGGGCGAAATCAAGCGGTTTGTCGACAAGTTTGGGCTGCAGGGGCTGCTGGACCGGGAGGGGACGGCGTTTGCCGATGCCGGTTTGAAGTACATGCGGTTGACGGACCCGGAATTGTTGCAGCGAATTGAGCGCGAACCCAAGTTATTGCTGCTGCCTTTGGTGCGTTCTTCGACGAACAAGCTGGCGATCGGGGCGGACGAAGCGGCTTGGAAGGCGATGCTGCCGGCGGGTCCGGCTTAAGAAATCCACACGATTTCGGGTAATAATTTCCTCCGAAACGTACTAGGGCGGGGACAGTTTCCTACTGCGTATAGGACCCTGTGAGGGAGGCGCAACAAGGGGATGGGGTACTGAGGGTACTAGGGTCCGTATGTGGGGGAAATCAGGGCGCAGGTGGGTGGGCACGACACCTCTGTAGAAAACGTCACCGACACGTAACTTTCTTGGCGAAGTTGTTGATTTTCTGAGGATCCCGTTTGTATATTAGGACTAACCATAGTCCGGTCCTACTCCCTCATCTGTAGGACCCGCCGGTGAGTACCCTCCTCCGAGTATTCACCGGCATTCGTCTTTTTAGGGCTACAACTTGACCGCCAGTGTGGGGAACGGTACTAAGGCCTAGTGAGGGAGAAGAGTAGCCTTCCCGACACAGCACGAGCGGCCCAGGGTACCCAGGGCTGACGCAGCCCCCAGCGGATAATCCCCGATATTCCAAAAGATCTCCCGAGCGCGCGGCGCATGTCGTCCTGGTAGCGGCGCGCGTCTTCACCGCGGGCGGCAGCGAGGCCGGCGGCGCGGCCGCTGAGTAAGGCGCCCAACATTCCAGAGCCGGTGAAGGGGTCGATGAAGGAGAGCGCGTCGCCGGCGTAGTAGTCGGTGGGGGCGGGGGGACGGTGGAAGCGGTTGGAGAAGATGGCGGGGCCGACGCGGAGCCAGTCCATTTCGCGGTGGAGGGGGCGAAGACGGTCCTGGAGGGCCGGTATCGAGGCGATGAGGCGTTCGGGGTCGAAGGCGAGGGGTCGGAGGACGGATTCGGGGGCGAGGCCGCAGACGTTGGTGCGACCTCCTTCGACGGGGTTGACGCCGACGTAGCTTTCGCCGTGGAAGAAGAGCTCGACGGCATCGTTGGCGGGGCCGGAGAAGTGGGCTTTGAAGCCGAAGAGGCGGTCGCCACGGGGGGCGCTGGTGGTGCGGCCGGTGGCGATGATCGTGCGAGGGGCGGGGTCGGCGGGCGTTTCGGAGAGGAGCAGGGCACCGCGGGCTTGGGCGGTGGAGAGGAGGAGGGAGTCGAGGGCGAAGCGGCTGAGGCCGTAGGCGGGGTCGGGGAGGGCGAAGCGCTTTTCGGTGGCGCCGAAGTGCAGGACGGCTCGGCGCATGAGGGCGGGGGAGAGATCGCGGAAGGCGTCGGCGGCGTCCAGACTGGCGAGGATCTCGAGGACGCGCGGCGAGAGGAACTCGCCGCAGACTTTGTGACGGGCCTGACGCGAGCGCTCGACGATCGTGACCGGGACGCCTAAACTGCGGGCGGCGAGGGCGGCGGCCGATCCCGCCAGGCCGCCTCCGATCACCAGGATGCTCAAGGGTTTACTGCCCCGTGGCGGCGGCTTTGGACCGGTCGATTTGGCGCAGCCCTTCGAGGGCGCGAGCGTCAGCGGGATACTGGCGCAGAGTGGCGGCGAAGGCGCGTCTGGCTTCGGCGAGACGGCCATGGCGGAGAGCGGCCCAACCCTGGGCTTCGGCGACGGGCCGGGGGTATAGCGTGGGTTCGGCGTAGACGAGGCGCGATTCGCGGAGGTGGGCTTGAGCGAGGGTGCGGAGGCCTTCGTCGACGGCGCCATCGGCGATCTGCAGGTGGCCGCGGACGTCCTGGCGGGCGACGAGCAGTTCGGGCGATTCGCGGTCGAAGGTGGTCTTTTGGACGTCGTCGATGGCTTTCAGCAGTAGCTGTTCCTGTTCGCGAGCTTTGGCGAGATTGCCTTTGGCGGTGTGCGCCAGGGCCATCGCCCAGGCATGCCAGGCCCGGGGGCGGGCTTTGTCGATGACGGGAACGGTGACGCCGTCGAGCAACTGGTCCCACTTTTCGTGCTGGACGAGGGTGCGGAGGATGGCGAACTGCGCCTGATAGCCGGGCGAGCGGGCGGCGTCAATCTGGGCGTCTTCGCGGGGGGTGTTTTTCCAGTCGCGATAGAGGCTTTGGGCGGTTTCGAGGGCGCGCTCTACTTCGCCGCCGAAGGAGTAGGACATCGCCAGGTAGTGCGCGTTGTGGGCGTGATGGCCAGTGCCGTAGAGCTGATCCGCCTTCATGAAGCTGATCTCTTTATTGAGACAGAGCGTGAAGTAGTGGGCGGCTTCGTCCCACTTGCCGGTTTGGGAGAAGATGTGACCGGGCATGTGGAGGGCGTGGGGGATGCCGGGGGCGAGCGTGGCGTAATGACGGGCGGGGCCTTCAGCCTCGGTGGCGAAGGTGCTGCCTTCCCAGGCGTGAATCATGTAGTGCGGGACGCCGGGATGGTCGGGGATTTCTTTCCACAACTGGCGGATGAGGGCGACGGCTTCGAGGCTGCCGGGGCGGGGAGTTTTGTCGGGTTGGACATATCCGCGCATCAGTTGAAGGGCGAGGAAGAGGCGGGCTTCGACCTGTTGGGGGTCAGCTTTGAGGACGTCGCGCAGGCCGGAGATGTAGTCTTCGTAGGCGGTTTTGGCCTTCACGTTGCGGCGCGCGGCGATCGCTTTGATGTAGAGCTTTTCGAGCTCAGTGGCTTTGCCCGGAACCTGGGCGAGCTTCTGCGCCCACTCGACGGCGGCGGTGGCGCGGGGATTGGTGTTCAGGCCCTGGCCGAAGAACTGGACGCCGGATTCAATCTGGAATTGGGGCCGATAGTCACCGGCGGCGACCATGGCGACGCCGAACCAGGGCATGGGAGCGGCGGGGTCCAGTTGGGCGGCCTGAAGGAAGCTGCGTTCGGCTTCGCGGGCCCAGAAGGAGTGCATTTGGGCGAGGCCCTGGTCAAAGAACTTTTGGGCTTCCGGACTGGTGGTGGTGATGGGCAGATGGACGTGGCCCATCTCGGGCATCAGCTTGGCCGGTAGCGTGGGAGAGGCCTTGTCGACCGGAGGGGCGCAGAGGCCGCCCGCTTCTTTTTTCACGTCGGCGGCGAAGAGCGCGCCGGTGAGCCATAGTGCGAATAAGAATCTCATCTTGTATCCCGAATCCGTTCGATCAGGTCCCCCAATTGCGACGCCTGATAAGACGATCCTTCGATGATCGCCCGCAACTTCCCCTGCCGATCGATGACGCCGGTCATCGATGTGTGAGTGAGCAAGCCCTGTTCCGCCCAGTAGACCATGCCGAAGCGGGCCGCGACTGGGGCGACCTCTTCCAGACCGCCAGTGAGCAGGCGCCATGTTTCCCCGTCCGCTCGCCATCTCTTAGCATACTCGCCTAAGACTTCGGTGGTGTCGAATTGTGGATCGAGGGTGATGGAAAGAAGGGCGACGTCCGAGCCAGCGAAGCGTTTTTGGAGGCGGGCGAAGTGGGAGGCGAGGCGGGGACAGACTTCGGGGAGCGGGCAGCGCGTGTAGATGAAGTTGATGGCGACGACTTTGCCGCGGGCGCTGGCCCAGGCAAAGGGCTGTCCGCGATGGTCGCGGAGGGTGAAGTCCGGGACAGCGTCGCCGAGGGCGAGCGTTTGGGGGGGCTTACGGATGGGGACCGAGTCGGTGATGCCTTCGAAGACCGACGCCTGGCGGCGGATGCGTTTGGCCTGGGCGCGCACGACATCGAAATCGATGCGCGCGCCGGGCTGCAGGCCGTTCAATTCGGCAGGTGAGGCGGCGGTGAACTCCATGGCCATGGCGGGCATGAAGCCGGGAATCTCGGCGTGCGAGACGGTGAGCTTGGGCGCGTTGACGGCGAGCACGAGTCCACTGGCGTGGTGCCGGGCGGCGCAGCCGGTGAGCAGCGCTAGGCCAACAAGGAGCGCAAGACCTGATCCCAGGGCTTGCGGTAGGGGCGGCGCTGCATGGCGGCGGCTTCGCGGTCGCCAACGATTTCTTCTTTGACCGGGTCCCACTTGATCTTGCGGCCGGTGCGGAGCGAGATGTTCGCCATGTGGCAGGCGAGGGCGGTCCAGTGGCCATCCTCCACGTCGGCGATCGTCCGTTTTCGTGACTTCACGCAATCCAAGAAGTTTCGCACATGCAGGTCGAATTGTTCGTCGGAGGAGCCCTTCTCCTTGCGGGCGGGAGTCCAGGGTTGCGGGACGGCGTTGCTGCGGGCGACGCCGCCGGTGGGGGCACCCTGGAAGACGGGGACGGCGTTGCCGGGGTTGATCTTGGGGTCCGGGAAGACTTCGAAGCCGCCGCGGCCGACGGTCAGGGAGCCTTTGGTGCCGAAGAACTCGAGGCCCGCGCCCTGGCCTTGGCCGCGGCTGGCTTCGCGATGGGCCCAAGCGGCGGTGAAGCCGTTGTACTCGTAGATGGCGTCCTGGGTGTCGGGCGTTTCGCCGTCGTCTTCGAGGGCGAAGCGTCCGCCGATGGACGTGGCCGAGAGCGGCCCTTTCTGGTCGAGGTACCACTGCAGAATATCGATGGAGTGAGCGCCGAGGTTGGTCATCTGGCCGCCGGAGAAGTCCCAGAACCAGCGGAAGTGGTAGATGCCGCGGTGGGGCGAATAGGGACGTGTGGAGGTGGAGGGGCCGAGCCACATGTCGTAGTTGAATTCCTGAGGCACGGCGGTTTCGGGCGGCTTGCCGAAGCCGGGCATGATGTTGCGGAACGAGGCCATGCGGACGGAGTGGACTTTGCCGATGTAGCCCTGCTGGATGAGGTCCTTGGCGACCTGGTAGTGTTTGCCGCTGCGCTGCTGGGTGCCGACCTGGACGACGCGGTTGTGTTTGCGGGCGACCTTGGTCATCCACTTGCCTTCGTCGATGAAGAGCGTCATGGGCTTTTCGACGTAGACGTCCTTGCCGGCGGCGCAGGCCATCATGGTCATCAGGGCGTGCCAATGGTCGGGGGTGGAGACGACGACGGCCTGAACGTCTTTGTCGTCGAGGAGTTTGCGGAAGTCGCGGTAGGGTTTGGCGTTGCCGCCGAGCTTGGTGAGGCCTTCGTCCATGCGGGGGGCGTAGGTTTCGGAGAGGGCGACCATGTCGGCGTCCTTCTGGTTTTTGAAGTCGTGGACGTGTTGGGCGCCGATGAGGCCGTAGCCGATGAAGCCGACACCGACGCGGTCGTTGGCGCCGAGGATGCGCTGGTAAGAAGCGGCGGAGGCGGCCGCGAGCGTGAGGGTACGTCGGGACAGGGACATGGCGAGGAATCGTATCATAGTGGCGTTCTGATTGCGCGTTACTACATCACGGATCGAGCGGGGCTGGGTGGGCTGGAGCGCCTGATCGAGAATATCGAGCGGCAGATGGCGGCGGGCGTGGAGATGATTCAACTGCGTGAGCGGGATTTGCCGGTGGGGGAGCAACTGGCTCTGGCGCGGCGAGTGCGGGCGCTGGCGAATCCGCACGGAACGAAGATTCTGATCAATGACCGGCTGGATGTGGCGCTGGCGGCGAGTCTGGACGGGGTCCACTTGCGGGGCGATGCGCCGGATCCGGAGCGGTTGCGGGCGAGCGTGCCGGCGGGATTTCTGATCGGGGTGTCCTGCCATACGGTGGCGGAGGTGGCGCGGGCGAAGTCGGCGGACTTCGTGGTGCTGGGGCCGGTGTTCGCGTCTTTTTCGAAGCCGGGGTATGGGCCGGAGATCGGGGTGGAGGGTCTGCGGCGGGCGAGTGCGTTGGGGGCGGCGCCGGTTTATGCCTTAGGCGGAATCACGTGGGAGAACGCGCCTCAGTGCTTGGCGGCGGGGGCGGCGGGCGTAGCCGCGATCACGCTTTTCCAGCGTTAGCGGCCCCGGAAAACCGGTAAAACTAGTACACTAATGGGGAATGGCTCTATCGGCTTCTAAACTCGCTCATCTCAAGAAATTGTCCAATTCGGCCGGCGTGATTGCCGCCGCGGCGATGGATCAACGGGGCAGCCTCCGTAAGTCCCTCGCGGCCGCGAAAGGCGTCAGCGACAAGGAAATCTCGGAAGAGATGATGTCGGACTTCAAGGTGGCGGTGTCGAAGGCGTTGACCCCGCATGCGAGCTCGATTCTGCTCGACACCGAATTCGGTTTGAAGGCAGCGGCGGCGCGCAGCGCGAATGCCGGCCTGTTGCTGGCGTACGAACTGTCCGGCTATGACAACTCGCAGCCTGGCCGTCTGCCCGATCTGATTCCGGAGCTGTCGGCTCTGCGCATCAAGGAACTGGGCGCCGACGCCGTGAAGATTCTGATTTACTACGCTCCGGGCGACGATCCGAAGATCAACACGATCAAGCACGCGTTCGTGGAGCGCATTGGCGCCGAGTGCGAAACGGTGGGTATTCCGTTCTTCCTTGAGTTCATCGGTTATGATCCGGCGGGCGGCGACGAGAAGGGGCTCGAGTTTGCGAAGCGGAAGCCGCAGATCGTGATCGACTCGATGGCGGAGTTCTCGAAGCCGCAGTATCGCGTGGACATGCTGAAGGTGGAAGTGCCGATCAACGCGAACTACGTCGAGGGCAGCTCGGTGTATAAGGGCGAGAAGGCTTATACGCGTCAGGAAGCGTTGGACTACTTCAAGAAAGCGTCCGATCTGGCGACCAAGCCGTTCATCTACCTGAGCGCGGGCGTAAGCAATGCTCAGTTCGTGGAGAGCCTCAGCATGGCGTCCGAAGCGGGCACCGATTACTCGGGCGTGCTGTGCGGCCGGGCGACGTGGAAGGACGGTATCCCGATCTTTGCGAAGCAGGGCGCGAAGGCTCTGGAAGATTGGTTGGCCGACGAAGGCATCAAGAACATCAACGCCGTGAACGCGGCGATCTCGGGGGCGAAGTCCTGGGAGAAGAAGCTGAGCGCTTAGTTCGGCGGTTGTCTTGTGAAAAAGGCTCCCCGGGCGGGGAGCCTTTTTTCGTTTCCGTCGGTGGGAGTCTGAGCTAGGACTTGCGGGCGCGGAATTGGCGGCGTTCGTACTCGGCGAAGCGGTCGGCGTAGTCGGCGAAGCCCTTGCGCCCCATCAGGGCGAAGGTGAACTTCTTGCCGAGTTCAACGCCTTCCTGATCGAAGGCGTTGATGTCGAGCAGTTCGCCCATGAAGGCGGTCTGGAACTCCATCATCTGCAGGAAGGCGCCGAGGTGCCATTCATCGACTTTGTCGAGGGTGACCGTGCAGTTGGGACGCTGCTGCTCGGTGAGCGCGGCGGCGGTGGCGAGACGCTCCGAGGTGATGAGCTTCTCGAGCGTCTGGCCGGCGAGGTAGTCGAAGCCTTCGAGACCGATCTTGGTTTTCGGAATCGAGCCTTTCTTCGAGAACTTGCCGACGGCCCAGAAGGTGAAGACCTTATCGGTGGGGCCTTCCATATAGAGCTGAACCTGGGAGTGCTGGTCCGTGGTGCCGAGGGCGGCGACGGGCGTTTGCCCGGTGTGGACGACGTCGCCCTGGCGGTTCTTGGCCTTCCCGAGCGATTCGGCCCAGAGCTGCTGGAACCAGGCGGCGGTGCCCCAGAGGCGGTTCGAGTAGGGGAAGGCGACCTGGATGGTCTTGCCTTTGCGGGTCCAGGTGAGATGGTGGAGCTGCGCGGCGCGGAGGGGCAGATTGACGGAGAGGTCCGGCTTCCAGGCGAGCGAGGTCATCTCGGCGGCGCCGGCGCAGAGCTTCCTGATGTCGATGCCGGTGAGGGCGGCGGGGACCAGACCGACGGCGGAGAGCACGCTGAAGCGGCCACCGACGTTGGCGGGCAGGTGGAAGGTGGCGTAGTCTTCGCGCGTGGCGAGGACTTTGAGGTCGCCGGTGCCTTCGCTGGTGACGACGGTGACGCTGTTCCGGGCCTTCTTGCCGAGAGCCTTTTCGAGCCAGGCTTTGAGGATCATGAAGACGCTGACCGATTCGGCCGTCGCGCCGCTTTTGGCGATGACGACGACGTGCGTCTTCTTGGGCGACATGGTGGCGATGGCGTCTTCGATGAACATTGGGTCGACGTTATCGAGGATCACCAGACGGGGGAACTTGGGACTGAAGGCGCCTTGAACCGGGTGCGGGCCGCGCATGGCGCAGCTGAGCGCCCAGGCGCCGAGCGCGCTGCCGCCGATGCCGACGACGCAGACCGTGTCGTAGGTGCCGGCCTTGGCCTTGGCGTGAGCACTGACGGCCTTGATCATCTTGGCGTCGAAGGGCAGATGGGGAAAGCCGTAGGTGCCGGCGTCGACCTGTTGTTTGAACGAAGCGAGCGCGGCCAGGGCGGCCTTGTCGCTCTGCTTGATTTCCGAGGGCGTAAGGCCGTGGGTTTCACCCACCATGGCGGACGTCAGATTCGCTTCGTCGAAATGAATGCTCATTTGTGGTCTCCTGCCGCGGCTTTCTTGGCGTCGGCCAGGAAGCGGCCGACGAAGTTCGTGTCGAACTGGGCGGTGCGGAACTCGGGGGAGTTCAGCAGGCGCTTGTGAAGGGGAATGATGGTGTGAATGCCTTCGACGATGAAGGTGTCGAGAGCGCGGAGCATGCGCGAGATGGCTTCATTGCGGTCCACGCCGTGGACGATCAGCTTGGCGACGAGTGAGTCATAGAAGGGGGGAATGACGCCGTCGGTGTAGGCGGCGGTGTCGACGCGGACGCCGATGCCGCCGGGGACGTTCCAGCCGGTGATGCGGCCCGGGGAAGGCGCGAAGGTTTCGGGATGCTCGGCGTTGATGCGGCACTCGATGGCGTGGCCGCGGATGGGGATTTCGGCGGGGAGGATGTCCTTGAGCTTGGCGCCCTGGGCGATGAGGATCTGGCTTTTGACGAGATCGATGCCGCTGACCATCTCGGTGACGGGGTGCTCCACCTGGATGCGGGCGTTGACTTCGATGAAGTACAGATTCATGTTTTCGTCCATGAGGAACTCGACGGTGCCGGCGTTGGTGTAGCCGATGGACGAGAGGGCGACTTCGAGGGCCCGGGCTGTCTTCTGACGCAGCTCAGGCGTCATGACCGGCGAGGGTGCTTCTTCGATGATCTTCTGGTGGCGGCGCTGGAGTGAGCATTCGCGCTCGCCGATGACGCGGACGTCACCGTGCTCGTCGGCCAGGACCTGGAATTCGATGTGGCGCGGGGCGCCGATGTACTTTTCGATGTAGACGTCCGGCACGGCGAAGGCGGCGCCGGCTTCGGCCTGGGCCTGCTTGAGCAGCGACGGCAGTTCGTCCGGGCCATGCACGACGCGCATGCCGCGGCCGCCGCCGCCGGCGGAGGCCTTGATGATGACGGGGTAGCCGATCTGGCCGGCGACTTCGAGGGCTTCCTCTTCGGAGGCGATGATGCCTTCGGAGCCAGGCAGAGTGGGCACGCCGTGCTTCTTCATGGCCGTGCGGGCTTCCTGCTTGAGGCCCATCATGCGGGTGATTTCGGGGCGGGGTCCGATGAACTTAATGCGCGAGAGTTCGCAGACCTCGGCGAAGTCGGCATTTTCGCTCAGGAAGCCGTAGCCGGGATGAATGGCGTTGACGTTGGTGATCTCGGCGGCGCTGATGACGCTGGGGATGTCGAGATAACTACGAGCGCTTTTGGCCGGGCCGATGCAGATGGCTTCGTCGGCGAAACGGACGTGGAGGCTGTTGCGGTCCGCCTCGGAATAGACGGCGACGGTCTTGATACCGAGTTCGCGGCAGGCACAGATGACCCGCAAGGCAATTTCGCCGCGGTTGGCAATCAGGATCTTGCTAAACATCTACTTGTGCGGCTTGAGCGCGAAGAGCGCTTCGCCGTATTCCACAGGCTTGGTGTTGGAGACGAGCTTAGCGACGACGGTGCCGGCGTACTCAGACTCGATCTCGTTCATGAGCTTCATGCTTTCGATGATGCAGAGCACTTTGCCGACCGAGACGGTCTCGCCGACCTTCACGAAGGGGGCGGCGTCCGGGGAGGGCGATTCGTAGAAGGTGCCCACGATGGGGGACTTGATGATGATGAGCGACGGGTCGCTCAGGGGATCGTCGGTGGTGGCCGCTGGCGGGGGAGGGGCGGGCCGGGCCGCCGGAGCGGCCGGGAGGGCCACGTCGTTGGCACTGGCCACGGGGGCGGCGGCTTCTGCCACCACGCCGCTCAAACGGATGCGGACGCGGTTCTCGCCGCGCTGAACTTCAAGCTCCGCCACGCGGGACTCCTGGGCGAGGCGGATTAACTGCTGGATCTCTTCGTTGGTCATTTCTTTCCGGTAATTAGATAACGAGCAAATCCTTGGGGGTGGGGGTGAGTATATCGCAGCCGGTGTCTGTCACCAGAACCGTATCTTCAATGCGAATGCCACCTTCCCCAGGGAGATAGACGCCCGGTTCGATGGTGATGACCATCCCAGGCGCCAACGTGCGGGTTTCCGTACGGCCGAGGCGCGGCGGCTCGTGAATTTCGAGACCGAGCCCGTGGCCGGTGGAGTGGACAAACTGTTTTTCGAGGCCGTGTTTTTTGAGGGTGAGGCGAGCGCGACGATCGACTTCGGCGGCGGGGGCCCCGGGACGAACGGCGTCGATGGCGGCGAGTTGAGACTCCAGCACCGCCTGATAGAGAAAACGCATACGCCGCGTGGCTTTGCCGACGACCAGGGTACGGGTCATGTCGCTCATGTAACCGCGCTGCTGCGCGCCCATGTCCACCAATAGTAGCCGATTGAGGCCAATGGGTTCCGGCCGGGGCCGGGCGTGGGGTAGGGCAGTGTGAGCGCCGGAGGCGACGATGGTGTCGAAGGCGGCTTTTTCGGCGCCGAGTTTACGCTGCTGGTAGTCGATTTCGGCGGCGAGTTCAGCCTCGGTCATCTTGGGGCGCAAGCGACGCAGCGCACGGTCAAAGGCGAGCGAATTGGTGACGACCGATTCTTTGATGCACTCGATTTCAGCGGCGGACTTGATCAGGCGCGCTTCTTCGATCCAATCGTCGAGGGCGGCGAGGCGGGTGGACTTGGGCAGGTCCTCGACGAGCTTGGCGTACGCCTCATAGGAAAGATGGCTCTTCTCAAAGCCGATCTTGCGGAGGCGCCGCTGCTTGAGGCGGGCGATGGCATCCTGCAGGAGCGGACCCTTCTTGACGATGGCGACCTTGCAGGAGACCTCGCTCTCCGCCTGGGTGGTGTAGCGGGGATCGGTGAGCAGGATGGCCGAATCGGGCGTGAGCAGCAGCAGAGCGTTGCTGCCAGTAAAGCCCGTCAAATAGCGGACATTGACCAACTCAGTGATGAGAAAAGCACTGAGGCTTTCGGCGCGAAGACGTTCGGAGAGCGCCGCGCGCCGGACGGCTGGCTCATCACGGGTCCGAAACTTTGTCAAATCAACATCTTACCATGAGCGGGGGGCCGGCGGGAAGGGCGAGCGCAATCGTGTGACAGCAAGGCGCGATAGAATCGGGCCGTGAAATTTCATCGCTTCGCCTTCGCCCTGATGTCCGGGTGCCTGATGGGGCAGCCTACGGACCCCGCACTTGAGCCCGCGACGGTGAAGGTGAGCCCCGGCGCGGCCTATGCAGACAACACGCGGCAATTCCAGGGTATTCCCGGTATCGAGCGTGCGGCGAACGGGCGATTGTGGGCGGTCTGGTATGCGGGTGGGCCGGATGAGCCGACGGAAGGGCCGGGTAACTATGTCGTTTTGGTGACCAGCGGCGACGACGGTAAGACGTGGTCCGCGCCGACGCTGGTGATCGATCCGCCGGGACCCGTGCGGGCGTATGACCCGTGTTTGTGGCATGATCCGCAGGGCAAGCTGTGGCTGTTTTGGGCGCAGAGCTATGAGAAGTGGGACGGACGGTCCGGCGTGTGGGCGATCCAGGCGGATGACTCGAAGAAGGAGGCGCCGAAGTGGAGCAAGCCGCGGCGGCTGAGCGACGGCATCATGATGGACAAGCCGACCGTGACTTCCGCAGGCGAATGGCTGATGCCGGCGTCGGTGTGGCCGGCGAAGGCGACGGCCGTGATTCCGGCGGCCTATCAGCACAACCTGGGCGAGCGGATTGCGGCGAACGTGATGGCGTCACGCGACCGGGGCAGGACGTGGACTTATCGGGGGCGCGTGCTGGTGCCCGAGCGGGTGTTCGACGAGCATCAGATCGTCGAGCGGCGCGACCGGAGCCTGTGGATTCTGGTGCGGGCGGCCTATGGCATCGGCGAGAGCACGTCGACGGACGGGGGAAAGACGTGGGCGCCGGGCGCGCGGGCGTCGATTCCGCACGTGAACTCGCGGTTCTTTGTGCGGCGGTTGAAGTCCGGGCGTTTGTTGTTGGTGACGCACAATCCGCCGGACCACAAGACGAGGTCGCATCTGATCGCGCACGTTTCCGACGATGACGGGCAGACGTGGCGTGGCGGGCTGATGCTGGACGAGCGCGCCGGGGTGTCGTATCCGGATGGGGTGGAAGCGCCGGATGGGACCTTGTACGTGATCTACGACTACCAACGGACGAAGGACCGGCAGATTCTGATGGCGACGTTTACGGAGCAGGACGTGCTGGATGGCGCCTGGCGCTCCGACAAGGCGCGGCAGCGGGTGCAGGTGAATCAGGCGAGCGGGCCGCGAAAGCCGTAACTCTTGTAAAGTCCTGTTAACATCGGCTTTATGAGATTTGTACATACTATTGCTCTCACAGTGGCTATGACGCCAGTACTGTGGGGGCAGGCGGAAGTGATCGCGACGGGCCTGCAAGGTCCGCAGAAGTTCGCGCTGACCCCTCGCGGGAATTTTGTGGTTTCGGAGACGAGCACGGAGAAGAATGCTGGGCGGATCTCCTTTGTGACGAGAGGCGGTTCGCGGCGGAGCTTGGTGGAGGGTCTGCCCTCGGGGGTGGACGTGACGGGGGCGGGCAGTGGTCCGACGGCGCTGGCATTGCGCGACCGGGTCCTGTACGTGGCCATTGGCGGCGGTGAAGTCGAGCGGCGGGGGAGCACGGGTGCCAGTATTCACAACCCGGCGGGCCTATCGTCACCGTTGTTTGCGTCGTTGCTCGAGTTCCGCTTCAGCGCCGATATCGACGGACTGGGCGGCACGTTCCGTCTGACGACGGCGCAGCAGCAGCAACTCGCTGACGGCGAGGCGGTGACGCTGGATGACGGGGCGGGCACGACGGCTCGCGTGACGTTGCTGGTGGACTTCCCGGATGCGATTGCCGATGGCGCGGGCTATCGTTTCTCGAATCCGTGGGGCCTGGCGCTGAGCGAAGACGGCACGACGTTGTGGGCGACCGATGCTTCGGCGAACTCGCTGAACCGCATCAACACGGCGACGGGCCGCTGGCAGCGCGTGGTGCGCTTTCCGCTGATCCCGAACATCGGGCCGATCGGCCCTCCGCAGATCGATCCGGTACCGACGGGCGTGCGCATCTACGGCAACCAACTCCTGGTGAGCTTCCTGACGGGCTTTCCGTTCTCGAGCGGCTACGCGCGCGTGCTGGCGGTGAATCCGGAAACCAAGGCGACCGAGCCGTTCATCTACAACCTGACCTCGGCGACGGACATCTTCTGGCGGGAGCGCGCGGGGCAGCGTCCGCAGTTTTTTGCGCTGGAGTTCAGCACGGCGCAGATCGCGACGCCGGCCGGGCCGGGCCGTCTGATCCGCTATGACTCGCAGGCGCCGACGGTGGTGTTGAATGACCTGCGCGCTCCGGTGGCGCTCGCGTTCGACGCGGCGACCGAAGAGCTGTTCATTCTGGAGCTGAGCGGCCGGATCCTGAAGGTCTCGGCCAAGTAAAACGGCCCTTGCGCGGGCGGCGCGCGAATCTATACTAGTGGGCAGCTATGCAGATGACCCGCGCCGCCTTTCTTGCGCTTCTTGCGCGCCCGATGTTTGCGGCGCCCCCGTCCGGCTTTGCGTTCGATGAGTTTCGAGCCCGGCGGGCGGCGCTGCGGAAGCAGTTGGGCACGGGCGCGGCCGTCCTCGAAGGGTTCACCGACGAACAGGGCGAGACGCGCGACGGCTTCTTTCAGGAGCCGAATTTCTTCTACCTCACCGGCTGGACCCAGGCAGGCGCTGCTCTGCTGCTGACCGCCGACTCCGAAACGCTGTATCTTCCGAATCGACGTCCGGAACTGGATCGCTGGCACGGCCGCATGGCGGCGTTTGACGATGCCGATGCCGCGTCGCAGGCCGGCTTTGAGCGCGTGGCTTCGCGCGACAAGCTGGAAGGCGATGTGACGGCTCATCTCGCCAAGACCGGGCGACTGTTTGCGACGGACAGGAAGTGGCGGCCGACCGAGGATCTGGCAAAGCCGATTGCGCGGTTGCGCATGGTGAAGTCGCCGGCGGAGATGAAGAAGATCGAGCAGGCGGTGGCGGCGTCCGAAGCGGCGCATCGCGTGGCGTGGGGCCGCATGAAAGCGGGCTTGTACGAGTACAACGTGGCGAGCGCGATGGTGGCGGCGTATCACGACCTGGGCTGTCAGCGGAGCGCCTATCCGCCGATCGTCGGCTCCGGGCCGAACTCGGTGCTGCTGCACTACAACACGAATCAGCGGAAGATGGACGCGGGCGAAGTGCTGCTGATGGATGTGGCCGGCGAGTTTGACGGCTACACGGCGGACATCACGCGCACGGCGCCGGTGAACGGGAAGTTCACGCCGCGGCAGCGGGAGATCTACGAGATCGTGCTGGGCGCGCAGAAGGCCGCGATTGCGGCGGCGAAGCCGGGAGCGAGCTTGAGTAAGAAGGGGCCGAACAGCCTGTATAAGGTGGCGTTCGACTACTTCGAAGAGCACGGCAAACTGGGCAAGTATTTCACGCACGGTTTGGGGCATCACGTGGGGCTCGAAGTGCATGATGCGAACGATGCGGACATGCCACTGGCGCCCGGGCACGTGATTACGATCGAGCCGGGCTTGTATCTGCCGGAAGAGAATCTGGGCGTGCGCATTGAAGACATGCTGGTGATTACGGAAACGGGGAATCGCCTGCTGACGGCGAAGCTGCCACGAGAGGTGGGGGAGTTGGAGGCGGCGATCAAGAGTCAGCGCCGTAAATGAAGTACGTCCTCGTGTTGGCGGCCGCATGCGTGGCCGGCATCCTGTTGTCGTTTACGCGGCTGGCGTCGACGATCGATAACGCCGCTTACGACTGGATGTTCAACCTGCACCTGCCGGCGTATCCGCCGGCGCGGTCCGCGTTGCTGACGATCGATGAGGCGAGCCTGACGGCGACCGGCGGTCGGCGGAATCTGCGCGGCACGCTGGCCAAGGCGCTGACGCAGGTGGCGGCGGTGAAGCCGTCGGCGGTGGCGATCGACTTGATTCTGGCGGAGCCGAGCGATGGCGACGCGGAGTTGCGCGCGGCGCTGGCAGGGACGCCCAACCTGGTGCTGGGCGCGGACATTCCGCAGCACGGTGGGTGGGAGTGGCCGATCTTTCGCGCGCAGGCCCGCGCGATTGGGCATGTGCACGCGGATCCGGATCCGGTGAGCCGGCATCTGCCGTTGATGAAAGTGCAGGGGGCGGAACGGCTATGGGCGATGTGCCTGGAGGCGTATCGGCTGGGCGTGGGGGCAGTGGCGATTCTTGAGTCGCCGACGGAACTCGACGTGGGCCGGGTACTGATTCCGGCGCGTCCGGAGACGGCGCGGGCCATGCGCATTCGCTATCGTCCGCCGGGGCACATTCCGCGCGTTTCGGTGCGGGAGATCGCCGAACATCCGTCGCGCGCGGCGGTGTTCGCGGGCAAGGCGGTGTTTGTGGGCTTCACGGCGCAGAGCGAAGTGAAGGACCGCCTGATGACGCCGATGGAAGTGATGATGCCGGGCGTGGAGATCCATGCACACGCCTACGAGACGATTGCGAGCGGCGAGTTTCTGACGGATGCGCCGGCCTGGGTGGGTGTGGCGGCGTGCGTGACGATCGCGGCGCTGGCGGGTTTGATTTTTTGGCGGATGCCGGGTTGGGTGGCCTACGGCGCGGGCGGGTTGTTGCTGGTGATGGCGCATCTGTTGCCGCACGTGCTGTTCCGGCAGGGCATCGTGTTCCCGACGTTTGCGCCGCTGTTTGTCGCGTGGCTTTCGGTGGTGGGGGCGGCCGCGTATCAGTATTTCGGCACGCGCTTTGCGCTGGCCCGCACGGAGCAGGAACGGTCCCGCTATCAGCAGGCGATTCATTTTGTGACGCACGAGATGCGGACGCCGCTGACGGCGATTCAGGGTTCGAGCGAACTGATGTCGCGCTATAACCTGAATCCGGAAAAGCAGAAGCAAATGGCGCAGATGATCAACGCGGAGAGCAAGCGGCTGGCGCGGATGATCACGACGTTTCTGAATCTGGAGCGGTTGGGCGACGGTTCCCTGGACTTGAAGAAAGAGACGTTCGCGGTGCAGGCGGCCTTGGACGCATGCGTGGAGCGGGCGCGGCTGGTGGCCGAACGGAAGCAGATGACGATTGACGTGGAGAGGGCCGAGGACGCGTCGGTGAGCGGCGATCGCGAGTTGCTGGAGTATGCAATTTATAACTTACTCACCAACGCGGTGAAATACTCGCCGGCCGAGACGAAGGTGACGGTGAATTGCCTGCGCCAGGACGAGCAGCTACGCCTGGCGGTGAAGGATCAGGGCATGGGCATGGACGCGCACGAAGTGAAACATATCTTCGATAAGTTCTACCGGACCAAGCGCGCCGAAGCGGCGGGAATTGAGGGAACGGGGATTGGTTTGTCGATTGTGCAGGAAATTGTGCGGCATCACGGGGGGCGAATTGAAGTGGAGAGCCAACCGGGACGCGGTTCCTGCTTTACACTGGTTCTACCGGTCGTATTGTGAGCGATAAAAAGATACTGGTTGTGGAGGACGACGCCAGCGTCCGAACCACCTTGGTTACCTTTCTGGAACTGGAAGGTTATGACGTAGAAGCAGTGGGGTCGACGCGGGATGCCATGCTGCGTCTGCGCGACCATAGCTATCCGCTCGTGCTTTCCGATATCTATCTGGACGAACGCACGGGGCTCGATGTGCTGGAGGCAGCTCGCGAGAAGAATCCGGACGGCAAAGTGATCCTGATGACCGGCCGGGCCAGCATGGAAACGGTGATGAAGGCGACGCGCGGCGGGGCCTTCGAATATATCTCCAAGCCCTTCGAGTTCGATCAGCTTTCCGACGTGTTGGATCGCGCGCAGGCTGCGATGCGGCCGGCCGAGACCGACGATGCCGAAACGGACGTCGATGATCTGCCAGCGACCGAACTGATCGGCAGTTCGTCGCAGATGCTGAGCGTGTATAAGTCGATTGCGCTGGTGGCGCCCACCGACGTGACGGTGCTGGTGCAGGGCGAAACCGGTACGGGCAAAGAGATGATCGCGCGCATGGTGCATCAGAACAGCAAGCGCGCCGAGTACCCGTTTGCCGCGGTGGACTGCGGTGCGGTGGCCGCGTCGTTGCTCGAGAGCGAACTGTTCGGCAGCGTGCGCGGGGCCTTTACCGGGGCCGATCGCGACCGCGTGGGTATCTTCGAAGCCGCGAACAAGGGTACGGTTTTTTTGGACGAGATCGGCGACATCGACGCGAGCTTCCAGTTAAAGCTGCTGCGGTTTCTGCAGGAGCGCGAGGTGCGTCCGCTGGGGGCGTCCAAGTCGCGGCCGGTGGACGTGCGGATCGTCTCGGCGACCAATCGCGACATGCAGAAGATGGTGGACGAAGGCAAGTTTCGTGAGGACTTGTGGTTCCGCCTGAACACGGTGCCCATCCATTTACCGCCCCTGCGGGAGCGGCGCGGAGATATTCCGCTGATCGCGCACTTCTTCCTGAAGCGCTACAACGAGCGCTACGGACAGAGGACGAAGCTGTTGGATTCGGGCTTGCGCGCGCTCGAGGACTACACCTGGCCCGGCAACGTGCGCCAGTTGCAGCATCTGATTGAGCGGCTGACGATTCTGGCGCCCGACGGCCGGATCGACGGCGGCGCGGTGCGTTTGGCGATTACCGAGTCGCAGCCGAGCGAGACGTTGTCAGAGTCGCTGGCGGATACCGAAGCCGAGCAGATCCGGAAGGTGATGGCCGCGGCGAACAATAACAAGAGTCGCGCGGCCCGCATTCTGGGGATCGAGCGGAAGACGCTCTATCGCAAGCTGGAACGGTTGAATCTGATGGGCGATTAGGGCTGGTCGTAGCCCTTAAGGCGGCGCACCCAGATGTTCCGGTAGCGCACGCTGGTGTCGTGGTTCTGCAGGCCGAGCGGTTCTTCGGCGCCGTGCGGGAGGTACGTGCCCACCACACGATGCGACATCCGGCCGCCGATTTCCTTGCGATGGTGCAGCAGAACGCCGTTGTGGATGACGGTGACGTAGGCGGGCTTGATGAGCTTATCGCCTTCAAACTTGGGCGCTTCGAAGACAATGTCGTAGGTTTGCCATTCTCCGGGCTTGCGCGAGGCGTTCACCAGCGGGGGCCACTGGGCGTAGATGGCGCCGGCCTGACCGTCGGCATAGGTGGGGTTGTTGTAGGAGTCCAGCACCTGGATTTCGTAGACGTTCATCAGCAGGATGCCGGAGTTGCCCCGCCATTGGCTGGTGCCGTCGATCTCGGCGGGGGCGGCCCATTCGACGTGCAGTTGGATGTCGCCGAACTTCTCTTTGGTGACCAGCGGACCGGTGGTGCATTCCATGTAGCCGTTTTCGACCTTCCAGGCGGGGGCCTTCAGGCCGGCCTTGGTGGGCGCTTCCCACTTGGAGAGATCTTTGCCGTCGAACAGCACGATGGCGTCCGAGGGCGGGGCGCCAGGCGTGGCTCCGGGCGTGACGAGGCGAGGCCGCGGACGGTCGATGTCGTGCACCTTCCACTTCTGGTTGGGGAGCACGGGCGTGTCGGAGTAGCCGAGCGGCGCGGTGCGGCCTTTCTTGCGTTCCTGCGCGGGGGCAGGCGAGAGCAACAACGTGAGGGCGAGGGCCACGTACAGGGTCTTCATCACGAGTAGAGCTTACCAAATGGCGTGCGGTCAGCCGGAACGGCGAAGGCGGATGGGGGGCGGAAACAGGCCCGCGACGGCGGAGGTGACCTGCGGTAGTCCGTCGAGGATCAATTCGCGGAGCCGGGGCAGACGGGCGAGTTCGGCGATGCCGGCATCGGTGACGCCGGCGCACTGCCAAAGTTCGACGCGTTCGAGAGAAGGGAGCGAGGCGAGCGTGTGTAGGCTGCGGTCGGTGATCTGCGTGCGGCCGGCGTAGTAGTTCTTGAGCTGACTGAGTCCGGTGAGATGGCTGGTGGCGGCGTCGCCGGTGTCGCGGCAATACATGCACCAGAGCTGCTCCAGTTGCCGGCAGCGGCCGATGGGCTCGAAGGCGGCGTCGCTGGCGCCCATCGGGCAAACGTCGCGCAGGGCGGGGAATTGAGGGAGCATGGCCCACGAGTCAGCGTCCACCTGGGCGCCGTTGATGGCCAGACCGCGCAGCGACGGCATCTGCGCGAGGGCACGAAAGCCTCGGCTGCGGAAGTTCGGACATTCGCGGCCCCAAAGGTATTCGAGCGAAGTCGAGCGGCTGAGGGCGGCCCAGCCATCGTCAGTGGCGACGGCGCCCTGGCCCATCAGCATGCGCAGTTGCGGAAACTGACCGAGCTGACGGAGAGCGCCGTCGTCGCAGCGCTGATCCTGGAGGCCGAGGAAGCCGAGGCGGGCCAGTTCGCGCAGGTGCGGCAATCCTTCGCTGCCAATGGCGGGACAATGCCGGAAGAAGCTGAGGCCGAACAGGCCGTCGAGACCTTTGAGGCGCGCGAGGCCGTGATTGGTGATTTGGCCGTCGAGCAGCAGGAACGTGGGGCCGGCCCGAAAGGTCATGAGCCCGTAGTCGGGTTCGCCGCCGGGCCAGATGCGGAAGGCAGGAATCTCGTGGAGCAAGTCGAGGCCGGCGTCGGTGAGACCGGCACCGGTGGAGAGGCGCTGGAGATGCGGTTGGCCGGCGAGATGACGAACGAGTCCGTCGCCGAGCCGGGTGCCCATGAAGTTCACGTCGACGAGTTGGGGGCAAGCGGCGAGAGGATGGGCGGCCTCGTCGGTGAGGCCCTGGGTCCAGCAGGCTTGCACGCGGCGGAGGTTGGGGAGGCGGGCGAGGGGCGCGAACGCCCGGTCCGTGAGGGGGCTCTTCCAGCCGCCGAGCTCGAGATCTTGGAGTTGGCCCAGGTGGGCGAGATGCTGGGCGCCCGTGTCGGTGAGTCCGGGGGATTCGATGGCGAGATGGGTGAGGGGGAGGTGGGCGAGCAGCGGCAGGGCGGCGTCCGTGATGCCTCCGGCCGAAAGCTTGGTGAGGCCATGCTCGCGCATGACGGCCGCAATGCGTTCCCAGTCCGCCTCGCCAAGTGGACCGTGGGCGTGGAGGCGGTTGTCATGCCAATCGATGCGATAGAGCTGGGGCCGCGCGGCTGGCGTGGCGGCGGAGCGAGCGCGGAAGCTGGCGCGGAAGTCGTGCCAGGAGGGGTAGTCGTAGTCGTGAGCGATCATCTGCCGGGTGTCGGCTAGGGCGAGGTCGAAGGGGCGGTCGGGGGTGGCGTACCAGGTGGCCAGATGCCGGTGCATCTTTTCAGGCGTATGGTCGTTGTCGTAGGGGAAGCCGGTGCCGTAGCTCCAGTTGATTTCGCGGACCGCGTGTGAATTCCCGGCCGTGTACGCGTCAGCAAGGTCGTGGGCGAGTTGTTCGAACTGCGCCAGTCCCGGAGCGATCGCCTCGACGTGCTGTCGAAGCTCGGCCCAGGAGTCGAAGCCGTAGTCGCGAGCGAGGGCGAACTGCGCGGCGGCCAGCGTTTCGTGTGGGGTTTGGCGCTGAAGCTCTTTGGCTTGCTTGCGCAGTTGTTCGAGCGAAGGGCGGGCGGGGAGTTCCCGGGACATTGACGATCTCCTCTCAAAGGGCCCGCGTCCGCATGGCGGGGGAAAGAAGATCGAACTCGGTACGAACCGGACGAAGACGGTGGGCTCGGCCCTTTCCTGCGGACTGGAAGCGCCCGTTGCGCTGCTTCTAATTTAGGTTTGGCGTGGCAGGACTGTCAACCGGCGTATCGAGTATGTGAAGCACGAAGAGTCGACTGTGTTGGTGCAATGGACGTTCGTGATTGGGAGGGAATGCCGATACAATAGCGGCAGAACTCCCACGATGAAACTGCTGTTTCTGTTTCCTGTCCTGATGGCCGCCGCTGAGCCGGGCGAGCATTTCGAGACCAAAATCCGACCCTTGTTGGCGAAGAACTGTTATAGCTGCCATCGCGACGCCGCCCTGGGTGGATTGCGGCTGGATTCGCGCGAGGCGCTGTTGAAGGGTGGCAAGTCCGGCGCGGCGCTGGTGGTTGGGCGGCCGGAAGAGAGCCTGCTGCTGAAAGCGGTGCAGCAGAGCGATGAAAAGATTCGCAAGATGCCGCCGTCAGGCAAGCTCACCGACGTGGAGATCGCCGATTTGTCGGCCTGGATCAAGCAAGGGGCGGTGTGGCCCGCGTCGGCCGTCACGCAGGCGCCAGTGACCGGGATCACGGCCGAACAGCGCAAGTTCTGGTCCTTTCAGCCGGTGCGGCCGCCGGAGATTCCGGCCAACACGAACGCGATCGACTATCTGGTGCGGGCGCGCCTGGCGAAAGACGGTTTGAAGCAGGCGCCGCTGGCCGACAAGCGCACGCTGATTCGCCGGGCGTCCGTCGATTTGACGGGCTTGCCGCCGACGCCGGCGGAGGTCGATGCGTTTGTGGCGGACAAGTCGCCCAACGCTTACGCGAAGCTGATCGACCGGCTGCTGGCTTCGCCGCGGTACGGCGAGCGCTGGGGTCGCGTGTGGCTCGACGTAGCGCGCTACTCGGACGACAAGCTGAACTCGACGCAGGAAGAGCCGTACGAAGACTCGTTCCGCTATCGCAATTGGGTGATTGAAGCGCTGAATCAGGATCTGCCGTATAGCGAGTTCGTGAAGGCGCAGATTGCCGGCGACCAGACGGGGCATCCGGCGGCGCTGGGCTTCTACGCGCTGAGCCCGGAGATGCAGGACGATCGCGTGGATGCCACGACGCGCGGCTTCTTGGGTTTGACGGTCGCCTGCGCGCAGTGCCACAACCACAAGTTCGATCCGATTCCGACGCGCGACTTCTACTCGTTGCAAGGCGTCTTCAGCAATACGCAACTGGCGGAGAAGCCGCTGGCGCCTAAGGACGTGGTGGACCGCTGGAAGGCGGCGGACAAAAACATGAAGGCGATGCAGGAGGAGGTGACGCGGTTCTACACGCGGCAAACCGAACTGATTGCGGAGATTGAAGCGGCCAAGACGGCGCGCTATCTGATGGCGGCTCGCGGACTGGGGCCCAAGGACGGACTCGACGAGGAGATTCTGAAGCGCTGGACGGACTACCAGGCGCAGCCGCGCAAGGATCATCAGTATCTGGCGGCCTGGTCCGCGTTAGTGGCGAAGAACGCGTCGAAGGAAGAGTTTCAAAAGGCGGCGAACGACCTGCAGGAACTGATCCTGGCCGTGAACCGTGAGCAGCGCGAGATCGAAACGCGCAACGACTATAAGAAGGGCGGCAAGACGGCGAATCCGGATTTGGCGCAGTTGGAGCTCGAGTCGATTGAGTATTCGAAGTACGTCCTGTGGCGGAGCCTGTTCGAGAAGTCGATTCGCGATTCGGCCGGCTTCTTTGCGTCGACCGAAGGCGTTTACTACTTCGGCAAAGGCAAGGTGGATCGCTTCCTGCCGCCGCAGTGGCAGGAGTACGCGAAGGATCTCGAACGGCGTCTGGAGTTGGCGAAGAAGGCCGTGCCACCGAAGTATCCGTATCTGCAGGTGATCGAGGATCGCGCGAAGATCACGGACATCAAGGTGGCGATTCGCGGCGATCGCAACAACCCGGGCGAACTGGCTCCGCGCGGCTTTCCGCAGATTCTGACGCCGCAGCAAAAGCTCTTTACGAAGGGCTCGGGCCGCTTGGAACTGGCGGAGGCGATCGCCGACCCGGCGAATCCGCTGACGGCGCGCGTGATCGTGAACCGTATCTGGCAGCAGCATTTCGGTCGCGGCATTGTGGCGACGCCTTCGAACTTCGGGCAACTAGGTGAGCGTCCCACGCATCCCGAACTGCTCGACTGGCTGGCGGATCGTTTTGTGAAACAAGGCTGGAGCCTGAAGCAATTGCACCGCGACATCATGCTGTCGGAGACGTATCGGCTGGCGAGTACGGGCGCCGATAAGCTGCCGGCGCTCGCCGCGAATCAGGCCAAGGATCCGGACAATGTGCTGCTGTGGCGCTCGCCGCGGCGGCGGCTGGACGTGGAAAGCATGCGCGACGCCATGCTGTACGTGAGCGGCGAACTGGATCTCGAGCCGGGTGAATTGGCGGTGAAGTTGGATACACCGACGTTCCGGAAGCGCACGGTGTATGGGTTTGTGGGACGCCGCAAGCTGGACACGATGCTGGCGCTGTTTGACTTCCCGAATCCGCTGGCGACGAGCGAGGCGCGGATGCCGACGAACGTGCCGCCGCAGCGGCTGTTCCTGATGAACAGTCCGTTTGTGGAGGATCGGGCGAAGAGTCTGGCGGCGAAAGCGGAGGGTCCGGTGGAGCCGGGCGTGACGCGGTTGTACCGGCAGTTGTTCGGGCGGGCTCCGGAAGCGCGAGAGATCGCTCTGGCCAAGGAGTTTCTGGCGAAGGGCGATTGGACGTCCTACGCGCGAGCGCTGTTGGGCTCCAACGAGTTTTTGTTCGTGAATTAAGAGGATGACGATGAACCGGCGACGCATGTTGGCACAGATGGGCGCGGGCTTCGCGCTGACTGGATATCAGGCGCTGATGGGCGCTGAGGCGGCGAAGGATCCTCTGGCGCCGCGCGCGCCGCACTTCGAGCCGAAGGCGAAGCACGTAATCTGGCTGTTTTTGAACGGCGGCCCGTCGCAGGTGGATACGTTCGATCCGAAGCCGATGCTCGATAAGTATCATGGGCAGCCGATGCCGGCGGGCAATCTGCGGACGGAACGCAAGACCGGGACGCTGTTGAAGTCGCCGTTTGCGTTCAAGCAATACGGGCAGAGCGGTATTCCGGTGAGCGAGATTTTCCCGAAGCTCGGTGAGCGGATCGATGAGTTCACCGTGATTCGTTCGATGCACACGGACCGGCCGAATCACGAGCCGTCGCTGATGATGCTGAACACGGGCGATCGCCTGAGCGGGCGCCCGTCCATGGGTTCCTGGCTGACGTATGGGCTGGGAACGTTCAACCAGAATCTGCCGGGCTTCGTGGTGTTGTGTCCCGGCCTGCCGGTGCTGGGGCCGCAGAACTGGAGCGCGGGCTTCCTGCCCGCAGTGCACCAGGGGACGTATCTGCCGACGACCTGACGTATGGGCTGGGAACGTTCAACCAGAATCTGCCGGGCTTCGTGGTGTTGTGTCCCGGCCTGCCGGTGCTGGGGCCGCAGAACTGGAGCGCGGGCTTCCTGCCCGCAGTGCACCAGGGGACGTATCTGCCGACGACCGAGAAAGATCCGAAGCAACTGATCCAGTTCATTCGCAACGCGAAGTTGGAGCCAGCGGCACAGCGGCGCGAAGTGGATCTGATGCGGCAGTTGAACGAACTGCAGATCGAGCGCGAAGGGCACGATACGCAGTTCGAGGCGAGCATTCAATCGGCCGAGATTGCCTACCGGATGCAGAGTGAGGCCCCCGAGGCGTTCGACATTTCGCGCGAGCCGGAAGCCGTGCGCGCCCGTTACGGCGATTCGGACTTTGCGCGCGGCATGCTAGTGGCGCGGCGCCTGGTGGAGCGCGGCGTGCGCATGGTGCAGGTGTACTTCGGCAACTTCCAGCCGTGGGACAACCACGACGACATCATGCTGCATCAGAAGCTGGCGGCGCAGGCGGATGCGCCGATCGCGGCACTGATCGACGATTTGAAGGCCAGCGGGTTGCTGAAGGACACGATCGTCATCGTGGGCGGTGAGTTCGGGCGGACGCCGGCGGTGGAGGTCGGCGGGCTGGTGAAGACACAGAACGGGCGCGATCACAACAACCACGGCTTCAGTTACCTGGTGGCGGGCGGCGGATTCAAGCGCGGCCACATCCATGGGGCGACGGACGACTTCGGCTTTGCGGCGGTGGAGAACAAAGTCTATATTCACGATTTCCACGCGACGCTACTGCACCAGTTGGGGCTCGACCACACGCGTTTGACGCATCGGCATTCGGGGCGCGATTACCGGCTGACGGATGTGGGCGGCGAGGTGGTGAAGGCGATCCTCGCTTGACGCGGCGCGTGGCGGCTATAATCAAGCAGGACACCTTATGATCCGCCGCTCATTTCTCGCAACGGTCGCGGCTGGTTCGGCCGCCCCAGTGTTGGCGCAGCCGGCGCAAAAGCAGCCGGCGATTGTCGACGCACTCAAAGTTTCGGTGAACGAGGTCATTGTGCCCGTCACCGTGACGGATGAGAAAGGGCGCTTCGTCTCAGACCTGGACAAGGGCGACTTCACGATTCTCGATGAAGGCCGGCCCCAGCAAATCACTTACTTCAACCGCGAGCGGCAACAGCCCGTGGTGGCCGGGTTTCTGCTCGACATGTCGAACGCGCAACGCCTGCACTGGGCGAAGTTCCTCGACGCGGCGCAAGAGTTGGTGCTCAGCCTGCTGCCGGGCGACCCCCGGTTCGCCGGCTACCTGATCACCTATTCGAACGAGGCCGAACTGGCGGTGAACACTACGTCCGACAGCGACAAGCTGCTCGACAAGATCCGCAAGCTGAAGCCCGGCGGCGGCGCGGCGATGTACGACGCCATTTACATGGCTTGCACCAGCCGCAACCTAGTGAAGGGCGAGCCGATCGAGCCGCGGCGCGTGGTGATCATCATCGGCGACGGTCACGACAACGCCAGCAAGAAGGGCCTGGAAGAGGTGCTCGAGCTGGCGCAGCGGAATCTGGTGACGGTTTACTGCGTGTCGACGGTGGCGTTCGGGTTCAGTTCCGAGGGTGAGAAGAATCTGATCCGTTTGGCGGAAGAGACCGGCGGGCGCGTGGTGAATCCGCTGCAGGGCGTCTATAAAGATGTCTCCGGCTACCTGTCGACGCCGTCGGACGAAGGCAACTACGCCCTCAAGGTCGGCACGGGCGGCTACGCTTCGGCGATCGCGCAAGGCTTGTTCCGCGCCGTGGCCGACACGGTGGGCGAGGTGGTGACGCAGTACATCATCCGCTATTCGCCGGAAACCACCGACGACAAGAAAGCGTTCCGCAAGATCGAAGTGAAGCTCTCGCAGCCGAACGTGATCATCCGGCATCGCAAAGGCTACTATCGCTATACTCCATAGAGGCTAGACCGGCATTCCGTCGCGGGTAATCGAGACGGAGGCCGATTTTGCCGATAAGCCTGTCGGTATTTCGAAGGCAAGGAGTTTCGAGGCCGTTGATGCCCCAGCCCGCATCTGTCGAACAGCTCACCTATGGTGAAGGCGTCGTACTGCAGTTCGTGCCGCCCGGCGAGCCA
>JBGAHE010000045.1:0-52478 GCA_044226365.1 Bryobacteraceae bacterium
AAACAACAACCAAGGCGTCGCCCGATACTTCTGATTCAGAAACCGCGAAAACTGCCCCTGCATATCCCGCATCGCATTCGAAATCGACTCCGCATCGGAAGCCTCAAAAATCCAATGACCATGGTTATGCAACATGCACCAACCATGCACCTTAACGCCATACCGCGCCGTCGACTTCCGCATCAGTTCAAACGACCGAACGAAGTCCTCCTCATCCCGACACACCCACTGCCCCTTATTCCCCCGCTGGGTAATCCCATACAACCGTCCAGGCTGAAAGTTACGCAAACCACGCATACCAACTAGTGCAATCCCACCCCCAAAAATCTCAACTCTTTTGGGGGCACTCTCCCATCCCCGATGCGGGCAGCGAAGAATAGGCCGTGTCCGGCGGCATACGCCGTGTCCGGAGCATAGGCCTCCGGGACATAGGCCGTGTCCGGCACCAGAAAAAGACGCCAATGCGCTAGGATGGGGTCGGGGTTTGCGGTGTATCTTGGAACGACCTCAACAGGGCAACGGTATATCGGCATAACTGAAGAGCTAGCTCGCCGAGCTGCGGAGTAGCAGGCTAAGTATACAATTGAGTCGATTGTGACCGGTCTTTCCCAGTCTGCTGCGCGATCTTTGGAACAAACTCTGATAGAGGTGTATTAGCTGTCTAACTCGCTAAATAAAATAAACAGTATGACTAAATCTAATCCATTATATGAGGAGGCAAAAAGGTGGGAGAGGAGTTGAGGAAGTTATGCGGACGCTAACGAGAGGTGGCGATGTGGTAAGTGTTCCGCTGTCTGACGGACGTGTAGGATATCTTCGACATATATCAGAGCACGCGGACTATGGAGTGTTGATGGAGGTTAGGTTGTTTGTTCATAATGATCCAAATGCATCGATACAAGATATCATGGGTGCGCGATGCCTATTTAATCCCATATTCGTTGCTATCAATCCTCCGATCAGGGCAAAGCGATGGAAGAAGATTGGGTTTTCCGACGTAGGGGCGGTTGAGTCTCCTCGGTTTCGTGTAACGACCGACATAACTCGGCTCTCTGTTCCGGGGGTGCACGATGATTGGGCGATCTGGGATGGACAGAGAAGGACATTTATCGGTCGCTTGTCAGTCGAGCTTCGGTCCCTCGAGTATCTTTGCACGTGGCCATATCTGAGGGTGGAGGAGCGGCTTCTGACGGGCGAAAATTATTACGACTGTCTAATCTGAGTTTACGAGGGACCGACGGGGGGGGGCGTGTTCGGCGGAATAGGTCGTGTCCGCATCGCCCGATACTTCTGGTTCAGCTACCGCGAAAACGGGCATAGGCCGTGTCCGGCACCAGAAAACAGACGCCAACGCGGGGACCGCCGGCGCAAGCGGGGGCAGCGACCGCCCCCACGGCCCACCCGCCGCCAATTGTCCACCGACCGCAACCCTAGCCCGCCATCGACACATCCACCCGGCCACGCCTCCAGAGCACCAGCCCCAAAACTCAGCCCACCGCTCGCCCCGCGACCTCCTTCGCGACCAACAAATCCCACGCCGGCCGATTCCACACCGACCCCGACCGCACCCCTTCCCCCGTTCCCACATCAACGCCGCCTTCGCCGTCTCGGCCGGCGTGATCTTGAGTATCGGGCCGGTGACTGCGGCGCCCGGGTCCACCGGCAGCCAATTCGACGTCCTGCTCTCGAACACTAGGCCCGCCGCGGTGACGGTGGCAGCGTTCAGCTTTCACCTTTCGGTGTCGAATCCGGAGATCGTCTTCACCCTCGTCGACAGTGCGACGGTGGTCCCCTACATTTTTGCCGGCCACTCGCTTTTCGCGCCGGCCATCGGGTCGCTGCCGGACAGCCAATCGGCCGACGCCGCCGATCTCTATGACACGCCGCTGGCCGGAGCCCTTCTTCCCGCCAACGCCAGTGCCCGGCTGGGCCGCGTCACCTTCGACCCCTCCTCCGGCGCCTCGCCGGGTATCTACACCGTCACGCTCAGTGGCTTTCCGTCATCGAGCCTCTCGGATCCTGACGTCAACGAGATCCCGATCGATCAGTTGATCAACGGCTCGATCACCGTTACGAGCAGCGGCTCCGCGACGGTGACCGAGCCGTCCACCGCCCTGCTGCTCAACGCGGCGGCTGGTGCGACTCTGCTGCGCCGCTGCGTCTCTCCCTCTTGATCGGGGGCGCGAGGGGCCTTCTTCGTCTTCGTACTACGCCGCGGCGGAGACGTCCGCGAACTCAGGCAGAACGAGGCGCGTCGTTCGCCTTCTCTCATTTTTCATCGACTGACTCCGGCAGCGTTTTACGATCCATCCGAAGCGTCAAATCCTGGCAAGCCCCAACGGCACGAACCGCCGAAGGTGACACCCCGGCACCCGCGAGACGGAGTTGGTTGGCGATGCGGACATAGCGATAAGTGAGGAAGCCATCGCTGCCGAACTTCTCATCAGCCGACTTGGTCTCGTAGAAGTGGCTCTTGTTGATGCCGGCATGCTTGCAGGCCAGGCGGACGTTGTCGATCTCCTGGGCCAGGGCGAGTACGCCCGCCGGGCCTAGATCAGCTTTTCTCTGGCGCTCATGGGGTGGGTCCTTTCGTGGGTCTGATTTCGAGTCGTGAAACCCCCAAAATCTCCCACTGGTCCATCCCGCAGCGCCGACTCCCGTCAGCGCCCAAGTGTCCGGAGATCTCCCGCTTAACTTAAGCTGATGCTGCTCAGCATCGCCCGCGCAATCGGTACCTCACACGCGCGAGAGCCAAGCATGCGATGCCAACCATGGTCAGCGTCGATGGCTCCGGCACCCCGGCAACTTCCGCCATTGCCTGGAAGCTCGATGCGGCATCGTTGTCGTTCCAGTTGCCATTCGTCAGTTGAATATGAACGGCATTTTCATTGGTGCCTCCGTTTGGCTCGCTCGGCGGAAAATGGAGATAGGTGACCGGTTCTCCGCTCACCCAACGGAACTGACCCTCTACAGCCATATCGTTCAGGCCGATCCACAAGCCATAGATCGACGCCTGGGTTGACCAAGAATTATAGATAAACATATCCTCAGCGGCACTACCAATGGTTGCCAGATGACCGCCTAGCGCGACTGCTTCTGCCTCCTTGGCGCTCCATGAACCAGCCGTTAATAGATAGTAGGTATGTCCCTCGAAATAGGTAGTCGCGATCACCGCGCTGTGACCGAGAGTGACAAACAACATGCTGAGTAGAAAGCAGCGGACGAAATGGCTCACCTTGAATCTCCTCACTCGCTTTGATCGTTGGGGTTCCGGTGGGGGCTCTGTTTGAGCCTTCACCGAAAAGAGCAGCTGCGGAATCTATTGAACTTCTGCGCGGCGTCTTCCCGCCTGGCGCGAATCAGTATCCGTAACGGCCAGCGCCCGTCGTCTACCGATCATCCGTGGCAGTTCGGCGGACTACGTACGACGCCTCGCTGTGCGCCCCAGGTATCCGACCAGCGCCAGCGTGCCAACCACTACTTGAAGCGCGGTACTCGGCTCCGGCACGGAACTGGTTGACTCAACGAAGAGATTAAACGTACCCGTATGATCTGGAATCGTATCAGCTGGTGGACCGCTGTAACTGATCAGATTGACGCCGGAGCTTTGATGTTCTACATAGGTGAAGTTGGTAAGAGTTACCTTATCGACGCCATCAGCCCAAGTGAGCGAGTGTGAGCCGGCTGCGTTTGTACCAGAGCATGCGCCAAGAGTCGAAGGCGTCTGAGGCCAGAACGTGCTGGGAGAGCTATTCGCGGAGAAGGTGGTAGGCGTGCTGGTGGCCAGCACGGAGATGCCGCTACGACACGTTGATCCGAATTGCAGATTCATGCCGATCTGACTAAAGACAAGACCGTTACCGCTGACGAAGTAGGTAAAAGTATGAGTTCCTTGGCTCAGGACCAGATTCTGAAGTCCGCCGGCTGTTGTGATCCAGTTGCCATTTTCCTGGATCCAGACCTGAAAGTTCTGATAACCCCAGTAGTGGCCCGTATTGCCGCCCGACGTGCTTGCGCTGAAAAAAGACACGCCAGCTAAAATTGGGGCGCCCTTGAGGCTGGTCGCCAAGAGGATAAGAGTTACAGCCAGTCTGTTGATGTTCATGAGTTTGTCTCCTTTTTGCGGGAGCTCTTGGCATAGCAAGCGAGTGCCACCAAGCCGCTCAGAATGGCCATTCCCGTCGTCGGCTCTGGAACGGAAGCATCGGATACATCAACCACGAAGGCGCCAGTATTGTCCGGCATATTGATGTCGTGGACGCGAAGAAAGAGGTAACCACCACCGGCGGGCGCAGTGATCGAGCCGCTGGTTCCGATCAGTTGGAAAGCGCCCGGGGCTGAGCTGAGTGAGATCGAGGCGGTTAAAGAGCCGTAGGGAAGGCTGTTCACAAACTTTTGCGATCCAGGTTCGGGAATGACGCCACTTACCGACTGGCCCAGGAAGAAAGTGTAGGCTCCGGCACCCAGGGGCGGCCCGACGAGGATTAAGCCATCGGGATCAGTCGTGTAGGGTCCATCCAGTGAGGCGAGGTTGACGCTGCCTATGGCTGTGATGTTCAGGGTGTCACCGCCATTTGCGAAGATAGACGTGGCGACGAAGTCAGTATTCGCCGGCACAGTTACGATTGCTGCCCAAGCAGGCGAAGCTATCAGGATAACCAGAATGCTAAGAGCTTTCGTGTTGGAAGACATCACGATCTTGCGATTTAGTAGGTGCCACATTTGGAGACCTCTCGCTTTGCTGCTGCAAATGCAGCAGGTCGTTTCGAATAGAAATCTAAAGGGAGAATAGGTGTTTTGTTCAATAGGTGCATCACCCGTTCGGGTGACGTATACTGCATTCCACGGAAATGAGAGAAAACTCGATTCTCGAGATTGTCGATGAGTTGTACCAAAATGCGACAACAGGACAACGACCGTTCGAGGTATTGCTCGAACGTATTCAACGCGTTTTAGGCGCCGGGCCGTGCGGCTTGGTGCGGACTGATGCGCGGACAGGGTCCACGTCCGTGGTTTCAGCAGGACTCGAGCAAAACTTAGCGAGAGCCTATAGCGAGTACTATTTGGGGCGCTGTCCGTGGTTTGTGGGGACGGCGCAGGTCACGCGGTTTTTCGAGAGGTCGGTGGTCACGGATAACGAAGAAACGTTGCCGCTGGCCGAGTATTTGAAGTCCGAGTTCTACCAGGATTGGGGCCGCGTGGCGGAGGTGGCGCACGGGCTCGGAGTGTCGATTCATTCGGAGAACGACTTACGAACGTTCATCAGCGTGAATCGTGGTTTGGAGCGGGACCGGTTTACTGAGGCGGATCGGCTGTTTCTGCAAGTGCTCTCGCCGCACGTTTCGCGGGCAGTTGATCTCTGCCGTTTGTTGGACCGGACCGGCAGACAGTATGGTCTTTACACCGACGCTGAGGGTCCTCCTGCCTTGCTGGTCACTCCAGGTCTGCGGGTGTTACAGGCGAACCCAGCGGCGGAGCGACTCTTGCAGGAGCGTGATGGGTTGCGGGTGAGTGGCTACCAACTCACGGCGATGGACCACGACGACGTCGACGAGTTGCGGCGCGCGGTGGCCGGAGCGACGTCGATGAATGTCATACACGACGCGCGGTGGATGTGTTCCGTACGGCGCGGACGAGGAAGGCCAAACTTCGTGGTGCGGGCGTACCGGGTGCCACCGGAATCGTATCTGCCGGGCTTCGGGTCGCGGGCGATCCTGGTGGTGAGTGAGTCGCGAATTGACGATCGGCTTCCGGTGCGATTGATCGAACGGGTCCTGCGGTTGTCGCATGCGGAGGCGGTGCTGGCAGCGAGCCTATGGGAGACGACGTCGCTGACCGAGTCGGCGGAAAGTTTGGGGATCTCAATCAATACGGCGAAAACGCAGTTGCGGTCCATCTTCAATCGGACGGCGACGAATAACCAAGCAGCCCTCATCAAGCTACTCGCCACGACGGTCGCTCGGAGCTGAACGTGATGCTGGGACGCACCCCGCGGTTACCACCGCGGCCTAGGATGCCGAAAAATGCCAGCCTGCCCAGGAGCCGGGGCGGCGACCGCCCTCGCGGCCCGCCGGCCGCCAATTGTCCATGTGGGTACCGATACCAGGCCCGACTACCCCCTCCGCCACCACCAACCCGGCGGCATCAGCCGCCCGCCAGTCAGCGGATGTGCCGGCAGGGTATCGAACATCTCGCACACGCCCACCAACGGCACCGGGCCCTCCGCTTCCAGATACCGCTGATGCGTCTCCCACGCCTGCCACACCGCCAGCGCCGTCGCCATCACCAGGTCGTCATGCGCCGTCGACGTCGGCGTCCGAAACGCCACGTGTCCCGACTCGCGCACCTCGCGCTCGAGTAGCATCAGCTCCTTCACCAACTGCTCTGTCAACGGACCCGCCGCTAGCCGCAGCTTCTTCACCCGGAGTAAGTACTCCAGCCGGTCCATTAACACCGTTCGTGGCACCGAGTAAGTGCCGTTGTTGTTGACCACCTGTTGGCCGCCGGTAATCACCACCGGCACAATCGGCGCGCGCTCATTGAGCTGCGTGCGCCGCAGCACCTCCAGCACCGGCGCTCCCACGCCGCCCACATCGGGCACCAGCGTGCAACGCCCCTTCACCCGCGCATGCCGCGTCACATCGAGCGCCCTTTGCGCCACGGTCAGATACTCCGTCCCCAGCGGCGGGCTCTCCAAATGCCGCAACGTCAACGTACTCCGAAACAACGGCGCGCGCGACGCCGGGTCGATCGTCCCGGTGGGCTCCATGGCGAACTCCACCACCGCCAGTGCCGACGGGTCCTGTGACTTACCGAGATCGAGCCCCACATACGCCCACGGCCGCGCCCGGTGCGGCGCCGCCGGCAAAGGCCACGGCATGCGGCTGCCAAAGAACTCCGGTAACTGCTCCTGCAAACAAGACCGCACTAATAACTCCGGGAACGCCGCCGTCGGTGGCTGCGCAAACTCGCCCAGATACTCGCGCGCGAACCGATCGGGGGTAAACGTCCGCCGCGCCTCTTCCACCATCTCCGGCGAGATCCGCGGACATTCTTCCGCCGTCACCTTCACCCGCGTCCACTCCGTCATCTTGCTGGTCCAGATCTGATGAAAGAAGCCCGTCGGCTGCGCCGGCGTCGACATCAACCATAACCATCCGCCGCCCTCGGCCGCATTCAGCATCGGGAATACCGCATCCCAAATCTCTTCCGGTAAATAGGCGGCCTCATCCACTACCAGTAACTCCGGACTAAATCCCCGAATCGTCCGTGGCTGATTCGGCAGCGCCACCATCCGGGACCCATTCGCTAACTTCACCCGTTCCTTCGCCCGCTGCGCCGGAATCTCTAGTTCGTATAACATCCCTCCGGCAATCGCCAGTAACTCCTCGCTCTGCCGCGCCGACGGCGCCACCACCAGCACCGTCGTCCCCGGCCGCTCCACCGCGAAGTGCGCCGCCTTCAGCGCAATCATCGTCGACTTGCCCCATTTCCGGCAGCAATTCAAAATCCCCCGCCGGATCCCCGGCTCCAGAATCCGCCGCTGCTGCTCATCCAACTCCAGCCCCAGCCGCCCCGCCCACTCCGTCAGCTTTTCCGGCACCGGGACCGGTGCCACCACTTTCGCCTCCGTCCGTTCGGACGTCTGCACCAGTCCCTTCCGCCGTTTCGTTCCATCTGGAATGCTCGCCATCGGCTCTAACCTTTTGGCTCGCGCCCCTGTCGGAGCTGCAGCAAATGCCGGTACGCGCGTTGATAGGCTCTTCCGAAGGCCGCTTCATGCCGGCGCAGCGTGGATAGGAACTCTCCCGCCGCTTCGCACGCCTGGTAAGCTTCGAGCGTTGTCTTCCCGGCGTCATCCTCCCCCTTCGCCACGCGGAGGCCGGCCTGGGTTTCTGCCGTCATCACCCGCCGCTGCCGCCATTTCGCCAGCGTCATCTCTTCCACACACAGAAACTCCAGGTCGTTCTCCGGAGCCATCTGCTCGAGCAGTGTCACGAACAACGCGTGAAACTGTGCCGGGTCTTCGTTCGGCCACAGCGCCAGGCGCGCCGTCATCCCGTGCTTCAAGGCCTTCGTCCGAATGCGATCTTTCCCCATGGCCGTCAGCGGGCCTTGCGACTTAGCGCCGTTCAACCGCGACGCCGCCTTCTGTTTTTCGGTTCTCATCTTGCTTCGAGCATAAGTCAGACCCTCCGTCTCCTGACTCGGAAAATTCTTGTAAGTGCCTGGTAATTCATCCATTTAGAAATTCGAAAAAGCGTGTGAACGCTTCGGCCGGCCCCCCACTGTCCGGCGCGTTCACGACGAATCGGTTGTTGGCATCCCCATGAAAACGCTCAGCCTGCCTCGCTTCATCGGCCTTTGTCTCTCCCGGCTCGCTGCTACTCTCGTCTCGGGAGAACCTATCCATGCCTGCCTACACCGACTTCGATTACGATGCCCTTCCTGTCCCCGATCATCACTCCGGTCGCGACTGGATTCTGCTGCCCGCCCCCGAATGGCGAGCCCTTTGCGAAGCCCGCCGCCGCGCGGACGAAGCCGAACTGCAGCAGAAGCACCCGGACCACCGCGTGGTCCTCATCAAAAGCCACCCTACTTACTCCCCCACCCAGTCCCATCTCTGGCCGCTCGTCAACGACGCCATCATCGCCGTGATCGAAAAGCATCCCGTCGTCTATGACGAGGTGTGCGCCGCCGTCCGCGCCACGGTCGAAGCCCACCGCGGCTGGCGCAATCCTCACCCCGTCAGCGTCGAAACCCCTCGCCATCTGCAAAAGAAAAATAAAATTTAGCAAACAAACCCGGCAATCTCGCTCAAAACAAACGATCTCACCCCTCAGGTTCCCGGCGAACCCGAGGACCGTCAGGGTGCCAAACCTCTAGAGAAAAGCCTGAAAAACTTCGTTGGACGCCAGGACGCCCGCGGGCGTCAGGCGCAGGCGGCCGTCGTGCCGCTCGAGCCAGCCGGCCGCCTCGAATTCGGCGATGGGCGCTGCCCACTGCTGCCATTCCTCGGGGGTCGGCACAATGCCCTGGAGCAGCCGAAGGCCGACAAAAAAACGTTCCTGCGCCGGTTGGGCGGCTTCTTGCGCCGTCCGCGCGTCCTCGAACGCAATGTAGTCCTGTGGCCTTTCCACGTTCTGCCAGCGAAGACCCGCGTCGTTCGAGTGAGCATCGGCGCCGAAGCCGAGGTAAGGCTCGAGTTGCCAATACTTAAGGTTGTGGCGGCTTTCGTGGCCCGGCCGGGCGAAGTTGGAAATCTCGTAGCGCTCAATGCCGAGTTGGTGGAGCCGCTCCACGGCCGTTTCATAAAGTTCCACGATCAGGGCCTCGGAGGGAACGTCAGCCGCCCCGTAGCGAACCCCGCCCAACAGCATTTCGGACCCCAGGCGGCTGTCCTCATCCACCTCCAGGATGTACACGGAGACGTGCGGCGGGTTGAGCCGCGCGATCCACTCCAGCGACTCCTGCCAGGAGGCGCGCGTTTGTCCGGCGAGCCCGGCGATCAGGTCGAGATTGAAATCCGGGAGGCCGGCTTCCCGCAACCGGCGGACTTCGTCTTCCACGATTGCCGCCGTGTGCTTGCGGCCCGTGCGAGCGATCTCCGTCTGCACAAAAGATTGGACGCCCAGGCTCACGCGGGTGATGCCGGCATCGCGCCAGCCAATGAGGCGCTCATTGGTCAGAGAGCCCGGCGCGGCCTCCATCGTGGCTTCCACCCACGGGCGGCCAGGGATGGCTTGGTGCAGCCGCGCGAGCCAGTCGAGCGGCATCAGGCTCGGTGTGCCTCCCCCCCAATAGACGGTCTCGGGCCGCCAGTTCCAGTGGGTGGCGCGGAGTTCGGCTTCCAGGCGTTCGAGGTAACGCGGTTCGAGTTCGCGCGGGAAAACTCCCGACGCGAAGTTGCAGTAGGTGCACTTCTGCGCACAGAAAGGATAGGAGAGATAAACGCCAGGCATGGCGCCTAAAGCGTGACGGGTTCGCCGAGGTGCGTGGACATCGCCTCGGCGATCATCTGCTTCAGCGTTTGGCCCGTGTCCGGCAGCACAAAACCCTGCTGGGCGGGGCTCCAATCGAATTTGAAGCTGCGGGAGTGGGCGGAGACCCAGACTTGACGCACCGGCGTTTGCGGGCTGACGACGAACTTGCCGGGCGGCTCTTCGAACGCGATTTGCAGCGCGCCGCTCACCATGTCGGGGTCGAAGTCATGGTCCGCCGTGGCGTCGTTCAGAGCTTTGAAGAGATCGGCGAGAGCGTCGTCGCAATGGCGGCGAAACTCGTGTTCATCGAGCATGCTTCCAACTTAGCAAGCTCAGTAGCCGGCCAGGGTGTAAGCCACCACCACCAGACCGATCACGGTGGCGAGAATCACCGAATGGCGTAGCGTGAAGCGGAACAGGCGGCTTTCATCTTCCGGCTTCATGCCGGTGGCCGCGGCGGCGACGGCGATCGATTGCAGGCTGATCATCTTGCCCATCACGCCGCCCGAGGAGTTGGAGGCGGCCATCAGCACCGGGTCGAGGCCGAGTTTGCCGGCGGTCACCACCTGGAGATTGCCGAACAGCGCGTTGGCTGACGTGTCCGAACCGGTGAGGAAGACCCCCAGCCAGCCCAGCAGGGCCGAGAAGAACGGGAACAGCTTGCCGGTGGCCGCGAAAGCGAGGCCCAGCGAACCGGTGGCGCCCGAGTAGTTCATCAGGAAGGCGAGCCCCAGGACGCTGGCAATCGTCAGCATCGACTTGGCGAGTTGCTGGCACGTGGTCGCGAAGACGCCCGCGAGTTGGCTCAGCGTGATGCGCAGGATGATCGCGGAGCCGAACGCGGCCAGCATACAGGCCGTGCCCGCGGCGGAGAGCCAGTTGAAGTTGAACACGGCGGCATACGGCGTGGGCTTGGCCATCACCGGCGGCATGCGCTCAATCATGTTGTGCAGGCCGGGCCACTGGTAGGTCTGCGAGACCTGATTCAGGTAGAACTTGATGCTGTGGCCATCGATCTTGATCGTCTCCTCGCCCCACAGGAAGACGAAGATGACCAGCAGCAGGTACGGCGACCAGGCCAGAAACACGTCACCCGCCGGGTGGCGCTTGGTGTCGCTCGACGCCCGGGTGGTTTCCGAGAAAACGAAGCCGTCCGTCGGCTTCCAAACACGCGAGAGGAGAAGCAGGCTGATGAGCGCCGAAAGCGAACTCAGAATATCGACCAAGGTCGGGCCCAGGAAGTTCGAAGTGTAGAACTGCATCCCGGAGAATGCGGCGCCGCAGAGCGCCACAGCCGGCCAAACGCCTACCAGCGCGCGCCAGCCGCCCATCACGGCGATCAGATAGGCCGGGACAAACAGCGAAACCGGCGCGCAGATGCGGCCCACCCAGGCCGAAAGATCAGCCAGTGGGAGGCCGGTGATGCCGGCGAGCGTGATCACCGGGATGCCGATCGACCCGAAGGCGACCGGTGCCGTGTTGGCCAGCAGGCAGATGCCGGCGGCGTAGAAAGGAGAGAAACCCAACCCGGCCAACATGCCGGCGGCGACGGCCACCGGCGTACCGAAACCAGCGGCGCCTTCGATGAAGGCTCCGAAGGCAAACGCGATCAACAGCGCCTGCAGGCGGCGGTCATCGGTCAGCGAGCCGATCGAGTCTTTGAGGATTTCGAATTTGCCGGTCACCAGCGTGATGCGGTAGAGAATGATGGCCCAGAAGACGATCCACCCGATGGGAAACAGTCCGAAGGCGGCGCCGTAGGTGATCGCGCCAATCATGGGGCCTACGGGCATTTGGTACTCGAAGAGGGCCACCACGATGGCGGCCGCCAGTCCGCTCAGCGCGGCCACCCACGCGGGCTTCCGGGCCACGCCCAAGAGGTAAAGGAGGACAGCGATCGGCAGGCACGCAAACAGCGCGGAGGCGGCGAGACTATCGGCGATCGGAGTATAGGATTGTTGCCACATGAAACAACCGACAGTATGTGAACCGGTGGGGTGCTGTCAACTGCCAGGGAATGAGGGCCTGAAGCGCTAGTCCCACGCCAGGTAGGCGCGGGGCTGGTCGCGCATCGCGTGCAGAATTCTGGCGACGAGAACCGCATCGTGCTGGAGCCAATAGTAGATGATGTACTTGCCGACGGGAAACCCACGGAGACCGGGGCGGAGAGCATCCCGCTTGGATCCCGCGCCTGGGTTTCGGGCGAGAAATTCGCAGGTTTCGACGATCCCGTGCACCACGCTGCTGGCGATTTCCTCTTGTTTGGACACGGAAGCCAAGTAGCACCAAATCGTCTCGAGATCGCGCTCGGCATTCTCGGAGATCCGGAGCGTCATGAGCGCCGTGATGGAGATTGGCTGGCGACGCGGGCGATCAATTGGTCAGCGAAGTCCTTACCCTTGCCGGGGGCGATCTCACGATAGGCGCCGCGTTCGAGGCTTTCGCGTCCGGCATCGATTTCGCGTCGCAGCGCTTCGAGTTGCTCATCACGCTCGAGGAGGAGTCGTAGTCCTTCGCGGACGACTTCGCTCGCCGTTTGGTAGAGGCCGGATTTGACTTTATCTTCGACCAGCCGCTCCAGTTCGGGGGTGAGAGAAACATTCATGGCGCTTGTTCGAATTCTAAACGGGGTGACTGGCTATGTCAAAAACTGTTATTCGCTGCGCCATGCAAAAAGGCCCCACCCCGGAGGGTGAGGCCTTCGCTCTGTCGCTTTTGCCGGGGGATTAGCTGCAGCCGCTGGTGCCGCCGCAGTTTTCGCATTTGAAGCAGGAGCCGTTACGCGTCATCAACGAGCCGCACACCTGGCAAACAGGCGAGTCAGCGACGGCGGTGACGGGTTCGAACTCGAGCTTCTGCTGGGGTTCGGCTTCCGTGGGCTTGAGCAGCGTAGCTTCTCCCGCCTCGCTCACCGAATATTCCGGGCCCAGGAACTTGGCGCCCATCCAGCGGAAGATGTAGTCCATGATCGATTTGGCGTACTGAACCTGCGGGTTGTTGGTCCAACCAGAGGGTTCAAAGCGGACGTGGCTGAACTTGTCCACGTAGAACTTCAGTGGCACGCCGTATTGCAGACCGTAGGAGACGGCCGTCGCGAACGAGTCCATAATGCCCGAGATGGTGGACCCTTCCTTGGCCATGGAAATGAAGATCTCGCCCGGGGTGTTGTCCTCGTAAAGGCCCACGGTGATGTAGCCTTCGTGGCCGGCGATCGAGAACTTGTGCGTCAGCGAAGCGCGTTCGTCCGGCAGCTTGCGGCGGATCGGCTTATAGACGATCTTCTCTTCGACGCGCGTGGCGGGGACGACGGCCACCGCCGCCGGAGCCGGGGCGTTCGACTTCTTCTCGCCCTTGGCGGAACCGGAGGAGAGCGGTTGCGCCATCTTCGAGTTATCGCGATAGATGGCGACGGCCTTCAGGCCCAGGCGCCAGCTCTCGAGATAGGCGTTCATGATCTCGTCGACGGTGCATTCTTCCGGCATGTTGATCGTCTTCGAGATCGCGCCGGAGATGAACGGCTGCACGGCGGCCATCATCTTCACATGGCCCATGTGGTGGATGAAGCGCTTGCCGTTGGCCGGACGGAAGGAGGTATCGAAGATCGCCAGGTGCTCGTCCTTCACATGCGGGGCGCCTTCGATGGTGCCGGTGGCGTCGATGTGGTTGACGATGGCGTCGGCCTGGGGCTGACGGTAGCCGATCTTGATCAGGGCTTGCGGCACGGTCTGGTTGACGATCTTGATCACGCCGCCGCCCACCAGCTTCTTGTACTTGACCAGCGAAAGGTCAGGCTCGATGCCGGTGGTGTCGCAATCCATCATGAAGCCGATGGTGCCCGTGGGCGCGATCACCGTGGTCTGCGCGTTGCGGTAACCCGCCGAGCGGCCCAGTTCGTAAGCGTTGGTCCAGCATTCCCACGCGCCCTTGTAAAGCTCGGGCGAGATGTTGGCCGGGTTGATGCGCTTGCAGGAATCGCGGTGCATGCGGATCACGTCGAGGAACGGCTCTTCGTTGATCGCGTAGCCCTGGCACGGGCCCACCGCATCGGCGATGCGCGCCGAAGTCAGGTAGCTCTGGCCGCACATCACCGCGGTGATCGAGCCCGCCAGGTCGCGGCCGTGGTCGGAGTCATACGGCACGCCCATGGCCATCAGCATCGCGCCGAGGTTGGCGTAGCCCAATCCCAGCGGACGGAACTCGTGCGAGTTCTGCGCAATGCGGTCAGTCGGGTAGCAGGCGTTGTCGACCAGGATCTCCTGCGCCACGATCATGGTGTCAACGGCGTGGCGGAAGGCTTCCACGTCGAACTCGGCATTCGGCGAGAGGAACTTCATCAGGTTCAAGGAGGACAGGTTGCAGGCCGAGTCGTCGAGGAACATGTACTCGGAGCAGGGATTCGACGCATTGATGCGCGCGGTGTTCTTGGAGGTGTGCCACCGGTTGATCGTCGTGTCGAACTGCATGCCGGGGTCGCCACAGCGCCAGGTGGCATCGGCGATCTCCCGCAGCAGTTCGCGCGCCTTAAAGCGCTTCACCGGCGTGCCCGAACCGACGGACTTGGTCCAGAAGTCGGTGTCGCTTTCGCAGGCCTGCATGAACTCGTCGTTGGCGCGGACAGAGTTGTTGGCGTTCTGGAAGAAGACGGAGGAGTAGGCTTCGCCGTCGAGCGACGGGTCGTAGCCGTTTTCGATCAGTGTGTGTGCCTTTTTCTCTTCCTTGGCCTTGCACCAGATGAAGTTCTCGATGTCCGGGTGCTCGGCGTTCAGCACCACCATCTTGGCCGCGCGGCGCGTTTTGCCGCCGCTCTTGATCACGCCGGCGAAGGCGTCAAAGCCCTTCATGAAGCTGAGCGGGCCGGAGGCGCGGCCGCCGCCGGAGAGGATGGCGTTCTCTTCGCGGAGGCTCGAGAGATTGGAGCCGGTGCCGGAGCCCCACTTGAAGAGCATGCCCTCGGTCTTAGCCAGATCGAGGATGCTCTCGAGCGAGTCCTTCACCGAAACGATGAAGCAGGCGGAGCATTGAGGACGGGAATCCTCGACGTCGAGTTTGTGGATGGACTGGGTTTGCTCATTCCAGTACCAGCCATAGCCGCGCTTTTCACCGCGGACGCCGACGTTGAACCAGACGGGCGAGTTAAAGCAGGCTTTCTGGGTGAGCATGAGATGCGCGAGCTCACTGCGGAAGTTTTCGGCATCTTCGAGGGACTTGAAGTAACGGTCGGCAATGCCCCAGTCGGCAATGGTGTCGACGACGCGGTGGACGAGCTGCTTCACACTGGTTTCGCGCTCGGGCGAACCCATCTTGCCGTGGAAGTACTTGGAAGCAACAATGTTGGTAGCGGTTTGGGACCAGTCTTTGGGAATCTCGACGTCGCGTTGTTCGAAGATGACGGCGCCTTTGTCATTGCCGATGGAGGCGGTGCGGCGCTCCCATTGAATTTCGTCGTAAGGAGTCCGACCGTGTTCAAGCCGGGCCGTGAAATAGCGGGGGAACGAAATGCCGGTACGTTGCTCAACCAGTAACGGCTTTTTCGGCGTATTCAACTTCGCACTGAGTGCGACGGCCAACTGTCCCATTGATTGTTCCTCGATCTGTTTTTGTGTGGTTTTTTCGGACCCGGCTACTCCCAGGAGCACAAGTCTGAACCCTACGATGGTGGCCCAAGATCTAGTGGTCAGTCAAGGAGTTTATCTATAGATGGTACATGCGTTTGCGGGGGCGCATTCCCCACATTCACCCGAGCACTGGTTACCCTCGCCTGAAGGTAACAAGTCGAGTGTATGCCCTACCCCTGTGGATAAAGCCCAGCGGAGCGGTGGAAAACCCGAGATTTCACAGGAAATGTCTGTGGTCGATTGCGACGGTAGGAAGGGCTAGTCTTCCTTGCGGTACATTTCGGCGATTTGGTCCTTGAAGTTCTCGAGGACCTTCGGGCGCCGCACCTTCATGGTGGGCGTGAGCTCGCCGGTCTCCACGGAGAAGTCGCGGTCCAGGATACGGAACTTACGAATCTGCTCCCACTCGGGTAGCGAAGCGTTAGCGGCCTTGACGACCTTGCGAAGGTGATCGTCGAGGGATTTCGACTTGCTGTAAGGCTGCGACGCACCGGCGATCGATTCGGCCACCGTCGGGTTGATGGTGAACAGCGCAGTGACGTAAGGAAGGCGATCGCCCACCAGGACCATCTGGCTGATCAGGGTCTCGCCTTTGAAGCGCCCTTCGACGCGGGCCGGGTAGATCTTCTTGCCTGAGGAGGAGGCGAGGATTTCCTTCTTACGGCCCGTGATCGCGATGTAGCCGTTGGCATCGATGGAGGCGATGTCGCCGGTGGCGAGCCAGCCGTCGCGCATGATGGAGGCGGTGGCGGCGGGGTCGTTGAAGTAGCCGGCAAACAGCGACGGACTCTTCACGAGGAGTTCGCCGTCTTCGGCAAGCTTCACCTCGACGCCCGACAGTGGCTTGCCGATGGTGCCATAGCGTTCGGCGCCCACCGGGTTGAGCGTCAGCACTCCGCCTTCGGTGAGGCCATAGCCTTCGGTAATCGGCATCCCGACGGCATCGAAGAACAGAGCCGTATCGCGTCCCAGCGGCGCGGCGCCGGAGATGATGACTTGGAGGCTGCCGCCCAGGCGCTCGCGGATCTTGGAGAAGATGACCTTGTCGGCCAGGCCCAGCGGCGCGCTCAGCCAGGCCGGCACCGACTCGCCCTTCTGGCGGTAGTCGGTGGCCTTGAGGCCGAGTCCCAGGGCGGCGTAGAAGAGCTTCTGGGCGAAGGGGCTCTTCTTGTTGATCTCCGTCTTGATGCTGGCGTGGATGCGTTCCCAGACGCGCGGCGGGGCCAGGATGAAGGTGGGCTTCACCGTCTTCAGCTCGTTGGGCATCCGGGCCAGGCTCTCGGAGAACCAGCAGGGAACGGCCATGCGCATCATCAGCAGTTGCATGACGACGCGCTGGGCGATGTGGGCGGAGGGAAGAAAGACCAGGGCGCGGTCGTCGGGGCCAATGGAGAGGACCTTGGGCCCCATGTCGAGGTTCAGCGTGATGGAGGCATGCGTGGCGAGACCCATCTTGGGTTCGCCGGTGGCGCCGGAGGTGAGGTAGAGGATGGCGGGGTCCGCCGGGGTGACTTGGGAGGAGAGCTTGGTGAAGGCGGCCGGGTCGGCTTCCAGGATCTGCCGGCCGGCGGTGCGGAGGTCTTCCAGGCGCCGGGCGCCTTCCACCTGGCCTTCGATGAGAACGAAGTCGAGCGGGAGCGGATCGCCCTTCATGGCATGGGCGATGGCGGCCATCTGCTTGGCGTTTTCGACAATCAGGATGCGGGCGCCGCAGGCCCGGAGGTTTTTCACCTGGTCGGCGGCCGGGTAGCTGGCATAGAGGCCGGCGGAGATGGCGCCGATGGACATGATCGCCACGTCGACCAGGTAGAACTCGGCGCGGGTTTCGCTTTGAATCGCCACGATGTCGCCTTTGCGCACGCCCAGGTTGGCCAGGCCGAGTGCGATCTCGATCACCGCGGCCCGGTATTGGGTCCAGGTATAGACGGTGTATTGGCCACCGCCCGCGGGCTGATGGAGGGCGGGCGCGGGGCCACGCTGCGCTACGGTCTCTTCAAGGACGGAGTAGACAGTTCGAGCGTTCATGATTCACCTGAAGGCTACTATAAAAAGGATGAAATTTGAGCACGAGCTTTTTGTGGCCCGCCAGGCGGCGCGTAAGGCGAGCGAAATTGCGCTGAAGATTCAAATGACGGGCTTTGATATGGAGAGCAAAACGGACGAATCGCCGGTGACGATTGCGGATCGGGAATGCGAAAAGGCGATTGTCGGCCTGATCAGCGAAGCCTTTCCGGGCGACGGCTTTCTGGGCGAAGAAGGTGCGGCGAGCGATACCAAAACGGGGCGGCGCTGGATCATCGACCCCATCGACGGGACGCGCGACTTTGTTCGTGGGCTGCCGCTGTGGAGCCATCTGATCGGGCTCGAAGAGAACGGCGAAGTGGTGGCGGGCGTTTGCTACATGCCGCTGCTGGGCAACCTGTATTTTGCGGCCAAAGGTCTGGGGGCTTATCGCGACGATACGCGGATTTACGCTTCGACCAAGAAGGCGAAGAACGAAGCGCTGCTGTGCGCCAATCAACTGGGCGGCTGGTCCAAGCATCCGTTGGGGAAGAATCTGCTCGAGTGGGCGTCGACGTTCTGGGGCGTGCGAAGCCTGGGCGGCTGCCTGGACGCGATGCTGGTGGCCTCCGGCCGGGCCGAAGTTTGGATTGAGCCGAAGCTGGCCCCGTGGGACATGGCGGGTCCGCGGATCATCCTGGAAGAGGCCGGGGCGGGCTTCCTGAATCTGGATGGCGGCTCGACGATCTACTCGACGAACGTGGTGGCGTTTGCGCCGGGCCTGGAGCCGGCGGTCCGCGAATTTATTGGCGCATGATGACGCCTTGACCGGTGGGCAGGGCGAGGACGTTGGCCGAGAGCTCGCGTGCGAGTTCGTCGATGGCGTCGCCCTGCGACTCGTGGCCGCGATAGCAATAGTCGTCCAGCAGGACGACGGCGCCCGACGAAAGCCGCGGCCAGAAGTAACGCAAGGCTTCGCGTTCCGGTAAGGCGCAGTTGAGGTCAAGGTGGAGGAAGGCGACCCGCGGGGCATCGATCGCCGTGAGCGTATCGGGGATGCGGCCAGGGATGAGGCGGACGTTGGGCCAGGCGGCGAAGTTGGCGCGGATGCGGTCGAGGTCTTTCACGTAAGCGCCGCGGGCTTCGGCATCGCGCGCATGCTCGGCGCGGCCCTCGGCGACTTCGCGTGGCGAGAACTGTTCGACGGGCGGGCCGGCAAAGGTGTCCAGCAGATAGTACGGGCGGTTGCCGAGGTCGAGGTGGTGGAGGATCGCTGAACTCAGGAAGCCGGCGTTGACACCGCATTCGACGAAGGCGCCGGGGACGCGGGAGGCCAGTTCAGCGGCCCAGAGAGCAATGTGGACGCGCCAGGGGAAGTCGGGGTCCGCGCCTTGGGCGGCTTCGAGGCCGCGCTGATAGGCGGCGGCAAACGCCGGGTCAGCCAGAAAGCGAGCGTGGTGTTTCGTGAAGACGCCGTCGTGCGCGTGATAGCGGCGACGGTTGAACAGCTCGAACCCCGCGCGCCGAAGCAGGCGGTGCACGAGGGGCTTGATCATAGCCGCTGTTCGCGACGGATTTTGGCGTCGAACCAGAACGGACCAAAGGGCAGCACGGCGGCGATGAGCGCCATAAGAACGGTGGAGGCGGACCATTGGAAGCGCCGCGCCGCCAGCAGCACGGTGAGCACGTAGGCCACAAAGAGGAGGCCGTGCAGGCTGCCCACAATGCGGACGGCTTGGGGCAGTCCGGCCAGGTACTTCAGCGGCATCGCAATGCCGAGCAGGACGAGGAACGAAACGCCTTCAGCGAGGCCGGCCCAATGGAGCCGGCGGTATGCGGGTTGATTGGTGATCGGAATACTTCTAGTGTGCCACTAAGAGCGTCTTCCGCAGCCAGGCGATCATGGGCTGTTTGTAGAGGTGGAAGCGCGCGTCCTTCTCCCAGTTCATCACGCCGTGGACGCCATCGGGAACAGTGATGAGCTCGACGGGAATGCCGCGTTTCCTGAAGAAGTCCACGTGCATGGTGGCTTGCTCGTAGGGCACCTGTTCGTCCTTAGTGCCGTGGATGACCAGGAACGGCGGCGTCTTTTTGTTGACGTAGGTATCGGGCGAGGCGGCGCGCAGGATGGGCTTGGCCGCCTCGTTGTAGCCGTCGATGCGGAAGAAAGACTTCATGTTCTCGGTCATGGGGAGGTGCTCGAAGCGGCTTTGCGCGAAGCGGACCAGGTCGATGGGGCCGTAGAAGCTGACGACGGCGGCGACCCCGACATCGTTTTTGGCGCCGACCAGATTGACGAGGTGGGCGCCTGCGGATTCACCCATGAGGGCGATCCTGCTGGGGTTCACCTTATACTGCTTGGCGTTCTTCTTCACCCAGCGGATGGCGTCTTCGACGTCCAGGCGGGCGGCGGGGTAGGGGTCTTTGGGGGCGAGGCGGTAGTCGATGGTGAACCAGACGAAGCCGGTTTGATCGAGGACCGGGAACAAGGGCGTGACGAAGTTGACGGTCTTGTGGCCGACGGTCCAGCCGCCGCCGTGCACCAGGATGATGGCGGGGAAGGGCCCTTTGCCTTCGGGGACGTGAGCATCGAGCTTTTGCTGGTGCTGGTTGTAGACCAGGTCCGGAGTGACCTGGTAGTTGGCGGCGTGGGCCAGGGTCGCGGCCAGGAGGAGGAAGGCGAAGCGCATGTGGGGTTTATCGTATCGCAGCGGGAAGCGAATGATAGGCTGACAGACGCGATGCGAAAGAGCTTGTTGAGCCGGCGCGAATTGGTGGCGATGGGGTTGAGCGGCGCGGCCTATGCGGCGGCGGTGCCGGGGGAGACGCATCAGGCGACCGGATGCAAGGTCGGCGAAATGACGCCGGAGTCGGCGCGGGTGTGGATGCGGCGAACGGCTTCGTCAGTGCGCCTGGCGAATGGGTTGGTGCGGAAGGCCGATGGTAAAGGGGCCTTGCTGCTGGAGCCCGGGACGAGGCTCGACACGCTGGAGGGCTCGGCGCCGGGCGCGGCGGGCTATGTGCGCGTCGTCTATCGGGGGGCGAAGCGGGGAGCCACGCCGTGGCTGGACGTTGAGGAGGCGGCGGGGCACGTGGCGCAGGTGACGTTGACGGGGCTGCGGCCTGGGTCGGCGTATACTTACGCCCTCGAGACGCGCGCGACGCGAGGCGGTCGAGTGGATGGCGAACTGGTTGGCGCGTTCCGCACGCTGCCGGCGGCGACGTCAACGGTGGCGGCGGAAGTGGCGTTGCTGAGCTGCCAGATGTATTGCCACATGGATCGGCCGGACGGCTTCCACATCTACGAGAGCATTCAGCGGGACCAGCCGCAGTTTCTGCTGAGCTGCGGCGATAACGTCTACTACGACAACGAGGATCCGGTGGTGAACAGCGAAGGCGTGGCGCGCTATCACTGGGAGCGGATGTACAGTCTGCCGACGCTGGTGAACTGCCTGCGCAACGTCGGCGGCTATTGGCAGAAGGACGATCACGACACGATCGCCGACGATACGTGGCCGGGGCGGGTGAACGCGAAGATGGCGCCGTTTTCGTTCGAGAAGGGGCAGCGGATCTTTCGCGAACAGGTGCCGGCGCCGCTCGCGGGCGCGCCGATGTTTCGGACGGTGAAGCTGGGGACGGATGTCGAGTTCTGGCTGCCCGAGGCGCGGGATTACCGGTCGGCGAACAACAGTCCGGATGGGCCAGCGAAGTCGATCTGGGGGGCGTTGCAGAAGCAGTGGTTGATGGACTCGCTCAAAGCAAGCCCGGCGGTGTGGAAGGTGCTGGTGAACCCCAACCCGATCGTGGGGCCGGATCGCCAGACGAAGAACGACAACCACGCCAACCAGGGCTTCGCGCATGAGAGCCGCGAGATGCGGGAGTTTCTGCAGAAGAACTTTGCGGGCAAGGTCATCTCGGTGTGCGGCGACAGGCACTGGCAATATCACTCGGTGGATCCGGAGACCGGGCTGAATGAGTTTGGCTGTGGGCCGGCGTCCGATCTGCATGCGGGTGGAACGCCGGGCTACGATCCGGTGCGGCATAAGTTCCACCGGGTGCTGGGTGGGTACTTGAGCATGGCGGTGTCGCGCGAAGGCAAGGAGTGCCGGCTGCGCGTACGGCATCGCGATGTGAAAGGCGGGACGGTGTACGAACGTGTGTTTACTCGGCCGGCTTAGTCGTCCCGCCTTTTTCTTTACGGCGTTCCGAAGGCGCGGCTGAGCGCCTTGGCCACATCCACGCGGAAACCGAGGATGAAGCGGAAGTCCGCTGTCTTGCTCTGATCGGGCAGACGGCGATGGACGTAGATGTCGACGCCGATTTGAGCGGGCAGATGCGGAATCTTCATGCGTCCTTCGAGGTTGATGCCCGGCACGAGGATATGAGACGTGTTGCTCGCCGACGTGACGACCGTTTTGCGAGTCATGTTCTCGGTGGTTTCGACGGTGACCGGGGCAACGACGGGGCCATCGACGACACGGCGATAAGCGCCGTTCTGCCCGTAGGTGATATCGAGGTAGGCGACGTTATCAGGCGCGATCTGACGATTGCTAAAAGTCTCTCCCATCACTTCGTAACGCATGAGCCCGACGCGCAGGCCGTAGCCGTAATAGGGAAGCGGGTTGTTGGTGAGCGTTGGCTTTTCGGTTGGGCCGGTGGTGGTGACGGTAGGTGCGGCATCGGGCCGGAGGAGGTCACGGACGGTGGTTTTGGTGGAGGTGGTGCTGGTGCCGAGCATGATGCCATCTTTGAGGTAGGTCACTCCGAATTTGCCGATCGGGGCGAAATAGCTGGAGTACTGAACGCCGCGATATACCTGGTCCATGCCTTTGAAACGAATCGGAAGGTAGATGCCAGTTTGAAAGATGGCCGCCTGCTGCGCGGTGGGTCCGCTGGTGGGCGTTGAGGCGCCCGCGGCAGCTTTGGAGTCGCCTTTGCTTTCGGGGGCGGCTTGTGTGAGCCGGATGTCGACGAAGCCATGAATCGAGACACCGAAATTGCGATTGCGGAAGCAATCGTAACCCTCGCAATTGTTGCCTTCGTAGCTCTTGTTGATGAGCCGATTCCAGAAAGCCATATCGGCGTTGAACGCCAGATAGGGGTCGGTTTTTCCGAATGAGTTGTTCCCTGCGCTGATCACCGTGCCAGCCGAGAAATAGGCACGGAGGCGTCCGTAGTCGATCGCGACAGATTGCACAACGACGTTGCGATCATCGCAGATATGTCGACTGATTCCCGGCTCATTGTCGACCACCGCACAGATTACGACACGTTGTCCGGAGTCCAAGGGCTGCTTTAAAGTAAACGTGAACGCCCCTTTTTCCACGGCTGTGGTGTCGGTCGCGATTAGGTCCCGCCAAAGATTTACCGCGAAGTCGGCCCGACGGTCGAGCTCTGTGGCTACCGGACCCACGGGCGTCTTGTTTGTTGGCTGACCGGGGTTCTGTGCCGATGGTATCGTGACCAAGTTCACGCCCAATTTGGATCTGAACGCGTTGCTCAGCGTTGCCAATACATCGTCCGAAACCTTCGGTTCATCCTTAGCCTTCTTTTGACCCTTTTGATCCTTCTGACCCTTTTGATCTGTCAGAGGAACTCTATTCTGAGGATAGGCGCCGCCCAGTACGTAGATGGCTACTGCTTTCACGAAGGAGGCCGTTTTGCCTTTAACTTCCTTCTGGCTTTCGACGAGCGGGCCGTCCAGGCGGAGGTCGAATCCGTCGACCTTCAGGTCGAGGCCACCGGTGGCGTCGGTGGCGCCTTGGCGTGAAGCAACAAAGCTGAGCTTCAAGGTTCCGACCGCGTCGATGGGTTTCGTCAAAGGAATGTCGGCTTTCCCTTTCTTGAGGTCGTCGCCTTCGAGTTTGAGGGTGCCCAGGGACGCGCCCTCGGAATTCTCTACGGTGAGTTTGAGGGTTTGGACTCCGGTGGACTTGAACACGACAGGTACGACCGTGTGGGCGAAAAACGCCTGCGCGGTGAGGATACTGCCGGAGGGCGAGGAAATTGTCGGTACTTTATACGGCGCGCTTTGACTGCTTTCGATGCCGTTGATGGTTTGCGTGAGCGTGAGGATCTGTCCGGCGGTCAATTCGTTTTCCAGAGTGAGTTGGATTTCGCCTTGACCGAAATTGGGACTCAATCGGACTTTGGAATCAACGACGCCATCACGATAGAGTTTGACGATGACGGCCTGACCCGCCCCGGGGTCAGAGATGCGGGCGCTGAGCTTGGTATCGGTGGGGATGGGATCACCGATGAGGATAGGAGATGGAGGAGCCTGCGCAAGGGCGGCGAACGCCGAGATGATGGCGAGAGTCCACGGAGCGATCTGTTTGTGCCTCATGCGAAATGAAGCGGAAATCTGTGGCGAATGGTGACAGGGCGTCAGCCGCGGAGCAGACGCCGGGCGGCCTGGAAGCGGCGGGCGAGCCAGGAGCGGGTGCGGGCACGCCAGTTGTGGAGGCGGGTGGAGATCCAGCGGCCGAGCGAGGTGTTGAGCCAGACGGCGTAGGCGGCGGCGCGGAGGCGAAGGATGGCAGCTTCGGCGCGGGCGAACCAGTTCAGGGTGAGAAGGCTGGCGCGGGTGAGTTGGTAGATGCGGGCCACCAGCGCGGTGCCGGCGACTTTGGCGAGGGCGATGACGCCAATGCCTAAGGCGGGATGTCCGCCGGCGAGCCAGTAGAGGGCGAGGAGTTTGACGGGGGCGAGGAGGAGGGCGGGGAGTCCGAAGACGGCGAGGGCGCCGTAGGGCGGCAGGTGGGTGAGCCATCGCTCGAGCTGCCGGAAAACCGGCAGCTTACCGAGCAAAGCGACGACGGCGGCGAGGCGCCAGAGGATTTCCTCAACGAGGAAGAAGGCCGTCGCGAGGATGAGCAGCGGCGGTGTGAGGAGTCGTTTGAGGCGCCGCCGCACGGGGTTTGTTTAGTAGCCAGCCGCCTTATAGTCGGCGACGATGGCTTCGACGATGGGCTTGTGTTCGGGGCGCACGTTTTCGAGCGGGGGACGGACGGGGCCGCCGGTGACGCCGGTGCCGTGGAGGTCCATGGCGTACTTCATGACGGAGACTTCGTAGCCTTTGACGTGCTCGCGCACGGCGTAGATGGGATGGACGAAGCGGTTCATGAGGGGGGTGATTTTGGCGAAGTCCGCCGGTTGGCCGGTGGTGAGGCCGCCGAGCCGGGCGAGTTCGAGTGCGAGCTTGGGCGAGGTGTTCGAGATGCTGGAGGTGAAGGCCTGCACGCCGCAAGCGAGATACGTGGGGAGGCAATCGTCACCGAGGCCGCCGACCCAGGCGAGGCGGTCGCCGAGCTTGGCCATGATGCGCTGATAGACACGAGCGTTGCCCTGTCCGTCTTTCCAGATATCGAGCGTGGGAACTTTTTCGGCAAGGCGGGCGACCATGTCGGGCGAGAACACGGCCCAGTCGCGCGAGTAGATGCTCAGTGGCAGGCCGGTGGCTTTGCCGATTTGTTCGTAGTAGTCGAAGAGGCCATTGACGGGCGCGTTGATGTAGGAAGGCGGGAGGACGAGCAGCGCGTCGGCTCCGGCTTTCTCCATGCCTTTGGCCATGGCACAGGCGATGGGTCCGTTGAGACCGACGCCGCCGACGACGGGCATCTTGGTGGTCTTTTTGGCGATGCGAACGACTTCGATCGCCTCTTCGACGGTGAGCGAGTAGAGTTCACCGGTTCCGCCGGCCGCGACCATGGCGCAGAAAGGATGCTCGCTCATGAGGGCGACATTCTTTTCGAGCGCAGCGTAGTCGACGGCGAGGTCGGAGGTGAACGGCGTGATCGGGAAGCCGAAGACGCCACGGAGCTGGTCACGGAGTTTAGCCATACGTAACCCATTACTGTATCGCGCGTGCGACCATGGGTGTTGGAAATGGCCGGTACTCTGACGAACCCCCAGCGCAAGTTTCTCCGTGGCTTGGCGCACAACATGCAGCCGACGATGCAGGTGGGCAAGAACGGATTGACGCCGAATTTCTACAAGAGCTTCGAGTTAGCGTTGACCAATCATGAGCTGTTGAAGCTGCGCTTTGCGAATCTGCAGGACGAGCGGAAAGAGATCTCGGCGCAGATTGAGGCGAAGACCGGCGCGGTGAAGGTGTCGATGGTGGGGCACACGGCGGTGTATTACCGACCGAGTCCGGACCCGGAGAAGCGGAAGCTGGTGTTGCCGCGCGCGCCGAAAGTGGCGTCGCCCGAGTAGGCCGCTAAGGGCGGGACTCACAGCGATTCTGGATGACATGCAGGATGTTGTTCTGCACGTCGCGCATCACGGCGTCCGTCCAGAGACTGCCGTAGAAGTTGAACGTCGTGGAAAGCCGGTGGCGGCTTGAGAGGTGGAGTCGGACGCGTCCGCCGGGCAGGGGCTCGAGGCGGTAATCGCCGGAGAGCGTGTCGAAATAAGGTCCGCCGATGGTGACATGGGAATCGAGCGTCCCCGGTGGGATGCTGGCGGTGTCAGCACGGATGGTAAAGGCCAGGTGGCGGAGCGGTTGCCAATGGGTGACGGTTTCGATGAAGAGCACGCCGCCCGCGAAGGTGGCATGACGAATGGCGCCGACGCCTTCGTGGGAAAGCGTCGCTTCGAGGGGACGGGGGAAGCCAATCGCCTGGGTCCAGGAGAATTGCTGTTCGTGCGGCTGGATGAGGGCGACGCGCTTGATGTGATCCCACACGACTTCAGGTGAGGCCTGGATGTCGATGGCCGTGTGTACGTCGCGAATTTCCCAGCGCGGGCCGAGTCGTTGCTCGAGCGGGGCGGTGACGAAGGGGAGCAGGGCGATGCAGACCAGGGGCGTTTTGCCGAAGTGGCGCGCGCAATAACCGCCGGTGAGGCCGCCCAGCATGCCGGCCAGCGCGGCGATCGGCAGAAACATGACGAGGCAGATGATGCCTTCCCAGAAGAACAGGAACGAACTGACCACGATGATCAGCGTGTTGAGGGCGGGGAGACCGAGCCAGATGCGCAGGCTTTGACGGCAGGCGCGCTCGGCGAAATAGACCGAAATAAAGCCGATGGCAAAGGGGACCAGCAGAAGAAACGCACAGCTCATGATCATGAGCGAGGTGCCCTCGGCTTGGGTGGAGACGAGGAGGCGGAGGAGGCCGCCATAGGCGAGGCCCGCTGCGCCGGAAACCCAGAGGGACTTGTCCTGCAGGAGCTGCATTAGGGACGGTTTTCGTACCAGGTGAGGTTGGCGGTGGCGCCGCCGATGCAGGCGAGGTCGGGGCGGCGGTCGCCGTTCAGGTCGGCGACGGCGCAGGCGTTGGCGCGCATCGTGGGGCCTTCGAGGGTTTGCCTGGTCCAGGTGGAGCCGGATTGCTGCCAGAGGAAGACGCCGCCCCCGACGCCGCGGTCGCCGGCGACGATCTCTTCGCGGCCGTCGCCGTTGAAGTCGCGGACTTCGATGGTGTGGCCTTCTTTCAGCGACGAATCGATGACCGCGCGTTGTTGGCCGCGGTAGACCGTGACTTGGGTGCCGTGCCAGGGCTCGATGGCCGCGATGAACTTTTTGGCGACGGCGACGTCGCTGGAGCCGGACTTGGGCCAGGGGGCGGGATCGCCGGGAGAGATCTCGCGACGTTGCCATTGGCCGTTTTTGAAGCGGTAGGCGTGGAGGCCGAGGAAGCTGGCGGTGTAGAGGTCCGGGCCGTGGACGTAGATGCCGTGCATGACGCCCTGCTCGGCGTCGGTGATGAGCTCGCGCTTCCAGACGCCGGGGCGGTAGAGGACGAGGGGAATGTGACCGCGGTAATCGGGCGGTGTGGAGGCGGGGTCAGCAAGCGGGGCGTTGATGACGACAGGCTGGCCGTTGAGGGTCATGGTGCGGAGGCGGTGGGAGGTGGGGATGCGGTCGATTTCGCGTTTGGACCATTCCTGGCGCGGGTCGGCGGGGGGTTCGAGCAGGTAAACGTGGCCTTCGCTGCGGGCGGGGACATTGGCGAAGTGGTCGGCAACGACGATGGCGTTGCCAATGACGGTGAGGTTGATCATCTGGGTCATGCCGCGGGCGATGACGTGGCGCTGCCAGCCGGGGTTCTCGAACCAGACGAGTTCGGGGAGGCCGGAGGCGAGGGCGATGAGGTCGGTCTTGCCGTCGTGGTTGAGGTCAGCGGCGACGACCTGATAGCCGCCCTTGAGGTCGGTGGCGATGGGGTGGGGGGTGAAGTGGAGGTCGGCGGCGAGGAGGAGGAGTGCAACGAGCATTGCCGAACACTATAGCGGATCGGCACTATACAATGAAAAGCGTGTGGGGACGTAGCTCAGCTGGATAGAGCGTCCGCCTCCTAAGCGGAAGGTCGGCAGTTCAAATCTGCCCGTCCCTACCAACATTTTCGGCTCACAGCATTCCGTTGATCGGAGGTTCGGTGATGACGAAGTACGTCGTTGCTCTGGCAGCGCTGGTGGGGACGATCTTCTTCACTGGGTTGAGCGCCGCGCAGACGGCCCAGCCGGGCTTCCTGTTGGAGACCGTGGAGACGTTGACTCAGCCGGGCGGCACGCCGATCGAGGCGACTCGCTATATTCATGCTCAGAATCCGGCGGGCGCCACGCGCTTCGAGATCCGACAACTGGTGGGCTGGCGACTGCATGAGGTGCGGATTCGCCGGCCCGATGGGTTGGCGATTGTCGAGAGCTCGCTGGTGAAGGCGAAGCGCACGACGCGGTTGACGACGGCGGAGCAAGCGCAGGAGCGTGGGGCTCGGCGTGATCCGCGTACCAAGTGCGTGGGGGCGATGGCGGGAGGGGATGCGCCGGTGGCGGGTCCGAAATCGGTCGAAGAAGATACGGTGGGCGGAGTACTGGCCTACAAACTGACGTTCAGTGAGGGGCAGGTGGTCTGGCGAGCGCCGGAGTTCGGCTGCGTCGAGGTAAAACGGCGGAACGTGTTTGGGACTTCGACATCGAATCTGGATCTGGTTTCGGTGCGGCGAGGCGATCCGCCGGCGACGCTGTTTGAGGCGAGCGAAGGGACGGTGGAGACGCCGCCGCTCAAGATGTATGAGGCGTGGATTGCGCTCAGGGGTTTGAGCGGATCGGCGGATCCGCAGGTAGAGCTGGGGCGGCAGGGGGTGAGGCGGTCCGAGGAGTTTTATTGGTCACATCGGCCCTAATGGGAGCCACGCGCGGGCGAGCGATTGGATGCGTGGCGGCAGAGAAGTCATGAGGGGCCTGGTTGGGCTCTGGCTATTGGCGGTGGCCCTCCAGGCGGACGACCTGAGTAGCCGCGACCCGGCGTACTTCGTGCGCTTTCTGAGCCATGAGGTGCCCGGCCGACAGCAGTTGGGGCTGTTTGGCTGCGGGTCCGTGGTGGCCGATGAGCAGGCGGTTCGCGCGCTGTTGGGGTTTGGGGCGGCGGCGCTGCCGGCGATCGAGGCGCGGTTGGGGTCCAAGACGGCGAGCGATGTGGGCTGGGGATGGTTGGTCCAGGCGCTGGCAGCGATTCGGGGACCGGAAGCGGTGCCCCAGCTGCGAGCCTGGGCGGAGCGGGGGAAAAGCGTCGATGCCGCGTTGGCGACGGCGAGAGGCTGGACGTCGTTGGTTTCTGATTCCCGGGAGATCGTGCGCTTGCGCGTTTTTCGCTGTCGCGGGCCGGAGCCGCGCGACGCGCTGGACCGGTTACTGTTGGGATGGCTGCGGGGCGATCGGACGTGGTTGGAGGGAGCGCTGGGGCCGCGGGCGAAGCAGGCGTTGAGCGCGGCGTTACGGGAACGACCGTGGCCTGTGTTCCAGCAGAAACTCGGGTGGCACGAACCGCGAGGGGGAGGAGTCGGTTATCGCTTCGACGTCGACGGGCGGTGGGGCGAGGCCGAGCACCAATTCCGGCCCCGCGAGAATCAGGGGAAAGCTTCACCTGAGGGACGGGAAGGCATCGTGACGATGCCGGTGATTTTGAAGACGGCGGCGGGAGAAGATTGCGGGGAGGTTCGGGTGGGGTTTCTGACGCCGGCGGCGCGAGGGTTGGGGGAATATTTGGTGGAGACAGACGAAATGGTGCGGTTGTTACAACTGGCCGCGAAATGTGCGCAAGTAAACGGAAAAAGGGCGGGACCGTTGGAGGATTAGAACGGCCCCGCCCTTCGGGTTGCATCCCTTGCAGACACTCTTATAGACGAGTGAGAAGGCGATTGGTTGCGTGTTTAGGCGACGTGCGAGTCCAGCAGTTTCTGGACGTCGGATTTGCCGACAGCGCCAACGCGCATATCGACGACCTGACCGCCTTTGAAGACGAGGAGAGCGGGAATGCCGCGGATCTGGTACTTGGCGGCGGTTTGGGGGTTGAAGTCAACGTTCAACTTGCCCACTTTCGCCTTGCCATCGTACTCGACCGCCACCGCGTCGATGGTGGGGGTCATCATGCGGCAGGGTCCGCACCATTCCGCCCAGAAGTCCACCAAAACGGGGACTTCGGACTTCAAAACGTCCTGTTCGAACGACGCGTCAGCGAATTCTAATGTCTTTTGACCTGCCATAATTCCTTCCTGTTCTATGATGCCACGGGGGGTGAAAAGGATTCGTCCGGCTCGGTTGGCGGGGTGGGGGGAGTGTTGGCCAACAGGGCGCGGTAGAGCCCGGAGTAAGCCGAGGCGGACGCGTTCCAGGAGTAGTCGCGCCCCATGGCGGTGCGGACCATCTGAGCCCAACGATCCGGCTCATTCCAATACACATTGACGGCGTAACGGACGGCGGCCAGAAGGTGGGGGCCCCAGGCGCCCCAGAACTTAAAGCCGGTGTCTCCATCGACGGTATCGTCCAGCCCGCCGGTGGCGTGGACGATGGGGAGCGTACCGTAACGGAGGCTATACATCTGATTGAGCCCGCAGGGTTCGTAGCGGGAGGGCATGAGGAACATGTCGGCACCGGCTTCAATGCGGTGGGCGAGGGGGTTGTTGTGCCCGATCCAGCAGCGGAACTTGTCCGGGCGGGCCCAGGCAAAGTGGTTGAACATGTTCTCGAGGTTGGGGTCGCCGGAGCCGAGGACGATTAAGGTGAGGTCTTCGGCGAGGAGTTGATCCATCTGCTGGCCGACGAGGTCGAGGCCCTTTTGTTCGGCGAGGCGGGAGACGACGCCGACGATGGGGCGCTTGAGATGGACGTCGTCGAGAGGGAAGCCGAAGTACTCGAGGAGGTCGCGCTTGCAGGCCATTTTGCCGGCGAGGTTGGCGGAGGAGTAGGGGGCGACGATGAAACGGTCGGTTTCGGGGCTCCAGTCCTCGTAGTCGACGCCGTTGAGGATGCCGGCGAGTTCACCGGAGCGGCTGCGGAGGATGCCCTCCATGCCGCAGCCGAATTCGGGGGTTTGGATTTCGCGGGCGTAGGTGGGGCTGACGGTGCTCAGGTGGTCCGACCAGAGGAGGCCGGCTTTCATGAGGTTGCCGCCGCCGTTGAACTCGAGCGCGCCGGCGTTCCAGAAGCGGTCGTCCAGGCCAATGTCCCAGAGTTGGCGGTGGGGGAAGTAGCCCTGGTAGGCGAGGTTGTGGATGGAGAAGAGGCTCTTGGTGCCGAAGAAGGTGGGGTCGTTGGGGAAGTAGAACTTGCGGTAGAGGGGGAGGAGGGCGGCCTGCCAGTCGTGGCAATGGAAGATGTCGGTGCGGAAGAGGAAGCGGGCCACGCCCAAGGCGGCGAGGTTGAGGACGGCGAAGCGGAGAGCGTTGTCGCCGAAGTCGCCGTGGCGGTCGCCGTAGATGCCGTCGCGATCGAAGAGGCCGTGGCAATCGATGAAGTAGAACTTTACGCCGCGATGCAGTTGGAGATAGACGTCGACTTTATAAAAGCCGCCGTTGAGCCAGACGCGCATGTCCGAACGGACCAGTTCGCAATCTTCGCGGTGGATGGAGCGATAGCGAGGCATGACGACGCAGGCTTCGTCGCCAAAGGCTTTGAGGGCAATAGGGAGGGCGCCGACGACGTCGGCCAAGCCACCGGTTTTGGCGAAGGGGTGAGCTTCGCTGGAGACCATCATGATTTTGGCCATGGCTATTCGGTGGTCACCTGGGCTTGAAGATTTGCGACACCGGCGGTGTAGCGGTCGTCGACGACCTGGACGGCGACGGCGTCCTCGAGCCAATCGTGCCAGACGCCGTCCGGGTCATGCGACGCGGCGGTGATGGTGTAGTCGTTGGGGCAGAGTCGGCAGGCGAAGGAGAAGCGGACGGAGCGGACGTCGCCGGCGGCGACGGGGCCGAGGGAGAGGCGCTCGAGTTCAGTGTTGGTGCCGTAGACTTCCATGCCGATCCGGGTCCGAATCATCATACCGATGACGGGGTCGGCGACGGGGGCGGCAAAGCGGACACGGATGCGGATCGAGACGTTTTCGCCGCTGCGCCAGACGAGGGTGGGTTGGCCATCGGCGCCCAGGGTTTCAATGGCTTCGAGCTGGGCACGGCCATCGCCGCGGCGCATGGAGGGTTGGAGGGGGGCGGAGGAGCCCCGGCCTTGCTCGCGAAGCTCGGTGGCGACGGCGGCGGAATAGGCGCGGTAGACTTCGCGCGGGTCACCTTTAACAACTGTGACTTCGTCTTTCTGCCACCAGACCTCGTCACAGAGTGAGAGTAACAGCCGTTCGTCGTGGGTGCGCAGGAAGACGGTCTCGCCGCGGTCGCGGCGGGCGGTGGATTCCTGAGCGATGCGGGCCCGGGCGAAGTCGTCCTCGGTGCGGAACTCGAGCGAAGGGGATTCGCTGGGCTGTCCGACCAATCCAATGATGCACGCGCCTGGGGCGCGGGTCTGGTCGCTGCCGGGCGAGGCAACGTTAGACTGAGGAATCGACATTGTGATTAGGATAACGGGTCTGCTGCTGGTGATGGGCGGCGCGAGTCTGATGGCGGGGGTGCCGGAGACGGCGCTGCGCGAGGCGTTCACGCGCCAAACAGGCGAAATTCAACTCCCGGCCGGGGTGACGGTGTTGACGAAACCCCTGGAAATTCGGGCAGATGCGCGCGATCTGGTGGTGACCGGGACGCCGACGACGGTGCTGCGGGCGAGCACCAAGTTCACGGGCAAGGCGCTGATCCACATTTTGGGTGGGACGCGGATCTCGCTGCGGGATTTTACAATGATCGGCAATCGGGCGACGCTCGCGAACGGGCTGGGGATGCCGCCGTCGAACCAAGCTTTCTACCAGTTTTATGCGAACAACGGGATTGTCGCCGAAGGCGTCACCGACCTGGTGGTGGAGAACGTTTCGGCGCGGGAGATTCCGACTTTCCCGGTGTTGGTGAGCCACTCGACGAACGTGCGGGTGCGGCGCGTGAAACTGACCGATTGTGGGGGGCTGAATCAGAAGGGGCGGAACAATACGACCGGGGGGATTTTGCTGGAAGAGGGCACCAAGAACTTCGAGGTGACTAACTGTAAGCTGTTGCGGGTGCGGGGAAACGGCATCTGGACACATTCGATGTACACATCGCCGCGCAATGAGGATGGACGAATCGCGGAGAACGATATTCGCTATACGGCACGAGATGCGATCCAGGTGGGACACGCGACGCGAGTGCGCGTGTGGAGCAATACGGGGAGCTCCATCGGTTTTCCGAGCGCGGAAGTGGATGTGGAGAACGAGGGATGGCCGGTAGCGATCGATACGGCGGGCAACGTGGACGCGTCGTCCTATGCGCTCAACATTTTTGATGAGCTGAATGGCAAGTGCATTGATCTCGACGGTTTTCATCACGGGGAAGTGCGGCGGAACCGTTGCGTGAATAAGAAGCCGGCGGCGAGCTATCCGTACGGGCACTACGGGATTGTGATGAATAATTCGAACCCGGATATGGAGAGCGAGAAGATCACGATCATCGACAACGAGCTGGAAGGGATGAAGTTCGGCGGCATTTTTGTGATCGGGACCGGGCATCGGATCGAGAAGAACCGGATGCGCAATCTAAACACGGCGGGGTGTCCAGAGAGCCAGGGCAAGGTGGCTTGCGTGTATGACTTGAAGCAGCCGGACTTGCTGCAGGCGGGGATCTATCTGGGGCTGCACGTGGATCCGAAGCGGCCGGCACCCGCGACGAATAATACGATCGTGGACAACCTGATCATGGGGCATGGGATGAAGGTACGGTGCCTGGTTTTCGCGCCGGGATTGTCGCCGGAGACGACCGAAGCGGTGCGGAATATTTGTCTGGAGCCGCCGGCGGCGCCGGCAGCGCATAAATAGCGAATCGCCTTTAGAATCAATTGGAGGAAGATGCTACAATCGATCTTTCCGACCACGTTCGTCGCCACGAATAGGCGGATTCCGATTGCCCAAAGTCAGCAACGAGTTACTCCGGCGAGACGTCCGGATGCTCGCCGACATGCTCGGCGAGGAGCTCATCGAAGACATCCGCAAGTTGTCGCGCGCCCGGCGGGCCGGGGAAGCCGCGGCTGAACAGAGCCTGGCCGAGCGAATTGCGTCGCTCGACGAAGGACAGATTCAGACGGTGGTGCGCGCGTTTACCGTTTTCCTGGATCTATCGAATCTGGCCGAGGACCGGCACCGGATCCGCGTTTTGCGGCAACGCGAGCGCGAACATGAGCCGCTGGGCGAATCGATCGGCGCGGCGATTGCGACCCTGGCGCAGGCCGGCTTCACGGCGGGGCAAGTGCAGGAATCGATCGATCGGTTAGCGATTGAGCTGGTGTTTACGGCGCATCCGAGCGAGGCGAAGCGGCGGGCGGTGCGGGCGAAGCTGCGGCGCATGCGCGAGGCGATTCAGGAGCTGGATAACGGCGATCTGTTGCCGCGCGAACGGCGGGACCTTGAAGGTAAGCTGCGGACGGAACTGACGATCCTGTGGCAGACCGAGTTTCTGCGGCCGCGCCGGCCGACGGTTCTCGAAGAAGTGGATCGCGTGCTTTCGATCGCGCCGCGGCTGTGGGAAGTGGTGCCGCGGATCTATGAGGCGCTGCGGCGGGCGTTGGCGTTGAATTATCCCGGCGCGGAGTTCGCCATGCCGGTGTTTCTGCGCTTCGGCTCGTGGGTGGGTGGCGATCGCGACGGGCATCCGGACGTGACGGCCGAGGTGACGGGGCGGACGTTGTTGAAGCTGCGGGCGAAGGCGCTCGAACTGCATCGGCAGCAGTGCCGGCGCATGTACGACTTCCTCAGTTTGTCGTCGCGCAATGTGGCGGTAAGCGAGGTGCTCGAGGCGAATCTTGAAGAAGCCGTGGTGCGGTGGCCGGCGCTGGCGGACCGGTTGGCGCCGACGGCGACGTTCGAGGTGTACCGGCGGTATCTGACGATGGTGGAGTGGCGCCTGGAAGCGTCGGTGGAACCGGGCGGGCCGGCGTACCGGACGGGGCACGAGTTAGTGGCGGATCTGGAGTTGATCCTGACGAGCTTGCGCGAACATCCGGGCGGCGGGGCCGCCGCGGCTGAGGTGGAGCATTGGCTCGACCGGGCGCGCGTGTTCGGCTTGCACCTGGGATGCCTGGACATCCGGCAGGATTCGCGGCGCTATGCCGAAGTGATGACTGACTTATTCCGGGCGCTGGGTTTGGCGGAGAATTTCGATGCGCTGCCGGAGGACGAGAAACTCGACTTACTCGGGCGGACGATGCCGTATCGCGGCGAGATTCCGCGGGCGAAGCTGGCGCCGAATACGCGGGAGGCGCTTTCTGTTTTTCGCTTGCTGCAGCAGGTGATTGCGACTTACGGGCCGGAGCCGATCGGCGGGCACATCATCAGCCTGACGCAAGCGCCGAGCGATGTGCTGACGGTGCTGTGGTTGTGTATCTGGCGAAGCAGAAGCAGCGGCAGTTTGTGATGGTGGGGTATTCGGACAGTACGAAGGACGGCGGTTATTTGTCGGCGTGCTGGGGCTTGTACCGGGCGCAGACGGAGTTACAGCAGGCGGCTTCGGCACGCGGGGTGCAACTGACGTTTTTCCATGGGCGAGGTGGGTCCTTGGGACGCGGGGGCGGTCCGGCGGCGCGGGGGATCTTTTCGCTGCCGCCCGATTCGATCGATGGCAGTTTGCGGCTGACGGAGCAAGGCGAGGTGTTGGCGGAACGATATGACGATCCGCAGATCGCGTATCGGCACTTGGAGCAGGTGACCTGGGCGACGTTGCTGGCGAGTGCGACGCCGGCTCAGGCGCCGAACGAAGCGACGGTGCAGTTGGTGGAAGCGCTCTCGGCAAGGTCGTATGCGTGTTACCGGGAGTTAGTGGATTCGCCGGGCTTTCTGGAGTATTTCGCGAGCGCGACGCCCATTGACGAGATTGAAGATTTGCCGATCGGGTCGCGACCGGCACGGCGGCGCGGGCAGCGGACGCTGGGCGATCTGCGGGCCATTCCTTGGGTGTTTGCGTGGACGCAGAATCGCTGCCTGATCCCGGCCTGGTACGGTTTGGGAACGGCGTTGTCGGAGTTGCCGGATGAGGTGTGGCCGGCGTTGCGCAAGATGTATCGGGAGTGGCCGTTCTTTGAAGCGGCGATCGACAACGCGGCGCTCGCTTTGGCGAAGGCGGATATGTTCATCGCGCATTGTTATGCGCGGCTGACGGAAGAGCCGGAGGTGCGCGAGCGGTTCTGGGCGCGGATTGCGAGCGAGCGGGACTTGTCGCGGGCCGCCATTCTGCGGATTACCGAAGGCGATGAGTTGCTGTCGCAGACGCCCTGGTTTCAGGGATCGATCGATGTGCGGAACCCCTATATCGATCCGCTGAATCTGATTCAGATTGAGTTACTGCGCCGCCGGCGAGCGTTGCCGGCCAGCGCGCCGGAAGAGGATCGCGAACACTTACGCCACTTACTGCGACTGACGGTGCAGGGCGTGGCGGCCGGAATGAGGACCACCGGATGACGCATAACTTCGAAGCGGCCGATTTACACGTCAAAACGTTGGGACCGGCGAGAATCGATTCGCCGCTGTTGCCGTTACTCGATCAGCGGGCGCGGACGTTCCATAACGTCGATGAAGGCGACCGCGTGTTGTTCGACGATACGATCTCGTTGCTGAGTGCGCGGAGTGTGCCGGTGGATCAGTTGCCGGCCTTTGAGCCGGCGGGTCCGCGGCGGAAGATTTTCTTCGATCCGTCGAAGTCGCGCGCGGCGATCGTGACGTGCGGGGGGCTTTGTCCGGGGTTGAACGACGTGATTCGGAGCCTGGTGCTGGAACTGCACAAAGGCTACGGCGTGCGGAAGGTGTATGGCTTTCGCAACGGCTATTCGGGCTTCATCGCGAAGTATGGCCGCGAGGTAGTGGATCTGACGCCGGAGCGCGTGGCCGGCATCAACGAGCACGGCGGGACGATTCTGGGGACGTCGCGCGGGCAGCAGGATCCGGAAGAAATTGTGGATTGCCTGGAGACGATGAGCATCAACATCCTCTTCGTGATCGGCGGCGATGGGACGTTGCGTGGGGCGCAGGGGATTGCGCGCGTGATTGCGGAACGCGGCGGCAAGATCGCGGTGATCGGCGTGCCGAAGACGATCGATAACGACATCATGTTCATCGACCAGAGCTTCGGATTCCAGACGGCGTTCTCCGAAGCGACGCGGGCGATTCGTTCGGCGCATGTGGAAGCGGAGGCGTCGCCGAACGGGATCGGGCTGGTGCGGCTGATGGGGCGGCATTCCGGCTTTATCGCCTGTTATGCGTCGCTGGCGATGAGCGATACGAACTTTGTGTTGATTCCGGAAGTACCGTTTGCGCTCGAGGGCGAGCGCGGGTTCTTGAATGTGCTGCGGCAGCGGATTGAGCGGCGCGGGCATGCGGTGATTGTGGTGGCGGAAGGGGCGGGGCAGGATCTTCTGGCGGAGTCCGCCGGGACGGATGCTTCGGGGAATAAGCGGCTGCAGGACATCGGCGTGTATCTGAAGCAGCGGATCAACGATTACTTTGCCGGGATCGGCAAGGAATGTAACCTGAAGTACATTGACCCGAGCTATGAGATTCGCAGCGTACCGGCGAATCCGTTCGATAGCGTCTACTGCATTCGGTTGGCGCACAATGCGGTGCATGCCGCGATGAGCGGACGGACGGAGATGGTGGTGGGCCGGTGGAACGGGCGCTTTGTCCATGTGCCGATGGCGATGGCGATCCGCGAACGGTATTCCGTGGATCCGTCGGGCGATTTGTGGACGAGCGTGCTGGAAGCGACGGGTCAGCCGGCGCAGTTCAAGTAAGCGGCTAAAGCTTGAGCAGGAAGAAAGCGAAGGAGGCGGCGCCGCCGATCAAAGCGATGGTGCCCCAGCGGCGCAACTGCGGCAGTGACCACCACATGTAGAGTCCGGAGAGGATCCAGACCAGGAAGCCTAGGCAGACCAGGTCGATGATGAGTGACCAGAGCACGGGGAAGAAACGCTGGTCGACAAAACCGCCGCGGGCGTGCATGCCGGTAAGGAATTGGTCCCAACGGAAGCGGCGTTCTTCGCGGACGATGCGGTGTTCGTCGGGGAAGTAACGGAACTGGGTGGCATGCCAGAAGGTGTGGATGTAGACGATGAGTTGTTGGGGATTGGGGCGATAGGCGCCGTAGCTGCGATCGTCGAGCTGGAAGTCGCGGGCGACGCGGGCGGCGAAAGGACGGAGCGAGCCGGTGGCGGGGAGGGGGCCGAGGTCGTAGGGACGGGCGTCGGTGGGAGTCCAGAGCGGTACACCGGCGGCACGGTCGCGTTGGTCGAAGTAGGCGTTGTGCGAAAAGGGAATCGCGGAGACGGCATACATCACAAACCAGGGCGTGAGGAAAAGGCCGAGGTAGAGGTGGGTGCGGCGGTTGAGTTGGGGGAAGGTCATTAGAGCACCGCCAGGAAAAGGGCGAACAGACCGCACCCGGCGGCGAGGGCGATGGCGCCCCAGCGGCGAGTGACGCGCAGTTCCCACCACATCCAGAGGCCGGTAAGCGCGAGAGCGACCAAGGCCAGGATGGTGAGATCGACCGAGGCGGCCCAGAGGTCTTCGAGGAGGTAGTCATGCTGGAAGCCGCGGCGGCGGTGCATTTGCTCGAGGAAGCGGGGACCTTCGAAGACGATCTTTTCGATGACGACGCGATGGTCGGCGGCGGTGTAGGTGATGCGGCGGGGGGTGACGGGGTGAAGCCGGTTGATGACGACCTTCTCCGGAGTCAAGGGGCGGGCGACGTTGTGGGCGCCATCCAGGTCAAGGGTGGCGAGTAGCTGCAGGGCGATCTGTGGCGGAGTGGCGCCCGGAGGCAGTTCGCCGGGATAGGTGAGTTCGCGCTCGACGGTATAGCGAGGAGGCGGCGGGGGCTCGGTGGGATGAAACGTAGCTCGATGGTTCATCACGAACGTGGAGACGGTGTACATCAGAATCCAAGGCGCGAGGAAGAGCGCGAGATAGAGATGGGTTCGCCGTAGGAGCCGGGACATCCGACTGAGTGTATCGCGGCTACGGGAGGTATTGATAACGCTCAACACGCTCTCGGAGACGAGGCCGCTAAACTGAGAAGTAATGAGGTTTTTGCTTGGTTACTTGATGATGGCCGCGATGTGTCCGGGGGCGGATGGCTCGTGGAAGAAGTTACTCGCGCGGGAGAGCTTTGCCGGGTGGCGGAGCCCCTCGGGAGAGACCGACTTAAGCGGGGCTTGGACCATTCATCGAGGGGTGCTGACCGTGCGGCCGTATGTGCAGCATCGGACGGATTTGTGGTCGGCGGAAGACTACGAAAACTTTGAGTTGGAGTGGGAATGGCGCGCGGACAAAGCGGCCAACAGCGGCGTGAAGTACTGGGTGACGCGGGCGACGACGCTGGTGATCGTGGAGGAGAACAAGCGATTCCGGGCGATCGCGGGGCCAAAGGCGGAACCTGGGGCGGTGACGCTCGAGTATTCCACGGGGCTCGAATATCAGATGGCGGATGATGCGCATGAGCCGGATGCGCTGAGCCGGGCGACGGCGCGGGCTGGCGGCCTTTATAGCGTGTTTGCGCCGGAGTCGGCGGCGGTGAAGCCGCACGGGCAATGGAATCGCAGCCGCGTTGTGGCGCGCGATGGCCGGTTCGAGCATTGGCTCAATGGCAAGCGGGTGGTGGCGTTCGACTTGGCCCGGCTCGAAGAGCAATTGCAGAAATCGCGCACGCGGGTGGCGATTGCGAAGCACGGGGGACCGATCGCGCTGCAGTATCACCAGACGGTGGTCTCGTTTCGGAAGATGCGTGTGCGGCGGTTATAGCCCGCGGCGGCGGAGCCAGAGGGCGAGCAGACCCAGCGAAAAGACGGAAAGAGTAGCCGGTTCCGGGACGACTTCGCCTTCAAGGGAGAGCGCGCGATCACCCCAGGAGGTGATGTCGTTGTTGTTGAGCTGAACCATCTTAGAGACGCCGTCACCGCCCGAACCCGAGGACCAGCCGAAGCGAGGGTCCATTTGCGGGGCGGAACTAAAGATGGCAAGCCAGAGCGTTTGATTGGCAGCGAAGGCGAAGGGCGTAGAGAGGTCAACCGCGAACTGGTAGTAGTAAACAGGCTGTCCGGCCAGACTGCCGGTGCCGAGGTAAGTGGGGGTCACCGAGGCGAGTGAGAAGGAGGCCTGTTGCTGGACGGCGCCCGGATCGCCAGCGTTGTCGCCGGCAAGATGGAGATTCCAGAGATCGCCGGCGGGGTTGACGGGGTTATTGGCCGTGTCGACGGTGTCGATGAAGGCCCCAATCCAGGTGATGCGATTGACGAGAGCGCTTTCGTTCAGGGTGATGCGGTCCCACGTGCGAAAGCCAGTGGTGTCGTTCACGCTGGTAGAGGCGCGGCCATTGATGAAGACAAGCGGTTGGTCGAGCAGGACGGCCGCAGCGGACGGCGTAAGGCAGATGAGGCTTGCCAGCGCGCAACGCTGAAGGGTATTCATGCGGTGAGTATGGCATCTGAATACGTTTTCATGATCCTGAGCGGGTGAAAGTTTTCAGGTGTTGCTTAGGCGACGCCAAGTACCCGGAGCTTGGCCCACGAGCTTCTTGAACGCGCGGCTGAAGGCGGCTTCGGATTCATAACCAACGCGCTCGGCGACGGCGGCGACCCCCAACCCGTCGGCGAGATGACGGGTGGCGAGTTGCATGCGCCAGAGGGCGAGGTATTGCATGGGCGGATGGCCAATCATGGCGGTGAAGCGAGCTGCGAAGACGGTGCGCGAGAGTCCGGCGAGGCGGGCCAGGCTTTCGACGGTCCATGTTTTTTGGGGCGCGGAGTGAAGAGCGGCGAGGGCCTGGCTGACCATGGGGTCTCGGAGGCCGGCCAGCCAGCCGTTTTGATCGGGGGGCAGGGTTTCAAGATAGCGCCGCACCGCTTCGACAAAGACGAGTTCAGAAAGTCGAGCGAGGACATTTTCGCTGCCGGCACGAGTGGCGGCGGACTCATCGGTGGCCAGGCTCAGGAGCGCACCCAGGGAACCGGTTTGAGCCGCAGCGCCGGTGCCAGGGAGATGCAGGACGCGTGGCAGGGCAGTGAGCAGAGGGTTGAAGGGAGTCGCATCGCAGCCAAGGAAGCAACAGAAGATACGGGCCGGGGCGCCTGTGGCTTGAGCGAAGTCGTAGACGAGGGGGAGCCCGCGGGAGAGGGGCTTGTAGAAGGAGAGGTCGCGTTGGGGCGGGAGGTCCGGCGAACTGCAAAGGACGTGCGGGTCGCCCTGCGGAAAGAGGATGAGGTCACCGCTGGCAAGCGGAAGTAGCGGCTGACCGAGCAAGCCGCCCCAGCCTTCACCATGGGCAATGAGGTGATACTCGATGACGCGTTCGGAACCAGGGCGGACCTTGGCGGCGATGTCGCGCGAAGGCGGCGCTTCAAAAGCCCAGGGTGCGCTCACGTTGAACTCAAAGTACACGGCTCCGGTAAGGCGAACCGCCGCGAGCACGTCGGAAAGAACATCAGTGGGCATGGGCGCTTCCGAGAGAAAAGAAGTGCGGACGACCTGCAAGGTAATGCGGACGCTGGCGCATGGAGTTTACAGACCCGCTGCCCTAACCTAGGGACAGGCCAGCCGCATAGCCGGCAAGGCAACGGAAGTTTCATCAGGGTACCACGGGGATCTCGGAAGACCCGTGGTTTGGCGGCACGCAAGGCCGGCCTGGGTGGAGACGACTAACAAACGAATTCATTTCGAGGAAAGAACAATGAACAAACGCAAATTGACGATTCTGGTGGCGGTGGCTTGGGCGATGGCCGGGGCGGCGGAGAATCCGCATCACCATGTCGGGGCGAGTCCCGCGAAGCTGGTGGATCTGGTACGGAAGAGCACGTGGCAGTTCGCCGATGTGAACGCGGCGGGTGAGGCAGGGTACAAGCCCTTGTTTGGCTGCGTCAGTGGTCCGGACCATGGGGCCATGGGCGTTCACTACATCAACACGACGCTGGTGGGCGATGGTGAGATCGACGGCAAGCGTCCGGAAGCGATCATCTACGAGCCGACGAAGGACGGCATGAAGCTGGTGGGCGTCGAGTACATCGTGGATGCGGCGGCGTGGCTGGCCAAGCACTCCGCGCCACCGATGCTCGAGGGGCAAGCGTTTCAGCTGGTGGGTAGCCCGAACCGCTATGGGCTGCCGGCTTTCTTCGAACTGCACGTTTGGGCCTGGCGCGACAATCCGAACGGCGCATTCGTCGATTGGAATAACCAGGTGAGCTGCGAAGGTCAGTAGACCGAAGGGGAGGCGCCGCCCGGAATGGCGGCGCCTCCGTTACTGCAGGATCGGGAAGAGTTGGTAGTCCTTGGGGACGTAGAGGCTGCCCTCGGTGGTGGACGTTTGGCGGGCGAGTTCGGCGGCGAGTTGCGGGGGAGTGAGGCGGCCGGCGAGGGCGTGGCGGAAGGCTTCCACGATGCGGGTGAGTTGCGCGGGCGATTCGTGAACGAATTCGAGGCGGAAGTGGTGTAGGCCGACGGCGCGCCAGGCCTCAAGGTGAGTGCTGGCCTGTTGAGCTTCGGCGCCGAAGACGGTGTTGCGGCAGCCGACGTCGGCAATGACGGGATGCTCGCGGCCTTGCTGGTCGCGCACGGCGAGTCGGTGGTGTTCGCAGGGACGGCCGCAATCGCGGTGGGTGGTGCCGTTCGAAAGAAAACGGCAGAAGACACAGTGCTCGGTGTGAAAGACGGGCAGGTGCTGGTAGAGGATCGCTTCGACGCGCGAGGCGCCGAGGGTGCGGGCGAGGTCAGCGACTTGGGCGGCGTTGAGGTCGTGCGTGGGGGTGAGGCGGTGGAGGCCGAGATCGAGGTAGTTGCGGGCGGTGAGGGTGTTGGCGGTGTTGAGGCTGAAGTCGCCGATTAAGGGTTGGGAGTGGCCTTGCAGTTGGTGAAGGAGGCCGGTGGAGCGGATCAGCAGGGGGCACTCGAGGCTGGCGAGGAAGTTGGCGATGCGGGATTCGCCGGGCTTGAGAATGCGGGGGCTGGCGACGCGCACGGCGAGGCCGGCGGCTTTTACCTGCTGGACGGAGGGACGGAGGCCGTAGAGGTCGAGGTAGTCGAGGGTGATGGAGTCGGGGCGAAGGTCAATGGCGGCGGCGAGTTGGTCCGGGTGGCGGACGAGCATGTGAAGCTGGGGCGTGCCGTCTTCGAGAGGCGCGGGCGTGGTGTCCAGCGTAATGGGGTGGAGCGTGCGGGCGGGCGGCTGCGCCTGAAGGGCCTGGAGTTGCTCGACGGCGTCGCGTCGGAGTTGGTTGAGTAGCGAGGCCGGCACGAAGGGGTTGCCGTCGATTTCGGCGGTGAGGTCGGTGAGTTCGTAGGGCGTTTGGCCGAGGCGGCTGAGTTGGTCGCGCAGCGAGTCGAGCGTGAGTCCGCGGGTCTGGGCGGCGGTCAGCGGGCCACTTTCGACGGTGATGCTTTGGTGGTTGGGCAGGGTCCAGGTGAGGCGCAGGGTGCGGGCGGCGACGGCGTGGACGCGGAGCGGTTGTTTGGCGACCGGGGTGGCGGCGTCGAGGTAGGGGCGGACGGCGCGGTCGAGGTCCGGGTTGTGGGTGCGCCAGACGAGGTCGCCGGGACGGATGCGGGCGGGGTCGATCGCGCCGTTGGCGAAGGTGAGTTCGAGGCGCCCGTCGAGTTGGGGGAGCACGTGATAGACGCGGCCGCCCTCTTCGGCTTCCTGCGGACTGCGCCAGGAGGCGGCATCGAAGACGAGGCCGTCGCCAGCCTTGAGGGGCGAAAGTTCGTGGGCGGGGGCGGGCTCGATGAGAACGCGCGGGCCATCGAGTTTCACGACGGTGCCGAGGTGGACGCCGCGATGACGCGTGTGGCGTCCGCGGACGACGGCCTGGTGATTGACGCCCGACAGGAAGTGCGGGCCCAAGCCGCGCGAATAGACTTGCTCGAGGTCGAGAGCGTCCTGCGGAGTGATGGGAGATGGCTGGCCGGCCCAAGCCGCGTCGACGGCTTGCCGGTAGGCGCGCGTGGTGAGGGCGACGTAATCGGCATCCTTGTAACGGCCCTCGATTTTGAGGCAACTGACGCCGGCTTCGACGACTTGAGGAACGTGATGAATGGCGCTGAGGTCACCGGGCGAAAGCAGGTAGCGGGCATCGGCGGAGGGGCGGAACTCGCCATCGACGATGAGTTCGTAGGGCAGGCGGCAGGCTTGGGCGCATTGGCCGCGATTGGCGCTGCGTCCTCCCCAGGCTTCCGACGAAAAGCACTGGCCGGAGTACGCCACGCAGAGCGCGCCGTGGACGAAGATTTCCAGGTCGGCCTGGGTTTTGTCGTAGATGACGCCGATCTCCTCAAGCGAGAGCTCTCGGGCGAGCGTGACACGATGAGCGCCTTGGGCCAAGGCGAACTGGACGCCTTCGACGCTGGTGATGCTGGCTTGGGTGGAGGCATGGAGCTCGAGATCTGGCGCAATTTGGCGGGCAAGTTGGAGGATGCCCAGGTCCTGAACGATGAGGGCGTCGACGCCGGCCTCGGCGATGGCGGCGATCGCGCGAGCGGCTTCCGCCAACTCGTGCTCAAAGACGAGCGTATTGAAGGTGAGGTAGCCTCGGACGCCACGCTGGTGGAGGGTGCGCATCACCTCGGGAAGTTCGGCCAGAGTGAAGCCGACTTTGGCGCGCGCGGTGAAATGTTGGAGGCCGAAGTAGCAGGCATCGGCACCGGCTTCGATGGCGGCGCGCAGTTGGGGCCAATGCCCTGCGGGACTCATGATTTCAGGCTTGCGGGGCGCACGCACCCTTTCAGGGTAACGCGCTAAATCAGCTCAACCCAAGCGATCTCACGCTGGTCGTCGAGGGCGAAGTGGACGGGAGAACCCGGGAGCATGCCGAACTCGGCCGGCTGCTCGCCGCCGTAGTCTTTGATTTTGTCGAAGGTGCAGCAGAAGGCTTCGTCAGAGTCAAGGTCGGCGAAGTAGCAAACGTCAACAGGGCTGATTCGGAAGATCTCGCCCGTTCGGACTCCCGGGGCCGCGTCGTTGGGCGTTTGGTGGGTCAGGTGTCTCATTTGCTTGAAGGAGGAATCGGAAGAGGGGCGGCAGACCATTAGGGGGAAGCGGATGTCCCGCGAAGCCCGGTGCGGAGTGTCTGTGTTAACTTGTGTCTTACCGTGGCTGAAGTTAGAAATGGCCGGATTCACCGCCTGGTTGAAATGCTAGGAATGGGGTATATAGCGGACGAGATTCTCGACCGACAGTGGCCGTTTCTATTTCGCCAAGTCGCCACATTTCATGGGCAATCTATTGAAAAATTTAATGTTGCTGTAGGAGAGGCGGTCTGCTTTGTCGTTGATGAAGACGCAGTCGTTGAAGTTTATGCGGATAAATCAGAAAAAGTCATGACTCATTCTGGTGCGAAATAGCCATGATGCAGCACGTGCTGGACATCCGAAATGTCCCTCCTCCGCAGCTTCATCCGGATCCCTACGATGCCGAGGCAGCGCTCCCGCCACACATCCTCAAACAGGGGCTTGTTCCACATCCAGACGATTTGCAGCCGGGAGACCTCATTCTCACGGCACCTGACTCGAAGTTCGTGGCGGGAGCGCGAGGTATCCACTATTTGCAAGGTGCGGATGGATACGCACCCGCTCACGCGCGCTGGTCGCACGCGGCTGTTTATACCGGAGGAATGTTCGCCACTTGTGAAGCGACGCGGGAAGGTGTGCGGCTCGGAAACCTCCTGCATGCGTTTTCGGGTTGTCTGGTGCGGGTGCGTCGAGGCGTCCGGGGCGACGAATTTGTCGAACGAGAAGTGGGCTGGCGGATGGCGGCCTACTCCGTGGCCCAGATTAACTGTCCCTACGACTACGACCACGCGCTGAGTTTGGGGCGATTGGCAATGCGGACCGGTTTTACGGAGTACGGCTTCAAGCGTTTTCCCCCAAGCGAACGGCCGGAAGAGGTGATCTGCTCCGAACTGTTTCAGGACGCCTATTGGCGAGCGACCGGCGTCTTGCTGCAGAATCGGCTTTCGCGGGAGACGACGCCGGCGTTTCTGAGCTCAACTCCCTTGCTGCGCGACGTCTGTTGCCGCTGGCGCAAGTTACGCTGTTAGGGTGCCGGCGAAAAAGACGCTCGAAGAAGCCTGGATCGGCGATGCGGTGCTGACGTTGTATGTGCGGGAGAAGATCCTGCGCGAGGACGGACGCGTGGATGGGGAGAAGTCCGCCCGGATGACGTCGAATCAGTTCTTAGCGGCCTTGGGCGAGCCGTCCGGGGTGGAAGCGGAAATTGGGCGGGCGTATGCCGAGGGTGGGCTGGCGGCGGCGTTCGGGTGGATTGAGGGGCGACTTCTCCCTTTATTCGCCAGGCAAGAGGAAAATCGACGCAAACGGTTGGGCTTGCCGCAATAAATGAACGGGCGGCGCGTATTGAGAGGCGAGGACCTCTTGAATGGCGACCCTGACAATAGCCGACAATCCGATACAGGCTATGCCACCTGAACTCGGCGATCTTTATTCACGATATGCGGACACGGTTTACCGGACGGCGCTGCGGGTGACTGGCTCCACCGCCGATGCCGAAGACGTGCTCCAAACTGTCTTTCTGCGGGTGCTGAAGCGCGAGGAGCCACTGGATCCGATGCGCGCGCCCGAAGGTTTTCTGCGCCGCTCGGCGGCGAACGCGGCCATCGACATTGTGCGGCGGCGGCAGACGTGGCGGCAGGAATCGATCAGCGAGACGCCGGACCGGTTGAAGCAGGAGAGTTCGGCGGAACTGAAGCAGCAGTTGCGCCAGGCGATTGCCGCGCTGGAGCCGCGGGACGCCGAGATGTTTGTGTTGCGGTACATCGAAGGCTTGGCGAATGGGGAAATCGCCGAGCTATATGGGCTGGAAAAGACAACGATTGCGGTGCGCCTTCACCGGATTCGCGAGTCACTACGCGTGCAGTTGGGGAACTGAAGGAAGAAGGACAAGACGATGGACGAGAAAAAGTTTGACCATTTGTTGGATGAAATCATCGCGACCGACGCTCCCCGGGAGATGGCGGAAGCGAAAGAGCGGGTGCGGGCGAAGCTAGAGATGGGGCCGGTGTGCGCCGGCTTTCGGCCGGACCTGGCGGCGTATGTCGCCGGCTCGCTCGAAGAGACGCGGCGGCTGTTGGTGGAAGACCATTTGAGCCGCTGCCCGGCGTGCCGCAACGTGTATGTGGAGTTGAAGGGCGATCAGCCGAAGGTGGTGGAGATGCCGCGGGCGCGGGGGCGCCGCGTGCCGGCGTTCGCCAAATGGGCGATCGCGGCGAGTGTGGCGGCGCTCTCGATCTGGGCGGCGCGTGGGCCGTTGGATCGTTGGATGGCGCCGAGCGGCGCGCGGGCGACGGTGGCGATGGGCTCGGGTGAGCTGATGCGGCTCGATGGACATCTGTTGAAGGTGGGCGAGGCGATCGGCGAAGGCGACGTGGTGCGGTCCGGCAGAGGGACTCGGGCACGGCTTCAGCTGTCCGATGGATCGCAGCTCGAGATGAACGAGCGTTCGGAGCTGTACGTCACTGCGGCGTGGAGCGGGCAGACGGTGCATCTCGAACGCGGCGACGTCCTGATTCAGGCGGCCAAGCAACGCCGTGGCTATCTGCGCGTGGCGACCAACGATGCGGTGACTTCGGTGAAGGGCACCGTGTTTGGCGTGAGCACGGGCATGCAGGGATCGCTGGTGACGGTGATCGAAGGCGCCGTGCAGGTGGATCAGGCCGGCGGCGGCCATCTGCTGAAGCCGGGCCAGCAGGCGGCGACGTCGCCGTCGCTGAACGGAGTGACGCCGGCCGAAGCAGTGGCTTGGAGTGCGGATGCGCAGAAGTATGCTCAACTGCTGGCCGAGCTGGCGGCGATCGAGCAAAAGGTGGCGGCGTTGCCGTCGCCGGCGCTACGGACGAATCCGCAGTTACTGCAGTATCTGCCCGCGGGCACGATGGTTTACGGATCGGTGCCGAATCTGGGCGGGACGATCGAGCAGACGATGAAGCTGATCGACGCGCGCACGGCGGAGAGTGCGGTGCTGAAGGAATGGTGGACGTCGCCGCCGATGACCGAGATGCGCCAGCAGATGGTGAAGCTGCAAGCGATTTCGCCACTAATCGGTGACGAGATGGTGTTTGCGATGGTCTCGCTGCCGGCCGGCGGAGCCGTGCATCAACAGTTTCCGCTGCTGGTGACGGGTGTAAAGGCCGGACAGCGCGCGGCGCTCGAAGCGAAGTTGGTCGAGACCTTGGCGCCGTTCCCGGTGAAGCCGGTCTACACGCTTACCGATCAGGTGCTGCTGTTGTCGTTCGATGCGAAGGATTTGGCGGCGCTGCAGGCGGCGACGGCGAAGTTACCCTCGACGGCGTTCGGTGCGGAGATTCGGGCTCGCTATGCCAAGGGTGCGGGCTGGTTGCTGGGGTTGAACCTGGAGCAGGCGCTGCAGGGCGGCACGCAGAGCATGCAGCAGCAAGCGATGCTGCTGGCCACCGGCGCGAACCGGGTGAAGCACCTGTTCCTCGAGCAGAAGTCCGTGGCGGGCGCGGATGAGAACTCGGCGCTGTTGACGTTCAATGGTCAGCGCGAAGGGTTGGCGAATTGGCTGGCTTCTCCGGCGGCGACCGGCGCGGGCGAATACATCTCGGCCGAGGCTCTGATGGCCGGTTCCGTGACGACGCGCAATCCGCGGCAGTTGTTTGACTCGCTGATGGAGACGGTGGCCAAGATGGCGCCCGAGAGCATCGGCCGCTTACGTGAGTTCGAGCAGAAAACGGGAGTGAACTTCGCGAACGATATCGTGGGCGCGCTGGGTACCGACTATGCGTGGGCCGTCGAGACGCCGACGCTGCCGATCCCCGGTTGGATCGCGGTGGCGGAAGTGTATCGTCCCGCGTCGCTCGATGAATCGCTACGGCGGTTTGTGGAAGCGTTCAATCGCGAGCAGAAAGACGTGCAGATCACGCTGCGGACGGAGACCACGGGTGGCCGCACCTGGACCACGCTGAGTTCCACCGGGGCCGCCGGCATCATGCTGCAACTTACTTATGACCGCGGCTATCTGCTGATGGGCACCGATCGGGCGGTGTTGACGCGAGCGATCCAGACGCGAGCCGGCGGCTTCCCGCTGGTGCGCTCGGCGAAGTTCCGCAATCAACTGCCAAGCGGGTTCGGGGTGCATCAATCGGCGTTCCTGTGGGTGAATACGAGCGAGTCTGTGCGGCAGATGCTGTCGGCGGTGAACACCGGCCAATGGGCGACGCTGCTGCAGAGCCGCGAACCTTTGTTGGTGTTAGTGAACGGAGAAACGGAACGAATTGCCGCGGCGAGTCGTAACCGAATTACGGCCCTGCTGTTCGATGTGCTGCTGACGGGCGCGATGCAAGGCGACCGGTCGGGCAAGGCGAATGAACGGCGGGTCAGTACGAAGGTGAAGAAGGCAATATTGTAGGTATGGCTCCGGTACTTGAACTCGACAACTTGCGCGTTCAGCTTGGCCGGCGGGAGATTCTGAAAGGGATCTCCTGCCGGCTTGGCGTTGGTGGAGATGGTGGACGGGCGATTGGTTTGCTGGGGCCGAATGGGGCCGGCAAGTCGACGCTGATTCAGACAATGCTGGGCTTTCATGTGCCGGCGTCCGGGTCGGCGAAGCTGTTCGGGCTCGATTGTCATCGCAACCCGAAAGAGGTGCGCGCGCGGTTGGGGTACATGCCGGAGAACGATTCCTTCATTGCCGACCAGACCGCGGTGACGTTTCTGCGCATGATGGGGGAGCTTTCCGGACTGCCCCGCGGCGTGGCGCTCGAGAAGGCTCACGAAACTTTGTTCCATGTGGGCCTGGGCGAGGCTCGCTATCGCAAGCTGGGCACTTACTCGCTGGGCATGAAGCAAATGGCGAAGCTGGCGCAGGCGATCATCCATGGGCCGGATCTGGTGATTCTCGATGAGCCGACCAACGGGTTGGACCCGGCGGCGCGGCAGCGGATGCTCGGGCTAATTCAAGAAATCAAGGGCACGCACAAGATGAACGTCATGCTGTGCTCGCACCTGTTGCGCGATGTGGAAGAGACGTGCGACGAGGTGCTGATTCTGAAGGACGGGCAGATTGTGCATCACGCGAACCTGGAGGAGGAGCGGCGCAGCAATCGTCGTTTTGTGGAGTTGGAGTTAGTGGGCGCGGCGACCGAGTTTGCCGCGGCGCTCGGGACGATCGGCGCCGTGGGGGTGGACGAGGGCGAAGGTCGCTGGCGCGTGGTGCTGCCCTCCGGAGTGGAGATCGCCGCCTTATGGCGACTCGCCGCGCAACGCAACTTACAAGTGCGCAAATTGACTTATCGGCGCGACACTCTGGAAGAGATCTTCTTGAAGGCGGTGGGCCACCTGCGCGCCACGCCGGGTGACGCCACTAAGCCGCCGGCTTTGCCGGAGACCGCGGAGGTCATGCATGGCCGTCTATAAGCGGGGCTATCAACGCTACACGGGTGAACGGACCACGACCTGGGACCGGCTGATGGTTCTGCCGCGCTACAGTTGGAGCCGGATGATGTCCCAACGCCTGGTGATTGCAGTGTTGATGCTGTCGGCGTTCTGGCCGTTGTTGTGCGGGATGTTCATTTACCTGGCTAATCACACGGAGTTACTGGCGAGCTTTGGGGGCGACTTTAAGCGATTCCTGAAGGTAGAAGGCGACTTCTTCGCGTTCTTCATGGTGATTCAATCGACGTTCGCCGTCGCGCTGGCCGCGATGACGGGGCCGGGGTTGATTGCGCCGGACCTGGCGAACAACGCGCTACCGCTCTACTTTTCGCGGCCGATGTCGCGTTGGGAGTATGTGCTGGCCCGGCTGATTGTGCTGGCCGGCATGCTGTCGGCGATTACCTGGGTGCCTGGCTTATTGGTGTTCGGCATGCAAGTGGGTATGGCCGGCATGAGCTGGCTCACCAGCTTCTGGTATCTGGGGCTCGCGATGGTGACAGGCTTTCTGATGCTGGTGCTGCTGACGAGCTTGGTGGCGCTGGCCAGTTCGGCTTGGGTGAAGTGGCGCGTGGTGGCCGGGGCGCTCGTGCTGGGCTTTTTCTTTGTCCTGGCGGGAGCGGCTGAGATCACCAATGAGATCTTCCGCGAGCGGGTGGGCAGCCTGATGAACCCGCTTTATCTGATGAGCCGGTTGTGGAACGGCATGATGGGCATCGACGAGCCGCGCGATGGCGATCCGGGATTGTGGGCGTGCGCGATGGCGCTGCTGGGCTTCTACGGCCTGATGGTGTGGGTGCTGGAGCGTAAGCTGCGTCCGGTGGAGGTGGTGAAGTGAGCGCGGAGATCGTCTTTAGCGAAGTTTCGAAGTTTTACGGCGAAGTGCTGGGCGTGAACCGGGTGTCGCTGAATGTGCCGCCGGGGATCACGAGTCTGGTGGGGCCGAATGGCAGTGGCAAGACGACGCTGATGAATCTGATGTGCGGGCTGATCCATGCGGATCAGGGCACGATCACCGTGCGCGGGATGTCGCCGCGCGATCCGGAAACCCTGATGCGGAAGACGGGCTACTGCACTCAGTTCGATGCCGCCCCGCGCGGCTATACGGGCTATCAGTTCGTGTCGGCGGCGCTGAAGTTGTATGGCTACGACGATAGCGAGGTCGAGGATCGGACGTGGAAGGCGATCGACCGCGTGAAGCTACGGGAAGCGGCGCATCGTAAGGTGGCCGGTTACTCGAAGGGCATGCGGCAGCGCATCCGCTTGGCGCAATCGATCGCGCATGAGCCGGACGTGCTGATTTTGGATGAGCCGTTGAACGGGCTCGATCCGCTGGTGCGGGCGGAGACGATCGCGCTGTTCCGTGAGTTTGCCGCGCTGGGGCGGCATGTGATTCTGTCGAGCCACGTGCTGCAGGAAGTGGATGTCATCTCGGATCAGGTGATTCTGATTGCGAACGGGTCGATCATCGCCGAGGGGCAGATCCACGACGTCCGCGAAGAGATGAGCGAGCATCCGAGCCAGTTCCTGATTCGTTGTCCGGATGCGGCGCGGGTGGCGTCGCTGCTGTTCGCCGAGGATCACATTACCGAGGTGCGCCTGCATCCGGATCGCCTGGGCCTACTGGTGCTGACGCGCAGCCGCGAGCGGTTCTCGCAACTACTGAACCAGATTGTGCTGGACGGGCATAACATCGAGAGCATTGTGCAATCGGACGCCAGTGTCGATTCACTGTATGAGTATCTGATCGGAGGCGGGCGATGAACTTCAGGATGAAACAGGTGATGACGATTGCCCGCCTGGAAATGGGCAAGGCGTTTTTTTCGAAGCGCGGTTTGTGGGTATACGTGCTGGCGCTGTTTCCGGCTGTGATCTTCGTCGGTCACAGCCTGGATGTGAAGTGGAAGCGGCAGAGGTGGAGTTCGCACGTGACAGCGCGCGAGACGATTGAGACGGCGCAGATCGGAGAGAGCTACGCCGATGTGCGGTCGCGGCTGGGGTCGCCGCTGCGCGATTACGACTTTGAGCGCCGGCGCCGCAGGAATCGGTCGCGCGAGGAGGATCAGCCGGAAGAGCGGCATCGGATGATGCAGTACT
>JBGAHE010000046.1:0-52267 GCA_044226365.1 Bryobacteraceae bacterium
CCAATGCCCAGCGCCAGAAAGAACAGGATCGAATACATCGGCGCCGTGTAGCTGCCGGTTTGCTTGAGTAAGTATCCCGTCAACCAGGGCGCCACCACGCCAGGTAAATTGGCCGCCGCATTTTGCACGCCCACCACGCGGCCCACCGCCGCGCTCGAAAGCAAAGTTTGCGTCAGCGCCCAGTAATTGGCCGTGGTCATGCCCAAACCCGAAAGCGAAAAGATGCTCCAGAACAACGCCGCTTCGAGCGAGCTCGAATACACGCCCAAAATCTCCGTGCTCGCAATCAGGAAGCCGGCAATGATGAAACGCTTGCGCGTCGCCACCGGATCCGCCCCGCGCGAGATCAGCCGGTCCGCCCACCAACCCGCCAGAATCGCCACGATCGCCATGCCGCCAAACGACGCGCCCGTAAACCAGCTGCTCTTCGCCACGTCCAGATGCCGCTCCTTCCCGAAGTAAGAAGGCAGCCACGTCAGGCAGTAGTACACGAAGTATTGATAGCAGAAGGTGCCGATAATCGTCCCCAGCATCACCGGGCTGAACAGCGTGTCCCAAAAGCTCAGGCTCTGATTGCCGGCCGCTTTTTGTGCCGCCGCTTCGATTTCGCGGTCGTCGTTCTTCACCAGCATCAGCCACGGCGCCAGCCACAGCAGGCTTCCCAGGCCGATAATCAGAAACATGTCGCGCCAACCGTAGGCCACCAGCAGCGCGCCCGCAATTGGCGTCCCGATCGCCGGCCCGATCTTCGCCGCCGCCATATAGATGCCCACCACCAGCCCGCGCTGACTCTCCGGAATGTTGAAACGGATCCAGCGCATCCCCGCCGGCGTAATCACGCTCTCGCCCAACCCCAGCAGCAGCCGCAGTCCGAACAGTTGCTGGAAGCTGCCCACCCACGCCGTCGCCGCCGACATCAGGCTCCAGATGAAGAAGCCGCCCGCGTATGGAAACTTCACGCCGTACTTGTCCACGAACCATCCGGCCGGAATCTGCACCAGCGTATAGGACATGAAGAACGCCGAAAGCAGTTGCCCCTTCTGCTCGCTGTCCAGTTGAAAATGCTCCTGAAACGTCGCATCGGCCACCGCGACGGACAGATTCACACGGTCAAAGTAGGCCACCATGAAGCCGAGGCACAGCAGGCCGATAATCGTCCAACGACGGGAGTCAGTCATGAGTTCGACGATCACGATATCATACGGCTGGCATGAAACAACCTCATGCGAAAATGTTTGGTGCGCCTCCGCGCGTTTCGGGTATGCTATTCAGCGTGTCTGACGTGTTGGGTTGGGCAGCGACAATTGGGGCAGAAAAGGCGGAAATGGCATGCAACTGCGAGTCATGGCATTCATTCTGGCGGGCGGCAAGGGGACGCGGTTATACCCTCTTACCAAGGAGCGGGCCAAACCCGCGGTGCCGTTCGGCGGAAGATACCGAATCGTTGACTTCGTTCTCTCGAATTTCATCAACTCCGGGATCTACTCGATCTACGTCTTGATCCAATTCAAGAGCCAGAGCTTGCTACAGCATCTGCGTGACGGCTGGGAGTTCACCGGCCTCCTCAAAAATCACTTCGTCATCCCGGTTCCCGCCCAAATGCGCAACCAGGGCGAATACTGGTATCGCGGCACGGCCGACGCCATCTACCAGAACATGAACCTGATCGAACAGGCGAATCCCGATCTGGTCTGCATCTTCGGCGCCGACCATATCTATCGCATGAACATCCGCGACATGATCGAGTTCCACGTCAAGAAAGCGGCCGAAGTTTCCATCGCCGCCATTCCGGTGGAAAAGGAACTCGCCAGCGAGTTCGGCGTCATCGAAGCCGACGAGAACGGCTCCATCTTAGGCTTCCACGAAAAGAACCCCAACGCCCCCACCATGCCCGGCGACCCCAGCCGCGTCTACGCCTCCATGGGCAACTACGTCTTCTCCACCGGCCGGCTGCTTCGCGAACTCGCCGCCGACGCCAAGCGTGAAGATTCCACCCACGACTTCGGCCGCGACATCCTCCCCGGCCTCATTGGCCGCTCAGCCATGATGGCCTACGACTTCCAAACCAACAACATCCCCGGCGACCCGCCCGGACAACCCGCCTACTGGCGCGACGTCGGTACCATCGAGGCCTACTACGACGCCAACATGGACCTCCGCGCCGTCACCCCGCAGCTCAATCTCTACAACCGCCGCTGGCCGCTCCGCACCGCCGGTTACGACGATCCGCCCGCCAAGTTCGTCCTCGACGAAGAAGGCGGCCGTCGCGGTGAGTCCGTCAATTCCATCGTCGCCGGCGGCTCCATCGTCTCCGGTGGCATGGTGCGCAACTCCATCCTCGGCCGCGGCGTGCGCATCCACGATTACGCGGTCGTCGAGGACTCCATCCTGTTCGACAACTGCATCGTCGGCAAGCGCGCCCAGGTCCGCCGCGCCATTCTCGATAAGAACGTCATCATCCCGGACGGCGCCCGCATCGGCTTCGACCCCGAAGAGGACAAGAAGAACTACCACGTCACCGAAACCGGCATCGTCGTCATCGAAGGACGCCGCAGTTCCGTCGACGTGGCCTCGGTCATCTTCTAATGCGCCATCTGCTCTGGCTCCTGGCCGGTACACTGGCTGCCCAACCTGGCTTCGTCGCCAATTACGACGAAGCCAAGGTCGGGGCGTATCCGCTTCCCGATCCGCTCGTTTTCGCCGACGGCACTCCGGTCAAAACGCCCAAGGACTGGACCAACAAGCGCCGCGCCGAGGTTCTCCGTCTCTTCGAAGACCACGTCTACGGCAAAACGCCTCCCGCGGCCAAAATCGAGTACGAGGTCACCAAGCGGGAACCGAAGGCCGTCAACGGCGCCGCCACGCGCGAGGAGATCACCGTCTGGCTCGCCGGCAAGGGTGGCCCCTCCATGCGCATCCTGTTGTACGTGCCGAATCAGGCCAAGGGCAAAGTGCCCGCCTTCGTCAGCCTCAATTTCCCCGGCAACCACTCCGTCGAGCCGGACCCCGCCATCACCCTCTCCACCCGCTGGACCATCAAAGGGCCCGGCGTCGTCGACAACCGCGCCACCGAAGCCGCCCGCGGCTCCGCTGTCTCCCGCTGGCCCATCGACCTGATCGTATCCAAAGGCTATGCCCTGGCCACCGCCTACTACGGTGACCTGTTCCCCGATCACAAAGATGGCAAACCCGACAGCATCCTGCCTCATCTGCCGCCCGCCAGTTGGAACGCCATCGGGGCCTGGGCCTACGGCATGAGCCGCATGCTTGATTACTTAGAGAAAGACGCTCGCATCGACGCCAAGCGCGTCGCCGTCGTCGGGCACTCCCGCCTCGGCAAAGCCGCGCTGTGGGCCGGTGCTCAGGATCAGCGCTTCGCCCTGGTGATCGGGAACGACTCCGGCGAAGGCGGCGCCGCCCTCTCCCGCCGCAACTACGGCGAAACCATCGAAGTCCTCAATACGGCCTTCCCGCACTGGTTCACTGCCAACTATGCGAGCTACAACCGCGCCGCCGACAAGTTGCCCGTCGACCACCACGAGCTCCTCGCGCTCATCGCGCCCCGGCCCGTTTATATCACCAGCGCGACCGAAGACCGCTGGGCCGACCCCCACGGCGAATTCCTCGCCTGTGTCGGCGCGAGCCCTGTCTACCGGCTCCTGGGCACCGACGGCTTTGCCGGCACCGATCACACCGTGGTCGAAAAGCCCGTCCGCTCCCGCATCGGTTATCACCTCCGGGCAGGGAAGCACGACATCACTCGCTATGACTGGGAACAGTTCATTGCCTTCGCGGACCTGCAGATGAAGGTAAAATAAAAGGCGAATGGCGAATCAAGCAGTTGCAGCACCGGCGCCCAGCGTGCCGTTTCAGAAATGGGCTACCGCCGTGGTCCTCGCCTGGCTGGTTCCTGGTGGGGGACATTTCTTTCTGAACCGTCCCATCCGCGGCGCTATTCTCTCGGTCAGCGTCATCATCATGTTTATCTTCGGACTCCTGATGCGCGGCGCCATGTTCGAATGGCTCTGGACCTCCACCGACATGCTCACCACGCTCATCTTCTGCGGTGGCTACATTGCCAACAACGCCGCCGGAATCCCCTACTATCTCGCCACCTGGATGGGCTACATGCAGCCTGACGTCGCCGGCCACGTGCACGACTACGGCACCAAATTCCTCGCCGGCGCCGGTCTCCTGAACATCCTCGCCATGGTCGACGCCTACGAAATCGCAACCGGAGAAAAGGACTAATGAACCTCTCGCTCTCGCACTTCGAAGCGTCCCTGCTCTTCGCTCTGCTCACCAGTCTCGTCTTTGGCGTTGTCACCAAGAAGACCGACAAGGAGCGCATCCAGTACGGTCTCCAGACCTTCGGCTACTTTCTGCTGGCCCTCTTCGGTATTGCCTGGATCATGAAATTAGGCCACGGTTAAGTGGCCTGCTTTCAATCAACTCTCGCTGTTTCCCGGCTCTGAAATTTGGTGGCTTGTGCGATCCTATCAGTAAGGACCTTCGCCCGCCTCTCCGGCGGGCTTTGTTTTTTGGAAGTGCTTTAGATTCAAGGACTCCCGGGTTCGTTTCGTCACCTAGTCCCAGATGTCGCGCTTCGGCGGCCCGCTCGGGTCGTCCTTCGCATTCTTCAGTAATTCGTCGAACTTCCGGTCCAAAAGCGTCTCGCGATTCTTCACGTCGTTGAGCGATTTCTGGAATGCGTCCTCGCGCTTGGCGGCCGCGCCTTTCAGCTTCTGCACCGCCTCAGCCAGGTCTTCGATCGGGCCCGGCGGTTTCGCCGGCGTCTGGTGGTGGATCACCGCCTGGAGCACCGGATCGATCTTCAGCGTCGCTTGGCAGCACGGGCACGTCACTTCAAATCCAATGGGCTTTGCCATAAAGGAAATCGTATCCCAAGCCGAGAGTACTAAGGAGCGGAATCGGCTCAGGCAAACCGGCTAGGGGAGCCTCCACCGCTCTAGGACTTTCTGACTAGGGCGTTCGCTCTATTGGATCGTCATGTGAATCCCCGTACGGTGGGAACAGAAGGAGAACGCCACGGATGCTCCGCAGCATCATCATCTGTCCTGATCTCGAATTGAGCGAGAGCCTGCAGGCGAATCTGCTCGATCTCGGTCACGTGGCCGTTTTGAAAGCGGTTGATAAGTACCCGCATTCTCACGAACTCCTGCGCATCGTGCGGACCAACGGCCCGCAGATCATCTTCCTCAGCCTGCAGCAGATCGATCGCGCTTTGGAAGTGGTGAAGGAACTCGAGCAGAACGCTCCCGGCGTGCAGTTCGTCGCCATCTCGCGCACCACCGATCCGCAATTGCTGATCGACGTGATGCGCGTGGGCATCCGCGAATTCCTCTCGCTGCCCTTCAATCTGCAACTGCTCGCCGATTGCGTCGGACGCCTCAAGGAAGCCCTCGACAAGCGCCCGGTGGTGATGGACTCCACCGACCTGCTGTTCGCGTTCCTGCCATCAAAGGCGGGCTCAGGCACGTCGACGATTGCCGTCAACGCCGCCATGGCCATGTCGCGCCTCAATGACACGCGCGTCCTGCTGACCGACCTCGACCTCAACTGCGGCATGATCCGCTTCATGCTCAAGCTCGAGAACGAATACTCGATTGTCGATGCCGCCGAGCACTCGCTCGCGATGGACGAAAACCTCTGGCCCCAACTGGTCTCGACGATGGGCAACCTGGACGTGCTCCACGCTGGCCGCATGAACCCGTCGTTCCGCCTCGAAGGGACTCACGTCCGTCACCTGCTCGACTTTGCGCGTCGCAACTACAAGTCGATCTGCGTCGACCTCTCGGGCAACATGGAAAAGTTCTCGCTTGAGATCATGCTCGAAGCGAAGAAGATCTTCCTGGTCTGCACGCCCGAGATCCCCTCGCTGCATCTGGCGCGCGAGAAGTATCTCTTCCTCAAGAACATTGAATTAGGCGATCGCGTCAGCGTGCTGCTCAATCGCTGCACCAAGCGCAATCAGGTCATCTCATCGGAGCAGATTGAAAACCTGCTCGGCATGCCGGTCGCCATGACGTTCCCGAACGATTATCACGGCGTCCATGCGGCGCTCACCGCGGGCAAGCAGGTGGAGCCCAACTCCGAACTCGGCCGCCACTTCCAGACGCTTGCCGAGACGATGCTCGACCGCCGGCCGCCGGAAGGCCGTCCGGCTCCGCCCAAGCCTCAGAAGAAGGGATTACTCGACCTGTTCAGCTTCAAGCCCGCTGGTCGCGTACCGGCTCCCGCCAACGGCGGCGGACAGGAATAATTACTGCTTCGGCATGCCGCTGGAGGGCAGCACGGTGATGCCCACCAGCATCGACTGCGCGCTTTGCTTGGAGGCCACCACCACGGCGGTCAGCTTGCGCGCCGCGTTGAGCATCTCCACCTTCTCGAGCGTCGGTCCGGAGGTCGCTTTTACCGACTGGAAGCCCTGCTTCTCCAGGCTGGCTTTGAAGAAATCCACCGGCCCCTTGAGCGGCGCAGGCTTTAGCGTCAGCGAGTACAACTCGATGTCGGGCAGGTTGCCCGACTTCTTCGCCAAGCCATAAACCGGCTTCTGACCCATAAACGACGGCACGTCGATCTTGTAAAGCTGTTTGACGTCGCCTTGCCAATCGGCTTGGCCGAAGAGCGACGCGCTGAACGAGGCGAGCAGGAAGAGGGCGGAAAATCTGGTCATGGAAGTTTCGGTTACTGAAGGTAATACGTGCGGTACAGGGTATCGCGTTGCTTCGGAATGTAGCCGGCCCCGCGAATCAGCGTCCGCAACTGTTCGGTCGTGGACTGGTAGTGGGCTCCGGCCTGAGACACCACATTCTCTTCAATCATAATACTTCCGACGTCATTGGCGCCAAAGCTCAAGCCGAGCTGGCAGAGTTTATGGCCCACGGTGAGCCAGCTCGACTGGACGTTCGGAATGTTGTCGAGGTAAAGCCGTGAAATGGCGAGCGTTTTCAGATAATCCACGGCCGTCGCTTCCTGCTTGATGAAGCGCCCGAGCGAGGTGTCGTCGCGCTGGAAGGGCCAGGCGATAAAGGCCGTAAAGCCGCCGGTCTCTTCCTGAATCTGCCGGACGACCGCGAAGTGGTTCAAACGCTGCTCGTACGTCTCGCCGCAGCCGAACATCATCGTCGCGGTGGTCTGCAACCCGATCTGGTGCGCCGTCCGGTGCACGTCCACCCATTCGCTCACCGAGCACTTCAAACGGCTGATCCGGTGGCGCACGGCGTCGTCGAGAATTTCAGCGCCCCCGCCCGGCACGCTCTGCAAACCGGCGTCACGCAGGCGGAGCAACGTGTCTTTGAGCGTAAGGCCGCTGACGTTGGCGATGTTGGTAATTTCGGGGGCGGAGAAGCAGTGCAACCAGATCCGGTCGCCGAATTCATCCCGCATCGCCCGAAGCAGATCCTCGTACCATTCGATCTTCAAATCGGGGTGCAGGCCGCCCTGCATCAGAATGCCCGTGCCGCCTAAGGCGATGGTTTCGCGGATCTTTTGGAAGATCGTCTCGTGCGAAAGTACGTAGCCTTCCGCACTGCGGGGCGGGCGGTAGAAGTTACAGAAGCTGCAGTACTCGGTGCAGAAGTTGGTGTAGTTGATGTTGCGATCGATCTGATAGCTGACGATGGGCTCGGGGTGATGCCGGTGGCGGACGGCTTGGGCTTCGGCGCCAAGAGCCAGCAAATCCGGCGAGTGGAACCAGTCCAACGCTTCGGCGCGAGTCATTCCACGTCTAGCATACCAAAGGCTGGCCGATAAGAGAAGGTGAGCAAAATATCCTTGATTTTGAAGGCTTTACAAACACTCAAACGGGATGATAACCTTGGAGTTCGACAATGCGTACAGTGGACCTTATTCAACGGAAGCGGGACGGCGAAGAGCTGGCGGCGGATGAGATCCGTCACCTGATCGAAGGCTACAACGGCGGCAGCATTCCCGATTACCAGGTATCGGCGTTCCTGATGGCCGTGTTTCATTCCGGCATGACGGATCGCGAAGTGAGCGCTTTGACCGATGCGATCATTGCGAGCGGGTCCACGGTGGACCTCTCCGATATCCCCGGACCCAAGGTCGACAAGCATTCCACCGGTGGCGTCGGCGACAAGACCAGCCTGATTGCGGCGCCCCTGGCCGCTGCGGCGGGTGTGGTGGTGCCGATGATCTCCGGCCGGGCGCTCGGTCATACCGGCGGCACGCTCGACAAGCTGGAATCGATTCCCGGATTCCGGACCAACCTCACGATCGACGAATTCAAAGCGCAGCTGCGCGAGACCGGGTTGGCTTTCATCGGCCAAACGCCCGAGATCACGCCGGCCGACGGCAAGCTCTACGCGCTGCGTGATTCCACTGCGACGGTGGAAAGCATTCCGCTGATTGCCAGTTCGATCATGTCGAAGAAGATCGCCGTCGGGCTCGACGCGATTGTGCTCGACGTGAAAGTGGGCAGCGGCGCTTTCATGAAGCGTCAGGTGGAAGCCCGCCGTTTGGCGCAGATGATGGTGGGGATTGGCCGCCGTCTCGACCGCCGCGTGCAGGCTCTGATCACCGACATGAACCAGCCGCTCGGCTTCGCCGTGGGCAATGCGCTCGAAGTGATGGAAGTTTCGCAGACGCTCCAGAACGCCGGCCCGGTGGACCTGACCCGTCTCTCGCTCGAACTCGCCGCGCGCATGATCTTTGTCGGCAAGGTCACCAAGACCATCGACGAAGCGCGCGAACTCGCCCAGTCGAAGCTGCTCGACGGCTCCGGCTATCGCAAGTTGAAGCAGGTGATCCAGGCGCAGGGCGGCAATCCGGCCGTGCTCGACCAGTTCGAACTCCTCCCGAATGCCACTGGCGCGCGCGAAATCACCTCGCCCCGCGGCGGCTACATCAGCGCGATCGATGCCGAACTGATCGGCAAAGCCTCGTCGATGATCGGCGCCGGCCGCGATGCCAAGGACGACGCCATCGACCATGCGGTCGGCGTGATCCTCGAAACCAAGGTCGGCCAGAAGATGGACTCCGGCGCCATCCTTTGCCGCATCTACTACACCAACGACGCGCAAGTGGAAGAAGCGGCCGAGATGGTGGAAGACGCCTTCCGCATCTCTCAGTCGGCTCCGGAAGAACGCGAACTCATTCTCGAAGTCGCGAGCTAAGCACGCGTCGCCATGGATGCGACTCTCCTGATTGCGGTGTTGCTGGCGGTTGGTCTGGGCCTCCTCTTGGGGCGCCTGGGCAAGGGAACGCCAGCGACGCCTCTTTGGGTAGAACAACTGGAACGCTCGGTCCGCGAGGATAGCCGCGCGGCTGCCCGCGAGGTACGCGAAGAACTGTCCCTCGCCATCCTGCGCCAATCCGACTCGATGCGCGGGTTACTCGACGACCGGCTGCGAGACGTCCAGCAGGACGGCGCGCGGCAGCTCGAACAGATCCGCGCTACCGTGGACGAGAAGCTCCAGGAGAACCTGGACCGGCGTTTCAACGACTCCTTCAAAACCGTCTCCGACCGGCTGGAGCAAGTCCACCGCGGGCTCGGCGAAATGCAGACCCTCGCGGCCGGCGTAGGCGACCTCAAGAAGGTGCTGAGCAACGTCCGCACGCGCGGCACCTGGGGCGAAGTGCAACTGGGGTCGTTGCTCGATCAGGTGCTGACGCCCGAGCAATTCTCCCGCAACGTCGCCACGCGCGGCACCAATGAACGCGTCGAGTTTGCGATCAAGCTGCCGGGCGACTCCGGCGAGATACCGGTTTGGCTGCCCATCGACTCAAAGTTCCCCGCCGACGCCTATCAGCGGCTGCTCGAGGCTGTCGAGACCGGACTGCCGGAGGCCGTAGAACCCGCCGCCAGGCAACTGGAAAACGCCGTGAAGCTGCAGGCGCGCACGATCCGCGAGAAGTACGTGGAGCCGCCGCTGACCACCGACTTCGCCATCATGTTCCTGCCCACCGAGGGCCTCTATGCGGAGGTGTTGCGGCGGCCGGGGCTGGCGGAGTATCTGCAGACGGAGCAGCGCATTGTGGTGGCCGGGCCGATGACGCTGGCGGCGCTGCTGAACAGCCTGCAGATGGGCTTCCGGACGCTGGCCATCCAGCGGCGGTCGGGCGAGGTGTGGAAGGTGCTGGGCGAGGCAAAGACCGAGTTTACGCGCTATGGGCAGGCACTCGATAAGGTGAAGAAGAAGATCGAAGAAGCGGCGGTGGCGATCGACGAGGCGCAGGTGCGGACGCGGGCCGTGAATCGGCGGTTGCGAGATGTCGAAGAGGTCGGGACGCAGAAGAATCTTCCGCTCCCCGGCCTCTTCGATGTTCCAGACGACGTGTAGAGCTCTTAGCGAAGGCGTTCGGTGACGGTGACTTCGGACCGGATCTGAAACGGCACGCGCGTTTCCACTTCAATGACGGCGGGTTTACCGCGCGTCATCAGGACGGTGCCGGCGCCGGCGCCACCGCCCGCTCCGGCACCGATCGCGGCGCCCTTGCCGCCGCCGAAGATGGCGCCCAAGGCGGCACCGACGGCCGCTCCGGCACCGATCTTGGCGGCATCGGCCTTCTTGGAAGTGGCGCCTTCGCGGTTGAACGCTTCGGTTTGAATCGAGATCGTCTGGCCGTCGGACGAGGTGAACTGGGTGAGCTCGATGACGAGCTTGGAGACGCCCTTCACGCGGCCGGCGCGATCGCTTTCGACGATGCGGCCGACGGCGCGAGCGCCGCGCTCGGCGATGGCAAAGCCGCCCACTTCGAGCGGGGCATCGAGCGTGGCATGGAAGGTGTCCCCGGGCTGCATCTTGTCGGCGGCGAGGGTCTCCTGAAGGCGAACGACGATCTGGGTGCCGGCGGGGATGGTGACGCGCGCCGGTTCACGCTGCTTGCGACGCGCCTCTTCGGCCACCGGATCGGGCTTGCGGATCTCGACGGGCGCGGGGGCGGGCGGCTTCGCCTCGCCATGAATGACGGGCTTGGGCTGGTCCTGCGGCACGACGACCGCGGGTTGCGTGGCGACCGAAGCCGGAATCTCGATCTTCATCGGCTCTTCGGGTTTGGGCTGGGCCTTGGCAATCACCTTCTTCGGAGCGGGCGCCGGCCGCGGTTCGCGATACACCGGGGCCGGCGCCGGCGGAGGCGGCGCGGGAGCGGGTTCTTCGACGACCGGCGACGGCTTGGCCGGTTCGGCCGCAAGCGGCTGCTCCGTGGTCTTGGAGGTGATTTCAACCGGCGCCGGCCGGCTATTGGACGTCAACAGATACGCGCCGCCCCCGGCCAACAGGGCGCCGATTCCGAAAGCTGCAAGGATGTTCTTATTCATACGACTGTTCCTAAGGATCAAACGCATCCGCGGCGTAACAAGTTGCAGGCTGTTTTCGGCCGCAACGTGGTTGATTTCAACCACTTGGTGGGACACGGTAAGATGGAGGAAGCGAGATGATCGAGTTCCCCGCCACCTACCGGTTAAATAGCCCGAAGTCGCCTTCGGTGGATGTCACTCCGGCGACGGTCCTGGCGCCGATGGCCGGCGTGACCGATACCGTTTTCCGGCGCCTGATTCGCGAGCAGGGTTACTGCGGCCTGCTGATGACGGAGTTCACGTCGTCGCATGGCATCGTGAAGTCGGCCAAGAGCGCCAAAGAGCACAAAGCGAAGAAGTATCTGGCGTTTCAGCCGGACGAGCATCCGATTGCGGCGCAGTTGTTCGGGTCCGATCCGCAGGTGATGGCTGAGGCGGCTCGCATTTGCGAGGCCCAGGGGTTTGACGCGGTGGACATCAACTTTGGCTGCCCGGTAAAGAAGGTGGTGACCTGTAATGGGGGGTCCGGTTTGTTGCGGGATCTGCCGTTGGTGAATCAGATTCTGAGCGCAGTGCGCGCGGCGATCGCGATTCCGTTGACGTGTAAATTTCGGGCGGGCTGGAACGACCGGGAACTGGTGTATCGCCAGATGGGGCAGATCGCCGAAGACAATGGCCTGGCGGCGGTGGCGATGCATGCGCGGACGCGCGAGCAGGGCTATTCCGGCATTGCGCACTGGCCCTGGATTGCGGAGCTGAAACAAGCCACGAAGCTGCCGGTGATCGGGAACGGCGACATCCGGACGCCGGAGGACGCGGTGCGCATGGTGCGTGAGACCGGTTGCGATGCGGTGATGATCGGGCGGACGGCGGCATCGAATCCGTGGATCTTCCGCGAGATTGGCGATTACCTGGCGACGGGCGTCTATCGCCCACCGACCGAGGAGATGCGTTACCGGATCATGCGGCAGTATTTCCAGATGCTGGTGGATCAGGAGTCGCTCGATATCGTGGGGAAGATGAAGCAGTTCACGACCTATTTCACGCACGGGGTGCGCAATGGGGCGAAGCTGCGCGTGTCGATTTATGGGGAAAAGACGGCCGAGGCGATCATCGCGCGGGTCGACGAGTTTTTTGCGGAAGAGTTGGTGGCCGCTTAACCGATGTCCGAAATCAAGAAGGTGCAGCTGATTACTGATGGGGCGTGCATTGGCAATCCCGGACCGGGCGGATGGGCCGCCATTTTGCGCTACGGCGACAAGAAAAAAGAGCTGGTGGGTTCGGAAGCCGAGACCACGAACAACCGCATGGAACTGACGGCGGCGGTGGAAGGCTTGAAGGCGCTGCGCGAGGCTTGCGACGTGGAGATCACCACTGACTCCGAGTACATGCGCAACGGCATCACCAAGTGGATCGAGGGCTGGAAAGCAAAAGGCTGGATGACGAAGGACCGTCAGCCGGTGAAGAATCGCGACCTGTGGGAAGAGCTGGATGCGCAAAACCAGCGGCATCGCACGGTGTGGAAGTGGACCAAGGGCCATGCGGATCATCCGGACAACAATCGTTGCGATGAATTAGCGACGGCGGCGGCGCGGCAAGTGCGCGGTTCGCGATAAAATCGGGTCCGATGAAGCTCTTTCTCGTTGGCCTGCTGGCCGCCTGTCTCGCCTTTCCCCTGACTAAAGAAGAAAAGAAGGAAGGCTTCAAGCCGATCTTCAACGGTAAGAATTTGAAGGGGTGGGATGGCGATCCGCGGCTGTGGAAGGTGGAGAACGGCATTCTGGTGGGGTCGACCGACGGCAACAAGATTGCCGGCAACACGTTCCTGATTTCCGACAAGGAGTACGGCGACTTCGAGCTGCGTTTGCAGATCAAGCTGCGCAATCACAATACGGGCGTGCAGTTCCGCAGTGAGAAGATGATGCCGGGCTGGGTGGTAAAGGGTCTGCAGGCGGATGCGGCCGAAGGCAACTGGTGGGGCTCGATCTACGACGAAAAGGGCAAGCGCGGCGTGATCGTGAACGGCTGGAAGGGCAAAGGCGAGAAGGTGGTGAAGGCGAACGACTGGAACGACGTCACCATCTACTGCAAGGGCGACCAGATCCGCGTGACGTTGAACGGCACGGTGACCTCGGAACTGAAGGACTCGACGAAGCTTTCGGGCATTCTCGGCCTGCAACTGCACGCGGGCCCGGACATGCGGGTCGAGTTTCGCGATGTGCGGCTGAAGGAACTGAAGTAGAAGTTGCGGCTCGCGCTCTACGGCGGCACGTTCGATCCGGTTCACGCGGCACACCTGCAAGTGGCGCGCGCGGCGATCGGCTTTCAGCAACTGGACCGCGTGTGGTTCGTTCCCAATAATCGGCCGCCGCACAAGCAGACGGGGCCTTACGCGGGCTTTGAGGATCGGGTGCGGATGCTCGAGCTCGCCTGCAAGGGCGAACCCAAGCTCGAGGTGAGCCGGATCGAAGCGGGCACCGAACGCAGCTATACGATCGAGACGCTGCTGAAGGTGCGGCAGAACATGCCGGAGCGGCTGTTCTTCCTAATCGGCGTGGATGCGTTTGCCGAGTTGCACCTCTGGTATCGCTGGCAGGAAGTGTTGCTGCTGACCGAGTTCATTGTGGTGACGCGCGCGGGCTATCCGGTGCCGACGGTGCCGGGGGCGACAGTGCATCTGCTTGATTCGCTGAACCTGACGGCGTCGTCGTCCGAGATCCGGGCGGCGCTGCGGGCAGGGGAGCGGCCACAAGATGTGCCCGCGAAGGTGATGGACTACATCGCCGAACGCGGGCTGTATCGCTAGACTTTGGTGGTCGCTTGCGGCTGCGGCGTGGTGGCCAAGGCGCGGTAGATCTGCAGTTGGAGGGCGTCGACCATGGCCTTCCAACTCGCTTCCAGGATATTTTCCGAGACGCCGACCGTGGTGAATGAGCGATCGCCATCGTGCCAGTTGATCAGCACGCGGACGCGCGAGCCGGTGCCGCGATTGGTTTCGCGGACGCGCACCTTGTAATCGACCAGCGTCACCTCCGCGCAACGCGGATAGGTGCTCTGGATGCACTCGCGCAGCCCCTGATCGAGCGCGTTGACGGGACCTTGCTGCGAGCGCGCGGTGGCGACGTAGACGTTCTCGCCAACGCGGACCGTGACGGTGGCTTCGCTTTCCGAACCGGTGTGCTTGATCGCCTTGCTCTGATTCACGTGGGTGATCACTTCATAGGCGATCACTTCGAAGGGCGAGAAGGTCGGCTGAGCGGCCTGATGCACCAGGAGCTCGAAGGAGCCTTCGGCGGCTTCGAACTCGTAGCCTTCGTACTCGAGCTGCTTGATGCGGTCGAGGAGGTCGCGGCGGGAGGCTTCGGTGAGTTCGGGGAGACCCTTCTCGGTGGTCTTATGGACGATGTTCGCCCGGCCGGAGAGGTCCGACATGAGGACGCGCTGGACGTTGCCGACGGCCTCGGGACGGATGTGCTCGTAGGTGCGGGAGTCCTTGAGCACGGCGCTGACGTGGATGCCGCCTTTGTGGGCGAAAGCACTGGGGCCGACGAAGGCCTGATTGTTGGGAAGCTGCAGGTTGGCGAGGTCGGCGATGAAGCGGGCGGTGGGGGTGAGCAGGGCGACACGCTCGGGGCCGATGGTCTCGTGGCCTTGCTTGAGCTCGAGGTTGGCGATGATGCTGGGGAGGTTGGCGTTGCCGCAGCGTTCGCCATAGCCGTTGAAGGTGCCCTGGACGTGGGTGGCGCCGGCGCCGACGGCGGCGAGCGAGTTGGCGACGGCCAGTTCGCAGTCGTTGTGGGCGTGGATGCCGAGGCGGGCTTCGGGATAACGGGCGCGGACGGCGGCGGTGGCGGCGGCAATCTCTTCGGGCAGGCGGCCGCCGTTGGTGTCGCAGAGGCACAGGACGCTGGCGCCGGCGGCGAGGGCCGTGCCGAGGGTTTCGAGGGCGTAGTCCGAATTGGCGTAGTAGCCGTCGAAGAAGTGCTCGGCGTCGTAGATGACTTCCTTGCCTTTGCTCTTCAGGTAGGCGACGGTTTCGCGAATGAGGACGAGGTTTTCTTCGAGGGTGATGCCCAAGGCGCGGTGGACGTGAAGGTCCCAGGTTTTGCCGAAGATGCTGACGGCGGGGGTGCCGGCGTTGGCGAGTTCCTGCACGCTGGGGTCGGTCTCGACCGTGAGCTTGGCCATGCGGGTAGCACCGAAGGCGCAGAGCTTAGCGTGATTCAGGTGAAGGTGGAGGGCGCGGGTGAAGAACTCCTTGTCCTTGGGGTTCGAGCCGGGCCAGCCGCCCTCGATATAGTCGATGCCCAGTTCGTCGAGTTTAATCGCAATGCGGAGTTTGTCCTCGACGGTGAAGGAGACGGCCTCGCCTTGCGTGCCGTCTCGGAGCGTGGTGTCGAATGTTTGGATCCGCATAAAAGCTCTCTTTTGAATTTAGGTATAAAACAGGACGAGGCGGGCCTGGCGGCCCGCCTCAGGTTGGTTACGAGGTGGGGCCGCTTTACGCCTGCGGAATGCCGGCTTCCTTCTTTTTCTTGAGGAAGGTCATCATTTCGCGCAGTTCGGCACCAATGGTTTCGAGCGGCTGCTTGGCGTTGTCTTCGCGCATCTTGAGGAAGCCGCCACGGCCGTTCTTGTTTTCGGCCATCCAGTTGCGGGCGAATTCGCCGCTCTGGATTTCGGCCAGAATCTTCTTCATTTCCTTGCGGGTTTCGGCGGTGACGACGCGCGGGCCGCGCGTGTAGTCGCCGTACTCGGCGGTGTCGGAAACGGAGAAGCGCATGTAGCCCAGGCCGCCTTCATAGATGAGGTCGACGATGAGCTTGAGTTCGTGCAAGCACTCGAAGTAAGCGATTTCCGGAGCGTAGCCGGCTTCGGTGAGGGTTTCGAAGCCCGCGCGGATCAGTTCGCTGACGCCGCCGCAGAGCACGGCCTGCTCGCCGAACAGATCGCTCTCGGCTTCTTCCTTGAAGGTGGTTTCGATGACACCGGCCTTCAAGCAGCCGAGCCCGAGGGCATAGGCGAGAGCGTTCTCGGTGGCCTGGCCGGAGGCATTCTGGGCCACGGCGATCAAGCCGGGGACGCCCACGCCTTCGGTGTACAGTTCACGGACGCGATGGCCGGGAGCCTTGGGGGCGATCATGGAGACGTCGACGAAGTCCGGCACCTTGATGAAGCCGAAGTGGATCGAGAAGCCATGGGCGAACATGATGGTCTTGCCGGGGGTGAGATGCGGAGCAATCTCCTGGGCATAGAGGTCGGCCTGGATGTGGTCCGGGACGAGGATCATCATGATGTCGGCGGCCTTGGCGGCGTCGGCGGTCGACATGACTTTCAGGCCGGCGGTTTCGGCCTTGGTCCAGTTCTTGGAACCGGGGTAGAGCGCGACGATGACATTCAAGCCCGAGTCGCGCAGATTGAGCGCGTGGGCGTGGCCCTGCGAGCCATAGCCGATGATCGCGATCGTCTTATCCATCAGACGCCGATGGTCGGCGTCCTTCTCGTAATAACGCTTAGCCATTTAAGACTCCGTTCTCCTCTTCTTCCGATTGGGTGGCGCCGCGCGCAATGGGCGGGGCCAGCTTGAGTTTCTTCGATTCGAGCGACACGCTCACCATGCCGCTACGAGTGACTTCGATTTCGCCATAGCTGCGCATGACGTCGATGAACTCGTCGAGCTTCTCCGAATCGCCGGTGACTTCGAGGACGAAGCCTTCGACATTGGAGGCGACGACGCGGGCGCCGAAAATTTCCGCTTCTTTCAGGATCGCGGTGCGGGCGTCCTTGTTCTGTCCCTCGCCGGCGGTAGCACGGACGCGGAGCAGCAACAGTTCGCGCGAGACGGCGGGGGAATCGGTGTGATCCTGCGCCTGCAGCACGTTGATGAGCTTGTTCATTTGTTTGATCACCTGCGGTCGCAGGCGGTCTTCGACGTCGACGACGATGGTCATGCGGGACAAGGTCGGGTCGAGCGTCCGGGCGACGGTGAGCGACTCGATGTTGTAGCCGCGCGCCACCAGCACTCCGGTGACGCGCATCAGCGCACCGGGCTTGTTTTCCACCAGAAGGGAAATAATTTCAGCCATGTTCGTTTCCTTACTTCACACCAGCCGGCGCGGGCGAGGGCTGGCCCAGCACCATTTCGTTGATGGCGCCACCAGCGGGAACCATGGGGTAGACGTTTTCAAACGGCGTGACGCGCACGTCGAGCAGGAAGGGACCGGGTTCGGCCACGGCCTCTTCGAGGGCGGCGCGGAGGTCGCGCGGATGTTCGACGGTGCGGCCCTTGAAGCCGTAGGCGGCGGCGAGCAGGTCGGCTTTGGGGAACGTGTCGAGGGTGACCTGCGAGAGACGGTTGTTGTAGAAGAGCTCCTGCCACTGACGCACCATGCCGAGGTAGCCGTTGTTCATGACGATGATCTTGACAGGCAGGCCATTGGAGACGATGGTGGCGAGTTCGGGGAGCGACATCTGGAAGCCGCCGTCGCCGGAGATCGAGAAGACGAGTTGGCCGGGGTTGGCGACCTGGGCGCCCATGGCGGACGGCATGCCGAAGCCCATGGAGCCAAGACCACCGGAGTTCACCCAGAGGCGCGGCTTGTTGAAGCGGATTAACTGGGCGGCCCACATCTGGTGCTGGCCGACGTCGGTGCAGACGATGGCGTTGCCGCCGGAGATGCGGTCGATTTCGGCCATCAGGTGCTGGGGCTTGATCTCGTCGACCGACACGGGACGGTCGAACGGATGCTCGTCCATCCATTCCTTGATCTGGTGACGCCAGGCGGCGCGGCCGGATTCGGTTTTGGGGGCCATTTCGGCTTTGGTTTCGCGGAGGTAGACGTTGAGGCGCTTGAGGACGCGCTTCACGTCGCCCACGATGGGCAGGTCGGCGTGGCGGATCTTGGAGACTTCGCTGGGGTCGATGTCGACGTGGATCACCTTGGCGAAGGGGGCGAAGGAGCCCAGGCGGCCAGTGACGCGGTCATCGAAGCGGGTGCCGAGAGCGATGAGCAGGTCGGCGTTGTACATGCCCATGTTGGCGGCGTAGCTGCCGTGCATGCCGGGCATGGAGATGAAGCGGGGATGGTTGGCGGGCACCGCGCCCAGGCCCATCAGGGTGGTGACGGCGGGGCAATCGACGATGTCGATCATCTCGACCAGTTCCTGGGAGGCGTCGCCGTGGAGGATGCCGCCGCCGGCGTACACGTAGGGGCGTTCGGCTTCCCAGATCATCTGGGCGGCGCGGCGGATCTGGCCGTTGTGGCCGTCGACGACGACCTTATAACCGGGCAGGTGGATGCTGTTGACGGGCACATAGTGGCTCTGGCCCTGGAAAACGTCTTTCGGGATGTCGACGAGCACGGGACCGGGGCGGCCGCTCTTGGCAATGTAGAAAGCCTCGTGCAGGATCTGCGGCAGATCTTCGAGCTTCTTGACGAGAAAATTGTGCTTGGTGGCCGAGCGCGTGATGCCGAAGGTGTCGGCCTCCTGGAACGCGTCGGTGCCGATCAGCTTGCTGGTGACCTGGCCGGTGAGGGCGACCATGGGGATGGAGTCCATCATGGCGTCCACCAGACCGGTGACCAGGTTGGTGGCTCCGGGACCGGAAGTGGCGCAGCAGACGCCCACCTTTCCGCTGGAGCGCGCGTAGCCCTGAGCGGCGAACGCGGCATTGGCTTCGTGGCGCACCAGGATGTGCCGAATCGGATGCTCATAAAGAGCGTCGTAGAAAGGCAGCGTGACGCCGCCGGGGTAGCCGAAAATTACTTCGACACCCTCTTGCACCAGGCACTCGAGCAGCACTTGGGAACCGGACATCAGTTGATTGGCTGTGGCGGTCGACATAACTGTTTTCCTCTCAAATCAATACAAACAAACGGGCAATGAAAAAGGCCACCGGGGAGTTGGTTTCCCACCGGTGGCCTTCTGAACTTTTACGATTGCGTCAGGCCGTGCGGTGGGGGCAAGGTACTACCCCTACTACCGTAATTCGAAGAATGACAACAGCCCTCTGCGGGACACACACCACAGGCCGTAGGTTGCGGCCGCTGCGGAGGAACGTATCCATGGAGCTAGGTTAGCCCACAATTTTCCCAAATGCAAGAAGCAAAATTCATAAATAGCAATTATGTGGGCATTGGGTCGCGCATCAGTTCTACACTATGAAGGCGATGTTCCTCCGTCTGCTAGCCCTCTGTTGCGTCACGGGAGGACTGACTTGGGCGAGCTCGGTGCTGAGCCACGAAGCGGTGATCGACCTGGCTTGGGACAACGCGATCGTTCCCATTTTGCACCAACGATTTCCCGCCGCAAGCGCTGAAGAGCTGAAGCAGGCGCGGTCGTACGCTTACGGCGGTGCGATTGTCCACGACATGGGCTACTATCCGTTGGGCAAGCATTACTTCAGCGATCTGACGCATTATCTGCGCAGCGGCGACTTCATCGAGAATCTGGTGCGGGAGGCGAAGGACCTGAACGAACTGGCGTTCGCGCTGGGTTCGATTGCGCATTACGCGGGCGACCATACGGTGCATACGGTGGCGGTGAACCGGAGCGTGGCGCTGCTGTATCCGAAGCTGCGGCGGAAGTTCGGCGACCGGGTGACGTATGAGCAGGCGCCGGCGGCGCATCTGAAGGTGGAGTTTGGCTTTGACGTGGTGCAGGTGGCGCAGGGGCATTATGCGCCGGAGTCCTATCACGACTTCATCGGCTTCAACGTTTCGAAGGAAGTGCTGGAGCGGGCATTCCACCGGACTTACGCGCTCGACCTAGCGGATGCGTTCCCGAGCGTGGATCTGTCGATGGGCACGTTTCGTTACTCGGTGTCGACGGTGATGCCGAAGGTGACCAAGGCGGCGTGGGCGGCGCGCGAGAAGCAGATTTCGGCGCAGTTTCCGGGGACCACGCGCAAGCAGTTCATCTACCGTCTGACGCGGAGGAACTACGAGAAGGAATGGGGCACGCTGTATGAACGCCCGGGGAAATTGGCGCGCTTCATCGCGTTTCTATTCAACCTGCTGCCGAAGGTGGGGCCGTTAAAGGCGTTTGCTTTCGAACTGCCGACGCCGGAGACGGAGAAGCTGTTTGTGGAGAGCCTGCGGCAGACGCTGACGCGGTATCAGCAGGTGCTGGCGCGAGTGCGCGCGGGGCAGCCGACGGGGATCCCGAACGAGAACTTCGACACGGGCGAGGCCATGCATTGGGGCAAGTACGGCTTGGCGGATAAGACCTACGAAAAGCTGCTGCATCATCTGGCGGACCGCAAGTTCGCCGGGGTGGACGAGGCACTGCGGCGGGAACTGATTGAGTTCGCGGCCGGGGCGCGGGCGCTGCCGGCGGAAGTGGCGGCAGACCTGGCTGGTTTGCGGACGGAGGCCGGAGCGCAGTAGGCATCGGTCGCTAGCGCCCGACCGACTTCAAGACCCGGTCGGCCAGCACCCGAGCAATGTTAAAGCTTTCTTTGGCGGCGGCCGCCTTGCCGGCCAGCATTTCCTGACGACCTTTTTCGAGCATGGCTTTCATGCGGCCGATGGTGGCTTGGGTGTCGGCGTTGAGGGTCATGCCCTGGCGCTCGAGGTTGGCGGCGATGGGAGCGATGGTGCTCTCGGCCAACTGGATGCGGGCTTCGGCGCGGTTGAGGTCGTCCATCAGGTCAGCGGGAATGCCGGAGGGCGGGGGAGTCTGCTTGGGCGCTTCGGCAACCGGAGCGGGAGTCGGCTTGGGGGTAGTGGCGACGGGCGGAGGCGCGGTGTTGGGCCTGGTGACCGGGTCCGCGGGGCGGGGCGTGGTCTTCTTCTCGGCGACCGGCGGCGGAGCTGGTTTGGTGTCGGCCGGAGCCGGTTCGGGCGCAGGGGGCGCCGCGGCTTCTTCGACCTGTCCACCAAGCTTTTCGACACGCTCCTTCACCATGGCGATGCGTTCGACGACGGCCGGTTCAGCGGGGCAGACGGCGAGAGTGGCGGCGGCCTTCTGGTAGGTGGCGAGGGCGGCGCTCTTCGCTTCCTGGGTGGGGGCGACGTTCTCCTGCATTACGCCGAATTCCTGATAGGCATCGGCGAGTTCGACGCCCAGGGGCGCGACGCCGGGCGCGGCGGTTTGCACACGGTCGAGGTAGCGGATCGCGCGCGGCATGAGCGGGTCAGCCCCGCGGGAGCGCGCGGCGATGGCGGGGTAGTCCTTGGCGAAGGCCTGGCGGACCTGCGAGACGTCGGCGATGCGTTCCTGAATCTGGGGCTGCGTGCCGGCGGAATCGAGCCGGCGTTCCATCTGTTCGAGCACGCCACGCAGATGCGCCTCGCGCGCGCTGACTTCGGCTTCGCGGGCGGTGGTTTCGGCGCTGCCGCGGCGGGCGGCCTGCCATTGCCAAATCGCGACACCGCTGAGAGCGAGCAGAGCGGCGGCGCCGGCGAGCAGGGTCCATTTGCGGCGGAGGACGCGCAGGGAGCGCGCCGCGGCGGACTCATGATGGGCGGCGACGGGTTCGCCGTCGAGGAAGCGCTGGAGGTCGGCGGCGAGGTCGTCGGCGGAGGCGTAACGGTCACGCGGATTGACGCGGAGCGACTTCAGGACGATGCTATCGAGCTCACCCAGCATCGAGCGGCGGAGTTGGGCGGTGGAGTCCGTGGCTTGCAGGTCCGCGCGGATGTTAGCGCTGGGGCGCGGCGGGTTCTGCATGTTGGCGATCTTTTCGGCGTAGCTCTCGAAGGGTTGTCGGCCGGTGAGCAGGATGAAGAGGATGGTGCCGAGGGCGTAGATGTCCGAGGGCGGGCCGAGGGTTTCGCCGGCCATCTGCTCGGGGCTCGCGTAACCGGGGGTCATCAGGGGGCCTTGCGCGCCGGTAGCTCCGGTGGCGTTGAAGGCGGTGGGGTCGGTGGCTTTGGCGATGCCGAAGTCGAGCAGCTTGACCGTGCCGTCCTGCGAGACGAAGATGTTGGCGGGCTTGAGGTCGCGATGGAGGGTGGAGTTCTTGTGCAGGTACTGCACGGCGTGGCAGATCTGCAGAAAGATCTTGAGGCGGTTGGTGAGCGAGAGGCGATGGGTGTCGCAGTACTGATCGACAGGCTCGCCATCGACGTACTCCATGACGTAGTAGGGCATGCCGTCCGGGGCGTCGCCGCCGTCGATGATGCGGGCGATGTTGGGGTGTTCGAAAGGCGCCAGCACTTGCCGCTCGTTGCGGAAGCGCTTGATGAAGTCCGGGGAGACGTCGCCTTGCAGGAGCTTGAGGGCGACGATTTTGCGGAAGGCGCCGTCGTCGCGAACGGCGAGGTGGACCACGCCCATGCCGCCGCGGCCGAGTTCGCGAATCAGCTTGTAGGGGCCAATGTAGGGTCCGGTGCCGGATTGAGCCGCCGGGGGCCGCGCAGCCTGGCTGGCGGCGTCAATCCGGGCGCGGAGCTGTTGGAAGAGAGGCTCGTCGTAGTTGCAGGCACGCCAGAGCCACATCTCGCGTTCGGCGGGATCGATGGCCATGGCCTGTTCGAAGAGGGCCTGGGCGGGGTCCGTTGAGCCGGACGACGCCTCAGGCGGGCGGGTGTCAGCGCCGCATTCGATACAGAAACGTGCTTCGTCCGCCAGGGGCTTCGAACAGGTGGGGCAGGATCGCGTCACGATCCTATTCTCTGCCAGCTTGCCGGGCCTTTAGCTGAGCCCCAGAAGATTTCGGAACCAGTTGCCCGGGGGCGACGACGAACGCGGTTCACCGAGCTCCTCGTTCAAGTCCTCGAGGCGGAAGGTGAGTTGCTGGATTTCCTGCTTCTTCTGGGCGATCAGGCGCTCGAGATGCCGGCGCATCTCTTCCGGCGGTGTCTCGAGCGCGTGGGCCGCTTCCACCGGGCTGAGCGTCACCTCGGTGAGAAGGCGGATGGAATCGAGTCCTGATCGATGTTGCATGGTTCCTCCTTTTTCTTTTCCTAAGCTGCGATCTGCGAATCTTCGACGACCACCACGGGCGTGGACGCGGGTTCAAAGAACGGCCGCGAAACGAAGTAAATGGTGAGCGCGGAAAGTACGCCGGTGAGGAAGTCGGTGAGCGGCACCATGGCAGCGGTGTAGAACATGAGGGCCGTATGGAAACGGCTGCCGGCCATGACGTGCTTCACTTCCTTAACGTTGATCATGTTGCTGGCCACCCAGAGCATGATGCCGCCAATGCAGGCCATGGGCACCATTTCGAGATAGTTCGCCAGGAAGACGGCCATGCCGAGCTTGAGCACGGCTTTGAAGTAGCCGGCGAGCGGCGTGACGGCGCCGGCGCGAATGCTGGTGGCCGTGCGGGCGAGGGCGCCCGTGCAGGGGAAGCCGTTGAGCAGTGGGGTGATGATCTGCACCAGGCCCTGGCCCCAGAACTCTTTATCCGGGTTGAAGGGCGTGCGGGTGTTGCCGGCCAGGCGATCGGCCATGGAGGAGCAGAGCAGGCTTTCCACGCCGGAGATAAAGACAATCGCGACGACGAAGTAGGCCATGTCGAGCATGACTTCGTTGGTCATCGCCGGTAGGGTGGGCGGGGTAAAGACGAAGAAGTTGGTGGGGATCTGGCCGTACTTGGTGCTGATGAGCGAGAGTCCTTTGCCGCCCCACATGGTGGCGGCGATGACGCTGGCGGCGCCCACGGCGATCAGCGGAGCGGGGATGAAGGTGGAGATCTTCAGGAGTCGCCGGGTGAGGAAGAAGGTGAGCAGGCCGAGCGTGAGGGCGTAGAAGTTGGTTTCGGTGGCGTGGGCCGCGACGCCGCTGAGCTTGGCGACAAGTCCTGGGCCGCTGTTCGCTTGGATGCCGAGCACTTCGTAGAGATTGGTGGCGGCGATGGTGATGCCGATGCCGACGGTGAAGCCGACGACGATGGAGTTCGGCACGTGGCGCGCGACTTTGCCGAGTCCGAGAAGGCCGCAGAGGCAGAGCACGACGCCGGCCATCAGGGAGACGGCGACGAGGAAGCCGTGGTCATATTTCTGCATCAGTGCGTAGATCAGCGGGATGAACGCAGCAGTGGGGCCGTAGACCTGATACTTGGAGCCGCCCCAGGTGCGGCCAACCAGGCAGGCGATGGCGCCGGCGATGATGCCTTGTTCCGGGCGCAGGCCCATCGCCATGGCGAACCCCATCGCCATGGGAATGGCGGTCATGGCGGTGACCAAGCCGGCACTGAGGTCGCGATAAACGACGGTGCTGGCATTCTCCCGGGTTAAATCTTCGAAACGGCTATCTCGAATCGTAAGAAACTGTTTTAGGCGCGACCACATTGCTGAACTCCCTGAAAAAACACTGCTGACCCTCTCACCTTGCGCGACGCGGGACGAAGTCTCAATGAGTTACAAGCGATTCGGAGGGCCTTTATCAAGGTGGGCCATTAGGCTGTAGGTGGCTCTACAAGTGGACCTGCAGAAGTTTCTACAAGTCATCTGGGATACTCAAGTAGCGGAGGGCTTGGCATGATCGAAAAGGACTCCGTCGCCTCCAGCAATCTGATGAACACCAAGGACTTTGTGCAATACGGCGAGCCGCGCTTCCGCGGCTTGGAGCGACGCTTTGTGCGGACGCTGATCGCCGGGTTTGGCGTGGTTCTCATCATGATGGTGATTTCGGGGCTGATCGGGTTGCGCGCCGTTCAGCGGATCGACGACGGGACCAACGCGCTCACCGAGCGCCATCTGCGCGAAACCAGCCTGATCGACGAGCTCTCGCGGCAGCAGGCTAATCTCGGCATGCAGCTCTATGCCATGGCCGATGAGGATTCAAGTGCCGAGTTGCAGCGCCTGAGCAGCGAGTTTCAGGCCGAGCGTGGCAAGCTGCAGCGGATTGTCGAGAACGCGCTGGCGGGTAAACCGGGCGGGCCGGAGCGCGAGGCGTGGGGCGCGGTGCAGCGCGCGGCGAGTCCGCTGTTTGATGAGATTGACAATTTGCTCAGCAAGCGCCGGAACAATTCCGAGGACTTGGCCGTTCGGTACCGCGCATTTACCAAGGCCACGGTGCACTTGATGGACGCGTCCTACGATGACGCTTCCCGGTCGCGTACGGCGCAGATGACGGTGGATGCGGGCGAACTGCAATCGGCGCGGAATCTGTTGGTGGTGGCACTGGTGCTGGCCGGCATCTGCGCGGCGCTCTCGGTGGCGGGGGCGATTACGTCGTTCCATCGGCTGGAGCGGCATGCGGACGTGCTGGCGAAGCTCTCGCTGCACACGCTCGCGCGGCAGGAAGAGCATGCGCGGCGCTTCTCTCAGGAGATGCACGACGAGTTCGGACAGACGTTGAACGCGATTGGCTCGACGCTGAGCGTGGTGCGAGCGCGGGACGACGAGGGGCAGGCGCGGCTGGCCGATGCGGTTGGGCTGGTGAAGGAGGCGCAATCGATGGCGCGTGATCTCTCGCACGTGCTGCGTCCGCGCATCCTGGACGACTTCGGGCTCGATGACGGGTTGCGTGAACTGGCGCGCAATTTCTCGCAACGGACGGGGATTGCGGTGGACTATCGCAGCCGGGTGCGCGAGCGACTGGGTCCGGTGGTGGAGACGCATCTATTCCGCATCGCCCAGGAAGCGCTGACGAACACGTCGCGCCATACGCTGGCGACGAATGTGGAGATTGATCTGGAGCGGGAAGGGGCCGAGATCCGTTTGACGATTGCCGACAATGGCGGGGGCCTGGCGAGCAATGGTCAGAATCATCACGGGCTGGGCTTACTGGGGATGCGCGAGCGGGCGCAGGCGGTGGGCGGAGAGTTGACGGTGCGCTCGCGGACCGGCGAAGGGCTGACGATCAGAGCCACGGTCCCGGTGGCACAGGAGGTGCCGGCATGACGCGGGCGACACGAATATTGCTGGTGGACGATCACGCGATGGTGCGGCGGGGCTTTCGCCTGATCCTGGCACAGCATCCGGAAGAGTTCGATGTGGTGGGGGAGGCTGGCACGGGCGAGCAGGCGCTGCGCATGATTCCAGAATTGAAGCCGGCGTTGGTGGTGCTCGATGTGGCGATGCCGCAGATGAATGGTGTGGAAGTGACGCAGCAAATCACTCAGAACTGGCCGGAGATCCGCGTGCTAGTGCTTTCCATGCACAAGGACCCGACCTATGTCCGCGAGACGCTACGGGCGGGCGCGAAAGGGTATGTGCTGAAAGAGTCCGTGGACTCGGAGTTACTGCGGGCCGTGCGGGCAGTGGTGAATAACGAAGCCTATATCGCGCCCGGCGTGTCGAACACAGTACTTTCGGACTATCAGCGGTTCGTGGGGAGTCCGCTGGATTTGCTGACGGCGCGCGAGCTCGATGTGTTTCGCCTGTTGGCCGAAGGCAAGCCTGCCAAAGACATTGCGACGGAGTTGAACATCAGCGTCTATACCGTCGATGCTCACCGGAATCGCATTTTCCGCAAGCTTGAGTTACGCAGCAGTGCGGAGTTAGTTCGGTTTGCGATTCGGCAAGGCCTGTTGCCTCAGTAGAAACCCCGCAGACCACTCAGGTGGACGGCTGATCTTCGGCACCACCGTCTCAGTCGACAGATGTTACTGAGGGTTTACGTCACTTGTCTTTTGCTGTCCGCTCCCTTTGGATGCCGTTGTCGTCCATCCTGGTCACGGCGATGCTCATCGCCGACCTTTCCAAGGCACAGCCGCGCATGCGGTCGATTCGCAAGGGCGGCTCGTCGCCGTACGCTTCGGGGGCCGAAGTGAACGTGCCCGCCTCGTCGCCGGCTAAACCGGTTCCGGCCGGCGTGACGGATAAGGAACTCTATCAGCAGGCCTATGCGGCGTATAAGGCCAAGGATTTTGCTACGGCTCTGGCCTATTTCAAGGTGGTGGCGGAGCATGGGGATGCGGCGGCGCAAGCGGCGGTGGGACAGTTCTACCGCGATGGCTTGAGCGTCACGCAGGACTATGCGGAGGCGCTGCGCTGGTATCGCAAGGCTGCGGCGCAAGGGGCGCAGCCCGACGCGGAAAACACGATCGCGATTTGCTACAGCCGAGGGCTGGGTGTAACGGCGGATGAGACGGAGGCAGCCCGTTGGCACCGGTTGGCGGCAGAACATGGCCACGCCGGTTCGCAACAGGAACTGGGCGATCGCTATCTGGCTGGGCGGGGGGTGACGGCTGATCAGTTGGAGGCGACTTACTGGCTGTCACTGGCGGGTCGACAGGGCGATCGCGATGCGGTGATGCTGGCGACGCGGGTGGAACGCCGTTTGACCCCGTCTCAGCGGGAGCAACTGACCGCGCGTCTGGCCGCGAAGGACGGCAAGGCCGCTCCGGCGCACTCGGCCGTGGTTCAGGTGGCTGAGTTCAAGACGACGTGCTTGTCGAACGTCTGTCTGGGTGATGACTTGGCGAAGCTTGCCGCTTTGAGCCTTACGTGGTTGCCCGAGGACAAAACTTCTTCGACCGATCCGCGCAACCTGACCGAGCTCCGCGCCGCCTTTCGCGGATTGAGCGAACCCGAGTATAAGACACTGGCTGCTTCAACGCGCTTCGGAGCCGGCGTGCCGGATCGATACATCCGTTCCTTCGTGCCGGATCCAGTGGTGCATCTGGTGCTCACTCCGGCGGCAACGGCACCGCTCAAGCGCGCAGCGGCATGCGGCGGAATGCCTGTGCACGGCATCTTCAAGAGCGAAAGCGGGCACTACACGAGCGTCATTCTGATGCCCGAGGACGGGAAGTTGAAGGTGGTGAAAGTCGCGCGCCGCTTCATGCTGGGCATGCCGGCGGAGGCGACCGATGCGCAACGCGGGCAAGTGTTGCAGAAGCAACTCAATGATCTGGTGACGCAAGTGCAGACCTCTTACGGAGGCCGCTGGAACCAAGATCGGTACTTCGTGCCGCCGGTGACGATGTCGGCCCGGGATCAGGCGGCGGTGGGTTACTTCGATTGGAGCGATAGCGAGCATCCACTGCTGACGTTCTACTCGGCGTCGTTCGCCAGGTTCCAGGGACAGGCGAACAATGCCGGATCACCGATCGCCTGGAGTCAGGTTGGGGCAAGTTATGAACGGGCGCTCGCGAATACGCCGCAGTGCGGCTTGAAGACGAGCCAGGTGAAGCTCGACTAGCGGAAGACGAGCCAACAGCCGAGAGCGCCGACGACGGTCATGGAGAGGCCCCAGGCCATCAGGCGGTTAAAGAGTTGGCGCGAGTCTTCTCCGGCGGGGATCGCTGCGATGCACAAGGCTCCGATGGTGGAGAGTGGGCTGACGTCGACTAAGTGAGCCCCAATGTTCATGGACGAGGCGATGGCCATGGCGTCCGTGGAACCGAGGCGATCCGCGAGGCCGGGTACGGTGGGCAGAAACGCCGGAAGGACGACGCCGGAGGTCGAGCTATAAACTGAGGTCAAGCCGGTGAGAAAGGCAATCAGGCCGGTGACGGTCTGGGGGGTGGAGACGCGGGCGAGTAAGTCAGTGAATAACTCCATGCCTTGCGTCTTTTCCAGCAGGGCGGTGAGCACCGTGACACCGCATACCATCACCATGACGTTCCACGGCATCTTCTTGATGGCGTCACTGGTGTCGGCGGCTTTGGTGAGGGCGAGGACAATAGCGCCGGCGTAGGCGCCCATCCCGACAGGCACCTTGAAGAAGGCGACGCTGACGAGCAGGGTGAGAATGACGGCGGCGGTAATCCAATTCGTACGGTCGAGCGGCGGATGCTCAACGTCCGGCCCGTCATAAGTGCGGCGGAACAGAGCCCACCCGTCAAAGAGCGCGAAGCCGGCGAAGGCAACGATCGCGTGGGCGGTGAGGTTATAGAGGTAAGTGGCGAGCTCATGGCCGCCGAGTCCGGCCTTGTTCATCAGGCCGGTGACGATGATGCCGGTGGGGGCGAAGGGCGAAAGCGAACCGGCATTGGCGCCGTTCCCGACCATGATCGCCATTACGAAAAGCGGGATACCGGCCCGGCCAGCCACGCTCATCGCGATGGGGGCGAGCAGAGCCGTGGTGGCGATATTGCCGGGTCCGATGGAGGCCAGGCCCGCGGCAACCGCGAAGAACAGAATCGGGATCAAGCCAGCGTTGCCGCGGCAAATGCGCACGGCCTGATGCGCGAGCTTATCGAGTGTCTGGTTATTTTGCGCCTGGGCGAACAACAGGGTCATGCCCGAAAGCGTGATGAAGAGTGGGACAGGGAAGCCGGCCAGAACGGTGTCTAACTTCATGCCGCCGAGATACACGCCGATGATCCAGGCCGCTACCAACGCGAGCACGCCGACGTTCAGCTTCGAAAAGCAACTAACGATGATAACGAGTAAGAGCGCGAGGAGAGAGATCCAGGCCAGACTCATGCCTGCTCCTCGAGTAAGCTTGCGAGTAAGACGGCGGGATGGATGGCTTCGGCTTCCGCGAAGTCGTGAATCTGGTGACGACAGGAGAAGCCGGCCGCGACGACCGGCGTGTCCGGCTCGCGTCCGCGCACGGCGGGGACCAGCTTACGCTCGGCGATGCGGCGGGAGACATCGTACTTCTCCTCGGCGTAACCGAAGGACCCGGCCATGCCGCAGCAACCGGCGTCAGGCTCCTGGATGGTGGCGCCGGGAATGCGGCTCAACAGGGACTTTGCCGTTTCGAGCAAGCCCATAGCCTTCTGATGGCAATGGCCGTGAAGCAGAATTTTCGGAGGGCCGGCGCGGAGCGGCAACTGAGCTCTGCCATGGGCGAGCGTGCGCTCGACGTGGTCCTCGAAAAGAACGCAGGCGGCGGCGACTTGTTCGGCTTTCTCGCGTTCAGCACCGCGGAGAAGCGCGGGGGCGTCTTCCTTGACGGCCGATAGGCAACTCGGCTCGCAGAAGATGAGCTTCTGGCCTTGACTGACGAGAGTGTGAAGACTCTCAGTATTCTGCCGGGCGAGGTCGCGGGCCTCTTGCAGGAGCCCCTGCGAAATTAGCGGACGGCCGCAACAGACGTTGGGGGCCAGGGCGACCGGCTCTCCGGCGGCGGCGAGGACCTTGGCCGCGGCGAGACCGATTTCGGGCTGGTAGTAGTTAGTCCAGGTGTCCTTGAAGAGCAGGGCGCGGGGCTGCGCAGGCGTGCGCAAGCGCGATTGCAGTGTGCGGAGGCTGAGCTTCGGTAAACGACGATCAGGATGGATACCGGCAAAGCCGCGGGCGAGCCCCATGGCGGCGTTGGCGATGAAGGGTAACTTACTGCCCCAGGCGGCCAGGCGATGGGAGTTGCCGAGTAGCTTCGCTTTTCGGGGTGTGCCGTGCTGTTTCCAGTAGCCGGCGAGAAACTCACTCTTGTAGCGAGCCATGTCGACGCCGACGGGACACTCGGACTTACAGGCGCGGCACTCGAGGCAAAGCTCAAGGACCTTAAAGAGGCCCTGGTCGGTGAGGCCAGGTTGGCCGAGGTCGCCGGCCATGGCCATGCGGAGGGCGTTCGCGCGGCCGCGGGTGGAGTCCGCTTCCTCGCGCGTCACCATGTAGCTGGGGCACATGGTGCCGGCGAGAGTCTTACGGCAGGCGCCGACGCCGCTGCACATCTCTACCGCGCCGGCCATGCCGCCGTAGTCGGAGTAGTCGAACCAGGTTTCGGGGCTGACAGCCTGGTAGGCAGGCCCGAAGCGGAGGTGTGAAGTGAGCGAAGGTGAGTCGACGATCTTACCGGGATTGAGGATGCCCTGAGGGTCGAAGGTGCGCTTGAGTTCGCGGAAGGCTTCATAGAGCACGGGCCCGAACATTTTGCGCATGAAGGGACTGCGGACCAGTCCGTCGCCGTGTTCGCCGGAGAGGGCGCCGCCAAACTCGAGGACGAGGTCGGCGACGTCCGTGGCGATCGCTTCGAACTGACGAATGCCGTCCTCTGTCTTCATGTTCACGACGGGGCGCACGTGCAGGCAGCCGACGGAAGCATGCGCGTAGACGCCGGCTGTGGTGCCGTGCCGGCGCAGGAGGTTCATGAACTGACCGATGAACTCGGCGAGGCGCTCTGGCGCGACGGCCGTATCTTCGACGAAGGAGATGGATTTGGCATCTTCTTTAACGGCCATGGAGAGGCCGAGCGCCGCTTCGCGCAGGCTCCAGACGCGGGCTTGCTGGGCGGGTTCGATGACCGGGGTGTAACGATAGCCGAGTCCGCGATGGAATAAGTCGGCCTCGAGGGCTTCGAGACGAGGGAGTAAGTCCTCGCGACGGTCGCCGTAGAATTCGATGCAGAGGGTAGCGCCGGGGTCGCCTTTGATGAACGTAGAGCGGATCTTCTCGAGTGCCGCATTCTGGCGCGTATTGTCGAGGATGGCTTTGTCCATCACTTCGACCGCGGCCGGCTGATGTTGGAGGATGGTGGGGACGGCGCGAAGAGATTCGAGCAAGGTATCGAATTCGGCGACCATCAGGACTTTGGCCTTGGGAAGCGGGACCAGCTTGAGCTTGGCTTCGAGGATGACGGCGAGCGTACCTTCGGAGCCGACGATCATCTTCGCCAGATTGAGGTTCTGCTGGGGGTTGACGAACTCGTCAAGGTTATAGCCGCCGACCCGGCGGAGAATCTTGGGATAGCGTTCGGCGATCTCGCCGGCGTGGCGTTGGGCAAGGTCGAGTACTTTGCGGTACGCGATGGCTTCGAGCGAATCGCCAACGGGGAGTTGATCGCGCTGGCGCTCGCCGAGTTCGACGACGGAGCCGTCGGAGAGGGCGACCGTGAGTTGTTGGACATGATGCAGCGTGATGCCGTAGAGGACGCTGCGCGCACCGCTTGAGTTATTGGCGATCATGCCGCCGATGGTGGCGCGGCTGGCGGTGGAGATGTCGGGCGCGAAACGCAGGCCATGCGGGGCGAGCTTGGCGTTCAACTCGTCGAGCACGATACCCGGCTGGACGCGGCACCAGCGCTCTTCGACATTCACTTCAAGGATCTGGTTGTAGTGTTTCGAGATGTCGACCTGCAAGCCTTCGCCGATGGCTTGGCCGGCTTGCGCAGTGCCGCCGCCGCGCATGGTGAGCGGACAACGAAACTGGTGACAGAGTTCGACGCAACGGACGATATCCTCGCGCGTTTTGGCGATGACGACGCCGAGGGGGAGAATCTTATAGACGCTGGCGTCGGTGGAATACAAGGCGCGCGTGATGGCGTCGAAGCGGACGTCGCCGGAGATGACGCGCTCGAGTTCAGCGCGGAGTAAGTTGGCGTCGACTAAGTTCGCCTTCGCCTGAGGGACGGGCGTACCGGGTTGGAGTTGGACGAGGCTCACGGCTGCAGGGCTCCCAGGGCGGCGGAAAGGCGATCAAGGCCAGTTTGCAGAGCGGCGCCGCCGGTGGCGAAGGAGACGCGCAGGGTGCCTTCGGCGGCGGGTCCGTAGGCGGAGCCATGCACCACGACGACGCCGTAGTGGTTCATCAAGGTTCGGCGAATGTCGTTCGACGGGCGATTCCAGCTGCGCAAATCAAGCATGGCGAAGAAGCCACCTTCGGGCGGCAGGGCTTGGGGCAGCCGTTCGAGGACTAAGGCGCGGCGACGGGTGTATTCGGCCAGCATGGTGCTGACGCAGTCTTGAGGGCCCGTGAGCGCGGCGGCCGCGGCGTCCTGAATGAAAGTAGCGGGTCCGCGGCTGCTCTGGGCGAGGACGAGATACATGGCCTGGATGATCGCGGGTGGGCCGGCGCAATAGCCGACCCGCCAGCCGGTCATGGCGTAAGTCTTCGAAAGGCTGTTGACGAGAATGGCGCGATCGCGTAAGTCGGGGCAGGCTTCGAGCGGCGAGATGTGTCGATGGCCGTCGTAAGTGATGGCTTCGTAGATTTCGTCGGTGAGTAAGTAGACGTTACGACGCAGGAGGAAGTCAGCAATGGCGGCTAACTCGGCGGTGGAGGTGACGGTGCCGACGGGGTTCCAGGGCGTGTTGAGGATGAGGAGCTTGACGGCGGGAGTCCAGGCGGCATCAAGGGCTTCGGCGGTGAGTACGAAGCGGCCATTGACGATGGGAGCCGGCACGGGGCGGCAGACGCCACCGGCCAGCCGGACGGGCGACTGATAGGCGTCGTAGACCGGGTCCGGCAGGAGGACTTCGTCGCCTTCGTTGAGCAGCGCCATTAAGGCCGCATAGATGCCGAAGGTGGCGCCGGTGGTGATCAGGATCTCGGTGGCCGGATCGTAGTTGAGCCGGTTGTCGCGGTGGAGCTTCTGCGCGACGGCGTCACGCAAAACCTTCTCGCCGCGGTTGTCCGGATAGCCGGTGCGCCCGGCGGCCATAGCTTGGGCGCACGCTTCAACGATGTGCGGAGGCGTGGCGAAGTCTGGTTCGCCACGCATCAGAGAGACAAGAGAGCGGCCGGAGGCTTGCAGCGCGCGCACCTCCGCGAGAATGGCGTTCACAGCGGTGGGCTGCATCGCCGCCAGACGGGCCGAGATGGGTGGTGCTTGGACGGACAAGAATGGAGGATATCAGAAGAGCAGTCGTAGGCCGAGCTGCATCTGCCGATTCGACCGAGCCGTGCTGCCGATGGTGCCGAAAGCCGGGTTGCCCAGTGCCGCGTTCGGGGTGCCGAATTGCGGGGTGTTGAACAGATTGAAGGCTTCGCCGCGGAACTCGAGGCGGCTGCCATCGCCGAGCGGCATGTGGAAATTGCGCTGGATGGAGAGGTCCGTGGAGACCGTGCCCGGGCCGGTGAGCGTATTGCGACCGCCGTTGCCGAGCGTGTATTGGGCGGGGAAGACGAACGCATTCGGGTCAATGTAGCGATCGACGGTGGGATTGTCGAGCCGGCCCGAGGCGATGCGATTCGGCCAGTTGGTGCTGCCGGTGTTGGCGTTGTCGAAGTTCAGGGTGACTGTGTAGGGCAAGCCCGAGGAAAGCGTGGTGATGCCGGAGAGCGCCCAGCCGCCGAAGATGGCCGCGGCGGGACCGCTGGTGAGGAACGGCTTCCCTTGGCCGAAGGGCAGTTCGGCGAGGCCGGAGAGCACGAAGCGCTGGGCGGTGTGCTGATCGGAGAGCCCATAGTTCAAGCGACGATTGCGAGAGTCAACGACGGCGCCGTTGCCGGCCGAGCCGCCGCAGCCGTCGCAGAGGTCAATGTTCGACTGCATGTCGAGCGCGCGGCCGAAGGTGTAGACGGCGAGGAAGGAATAGCCTTGGGCGAAGCGGCGCTCCAGGCGTCCGCTGATGCCGTGATACGCGGAGGTGACCCAGGGCGCGACCGCCAGGATGGAACCGGAGGTGACGGTGCCCGCCAGCGGACGGCGCGCGTTGACGGCGCCAGCGCCGGGCACCGGCTGATTGCCTTCATAGGCGCCATAGAGCTTCACGCCGTGGTTGCCGACGTAGTTCACTTCGGCCACCAGGTTCTTGGTCATCTCTTTCTGAAGCGAGAAGTTCCACTGCTCCACGTAAGGAATCGTGTTGCGCGTGGGCCAGGAGCGGATCTGCGCGGTGTTCGTGGGGCTAAGTTTGTAACTTGCCGGATCCGGAGCCGTCGGACGCGCGGGCAGGGAACCGCTGAGCGGAATGGTGGAGGAGACGTTCAACTGGTCCGAAGTGACGCTGAAGCCGCCGAAGCCGACAAAGGGCGGGTTGTTCGTCATGCGCTGGGAGACGCCGAAGCCTTCGTCCTGCGCGAAGAAGATGCCGCCGCCGCCGCGAATGACCAGTCCGCGGCCGGCGCGATAGGCGAAGCCGACGCGCGGCGCGATGTTGTTCTTGTCGAGGCCTTGCAGGGAGCGCGGGAGGCGCGGATCGCCGGCGATGACGTATTGGTTATAGAGGCTGCCGGGATCGATGACTAAGTTAGCGAGGCGGTTGTTGGCGTCGTAGAAGGGTGCCGTGAGCTCGTAGCGGACGCCGAAGTTGAGCGTGAGTTTGGAGGTGACGGTCCAATCGTCCTGCACATAGAAATAGTAATTACGAGCGCGTTCGTTCGCATCGGACGGGCTGCCGATGGTAATGGTGTTCGGGTAACCCAGGAGTAAGTCGGCCACGGAAGAGCCGGTGCCAGGGCGGCTTTGCGGATTCTGCGTGAAGACGCCGCTGAAGCCCCAGGAGCCGCGACCCTGCAGGGCGGCGAAGGTGGGGATGTCGAGATACTGGAAGTCGATACCGGTTTTGATGGTGTGCTTATTGCGGACCCAGGACAAGTTATCGGAGAAGTTCCAGACCTTGGATTTCTTCGTTACCGGATTATTGCCGAAGTTCGCCGGCTGATCGCCGAGCGTGGGATAGCCGTTGACGCCGAAGGTGGGGATCGAGGATTGGACGCGGGCGTCGAGGGAGTTGGGGATGATGGGGTCGACCGGTAAGGTGGCGTCCTGCACGGTGCCGACGTAGTTATAGGCGAAGCGAAGTTCGTTGATGAGCGATGGGCTCAGGATGCGCGTGTAACCCACGCCCCAGGAACGGGCGGGAATGTCGCGGTCGACGCCGGTTTGGGCGCCGACGGGCAGTACGGGGAGACGGGAGAAGACGCCGTTATCGACGGAGTAACGCAGGAAGAGCGAGTCCGCATCGGTGAGGCGGACATCGCCGCGCACGGTGCCGTTGTGGCTGCGCGTGGCTTGCAGCGGGTTCGAGACCCAGTTACGAGCGGTGCCCGGGAGGTTGGGATCCGGGAAACGGTCGACCAATGATTTGCCGATGCGGTCAAAGCGATTGGCGGGGATGACGTTGCCGGGGAAAACGGTACGGACCGAGCCTGCGCCGGAGGGATTCGCGCGCGTGGTGAGGGGATCGTAAATTGGCAGGGTGAAGATGCCGTTGCGTTCCGCGGTAAGCGGGAGCGTAGCCGTATTCACTTCGCCTTCGGAGATGTGGGTGCGCTGATAGGCGCCATGGAACCAGGCGCGATTGCGCTTGATGGGGCCGCCGAAAGAGCCGCCGAACTGGTGCTGGATGTAGAGCGGCTGCTGCGATGTGGCTGGCAGGAAATAGTCGCGGGCATCCATCTTGTTATTGCGGAGAAACTCGAACGCGCTGCCGTGGAACTGATTGCTGCCGGACTTGGTGACGACGTTAACGACGGCGCCGGCGGAAGCGCCGTACTCAGCGGAGTAATTGGACGTCTGGACCTTGAATTCGGCGATCGCTTCGAGCGATGGACGCATGGCGTCGCGGGCACGATTGTCGAGGCCGCGCAGATAATTCTGGTTGCGCGCGCCATCGAGCAGGAAGGCGTTCTGTAAGCTGCGATTGCCGTAAGCGGAGAACGTCTTGTCGCGCGAACGAGTGGAGGGGACGGCGCCGGCAGTGAGGTTGCCCAGGGCGAGGTAATTGCGACCGTTGAGAGGCAATTGCTGCATGGCGCGGTCGTCGATCACCTGGCCGACGGTGTTGGTGGTGGCTTCGACGAGTTCGGCGGAGCCGGCGACGGTGACGGAGTCCGTGGTGGCGCCGGTTTCGAGCGCGAGTCGCAAGGACACCTGGTCGTCAACGCGGAGCGTGATGCCGCTCCGGACGAGTTTCTTGAAGCCGGTGGCCAACACCTCGACGGTGTAAGCCGACGGGCGCAGCAGCGGCGCGCTGAAGGTACCGTCGGCCGCGGTGGTGAGTTCGCGGGCGACTTCGCCGGTGTCGGTGCCGAGCAGGCGGACTTGCGCGCCGGCGATGACGGCGCCGGAGGAGTCGAGCACGGTGCCGGAGATGGTGCCGGTGGAAGTCTGCGCCAGGAGCGCGAAGGAGGAGAGAGTAAAAAGCAGGAAGCGGAGCAACATGGGAGTTCCTTTAGTTCGAACTGGGCAAAGAAGCTTGCCATTGATTGGCGAGTGTGGCGAGTTCGTCGACGAGATTCGCGTTCTGCTGGCGCAGGTTGCGCTGTTCGCCGGGATCTTCGTCGAGGTTGGAGAGAAAGTAGGCGTCGTTGCCGGTGAGGGCTTTGTTCCCGTCCGGCCGGCGGTCAAAATCCTTACCGTTGATGACGAGCTTCCAGGAGCCGCGGCGGACGGCGAGTTGACCTTGATTGGTCCAGAAGAGGGCCTGATGCGGCGAAGGTCGATTGTCGCGCAGGACGGGCATCAGCGAGAGGCCGTCGAAGCCGCCGGGATTGGGGAGGCCGCAGGCGTCGAGGACGGTGGGCAGAATGTCCATCGCCTGGCCGATCTGCGTCACCGTGCGCGGGGCAATCTTGCCGGGCCAGTGGACGAAGCCGGGGATGTGCAAGCCGCCATCGAAGGCAGAGAATTTGAAGCCGCGGAAGGGGCCATTGGAGCCGGCCGTGGCGTACTGCCCGCCCAGTCCGGCGCGCTTTTCCGTGGTGGCGCCGTTGTCGCCGCTGAAGACGAGAATCGTGTTTTCGAGCTCACCCCGGCGGGCGAGCGCGGCGCGGATGCGGCCCACGCCGTCGTCCACGGCGGCGATCATGGCCGCGTAGGTCCGCCGCTCCAGCGGCAGGTGGGCGAAGCGCTGCATGTAGCTTACCGGGGCGTGCATCGGATAGTGCGGCGCATTGAAGGCGACGTAGGCGCAGAACGGCTCGCGGCCTTTCTCGATGAACTCGACGGCTTCGTCGGCAATGCGCTCGGTGAAGTAGCGGCCGTCCTCGAAGATTTCGGTACGGTTGCGGTAGAGGTCGTGGAAGTTGGGCCGGTTGGGCTCGCCCCAGTAGAAGCGATGGGAGTAGAAGTCGATGCAGCCGTTCAGGAAGCCGTAGAAGTAGTCGAAGCCGTGGGCGTTGGGGTGGGTTTCGGGCTTGAGGCCGAGATGCCATTTGCCGATGACGGCGGTGCGATAGCCGGCGGCCTTAAAGGTGGTGCCGAGGGTGGCGATGCCGGGGGTGAGTTCGCCGCCGTTGGAGGCGACACCGGCCTTGGCCGGAAAACGTCCGGATAAAATTGAGGCCCGAGCCGGCGCGCAAACCGGAGCGTTCGAGTACCAGTTGGAGCAGACCGCGGCGTTCTTGGCGAGCGCATCGAGGTGGGGCGTCTTGAGGTCGGTGGCGCCCAGATAGCCGAGGTCGCGACAGCCGAGGTCGTCGAGGACGATGACCAGGACGTTCGGCCGGTTGGCTCTCGATTGGGCGGCTAGCAACGCAGGAGCGGCGAGGACGTGGCGACGGCTGATCGGCAACATGGCTTCAGGATAGTATTTGGCCGCAGAAAGGGGTTCGGACAGGGGAATTCACGGTGAAATGACCCTGATATGATGGCGCGAAGAGGTTTTTGAGCTGAGTCCCCTGGTTGCCATTGACGAAGCCCAGCGCGCCGCGCTGGAGCAGCTGCTGAACAGCCGGACGCTGGAGAGCCGCCCGAGACTGCGGGAGTTCCTGCGCTTTGTCGGGTACGCGGCGCTGGAGGGCCGGGCCGCTGAGATCAAGGAGCAGTCGATCGGCGTGGCGGTGTTTGGGCGGCCTAAGGACTACAGCATTAACGACGACACCATCGTCCGGGTGACCGCGCGGCAACTGCGCCAGAAGATCGACGAGTACTATGCGGGCGAAGGCGCCGACGATCCGCTGCGGGTGACGATTCCACGCGGGAGCTATGTGCCACTGTTTCAAGAACGGCAGGAGCTTCCGGCCATCGTCGTCCCTCGCCGCCGGGTGAATTGGGGGTGGGTGACGTCCGGCGTGCTGGCGGCGCTGTGCGCGTTCCTGATGCTGCGCAGCGAGGCGAAGCCCGAGCCGACGCTCATGGGCCTGATGCAGGAGCCGGCCGGCCAGCGCATCAGTGTCGTTTATGGCGACGCCGTGGTGCAGATCTACAAGCTGCTGACGGGCTGGGCGCCAAAGCTCGCCGAGTATCAGGACGGCAGCTACAAGACGTCCGACAAGATCCGTAACGCGGTGGGCGAGAGCAATCCGGTTTGGGAAATGCTGAAGAAACAGCGGATGGTGGCCTCCGGCAGTCTGCAGTTGCCGGCGCAACTGGCCCGGACGATCCATGGGGCCAATGTCGTGGTGCGGCATCCGCGCGACGTCACGGTCCGCGAGTTCTCCGACGACAACATTATCCTGCTCAGTGGGCCGTTCTCCAACCCGTGGGTCCAACTGTTCGAGAACAAGCTGAACTTCCGGATCGATCAGGACGCACCCGGGAATGTCTTCATTCGCAATATGAAACCGCTGCCCGGTGAGCAGCGCGAGTACCGTTTGCAGGAAGGGCGCTGGGAGCGTATGACCTATGCGCGGCTGGCGTATCTGCCGAATCTTTCCGGGAACGGGCGTGTGCTGCTGATTGGCGGTCCGTCGACGCCGTTGATGGAGATCATGGGCCAGGCGGCGAGCGACCCGGCGTTCTTACGCGACCTGGCTCAGCGCTTCAACGCGACGCCGCGCACGTTGCCCTGGTGCGAACTGCTCATGGAAGTTCGCGAGATGGAATCAGCTCCGACGCAGGCACGCATCGTCGCGGTGCGCCGCGTGGATGGCGCTACAACAAAAACGAATTGAAGAAGAGTTTGAACGCCTGGTAACTGGTGGCGCGATATTGCGGCCGCATGCCGAAGAGAATGGCGCGGCCTTTGCCGATGGGCGCGTCCACCAGCGCGGAGCGGTTCACGAGGAACTTCTCGCCCAGCAGCCAGCCGGAAGCGAGCAGGCCCTTCGGCAGGTAAGTCGCGACGGACTTTTCGTTGGCCGTCAGTTCCCACGCCGGTGACCCTTCGCTCCAAATCGTCAATTCCGCCGGCAGCCCGTAGGCGAGTGGATGCTTCGTATCGAGCGTCACGTTCAGCAGTGAGCCGGGCGAATAGAAGTCGCGGGAGGAAACGCCTTTCAGGACGTCGGTGGCGCCCAAGCCCAGCGCCTGTAGCGCGTACTCGGTGCTGTCGTTCAGGAACACGAGCGTGCCGCCCTGCTCGGCAAAAGCCTTGAGGGCGTCGGCGCCGGCTTTCCCTAAGCCGCCGACGAATTCGGCGGGCATCTGTCCCGGGCGATAGCCGGTGGCGATGGTGGCTGTCGATTGGTCCGGGAAGACGATCACGTCGAACCTGGCGCGCAGGTTGCCGGCGATGATTTGCGGGTTGGTGAGGCGCGCGTAGTCGAAGGCGAAGTGCTCGAGAATCCAGCGCGTCCAGCCTTCGTCCATGCTGGACATCCAACTGCGGTAGAGGCCTACGCGGGGCTTTTTCTTCTCCACCAGGCCGGGGGCGGCGGCGGTGAAGAAGTCACCGGTGGCGGGGTCACGCCAGATGGACCGGCCGGTCTTCCAAACGGCGTTCACTTTCTTCCAACTGTCGACGTCAGAGGCGGCGATCGCGCCGGGCCGCAAGGCGCCTTTGAGGCGCGGCGTCAAGTTCGTGGCTTTGACGAGCGGGGCGCTAAAACGGTCCTTGATGGTGTCGGTGCTGACGCCCATCAGCAGCGGCAGGGTTTGCGCGGTGACGTCGTAAGGACGCTTGGGCGGTCCTCCGGGGTAGAGGCGCAGGTCGGGATATTGCTGCCGTTCCAGCAAGGTCTTGGCGAACGAGCTGTAGGGCTGCTGCAGACGAATGACGAAGGAGCCGGCGGGATACTCGCGGCCATCGGCGGTGAACTTGGCGGTGGCCTGTTCCACTTCCACCTGGCCGAAAGCGAGCGTCTCCAGCATCTTGCGCGTGGCGCCGGGGTCCATCTGATCGCCGGGGACGACAAAGGCGTAAGGGCCGGCCGGGCGCTCCACGGCGCGCTGATGGATCTTGTAGAAGTTGGTGAGCAGGTCTTCGCGGCGCACGGCCGCCTGCCACAGGACGCTTTCGTAGGCGATCAACTGGTCGGTGACGATTTCTTTCAAGCTCCACTCGCCGCCGGTCCAGGGCTCGAGATGGTTCCAGGCGCGCTCACCGACGTTGTAGCCCAAGGCTTGTCCGCGGAGTTGTTCAGGCTTGATGGTGATGGGCGAGAAGAGCCGGGCGCTGGCGGATTCGGTGAGCAAACGCAGACCGCCGTGATAGCTCTGATAATGGCGTGCCGGGGTCCAGAAATCGTACATGGCGTTCACCACCACGCCCTTGCGGCCGGCGGAGGTGAGGTCGAAGGCCATGCCCATACCGAAGGTGTTGCAGGCCTGGGCGATGGCGGGGTCGATGTTGGGGTCGATCGGATCCATCCACGGCGGGACGAACATGCGCGCGGCAGTGGGCCCCATCTGGTGGACGTCGTAGACGATCTGCGGATGCCAGGCGTTGTGCATCTTCTCCACCGCGAGGCGCGTTTCGGCCTGCGAGAAGATGTACCAGTCGCGATTGTTATCGTGGCCGACGTACTTCTGGTAGAGCTCGGGCGGAATGGTGCCTTCGTGCTCGGTGCCCATCGTTTTGCGTGCCCAGTTACCGACGATGTCCACGCCGTCGGGGTTGAGCGACGGCACCAGCAGGAAGATCGTGTTTTCGAGAATCGTCTTGAAGCGCGGCTTGTCGGCCGTGAGGATGTTGTAGGCGAACTGCATGCCGGTATAAGTGGAGGCGATCTCGTTCGCGTGGATGGAATTGGTGATGGCGACGACGGCTTTGCCTTCGCCTACCAGCTTGGCCACGGCGGCGGGCGGCGTTTTGCGAGGGTCGGCGAGGGCGGCCTGAATCTCGCGATAGCGGTTCAGCTTCTTCAGGTTCTCAGGGGACGAAATGATGGCCATCAGGAAGGGCCGGCCTTCGGTGGTCGGACCCAGCTTTTCGAGCTTGATTCGATCGCTGGAGGCGGCGAGCTTCTCGTAGTACGTCACTACCTTCGCCCATTCGAGCGGTTTCCGATCGGCGGTGAGAGCGTGGCCGAAGTGACTTTCGGGCGTGGGGACGGCCGCGCGTAGCGTGGCCAGGGTCAACAGAGCGAGGGTTATCCGCATGGGCGATTCAACTCCGTCCAGAGGGCGCGATACCAACGGAGGAATCGTTCGGGTTCTTTGCTTTCCTGGGCTTCACATAAGGTGTAGCGTTCGTAACGTTGCTGCTGGAGCAGCTTGAATAGCTCGCGATACGGGTACGGGCCGGCGAGTTCGTTGATGTGGACGTTCCTGATCCACTTCTTCAATAGGTCGAAGTTCTGCTTCACGCTGCCGTTGACGACGTCGGTGGGGTTCGAGTTCCAGCACAAGCCTACGGCGTCATGTTTGGTGGCGTTCATGATGGCGGCGCACACCGGTGGCTCCTGCGTGTCCTTGCCGTGGACCTCCACCCACACCTCGACGCCCTTGCCCTGCGCATAGTCGCCGCATTCGCGTAGGCTGGCCGCGATGTTTTGGATGGTCTGCTCGCGCGTGACGCCGGGCGGAAAGCCATTCGGTCGCACTTTCACGCCCCAGGCGCCCGTGTCGTGAGCGAGGTCGATGAAGGTTTTGGCGGTTTGCACGTTCTTCTGCCGCACGGCCGGGTCCGCCGCATGGAACTCGCAGGTGGAGCCGAAGCTCAGCAGGCGCACTTTGCTGCGGGCGAAACGTGCCTTCACCTGTTCACGCTGTTCCGGCGAGAGGCCCGGCTCTACGCCGTGCTTATGTTCGGTGCGCAACTCGACGGCGGCAAAGCCCGCCTGTTCAAGCTTAGTGATGACAGTTTCGAGATCCCAGTCCTTCAGCACGTTGTACGTGACGGCGCCGAGTTGAAACATACCGGGTATTCTAGCAGCCGCGTTTACACGCGAAAGCAGCGTGTTTTGCTACGCTCAAGGTAGTGAAGGTGTACGGGTTTCTTTTCGTTCTTCCCTTGCTGGCCTTCGACGTCGCTACGACCACGCTCGAGCCGCAAACCACGCGTGCTTTCGACGAGTACGTCAAACGTCGTGAAGCAGAGATGCAACAGCGTGAGTCTTTTCTTTGGTGCGACCAACGCGAGAGCTGTCTGATGACGGTGAAGCAACGCGACGTGATGGTGGCGCCGCGAGAGTCCCGGGGCGTGCACGAAATCCATGGCGGATTGGTGCACGACTGGCAGGGCGCAACCTTCATTCCTGGCACCAAGCTGGATGACGTGCTCACCTTCCTGCGCAACTACTCGAATCATAAGAATGTCTTTGGGCCCGAGGTGATCGACTCGAAGGCGGTAAATTCGGACACCGATCGTTACAAGGTTTATCTGCGCCTTCGTAAGAAGAAGGTGATTACCGTGATTCTGAACACGGAGTACGACGCCGTGTACGAGCGCGTGGACCCTACCCATGCCCGCAGCCGCAGCTACAGCACAAAGATTACCGAGGTGGAGGACGCGGGCACCAGTTCTGAGCGCGAACTCCCGGTCGGACAGGACCATGGCTTCATGTGGCGGCTGAACTCGTACTGGCGTTTCCAGGAGCGCGATGGTGGCGTGTATGTGGAGTGCGAAGCCATCTCGCTGTCGCGCGGCGTGCCGATGATGCTCTCCTCAATCATCACGCCGATTGTGCGCCAACTGCCGCGGGAATCGCTCGAAAAGACGCTGCTCGCTACGCGTCACGCGTTGGCGCGCTAGCCAGCCAACTCTGCAACAAGGTGGCCGCGCAGATAATCGTACCCCCCACGATGGCCAACGTGCCGGGATGCTCGCCGTGGACGACGTACGTCCAAACGGGATTGAGCGCCGGCTCGAGGAGGATCAGCACGCTGGCTTCGAAGGCCGGTACGTGGGCGAGACCGACGTTGAGCAGATAGTAAGCCAAGCCAATCTGAAAGATGCCGAGATAGCCCAGCACAAGCACGTCGGCAGCGGTGAAGGCGGGTACCGGCCAGGCAGGCGCGAAGGCGAAGGCGGCGGCAAAGAGATTGCCCATCGCCGCGGTCGCGTAGCCGCCGGGGACGCCCGAACGATTCAGCCAACGCAAACCGGCCATGGTAAGCGCCCAGGTGAGTCCGCTGGCAGCGCCGTAGAGATTGCCGAGAGCGGGGTTCGGCGCGGTGGCGGCTTGCCGGTCGCCGCCCGCGAAGAAGAAGGTCATGCCTACGGCGATCGCCGCAGGCCCGATCAGGTCGCGCGGACGCAGGCGTTCGCCGAGCAGCAAGGGAGCGATGAGCAGCAGGTAGAGGGGCGCGGTCGCCTGCAGGAAGATGGCGTTGGCCCCGGTCGTGAAGCGGGTGGAGAGGACGAACAGGACCAGCGTCAGCGCGTAGGTGATACAAACGGGCACCATCCGCCAGCGCCAACCTTGGCGCGCGGCCGGAACGGCTACAAATAGCACCAGCGCCGCCACGAACGAACGGTAGGACGCCACTTGCCAGGCGGTCAGTGAGGAAGCTTTGATGACCGCCCCGCCGGTGGAAAACAGGAAGGCGGCGGCGAGGATGGCCAAGCGGGAATTCACGCAGTTCGAGCACTAGTGTAACAGGCGTTCACTCGTGTTTCGAAATTCTTAAATGGCTTAAAATCAGTTGGTTGAGCGTGTCGGCGGGGTCGGGGCCTTGGGGGGTGTGTGGCATGATGAGATCACAAAACGAGCGGCTTACGGTTTGGCGGCCGGAGCGCTCGCGGATGCTAGAGGACGGCATCCGAGCCAGGTTGATCGCGCCGCGTTCATGGGTGTGCGCGGCGCGGTCCCGGCTTACGAGCGAGAAGCGTAGTAGCCCCGGCGGGCCTGCACCTTCAGCTCTTTGTTCTTCACCTTGATTTCGAGCTTGCGGAAGCCGCCGTCGCGGTTCGGGTTGCTCGACGAGTAACTCAGCGTGTATTGATTGCGCATCTCGTCTTCGAGCTGCTTGAAGATATCTTCGAGCGTCGTTTTGCGCTCCACGCGGAAGACGCGGCCGCCCGTATCTTCGGACATTTTCCGTAAGTCGCCGTCGCTGACACCGAACATGTGATAGCCATAAGCGGCGCGGTCAAAGTAGTAAATGCCGTAAACGATGGCGTCGGAACGGTGGGCGGATTCGATCGCCTGATTGAGCGTCTTGCGACTGCCCATATCGACGCCGTCGGTGATCAGCAGCACCACCTTGCGGCCCACCTCGCCCTTCAGCTTCTCGTCCGCCGCCAGATAGACGGCGTCGAAGAGAATGGTGCCGCGCTGGGTGGACGGAACCGGGCCCTGGGTAATTGGCGAAGAGACCGAAGCGTTAACGCGCAAACCTTCGAGGCCCAGCGTCAGGAGCTTGGGCGAACTGGTGAGGTCCTGCAGCAGTTCGGCTTCGCCGCCAAAGCTGATCAGGAAGGCCATGTCCTTGTTCTTAAGGACCGTGCGGAAGAACGACGCCGCAGCCCGTTTTTCGACGTCGATCAGACGTTCCTGACTGGGGCTGACGTCCACCAGCAGACCGATCGTCAGCGGCAGATCGCCTTCCTTATTGAACGAACGGATTTCCTGCTTCTTGCCGTCTTCGTAGACTTCGAAGTCGGCCTTTTCGAGCGTCGGAATCAGGGCGCCCTTTTTGTCGCGCACGGAAAACGTAACGTTGACCAGGTCCACATCGACCCGGATGACCGCCTGCGGATCCTGCGCAAGGAGCGGCGAAGCGGCCGCCGCGGCCAGAATTTGACGCCGTGTCATACTGCTTTGAGGGTCGCACAACCGATGCGTCAAGCGCTGAATCATCTTCGTCTCTCCGATCCCACCATGGGCGCCATCATTGACCGCGTGGGGCCTTGCAAAATCCAATACAGTCAGCCGAATTTCGAGGCGCTGGCCCGTTCGATCGTCTATCAGCAATTGAGCGGCAAAGCCGCTTCCACCATCTATTCGCGGGTGCTGGGGGCGGTGGGCTCCATGACGCCCGAGAACCTGTTGAAGCAAACCCCGGAATCGCTGCGGCTACTCGGTCTGTCGAATCAAAAAGCGAAATATGTTTTGGATCTCGCTGAAAAGACGTGCGCCGGCGTGGTCCGGTTTCAGGATCTGCCGGAGCTCGATGACGACGGGGTGATCGAGCACCTGACGCAGGTGAAGGGCGTGGGCGTCTGGACGGCCCATATGTTTCTGATCTTTGCGTTGCAACGGCCGGACGTGCTACCCGTCGGCGACCTGGGAATTCGCAATGCCGCGCAACGCGCTTATCGACTGCGGGAGATGCCGAAGCCGGAGCGGCTCGAGAAACTCGCGCGCAAGTGGCGCCCATACTCGAGCATCGCCTGCTGGTATCTCTGGCGCAGCATCGACGGCGACGCAGCGCTTTAGCGTGGAAGGGCCGCAGCCTGACCAATCCGCGCCCGCTCTTCGATGCGCAGGTACAGGATCCGGGCCGCCGCGACGGTGGGAATCGCGAGGAACATGCCCGGGATGCCGCCCAGATGCTCGCCGCCCAGGATCGCCACCAGCACCAGCAGCGGATGCAGTTCCACGCCCGCGCCCATCAGCAATGGCGAGAGCACGTAGTCCAGGAACAGACGGTACACCACCAGGAAGATCACCAGACCGACCAGCACCTGATAGCCGGACATGGCGCCGACCAGCACGGCGGTGACACCCGCGGTCACCGGCCCCACCACCGGGATAAACTCGAGCAGCCCGGCCCAGGTGGCCAGCAGCGTGCTGTACTGCATTCCCGTCGCCCAGAAGAAAACCTCGAAGCAAGCGAAGGTGGAAAGCGAAAGCAGGACCATGGCGCGAATGTACTGCGCGAGCAACCGGTGGAGGTCGTCGAAGATGAGGCGGACAAAGCCGCGGTCCGCCTCGGCGAAACGCAGGACGATGGCCTCGCTCAGTTCGTGGCCGTCCTTCAGGAAGAAAAAAGAGAAGATCGGCACCAGGAGAAACGGCACCAGACTGCCCAAGCCCAGCAGGAGTTGGCCGGAAATGGTCCGCAGGAAGGGCAGAAACTGTTCAAAGCCGCCCGCCACCAGATGCGTGGCCCACTTCACCGCGCTTTGCCGCGCGGGCTCGAGCCAGGAGGGCAGGGGAAAGGTGAGGAGCAGATCCTGCTTCTTCACCAGTTCGGGGATGCGCTCGGCCAAGCCCGACGCCTGCTCGACGGCGTTGCCGATCACCCAACTCGCCACCGAACCCACCGCGACCAGCGACGCCACGTAGACCAGCAGCAACGCTTCGGTCCGCGCGCGCTTCAGCGGCAGCCGGGCCTCGGTCCAGGTGACCACCGGCGCAATCATGTACGAAAAGAAAAGCGCCACCGCCAGCAGGAACCAGACGTCCCGCAGCAGCCAGGCCACCGCGGCCACGGCCAAAACAAAAATGACCGTCCATGTTCCGCTCGCCACCCGTCGATCCAAGCCCAACATACGGCTCCAGTATACTGATGGCGTTGAGCCCTAACAGCCTGCAGCAGCGTGTCGACCAACTGCTCGACCTCGAGGATCGCCTCCGCCGCGGTGGCGGAGACGCCAAGGTGCAGAAACAGCACCGCGACGGCAAGCTCACCGCCCGTGAGCGCATCGCCCAATTGATTGACCCGGGAACGCATTTCCTGGAGTTGGGCCTGCTGGTCGCCTACGACCAGTACGAGGGCCAGGCCCCCGCCGCCGGGGTGGTGACGGGCCTGGCGCGTATCGAAGGCCGCCCGGCGGTGATCGTCGCCAACGACGCGACCGTCAAGGCCGGCGCCTGGTGGCCGGAGACCATTACCAAGATTCTGCGCGCGCAGGAAGTCGCCATGCGCAACCGCGTGCCGATCGTCTACCTGGTCGATTCCGCCGGCGTGAACCTGCCGCTGCAGGACCGTATCTTCCCCGGCCAGTACGGCGCCGGGCGCATCTTTTACTACAACTCGCTGATGCGGGGGCGCCTGAAGATCCCGCAGATTGCGGCCGTCATGGGACCCTGCATCGCCGGCGGCGCTTATCTGCCCGCGCTGAGCGACGTGATCATCATGGTGGAAGGCACCAGCTTCATGGGCCTCGGCGGGCCGAATCTGGTGAAGGGGGCCACCGGCCAATCGATTGATGCCGAGCGGTTGGGCGGCGCCGTGATGCATACGACGATCAGCGGCGTGGCGCATCAGCTCGCCAAGGACGACGCCGAATGTCTGCGGATGATCCGCCAGCGGATGGCGGCGATTGGGCAGCCGTTGGCCAAGGCCGAGGTCACTCCGCCGGCCAAGCCAGCCGAGACGCTCTACGAGACACTGCCTGAAGACCATCGGCTCCCTTACGACATGACGGCGATCCTCGCCGCGCTGCTCGATGGCGAACCCTGGAACGAGTTTCAGCCCGATCACGCGCCGGAGCTGCTCTGCGCCGAAGCGCGGCTGGGCGGGCGCCCGATTGCCGTCATCGCCAATCGGCGCGGCTACCTGAAGCCGCGGATCGGCGGTATCGTCTACACCGAATCCGCGCGTAAGGTGGCCTACTTTGTGGAGTTCGCCGAACGTGCCGGCTTGCCGATCCTGTACCTGCAGGACGTCTCGGGCTTCATGGTCGGCGTGGAGGCCGAGCAATCGGGGATCATTCGCGCGGGCGCGGAGATGGTGGAGGCGATGGCCTGCGCGACGGTCCCCAAAGTGATTCTGACGGTGAACCACGCCTCCGGGGCCGGCTACTATGCGATGGCCGGGCAAGGCTTCGATCCGCACTTCGCCTTCGCGTGGCCCACGGCCCGCATCGGCGTGATGGAAGGCGATTCCGCCGTGGTGGCGATTCATGGGCCGGAACTCGACAAGCTGAAAGCGGCCGGGCAGCCGGTGCCCGAAGAACTCGCCGCGCGCATCGCGCAAACCCGCGCCGACTACGAGCGTTGGCTCGACGTCCGTTACGCCGCCGCCCGCGGCCATGTCGATGCCGTGCTGGACCCGCTGGCCACGCGTCGCGTCCTCAGCTTCGTTTTCGACTTTGCCGCCTGGAGCGGCCATCGGCAACCCGCCATACTGGAGCAGTTATGATTCGTATCGCCAATGGCCAAGGCTTCTGGGGGGACTGGCTCGAAGCCCCCGTCCGCCTGGTGGAGCAAGGTCCGATCGACTACCTCTGTCTCGACTACCTCGCCGAGATCACCATGTCGATCGTCCAGAAACAGAAGCTCGAGAACCCGGAAATGGGCTATGCGCGAGACTTCCCGCCGCTGATCGGCCGTATCGCTAAGCAGCTTCGCGAACGCGGCGTCACCGTGATTGCGAACGCCGGCGGCGTCAACCCGGCCGCGTGTGCGCGCGAAGTGAAGCGCCTGGCGCCCGAACTCAAGGTGGCAGTGGTGCACGGCGACGACGTCTTCGGGCAACTCGATGACTTCCTCGCCCGTGGCCTCGAGCTTAAGAACCTGGACACGGGCGCGCCGCTCTCCGACATTCGCGCTCGCGTGCTGTCCGCCAATGCCTACATCGGCGCCTTTCCTTTGGTGGAAGCGCTCGCCACCGGCGCACAGGTGATCATCGCCGGCCGCTGTACGGATACGGCGCTCACGCTTGCGCCCATGATCCATCGCTTTGGCTGGAAGGAGACTGACTATAACCTGCTCGCGGCCGGCACCATCGCCGGGCACATCATCGAATGCGGCGCGCAAGCCACCGGCGGCAACTGCCAGGTGGATTGGCAAACGATCCCGGACTTCGCCAACATCGGTTACCCGATCGTAGAGGCCGAACCCGATGGCACCTTCACCGTCACGAAGCATCCAGGCACCGGCGGCCGCGTGAATTCCGACGTCGTGAAAGAGCAGTTGCTCTACGAACTCGGCGACCCCCGCGAATACATCACACCCGATTGCATCGCCGACTTCACCACCGTCCAACTGAAGGATTGCGGCAAGGATCGGGTGCGCGTCAGCGGCATTGAAGGCCGCGCGCGCACGCCGTTCCTCAAAGTGTCGCTCAGCTACGAATGGGGCTACAAAGCCATCGGCTCGCTGGTCTACAGTTGGCCAGAAGCTTATGGCAAGGCCCGTCTCGCGGAGCGTATCGTGCGCGAGCGCCTCTCGCAACTGGGACTCGAGTTCGAAGAGATCTGGGCCGAGATCCTGGGCTTCAACGCCTGCCACGGACCGGCGGCGCTGCCGTTCCCGGACGTCCCCGAAGTCCAACTGCGCATCGGCGTACGCGGCCAAAACAAAAAGCACGTGGACCGTTTTACCCGCGAACTGATCCCGCTGGTGCTCAGCGGCCCGCCCACCGCTACCGGCTTCGGCGACGGCCGACCGCCAGTGCGCGAAGTGGTGGCCTACTGGCCGGCGCTCATTCCGCGCGAAGAGATCCGGACGCACGTGGAGGTATTCGCATGAAGATCCATCTTTCCGAAATCGCCCACGCCCGCTCCGGCGACAAGGGCGACATGGCCAATATCGGCGTGATCGCTTACCAGCCGCAGCACTATCCGATCCTGGTGCGCGAGGTAACGGCCGAGCGCGTGAAGGCCTATTTCGGCAACTTCGTCAAAGGCCCGGTGGACCGCTACGAACTGCCGAACCTGGGCGCGCTGAATTTCCTGCTGCATGAGTCGTTGGGCGGGGGCGGTACGCTGTCGCTGCGCATCGATGCCCAGGGCAAAACGATGTCGGCCGCTTTGCTGCGGATGGAAATCGAGGTGGAGCCCGGTGAGCTCGAACCTGCTCGTTAGCCGCGAAGGACGCCTCCTTCGTCTCACGCTCGCTCGCGAGGAGAAGCGAAACGCGCTGAACGTTGCGCTCTGCAAGGCGATCGTCGAGCAATGCGAACAGGCCGACGACAGCGTCGGCGCGATTCTGCTCGACGCCCAGGGCAAAGTTTTTTGCGCCGGCATGGACCTCGCCGAGGTGAAGACGCTCGACCCCACGCTTTGGCACGAGCGTCTGTTCACGCTCGGTGCTCGCTTGCGGAAGCCGCTCGTGGTGGCGGTGGGCGGCCCGGCCTTGGCCGGCGGTTTGGGGCTGGTGGCGAACGCGCACGTGGCGTTTGCGGCGCAGGGCTCGAGCTTCGGCCTTACCGAAGTTCGGATCGGCATGTGGCCCTTCGTCGTCTACCGGTCCATCGTCGATGCCGTGGGCCATCGCCGCGCGCTCGAACTCTCGCTGACGGGCCGCATCTTCGGGCCTAACGAAGCCGTCCAATATGGCCTGATTCACGAAGTGGTGCCGGCGATCGAACTGGATGACCGCGCGACGGCGGTAGCGGAAATGCTGGCCAACGCTTCGCCGGAGACGCTCGCCCGCGGCCTTGACTTCGTGCAACGTAGCCGTCACCTGAATCTGAACGAAGGCGGCGAACTGGCCGCCCGGATGCGCGCCGAGAACTTCGCCAGCGCCGACTTTGCCGAAGGCCTCGCCGCGTTCGAAGAGCGTCGTCCGCCTCGGTGGCCGTCGCATGGCCAGTAAACTAGACAGGTGCAGCATCTGCTACGACCCTGCAACGTCGAAGAGGCCCGCCACGCCTTCGACACTGCTCAGCCCTTCCGCCACCTGATCCTGGATGACTTCCTCACGGCGGACTTCTGCGCCGAGTTGCTGCGCGAGTTTCCCGCCTTCGACGAAAAGCAGGCCCTCAATGAGATGGGCCTCGCCGGCGGCAAAGCCGTCGTCGAAACCCTGCCGAAGATCGGGCCCGCCTACGCCAAGTTCGACGCTCTGATTCAGTCGCCCGAGTTTCTGGACTACATCGGCCGGCTTACCGGCGTTCCCCACTTGATCTACGATCCGCACTACTTCGGCGGGGGCACCCACGAGAACCGCCACGGGCAGGACCTCGATATCCACGTCGACTTCAACTACCACCCCAAGAACCAGACGCACCGCCGCCTGAACCTGATCATCTTCCTCAACCCCGTCTGGGAGCCCGCTTGGGGCGGCTGCCTGGAACTGCACAAGAATCCCTGGGGCGATCGCGCCGACGACTATACGGTGACCGTTACGCCGCTGCTGAACCGCTGCGTCATCTTCGAAACGACGGAAGCATCCTGGCACGGATTCCGCCGCATTCGCATCCCGGAGGCGAAACAGCCGCTGTCGCGTAAGTCGCTGGCGATCTATCTCTACACGGAGGAGCGGCCCGCTGAGGAGACCGCGCCGGCGCACAGCACGGTCTATGTCCCCTGGCGCATGCCGGATCACCTGCAACCTGGCCACACGCTGACCGACGACGACGTCGCCGCGCTCGATGAGCAATTCTCGCGCCGCAACGAACTGCTGCGGTTCCTCTATGAACGGGAAAAGGAATTCACCGAAGTTCGCGAGGGTTTGCTGAATTCCTACTCGTACCGGCTGGCGCGCGGACTGATGGCTCCGGCGATCTGGGCGAAAAGATTATTGAAGGGAAGTGGTAGCGCTAAGGGGAATCGAACCCCTATTTAAGCCTTGAGAGGGCTCTGTCCTAACCGTTAGACGATAGCGCCACAGGGTGAAACGAACGACTTCAGTATACCCTGCG